>NZ_CABUHK010000100.1 GCF_902491285.1 uncultured Bacteroides sp. | reverse complement strand
TTTATCTTCATTGTTGTATTCATTTTAAAGTTTTACATTGATACCAAATGAAATTGTCTTCATAGCCGGATAACGGAAAGAAGCCATACCACTGACCGGTTGTTCCGGGTCAAGTCCCTGCTGTTTGCTGAATGTCAGCATATTTTCAGCTTGCACAAAGACGCTTGCATCTTTCAGAGTCAGCGGGTGTAACCATTTCTTCGGTAAGTTATAGTTGAGTGTTATTGTTTTTAAACGAAGGAAAGAGCGGTCTACCAGCCAACGTGTAGAAGAAGAGGTAAACTTGCTTGTCCCATCCTGTGTCAACCGGGGAATATCTGTATTTGTATTTTCCGGTGTCCAGCGGTTCAGAAGCTCTTTACTCATACTATCCCCGTTACCACCGTTTACTCTCATCAGCATCGTTATATCATTATTATAGATTTTTCCACCGATACCATAAGAGAACAACATAGATAACGACAGGTCTTTCCATGTAAGGTCCGATTGGAAACCACCACTCAATTTCGGTAAAGAGCTACCGGCTTTCACTTTCTTATCAGAAGTCAGAGCCGAATAATCATTGGTCAAATGCCTCGTACCGTCAGCGTCATAATAAGCCCATTGCGCATCTCCGGTTTCGGGATCTACACCACCCCATTCATACAACCAGAAGTCATACAATGAACCGCCTTGTACCCATTTCTTGCTGCCTTGCCACATTACTTCCGTAGGTAATTGCACTATTTTATTTTTATAAGTCGTCATATTTACCGACAACCGCCATGTCCAGTCACGAGTCAACACAGGTGTAGCATTCACAGTAAACTCCCAACCGTAGTTTTTCAATTTACCAATATTGGCATCAATGGAACTGAAACCGGAAGAAGGTACCAAATCACGGTTGAACAGCAAATCTTTGGACGCACGGTTAAAATATTCAATCGTACCATTGATACGGTTATTCAAGAAGCCGAAGTCCAAACCGATATTAAAGTTCAGATTCGTTTCCCACGACAAATCAGGAGTTGCCAGACGGGAAGCGTGAAGGGTAGTCTCACCCAGGAAGCTACCGATATCGTATAATTCCTGATAAGCATAATAACCTACATTGTCATTACCTTGAGCACCATAACTGGCACGAAGACTCAGGTTTGACAGCCATCTGTCGGCGACACTTTTCATAAAAGACTCCTGATGGATTTTCCAGGAAGCACCGAACGACCAGAATGTTCCCCAACGGTTGTCGGGATGAAAACGTGACGATCCGTCGGTACGCATGGATGCTGATAAGAAATAACGCTGGTTGAAAGAATATTCGGCACTACCGAAATAACTCATCAACTTATACTGATCGCTGTTGCCACTGAAACCTGTCAATGTAGAAGCTGCATCCGGCTCAAAAAAGCCGTCAGTTATGACGCCGGTACGTGAACCGCCAAAGTTGGAAGTATTGTATTCATAATACTCTTGTCCCGCCATCAAATGGACACTGTGGATACCTTTAAAAATATGCGTCCAGTTCACCACGTTGTTGAAAGTCATACCCGTAGTGCGGTAATTGCGCTTGCTAACCGAACCAACCAACGGTTCTTTTCCATAAGTAGGATTCGAGTAATCGTGCGAAAACTTACTGTTGTAATCTATACTCAAAGAGGTTTTGTAAGTTAATCCTTTAATGGGAGTAATCTGCAAATATCCACGTACTGAAGCCGCATCTCGCTTTATCTCATTTTTGTCATAAGGCATGGATTGGACAAAATTATAACCGCGATAAGAACTTTTACGATAGTTTCCATAGTCATAGATTTTATTTCCATCGTCACCCCGCAAATATTCGCCTGTATCAGGATTCCGCTCATATACCGGATAAAAAGAAGGTAATGAACGTGCAGCCAATACGATGTTACCAATTGCGGTATCATTCTGCTTCGGATAATCCTGAACAGAATGAGTGCCCGAAACATTCAAGCCGACTTGTAGCCAATCACGCAAATCGGAAGTGATATTGGAACGTAGTGTATAACGCTTGAAACCTGAACAGATATATGCGCCCTGATCGTTCAGATAACCCAGCGAGAAGTAATATTTCGTTTTCTTACTTCCACCTGAGATTCGGGCACTCAAATCCGTATAGTGCGCATCTTGCGTCAAAGCATCCTCCCAACTGTCATCCCACAGCGGGGTAGCTCCTGCTACCAATTTACCATCTACGCCAACCGGCTGGCCATATTTGCTTCCATAAGGATTAATACCAATAGTAGATATCAACTCGGATGAAGATCTCTGCGCAGCATCTTCTGCCGAATGACCATCATCCATATATTTATTGCGCATAGCTTCCCATTGCAGCATAAAATAATCATTGGTACCTAACTGGTCGTAGTCTCTTACCGCACGGCTTGAGAAACCATACTTGGCGGACAATTCGATAACCGGAGCAGAGTCAACGCCCTGTTTGGTGGTAATCATAATTACACCGTTTGCAGCACGTGAACCGTACAACGTAGCAGCCGCAGCATCTTTCAACACAGTGATAGAAGCAATATCCTGTGAAGAGATGGAAGACAAAGCGCCGTCATAAGGAACACCGTCTACTACGTAAAGCGGATTGGTAGACGCATTGGCCGACCCGATGCCACGAATATAAATACTGGCGTCTTCTCCGGGTTGTCCGCTCGTTGAGAATGATTGTAAGCCTGCCACACTGCCCTGCAATGCTTTCGAGACACTACTGACTTGTGATGAGGCAATCAATTTTTTATCAACGACTCCTGCGGAACCGGTGAAAGTAGATTTTTTAACTGTGCCATAAGGTACAGTAATGACTACCTCATCAACAGCCAGAGATGTTTCTTTCATCCCTACATTGATAGTTGTACGTCCTTTCACCGGAACTTCCATCGTTTCATAGCCGATATACGAAAAGACAAGAGTTTCTTTTCCAGATACTTTTAACAAGTAATTGCCATCAATTGAGGTAATCGTACCTTGTTGCCCATTACTGCCTTTCACAACAATGGTCACACCTGCCATTCCCTCTCCGTGAGCAGTAACCTTCCCTCGTACTGTGACATCTTGCGCATAAATAGCCATACACAAGAATAACGCACAAAAAGTTCCGATAACTTTAATAGGAACAGCATTCAAACAATAAAATAAAGAATTGGGAGCTTTGTAATTCATCTGCGTGTTATTTGTAGCTTATAGCCTCCCCAGATTGAGCGGTAAATATAAAAAAGGCATGGGAGTCTGTACTTTTGCTTATCCCGAACTCAGGCTCTCGCATTGCCCATCTACAAGGATAAACAACGCCAGCTAGCCCACGCCAAGATGAGATATACAGAACACTACACAAAGCATAGTGTTTGATAAAACATCCTCAGTGGACGCTTTCCGTTGCCTTATCTTCTTGTAGATTTCAAATTTGCGAGATTTGAGTTCAGAAGATAACGTTTGGTAAACGCCTTTCTTAAATAAGAAAAATATCCCACCGCCCCCGCTGGGGCTAGCTGGATGCTGCAAATATAGAGAGTTAAATTAAGACAGACAAACTTTATTTCACTTTTCTTATTTCTTTTCTGTCAGGCAACTTTTCCCAATACCTTATATATAAATAGAACAAAAAAACAGGAGAGCTTATTACCACTCTCCCGTTTCATTATGAAAATCACGTGAACCGACCGGATCTTCGTCATCATCGCCACAAGAACATACACTAAACGATAACAGCACTACTGACTACTGCCATACATACAGCCATTTTTCATAAAATTTGCTTCATAATACATTCATTTTACTAATTGTACATACTAAATAATCATTCATTCTCAACATTCATTCAAGAAAACCTCATTCATAAACTAAGTTAATATCATTAGTCACAAAATCAATCTCCCAATGAGTGCCTTCTCCACTCTCCCACTGATAATACTCCGCCATACGATTCCACCAGTCCTGAAACTTGGATCCAGTCTCTCCCAAGTCTTTCACTAATTTTTCATATAAAGCATCATTATCAGCAGATACAATTTTAGCCAATTCATTCAAGCCATTCTGACGTTCAAAGAGCTGTTGAATTTCACTCTTCTCTTCCTCCGTCACTTTTCCAACTACTTTTTTCATTTCTTTCCTATATCAAAAGGATCCAGATACGTTATTTCTTTTATTTCCACATTATTCATGTAAGTACTCCCTGATTGGCGGATAACAGCCAATAATGCACGTGCCTCATTTCGTTCCAGATGCGAAACAACACATTGTTCATGCGAAGGAGTATTTACTTCCAACGTAGTTTTCCTGTTTAGATAAATACAACGTTTACACTGATAAGCATCACAGATACGGCACAGAGGAGCATAATCCAAACGATAAAGTTGTGCATTCTTGATGTCAAGACCTTTTTTCAAATCTCCTATGGCAGCTTCTTCACCTTCCAGATAAAAAGCCGGACAAACATAAAACTTCCCATCAGGTGCCAATGTTATGCTTTCCCATCCGGCATTGCAGTTATTCATCCTGTCTAACATGATACGGTCAGTCAGCAGATTAAGTTGCGGATTCCCTCCCTGAACATAACATAATGCAATCATCTTCGAAACAGTTTGTAATACTTGCTTGTAAATAGTAAAGTCTACATCTGTAAAGTCTGCTATATCAGTAAATATGATATTTAAACGATGGCACTTATATCCGACCCGACACTAGATAGTCGGGTCATAACAAAAAGTTATATTAACAATTTAAAAACAAAGATTATGGAAAAGAAAGAAGAATTATTGGAAAGATTAGTAAATGGAATTGAGTTGCAAAACAAATTACTTGCTATGCAATTAGCTAAAGAAGTTGGTATTTATGGATTTAATATGATTGAAGAAGAAGAAAAAAGAATATCAACGCTAGAAGAAAGGGCTGATATTCTTTTAAAAAGAAGCTATTTAAAGCGTTAATCCATATCGTTTGCACTTTTTATTTGCTCTGTACACTTTACTATTACCTTCATTTCTTCTATATCAATATCTACATCTATATATTCATTAGCAGAAAAATAAAGTTTACATCTATTCTTAGATGAAGGCATTACATATGCTATTTGTTCTATATTCACAGGCATATATGCATATTCTGCATCTTTTAAACCTGATGGAAATACTGGTAATTCAATAAATTTGCTCATATTCTTGTAGTTTTAATGGTTATTACTTCGGGCAAATTTACTGTTTATAGTTTATAAACGGTAATAGTTCTGTATGTTCTGCAAGGATGTTTTTTAGCATCCTTGCGAAGAACCTCTCTGAAAATTTGTGGCAAATTGTTTGCTAATACCGTTGATTTTTAATATGTTTGAATAGATAAAAATTTGACGTTATGAAAACCTATTTTACTCTTTTAACTCTATCTGAAAACTTTCCCGATGAAGAAAGTTGCATCAGGTATTTTGAGAAGATGCGTTGGGACGGCAAGGTAGTATCACCATTTGACCTAACGTCTAAGGTTTATAAATGTAGTAATGGGAAATATAAGTGCAAGAATACCGGACGATATTTCGATGTAAAAACCGGAACAGCATTTGCCAATACTAAACTGCCTATGAGAGCTTGGTTCTATGCTATGATGTTATTCTTGTCACATAAGAGAGGAGTTTCATCATGTCAATTGGCTAGAGATTTAGGCATAACTCAAAAAACAGCGTGGAATATGCTTCATAAAATTAGGCAATATATGGAGATGGAGAATAGTCATACATTATCCGGTGAGGTTGAGATAGACGAAACATTTGTGGGCGGAAAGAACGGAAATCGTCATAAAGATAAGAAAGTAGAGAGATGTCAAGGACGTAGCTACAAAGATAAAGTTCCTGTATTTGGAATACGAGAAAGAAATGGGAAAACTATAGCTAAAGTAGTTCCTAACATTCATGGAAATACACTACTTTCTATCGTAAATGAATATGTAAAAGAAGGAAGTGTTGTTTATACAGATGGAGCTGGGTATCCAGGTATTAATATTGATTATGAGCAAAGAGATGTAGACCATAGCAAACACTTTTATGGTACAACATATGCTACTAATGAAGGTGAAATAATCGTTGTTAGTACAAATGGTATCGAAAATGTTTGGTCTCATTTTGACAGAATGATGTTAGGAACGTATATTCGAGTAAGCAGAAAACATTTGCAAAAGTATATTGATGAATTTATTTTCCGATTTAACACTCGGAATTTTACCGATTCTCAAAGATTTAATTTACTTTTGCGTAATGTTGCTTAATTATGGGAAAGAAGAAAAAACAAGAAGAAATAAGATTAGAGGATATTAAGACAATGCAATTTAATATCAACCTCTCTGTACCTAAAGAAGCGTTTGATGAATTGCTTCGGAGGATGGCGCATCTTGAAAGCAAAGATACACCTAAAGAGGATGAATCTAAAGATAAGAAAGAAAAGAAGAAGGACTAACCGTTTGTAATTTATGAAGTTATTCTTATATTTGCAGCGTATCATCGAATAGGTGGTACGCTTTTTATGATAATATAGCTCAATCGTCCCTGAATCACCACCTCAAGAATGAACGAGTTATATATTACACACGTTGAGGAATCAGCATAGACGCAGATTTCTTGCTCAGTGTGTAATGGCTTGTGGTGAGCCAAGGGGCGTGGAGCAATTATCTGCGTCTTTTCATATATATGCGTATGGTTATTGCTAACTAAGTCGAAACATTATTATTTAGTATTAACCAATAAACACACAATTATTATGGCAATTATTTTAATTATTATCTGTTTTGCTCTTGTACCTATTTTGATTATCTTGTTTGCTAATTCTTTAGGAAATAACATGAGTATAGAAAAGGAAACCACATCATGGAAAAGGAATCTACGAGAAATTTATGGTTATGAAACACTAGAGATTAAAACCACAAGCAATTCGTATATAGATAAGGAATCTATAATTTTAGTATATGATAAACATGAGACTATTATTATGAATAGTAGAGCTTATAAATATTCAGATATTATTGATTTCAACATTAATAATCAAAAGTCATATAAAACATCTACATCTACAGGCAGTATGGTTGGAAGAAGCATCGTGGGAGGACTATTGTTTGGAGGTGTAGGTGTGTTGGCGGGTGCTACTACTGGAAATAAAACTACTAATTCAGAGATAACGGAATATAAAATCAATGTAATTATGAGAGATATGAGCAATCCAGTTATTAATTGCATATTTGACAACGAACGTGATGCGCAAAAAATGATAGCAGTGCTGAAAAATATTATTGATTATAATGAGAAAATAGAAAAATAATTGCTATCTTAGCAGTCGAAAAAGAAACATGCTCTTTCCAGTTAACACCAACTAGAAAGAGCTTTTTATTTATAACTAAAAGTTATGGCACACGGCTAGGTGTTGAGTCGTATATAAGTGCCTAAACGATATATCCTTGGTAGAATACAATCTAAAGACAAATACTTATCAAAGAAATCCTTTTTTGATGTTCGAAGCACATAAGTTCGACCTGGAGCAAACTGATAACTTAAAAATGTGCTCCAATCATTGAAAACAACCACATCTGCTTCTTCCTGACAACCGACGGGGACAATCTTGCTATGGTCAATAGATTCGATAGTTTCCTTATATTCATCAGGAAGTCCGTAATCGGGATACACAAACTGAATCGACAGGTTTTCTTTCATAGCAAAAAATATACCTGCTTTTAAATCATCCAAAGCTATCAGCCTACGTGCCTTATCATTATTTTCATAATAACAAAAAGACGTACTTGTATCGTCTAATTGTATAATCAGATATTGAATCATAGCGTTAACAAATTACACTGTTTGACTTCTTTTGCTTCTTCTCAAACTCATCACATTCACCTTCCAATTCCAGCTTACGGAAAAGTTTGTTCCAGTAATAGTTATTGGCATGAACGCGCGCCTTGTGCATTTTGCAGATAGCAGTACTCCGCTGATAAATGGTTGGAGTGTCAGCAGCATCGTAGTTCTCACCTTGACACCATGCACAGCCACTAGCTACCTCACAATCAATACATTCTTTCGCACTCTGCGTACAACGGTCAAGAGTTAAGAATGGACGAAGCTTGTTTTTGTCAATGCCGTCATGAATATTTCCGATAATCCATGCTTTCTTACTACGCAAAGAGTATTGGGCAAAACGAGTACAAGGATAGAAATTACCCACTGCATCCACAGCAAGCATCATACCGGCTCCACACCAATTCTGATTATCCAATACACAATCCATAGGTTTGCCTATATGCTCTGTAAAAAACGAACAAGTGTAATCCTGATAATATCCTCCATCTATAATAGCATCGGCCAGTTGTATAAGCTGTTCCTCAAAAAGAGCCTCATCTCCTTGTTTCCAGACAGGTTCAAAAACACAGTTTATATTAACTTCGTGTATGCCAATACTATACAGGTGGAGAACACTTTCTTTAATATAAGGAATATCCGCACTACTGATAGTCACTTTCGTTCCTGCATTTGGAAATTGCTCCAGCCATAACGGTATATTACGTACCACATCTTTGTAAGAACCTTTATCCGTAATTTTATACACACGGTTCAGGTCATGCTTCATCTCCGTACCGTCTATAGTGATGCCGATACTTAAATGCCCTCTATTCTTCTTGATAAAATTCTGCACTTTCACTTCATGGTAATTAATGCCATTGGTAGAGAATGAGAAACGATAGGAGTTGAACCAATGATGGTTTCGCCGGAACATTTCTATCTTAATATAGTCACAAATTCTATCTATCAAATCTATTTCCAAAAAGGGTTCTCCTCCGATAAAATCCCAAACAACGGATTCTTCCCGGAATTCTTCTTCCCGTTCCAAAATATAGTCAACAGCCTGCTTTGCTATCTCCCAAGGCATACGTTCTTTCGCATTCTTGCCTACAAGATAGCAATATTTACAAGCAAGCTGGCAGTCTTTTGTGACAATGAATGTGATGTTCTTGTCCATGCCGGACTGCCAACCTGCATCTTGTTCTTTTATCTTCATCGAACTGTTAATTATTATTCGTTCGTGAGCATGTACTCTTACAAGTTTTATAACATGATCCTTTACAACTTGTGTTACAGCTAGAAGGTACATGAATAGCTAATGCCTTACACGTTGATGCACAATTCCTTGTACATACTGATTTACAATTGCCCTTGCAACTTCCACCGCTACTACTGCCACCTCCTTCGCCACCTTCAACTAGAGGTTCATCAATTTCACATGAAGTGAGAATACCTGGTAATGCAGTCAATGCTATTGCCGGAAGTACAAGTCCTGCCGCTTTCTTAAAGAACTGTCTTCTGGAAATTAGTTCGTCGTTGTTATTTTTCTTTTTCATAAATATAATCCTTTAAATATTAGAAATAAAAACCTGTCTTTACATAAAAATGAGAAGAGCCTTTCTCTTTTCCAAATCTCTGCAAGCCGCAACTAAGAGTGAACTTTTTGTACTTTATTCCCGGCCCGAATTCGCAATAGAAAGAAGTTTTGCCACCTGACGGTTTCAGCGAGTGTCCTGCACCCAATGCCAAATCCACGAATGGTGAAAAGTCAGAGGTCACAGGATAAAAGCCCCGCAAATCGACGTAACCCGTCATGGCAAAACGCAAACCCTGCCCCTTGTAATAATGCGTCAACATATGAGCATCTACACCAATTGATGTCTGAAGATAATCCCCCCACATGATTCCATGAAGCATTCCCAACATGGCACGGGCAGAATAAGTCTTCACATCGTTCACTGTCGAACTCGTTCCATAACCAATATGCATCCCTCCTGCATATTTAGGTGTCCAATCGATTGCATGGCACAACGAAGGAAACACAGCCAGCATAAAGCAAAACAGTCCGACTTTCTTTAAGAACCGACTATGCAAGCCGTTTCTCTGTTTCTGATTCTTTTTCATAAATAATTAATTTAAGTGAATACTAATGTTAGTTCAATACTATTTGATTTCTCGTACAAGCATTCCCGGATAAAAATCGCCACCACTAACCTTGACAAAAGTTGTAGCTTTCAAATCAGCTCCATAAGCCCCCTCTTCCGCTGCCATATAACGGTTATCCCATATTTTATCGGCAACAGGTTTAATAATGCCCATCCGTTTGTATTCAATCTTACCCTCTACTTCCCTGGCTTCAAGAACTTCAAATCTGGAACTTTTGTCGATGCCTTCTTTTTTTCCTATCTGCACAGTAATAGCCGGCTCCACATTCAAGACTGGAGCTTTTATTTTAAACTGTTCATATTTCTTTTGTAAGTCAGCCACATTTTCATCAATAGCCCGTTGGCAGGCTTTGCGAATCATCACCAAAGGTTCTTCTTCTTTTATACCCAAGAAAGACGTTTTAGCACCACTGGATTCCACTTCACCAACATATTTCATCTGAAACGTCCCTCGATTTTTCTCGAAAGCCAACCTCTTTTGTTCATCCGCTTTTCCCGAATAGTAAAGAGTATAAAACTGATTTGCAACTTCTTCATTCCATAGCAGTTGATAAAGACGAGTATGTATTTTCACAGAGAAGCCCTTCAGTGTAGCTATAATATCACCATAATTTTGTCCCAATTTTACATAATCGCTATTGCCGGTGGCCATTCCGGCAACACCGCCAAGTACAGTCAAAGCCAGTCCCCATGTTTTGGCACGGGCGTTTTTATCTATATAGCGAACCTCATTTACCAATAAGTAGGTATTTCCTATTAAATCCTCTCCAGCATCTTGCAACATGGCTATCCCTCTCTTTGAGCGCTTTGCCAGTTCCTTATCAAATTCAGACGCATTATAAAGACCACGTTCTTTTACCAGTTCCATGTCACACTCTCCCGTTAGAATGTTCCTATTAAACCATTTCCCTACAAGTCGGCTGGCTATATGGTTACGATTGATAAAGTCCGTAATATCCTCTGTATATTTTCCTTTACAGTCTACGACAACAGCATTTATACTCAACCCATGATCATTGTATTTATCAGGAACGGGAATCGCCAGGAACTGCTCTTTTATCTCGTCACAGAAGTCCTGTTCGCTATGGCTTACAAGTATGCTATAGATAGAACTACGACGATATTTCATATCTTGTTGAACGGTTTCCTGTGCCCCAGACTCAGAAAACACGAACGTTACCAATAGTACCGTTATCAAAAGTCTTACTTTTCTCATTTCTTTATTCTTTAATAGTCCCACATATCATTTTCAATAGTCCCTGCCAATTCACATTTATTGCGCTCCTGATTGTTTCTAATCATAAATTTGTAAGTATCGATTTCTGTCCATACTCCCATTTTTTGATTGAGCATCTGCGAATAAGCCTTCATTGCCAAGCTTCCATTTGGCATTATACAAGGAATCAAGACTTTACCGTCAGAAGAAATACAACCGACCTTATTGTTCTTGTCCCAGACTACTGCAACTCCCTCAAAATCCTTATTAAAGTTTCTAAAGCCCGTATATCCAGTATTAAAGGCTATTTGATTTGTTTCGGTTGACAGGCAGTACCACAAACCTTTGTTTTCTTTCTGCACCCACATTAGTTTTGGTTTCCATTCTTCCTTTGCGGCTGTATTATTCCACTTACATTCCACAGCCATCTTATTATCCGGTTCTATTTCGCCCCAACCGGATTTTGTTCGCACGCTAGCCCAACCATATTTAAATGATTGTGCAGATTCATACATAGCCGGAATAGCAAATTCCCCTTTTTTATCAAGGAATCCATACAACCCGCCTTTATTCTTTTGTGCACACATAAGTCCTTCACTTACAGGACTGATCAGATTATAAGAAGGAGATATGATTTCATGCCCGAGGCTATCTATAATGCCGCATTTATCACCATTCTTGACTACATACACGCTCTCCCTCATAGGAAGAATCAAACTATAATCTTTAGAAATCTTACGACCTTCTTTATCTATCAGATATTGTTCTTTATGAGTAGCGATAACAGCATTTCCCTTTTCAAAAGGAGTGACCACCTCAACGTCTATCCAATCCTTAAAAAGTAATTTGCCCGATTCTATAGTATAATAATTAGACTGAACTCTTTTCTTCTTCTCACGAGCTACAGTAATAAATCCATTATTAGGGCTATAAGCCAAATCATACTTATCCGGTGGCAGCAACATTGTACCATTCCCATCAAATATGCCTATTTTATGAAAAAACTTCTCATTCGACTTATGATAATTATATTTATGCATTTCTCCATTCAGACTAGAGAAACCAAACTTATTAGATACTACAATGTAAGTGTTTTCAGTCATGGATAACTTGCTAAACTTTTTCGGAGACAGGAAACTATATGTCAACAATTCAAAGCTACCACATTCTTCCGCTAATTTCCGGTCTGCCTCTGACATTTTCTCCAGATATGACTCATTCAGCTCTTTCGTATGGCTCTCCACATATTCTTTCGTTTTCGAAAAATCAAACTCGGAAGATACATCAAAACTAAACTTAAATATATTAGGAGTGTACCGCATTAACGCATAACCGTCTTTCCTTATTTTTCTAAGTTGCTTGATGTATTCCGGATCATTATAAATTGAAGCCATCAATGGATTCGCATCCGGTGCTAACTCGTCAAAAACTCCGATAGCTTTGTATTTTACAGGAACGACAAGGTCGCCATTGCGTTTGTACACACCAAACTTTCCGCCTTTCACAACATCCTTGTTCTTTTTCTTATCAAATTTGCCACCTTCGTTTACCCAACAATATCCACGTTCGTTGAAGGTTCCGACCGCAGTATATTTACAAGGAATAAAAACATGGAAACTATCATCTATATAACCATATTTTCCGCCTTTCATTACATAGGCAAGACCATCCTTAAACAGACCAATCTCGTCATAATCAGCTTTCATAATAATATCTCCCCGCCGATTGATATACCCCCATTTTGCGCCGGTGAGAATACCGTCTTTTACACTTCCGCCTTCCGCAATTTTGCAATAATCGCCATTCCACTCGTACATCTCCGAGTACTTAATCTTTATTGCCTCTTTGCCTTTTGTATCAATATATCCCCACTTCTCCCCTTTTTTAACTTTCGCCTTACCATCTATAAAAGGATAAGCCTCCTTGAATTTGTAATCAATTACTTTCTTGCCGTCAAGGTCTACATATCCCCATTTCCCTTTCCCGTTTTGTTCGGGAATAAGAGTTTGCGCATTCAAAATTGATGTCCCCATCACTAGATAGAAAACAATCATCCAACAAATACGATTCATATTATCAGTCTTTTAGTTATATACTATTTTATCACATTAATCTCCGTCTGCTGTCCTTTGCCGTAAGCCATTCCGATTTCCTTTGCAGCATTTATCTGTTCTTTTACCAAATCAACGTTGTCGTCATAAACCTTCATTTCATGTTGTACCTCTACCTGTACCCGTCCTTTTATCTCGGCATAAAGTGATTCAGCCTTAGAATAAGCAGAAGACTTAGGATCTATCAAAGACAACCAATAGCAAGCTTCCCCGGCAGCAGCCCCTGTTTGATTGGCTGTCCATATCCTACGGGCTTTCTTCAAATAATTCTCACCTATTTTATCCCGTGCTTTCGGATAAATGGCTATTATCTCACGAGTCACTTCATCATACCGGTTACAACATTCCGGCACAGAAGCCAGCAAGTTAAAAGCCTCTTCATACTTTTCCAGACCACCCAACCGATGTGCCTGTGACACAATCTGCGCCGTATGCTGATTGTAATAGGCCAAAACTTTACCTTTTGCTCCTTTGATGAAATCCAGTAATTTCTTGTTTTGCGGATTTATCAACCGTATGGCATTCTGCATGGCTTTCGCCTCTGTGGCACCTGCCCCTCTTACATTGACAACCTGAGTTGCCATAATTTTCATACCTGCCCTATCCACCAGTTTGAGGATAATGTCACATTGGCAAGTCGCACTTGCCGGAATAGTAGGCACAGCCTCATTCTGCATTCCTACGACATCTGCCGTAAGAAAGAACTGAGTATAAAAGAAATCGGATGAAATTCCTTGGGAAGCAACCAACTGTTCCATTTTAGAACGCAAATATTCTTGCTGCACTTCATTCATCCCGTCAATACGCTCCGCCATTAACACAGCGATAGGAGTGTCACATTCCTCTTGCGCTGATATTCCATTGAAAGACATCAGCAACACAATAAATACACCTATAATCTTTTTCATAATATTCTCTATTTATCCCCTATAATCAATTGACATCTTCCCAACCCGTGAGGAATCACCTTACAAGTGAGATTATATGGTGGTTTGCGCAACATCTTCCTCAATTCCTTCACAAAATCTTCCGTATCTATCGCCTTACCGTTTTCATTTACCATTGGAATTCGAACCTGATTGAACATGGCAAAATTCTCCGAGCCTTCTGTTTTCAAGAACCGTCCTTTTACACAATGCTTCTCCAGCCATTCTTCAATCACATCAATCAACTCATTTTCACCGTACTCGGTTTCCAAATCAACTCCTGCTCCCGTATCGAACACATTTATATCAATAGAGACCTCTCTACCATTTTCAAACAAATTATCGAAATGCCCCTGTAACTGTGAAGTAAAATTATCCATATTGACAAGAATGGCCTCTTCAACCAATACAGGTATCTCGGCTGAGAAAGAAGGTTGCCCTGTTCCTTGTGCACCTGCAACCTGCATATTGGTGTAAGCATCTAGCCCACGCAAATTATAGGTTACCGATTTCTTCGGCCCCAACACATTCACGCTCCAGTCAACTTCCAGAATGATGTCACATTTAGCTGTTCGTTTCAAAACATCAAGTGCCGTTTCCGTCAGCACGGCACCCGAATTCTTACTCAAAGTCATGGCATTCCGAGCATTTATCATTTCCATATTTTTTATAGAAGCAGAAAGGTCTTTCAAAGGAAACCCTTTATCAGCCATCAAAATACCTATCTTAGAGATGACATTCATCAAATCCTTATCCTGCGCCAACGCTCTCTTATAGTCAGGAAGCGTTTCACTTCCCAGTTCTGTCGTTCTTTCAAACACATATCCCTTCTCATTACACCAAGGTAAACTGGGCACAACCATTAATTCTGGTTTCTTTGCTTGCCCCAATAAGTTCAGTGAAAAGAAAAGTAAGGCAAAAACATAATATATCCGTTTCATATGCTGATAGTTTATAGTTACATTTTAAAAGCCCGAAGACAATCCTCTAATTATATTATCAGCTTCCAATTGTTTGCGCAACTGATCTTTCGCCACAGAAATCACAGCACCTATTTTATATTGCCGCTTTGTAACTTTGACACGTTCAAACGTGCCTTCTACAATCGTGGCAAAATTCAAATAGGCATTTTTCTTTTCGAAAAACTCATCAAAATATTCCTTGTTTTCTTCCTCAACAGATAAGCTTTTAGCGAATGGCTTCTGACCGTTACACTTTGTGCTGCCAGTCACCCCTTTAAATATAATCCCATGAACAGCATACTTCCGGAGTGTTTCCGGCTTCAGATTAAGTTTGTTTGCATACACCCAAACTTTTACAAGGTAAGTACCTTCTACTCCATTTCCTTCACAAATGATATCATATCTCCTATCAATGTTCTGCTTCACATTCTGTCCGTACATGGATATAGACTTGATAGAAAAAAGGAATAGGGCAATAACTATCAAGTAATTACGTCGTTTCATTCCTGCTTTTTGTTTTGTCTGCTTATAGCCTCCCCGGATTGGGCAATAAATAAAAAAAGGCATGGGAGTCTGTACTGTTGCTTATCTCAGTCTCAGGCTCTCGCATTGCCCGTCTGTAAGGATAAGCAACGCAGCTAGCCCACGCCTAGATGAGATATACAGAACACAATGCATAGCATAATGTTTAATCACACCTATAGTGGACGTTCTCCGTTGCCATATCCGCTTACAGACTAAGAATTTGCGAGATTCGAGACTGAAAGATATGTTTGGTAAACGCCTTTTTTCTAAAAAATCCCCGCCGCCCCCTCTGGGGCTAGCTGGATGCTGCAAATATAGAGAGTTAAATTAAGACAGACAAACTTTATTTTAAATATCTTACTTCTTTTCTCTTATCTATCCTTTCCACAACACCTATTATACATATAAATATCCCCAATAATAACCTCCAACGAGTAATAAATGAACTAAGATGAAAAACATTCAAATGAAGTTTTATTAATAGCCAACTCCAGTCGGCTACTTAGCCAAATGCAGTTGGCTATATGGACAACTACTGTCGGCCAGATGGTCAACTGCATTCGGCCAATATCATGCTGACTATTTCAATCCGGTATTCAGTCATATTCGTTTTCTTATGTCCTCCTATATCACGGAACACCTAAGCTTTGGTTTTCGGAGCTTCTTTATGAGTGTGAACAGTGTGAAGAATGTGAAAGATGAAAAAGAGGACTTTTAATCACAGTAAACATCTGTCATACCACAACTTACGAGTCCGTGAAACTTGTGGAAAGTAAAAAGTGATTTTAAATGGTTCTTCGTCAAATTTGGTGGTACTTCTTCTATTGTGAATAAAGAATCTTGGCTCTCAGTAGTTTACTTCCTGCCCTATTGTACATCTGTCTTTTTACCGCTTTAATTTTATTCACTGTCCCCTCCAGTAATCCGTTACTGAAGGGGATATCAATAGCTGCCTGTACTGCCTCCCAGTCTTTTTCAATACCATATGCAAAGTTCGTCAGTGCCATATTCCGTGTTGCCTTCGCTTTTTCAATCCACTTTCTAATATCCTTATCATAAGT
>NZ_CABUHK010000099.1 GCF_902491285.1 uncultured Bacteroides sp. | reverse complement strand
CTTGCCCAGTCGCTTGCCAAAGCGACATTCGTCAAATTCCCTTTACGGGCGCACCGCATACTCCTCCGCGCTGACCTCCGTCGCATAAACGGCGGAGTGTGTTCCGCCCAGCCCGATCCAGACTTCACGGTAGAAAGGTCCGGGACGGTTCGCACGGTTGATGGAAAGGATCTGCCCCCTCTCCTTCTCCGTCAGTCCCAGAAGTTTCTGGATATGTTCGAACTTGTTCATATATTTACGCTGGTCGAGCAGTATCTTGCAGTCCGAGTTGTTGATGATCGCCTCCTTGACAATATCCGAGGAGATGATGTCGTCCACCTCCTGTGTCACTACCACGGCCTCACCGAAATACTTTCTGACGGTTTTGAACAAGTACTGGATATAGGTAGCCATATTGGGGAACATCAATGCCTTCCAGGCTTCTTCCAGCAATATCATCTTGCGGATTCCCCTGAGCTTTCTCATCTTGGAAATAAAGGTTTCCATGATAATAAGTGTAACCACCGGAAGCAGGACCTTGTTGGAGGAGATGTTGTCCAGTTCAAAGACTATGAACCGTTTGTTCGTCAGGTCCAGTTCCCTGTCCGAGTTCAGCAGGAAATCATAGTCCCCGCCCCTGTAAAACGGTTCCAGCACATTCAGAAAGCCGTCAATATCAAAGTCCTTTTCACGCACCTTCTTTTGCTCGATCATACGGCGGTAGTCATCACGGACAAACTCATAGAAGCCGTTAAAATCCGGCCTGGACGCCCTGTCATCCGTAATCCGGCGGATATAGGCATTCACCGCACCCGACAGGGCCACCTCCTCCGAACGTTTCGGGGCTTCGTCCTCCCGTTTCCACAAAGTCAGGATCAGCGTCTTGATACTCTCACGTTTTTCAACGTCAAACTGTCCGGAATCCGTATAGAAAGGATTAAAAGCTATCGGATTATCCTCCTCATACGTTATATAGATGCCGTCCTTACCGTGCGTACGGTCATGGATCATACGGCACAGTCCCTG
The DNA here is from genome assembly GCF_902491285.1 of uncultured Bacteroides sp. Lineage (GTDB taxonomy): Bacteria > Bacteroidota > Bacteroidia > Bacteroidales > Bacteroidaceae > Bacteroides. The sequence continues at coordinate 15,840 of NZ_CABUHK010000099.1, read as the reverse complement.
GTAGCTGTTGCCCGTATCCACCAGCAGGATATGCGTGCCCTGTTCATAATATTGTCTGACCAGGTGGTTGGTAAAAAAGGATTTGCCGCTACCGCTGGGACCGAGAACGAACTTGTTGCGGTTCGTGATGATACCGCGTTTCATCGGCAGGTCGCTGATGTCAACATGCAGGGGGATACCGTTCCGGCGGTCAGCCATACGGATGCCGAACGGGCTGGGAGAACTCCGGTAATTGGTTTCAGCCGTAAAGAGACAGACGGCCTGTTCCAGAAAAGTGTAGAACGACTCCTCTGCCGGAAAATCGCCCGCATTGCCGGGAATGCCAGCCCAGTAGAGCACCGGGGCATCCACCGTATTGTGCCTCGGCGTGCATTCCATCATGGCAAGCTGGCTGCCGGTATCGTTCTTCACACGTCTGAGTTCCTCCCTGTCTTCTGCCCACGCCGTCACGTTGCAGTGGCAGCGGACGGGCAATACGCCCTTCGTATGGGCTTCATCCAGATACATCTCCGTCCACTCCCGGTTTACCGCATTGCTCCGGCTGTACTTCGAGAGGGATAGCATGTTACGGGAAGTTTTTTCCATCTCCCGGAGAATCTCCTGCGCGTCGTCTATAAACACATACTGCGAATAGATATGGTTACAGGAAAGCAACAGGCCGACAGGAGCGGCAAACGAGAGGCGGCAGTCACTGCGGTCGGTGGACATACGTTCATAACGCATATCAGTGGACACCCTGACGGGAAGGTCCTCCGTATCAGAAAGGGTATGCACACACAGCCGCTTGTCACCCACACGCATGCCGCCGGGGTTAAGACAGATGTCCTGAAGCACGGCGGTTTCATCCTCCAGCGACAGGGAGAAATATTTCTCCACCAGTCCGGGACGTCCCTCAGTGCCGGTAATCTCATCCGCCTCCAGCCTGCGCAGGCTGACATGGCCGGAATCGTTCATGATACGCTCGAACTGTTCCACTGCTTCCAGAAAGCGGACCGCCGTGTCCTTGTCAACCATTTCTCTGGGCAGAAGGGAACCGCGGCAGAGGCTGTTAAAGTCACTCCTCTGCCGGCTGCGCTCACGCGTGGTCTTCGTCAGATACAGGTAGCATTTGTGGTTCAGGTACGGGCGCTCGTTGAAATGACGCTCATAGCTTTTCGACAGGAAGCTCTGTTCACCGTCCCGGAAATCAGGACGGTAGGTCTCCTTCGTGAACCAGTCCTGCTTGCAGACAACCGAAAAATCCGGCAGCACTTTGACAGCCTTTACCCACGATGAGTGGATATCCTCGTATTCGGCAGCAGTCACAGTATAAAGTTCAGGCAGTTCCACCTCAAAGGCCACGGTCAGGTCGGCATCCTTGCTGACAATGCAACCGTTCTCCACAGACAGCAGGGGGAACTTCCGTTCAAGCGTTTCCGCTTTCAGTACATTTCTCATAAGTTCTTCTTTTGGTTAGTAATCGGAATAATCTTCTCCGGTGGATCAGATAACGGGGATGGCGTCTTTCCGCCAGCAGTTTCATCAGTCCGTGTTCACCGTACCGGGCATTCAGGCGGAAGGTCAGCCAGACCAGCAGCGAACCGGACAGGAGTCCGAAAGGAATGCATATCCACTGCTTCACACCGGCTATATAAAGGATGACCACCACAAGCAGCACCGCGACAAGCCCGCCCGCAAAAATAAAAAGGTACTGTGATTTCAGACCCTTGAACTCCAAAGGATTACCCGCGCCTTTATTTATCTCGTATTCCATAGCCGCTAGAGGAAGAAGGAACGCAGGATGGTGGCGGCCACAATCAAAAATATACAGGCGAAAAACCAACTGGCTGCCGTCTTGCTGGTATCGGGATCGCCGCTTGAAAACTTGCTGTAGGTCTTGATACCCCCGACCAGCCCCAGCACCGCACCGATGGCATAGCACAGTTTGGTTGCCGGATCGAAATACGAGGTCAGCATGCTCGTGGCTTCGTTGATGCCCGCAAGCCCTTGTCCCTGCGCAAAAGAGCCGACCGCGAAAAACGCGAAAAGCACTGAAAAAAGGATTCTCTTTCTCATTGTAGAATCGTTTAAGGTGAGACATAAAATTGAATTCGAACGCAAATATAGGAGGGGACAAAAGACCATGATACAAACATTTCATCAGGTGGCAGCAAATGTCAGCAGATGTCATATCTTACAAAGCACAGACGTCTTTCAGCCTGGTTAAAAGAGAAACAATCTTGTTAGCAGAAATCATAAGTTCAAGAATCCAAATTGCACGCAAGATAACCAGTGCAACAATGGAATTATATTGAAATATCGGCAAGGAACTGTCCGCACAACATTTGAACAAAGGATATGGAGCACAGGTGGTGGAAATACTTGCTTCTGATTTGCAGAAAGAATTTCCCGGAACTACGGGCTTTTCTTCGAGAAACCTCTGGGAAATGAAACGGTTTTATGAACGATATTGCGGGGAAAGCCGGAAACTGCAACAGAGCGTTGCAGTTTAACCTTGAGGACATAACCTATTGTTAATGAGCAAGTGCAAAAAAACGGAAGAAATATACTTTTACCTGAACCTGTTGGACAGACAGGTAAAGATGCCGGACGAAAACCCGTCCATCGGTATTATATTGTGTGCGGACAGGAACAATGTGGAAGTGGCCTTGCAGGGCTCAACGGCTCCGATTGGGGGTTCCGAGTACAGTTACCTGATTCCACAAAAACAGATCAAAGAGTTAATCAACAACGAATTGTCCGGAAATAAGGAATAGAAGAAAACATCCGTAAAGAAAACGAAAAAATAAAAGCACATCCCGGCATTTGTTCCGGGATGCGCTTTTGGTACACCCGAAAGGTCACAGATATTGCTTCCAACCGTCCGATACAGGTACGACAGATTTTGTTTTCCGCACGGGCAGCGGGTTCCCGTCCCCGTCCAGATATTTTCCCATCAGACTGTCGATGACATTCTTATTCTCGACCTGGGAGAAAAAAATCTCAAACAGGTCTGTTTCCCGGATGGTGTGCAGAGTAAGGGCCGCACGGAGGGATTTCTCCTCATCCTTGTCCGCATCATTCAGTTTAAACAATACGTTGCCGGCATTGTCAAGATCATCAGGCGTTACGGCCTGTGAGACGGCATCCACTACCGGGTACGTTCCATCCAGTTCTTCCTGTTCCTCTTTCAGCATTCTCATCTCCTCCAACGGTAATTTACATTCCACTTCTTCCCCAGCGACATCTTCCTCCTCACCTATAAAATCCGCAGCCGTTTCCAACGGCTGGCTCATATAGGGGGCAACACTCTTTCCGGCATCCTCATCCAGATAGACAAAACGGGTGCTGCCCATGACGCCCGATTCGCCGCCCGGTTCCGACAAGACGTTTTCCGGCTCTTTCTTTTTTACGGGAGGTAACTTCGCATACAGCAGGTCGCAAATTTCACGTATCTTCTTTTTCTGCCCACATACCTTATATAATATATAACAGGCACAGGCAAGACGTATCGACAAATAAACTATAGTTCCCATTCCACCGGTTTTTGGGTCGCTTCCCGATTATACATTCCGTTAATTATATCCTGATACCTTTTCAGATGGTCCGACAGCACACTGTTCACAAATGTGGGGACAGACATTTCCGGTGCAATGACCGGAAGCACCCTGGCCAGGACCTTATACAGTGAATCATGTATATAAGTCTGTCTTCTGGCTCCAGTCAGTTTCTGTTGCAGGAATTGTTCCCGGTAATCATCAAAGCCGTATGCCCGCGGTGTTTTCTTCCCCGCGAACGGTTTCTTCTCAATGGAGACATCAGGTTTCTTTTCTTTTTCTTCCGACACTCCGGAGGCACCGGCATCTTCTTCCGGCCGTTCATCCTGTTTCCTTATCTTTTCCAAGGCCGTTGTATCTCCGGCTACCATACGCTTGAGCGCGTCCTCGTCCACATTATAGACGGATCTGTTCTTGTTTGCCATAGTCATGTCCGGTTAAAGTCCGAGTATGGTTTCCATTTCAGCGGCAAGCAGATCGAGGTTGCTTCCTTTCAGAGCGGCGGCGGAAGGCGGAAACAGAGTGCTGCGGAATATCTGCCCGTTCAAACCGACATCCTTTTTATAACGCTCCGCACCCGGAAGGACCGTATTCAATACAGGTAGTCCCAAAGAACGGATGATTTCCATATAAGCGTCATACAAGTCCCTGGAGACGCGCTTGTCCATTTTATTCCAGAACATATGGATATCACGCAAGGGGACTCCCTTGTGATGAAGCAGATATTCCCGGATGGACAGGACAAATGACATGCTGCTCTGCATGACCATCCTCTCCTGGGTGATCGGGGTAAAAACATAGTCCATATTGATGATGGACTGGAAAACGCCTGTGGTATTGACCGTTCCGGGAAGGTCCAAAAGGACAAGGTCATATTCAGTATCGGAACGGTCTATAAAACCATAGGCAGTTTCCTTGGCCTGTTCGGGCGTGGAAGCCAGGATATTGTAGGCCTTTCTGCCCGTATCCCCGAACTGCTCAACCAGCAAACTTTGCAGACGAGGGGTCTTTTCCACATTTTTTATGTCCCATTCACGCATAGTCATCATGCTGTGCTGGGGATAGTCACAATCTACCACAAGCACGTTCTTTGCCTTATGGTAATGGAAATAGCTGGCAAGCAACACGGTTAACGTTGATTTACCGACTCCGCCCTTCTGATTGCTGAGGGCAACAAATAAAGGTTCCTTCTTCATAACTTCATAAAATTAAGGGTTAATGACTTATTTTCTTTTCGCCTGTATCCTTACATCAAGTGACGCCGTACAATACTGTACGGCAGCATGAATACAGCTGTGTATCACTGTTTCCATACATGGGCGGTATCGCATCCAACCGGGGTACACAGTACTGTCCCGTCACAGTCTGCGCCACATCAATACGACTTCTCATGTGCCGGACCAATACGATACATGCAGCCTTGCGTCACACTAAAAACGGAATGTACCTTTGATGCCATACGCCAATATTCGTTATGTATGACTGTATCTATACAAAAGCTGCCTCATGGCATCAATACGCCTACGTATCATTGCATCGGAACAATGCCGTATCCATACATGACCAACGTCACATTCAACCGGAATACACAGTATTGTCCCACTACCATAGGCACCGTATTGATAAAGCATTTTTTATACCGTACCGTTCCGTCCCTTACTGCATTGCGTCACGCCAAAAGTAGAACGGATTTTTGATACAATAACTAAAATCCGCTTCACCTGACATGACATGTCATCAGATGTCATCACTTGTCACATAAACTTCTATTTTACAAGTACTAAATCCGTCATAACTTTGCAAAGTCGGAATAAGACTATGGAGGAAACTATGCTTCATCGGACAACAGCACGCCGTGAACGTCGCGCAGCAATCCGACGAAGGAGGATTCTATGTTCAAACGAACATAGCAAGTTGTGTTTTCGTCCGACAGGAAGTGTCCTGTCCGACGAAAACAGCTTGCCCGACCTGACAGTCGGGGAATTTCCTCCAAAGTCGGAAATTCCGGAAGAGAAAAAAGGACGGACCATAATTATGCAATGAGTATGAAGGAAGAATCGAGAGCAAAAACGGGCAGAAAGCCCAAAAGCGATCCGGCGGACTACAAATACAGCTTCCGCCTGAATGCCGGTGAGAAGATGCGGTTTGAAAAATTGGTTACCGAATCAGAGGCAAAAGACAAAACACGTTTCATCAAAAAAGCCATTTTCGGTGGCACAATCAAAGTGGTTAAAATCGACAAGGCGACAATGGATTACTACATCCGCCTTACGGAATTTCACAGACAATTCCAGGCTGTCGGTAACAACTACAATCAGGTCGTACGTGCCATCAGGAACAATTTCGGGGAGAAACGTGCGATGTCGCTACTTTACAAACTGGAGAAAATGACACTTGAACTGATGCTAGTGACCAAAAAAGTGATAGCACTAACCGAAGAATACCAAAAGAAATGGTTGCAAAAATAAGTCACGGAGCCAGCCTGTACGGGGCACTGCATTACAACCACGAGAAAGTAGAGAAAGGGACGGCTGAAATACTCTCCGGTAACCGGATGATTTCAGACCGCCCGGGACGACCGGGCGAGGACATGCGCCTTGCCTTGCTCTCCTTTGAGAATTACCTGCTGGCAAACAGGAACACGGAGAAACCTGTCCTGCACATCGCACTAAGTCCGGCACCGGAGGACAAACTTGATGATGTACAACTGGCAGAACTGGCACAAATGTACATGCAGAAGATGGGATATGGCAACCAGCCCTACATTACCTATAAACACGGTGATACGTACAATACGCATATCCACATCGTAAGTGTATGCGTGGATGAAGAGGGACGGAAAATCAATGATTCTTTCGAGCACCGCCGTTCCATGACCGCCTGCCGGGAATTGGAAACAGACTTCGGATTACGCAATAGTGCGGATATGGAAGAACGGAACCCGAAAGCGGAGTTAAAGAAGGTAAATACGTCCGGGGGCGACATACGACATCAGATAAGCAACACCCTAAAAGCTGTATTAGGAAGTTACCGCTTCCAGACATTCGGGGAATACAGTGCGGTACTGTCTACCTTCAATATTGAAGCCAGGCAGATACGGGGAGAATTCAAAGGTGAACCTTATACCGGTATTATCTACTCGGCAACCGATGATAGCGGGAAAGTAGTCAGCCCGCCTTTCAAGAGTTCACGCTTCGGCAAACGTTTCGGAAACGAACGCCTGGAAAAGAGGATGCTTTCACACACCAGGGATTTCAAGGATGGTAAATGGGCGCCGGCTATTCATGCACAGGTGGTTTATGCCATGCGGCACGCACGTTCGCGTGAAGAACTGACCGGACTATTAAAGAAAGCCAGCATTGATGCAGTATTCCGGGAAAATGAGCAGAGACGTATCTACGGTGTCACGTTCATCGACCATAACAGGCGGGAAGTATTCAACGGCTCGCGCATGGGCAAGGAGTTTTCCGCTAACATTTACAATGAACTTTTCAAATGGTGGGACGGCATACCTGCCACAGAACGTTCCGCACATACCGGTACCGAACTATGGCAGCACCATTCGCACAAGGCGGAACCGGGAAGCGCATTGGAACAGGCGGCAGGCATATTCTCCATGGAAACCAATCCGGTGGATTACGGGGAGGAAGCCCTTGCACGCCGGATGAAGAAAAGGAGAAAAGCGAAACGAAAGTCTCGCGGTGTTTAAGGAAAACTGATTATTATCCCCATTTACACATAAGTATTATGCAACAGGAAGACGATTTGAGAGCACTCGCCAAAATAATGGAATTCGGAAGGGCGGTGAGCATTTTTCTTTTGGTGGTACACGTATACGTGTATTGTTATCCGAGCATTGCCAGTTGGAATTTAAATCTGGAAGTGACAGACAAGATAATTATGAACTTCAACAATACAACCGGAATCTTCAATTGCGTCCTATGGAGCAAGCTGGCAGCTACCCTGCTGATGGCCGTCTCGTGTCTGGGAACAAAAGGTGTCAAGGGCGAGAAGATCACCCGGCACAAAATCCATGCAGCACTCTTCGCAGGATGCATCCTTTTCTTTCTCAACTGGTGGATATTGGATTTGACCCTGCCCCATGCGGCTGTCACCGCACTTTATGTATTCACATTGGTGTCCGGCTATCTTTGCCTACTGATGGCAGGATTGTGGATGAGCCGTCTATACAGGCACAACCTGATGGAGGACGTGTTCAATCTCGAAAACGAGTCTTTCCAACAGGAAACACGGTTGATGGAAAATGAATACTCAGTCAACCTGCCGACAAAGTTTCAGTATCAGGGGAGGCTCAATGACGGATGGATAAATGTGGTGAATCCCTTCCGCGCAACCATCGTGCTTGGCACACCCGGTTCGGGAAAATCATACGCAGTGGTAAACAACTACATACGCCAGATGATTTCAAAGGGATACAGTTGTTACATTTACGATTACAAGTTTGACGATTTATCCACAATTGCATATAACACATTGTTAAACAATATGGATAAATACAAGGTTAAGCCCAAATTCTATGTCATTAATTTTGATGACCCGCGTAGATCACATAGATGTAACCCTATCAATCCGGAGTTCATGACGGACATCTCGGATGCATATGAAGCAAGCTACACAATCATGCTAAATTTGAACAAAACGTGGATTGAGAAACAGGGGGATTTCTTCGTGGAATCACCCATCATTCTTCTGGCGGCAATTATCTGGTATTTAAAGATTTACAAAAATGGCATCTATTGTACATTCCCGCATGCGGTGGAACTGCTGAACAAACCGTATTCAGATTTATTTACTATATTAACCTCTTATCCGGAGCTGGAGAACTACCTTTCACCCTTTATGGACGCCTGGAAATCCGGAGCTCAGGATCAGCTCCAGGGGCAGATTGCCAGTGCAAAAATCCCGCTCACCAGAATGATTTCGCCACAGCTTTACTGGGTAATGACAGGTAATGATTTTTCCTTAGACATCAACAACCCGAATGAACCAAAATTGCTGTGCGTAGGCAATAATCCCGACCGGCAGAATATTTATTCAGCGGCACTGGGACTGTACAATTCCCGCATTGTAAAGCTGATTAATAAAAAAGGACAACTGAAAAGTACGGTAATCATTGACGAATTACCGACTATATATTTCAGGGGACTGGACAATCTGATTGCCACGGCACGAAGCAACAAGGTAGCGGTCTGTCTGGGCTTTCAGGATTTCAGCCAGTTAAACCGCGATTATGGTGAAAAAGAATCCAAAGTGGTGCAAAATACTGTGGGCAATATTTTTAGTGGACAGGTGGTCGGGGAAACAGCCAGGACACTTTCAGAGCGGTTCGGAAAAGTACTCCAGAAGCGGCAGTCCGTATCCATCAACCGGCAGGATGTGTCCACCTCAATCAACACGCAACTCGACTCTCTTATTCCTGCCTCCAAGATAGCAAATCTTTCACAAGGAACATTCGTTGGTGCCGTATCGGACAACTTCGGAGAGAAAATAGAACAGAAGATATTCCACGCCGAAATCATCGTAGACCACGAAAAAGTCAGCGGGGAAGAGAAGAATTACAAAAAAATACCCGTCATCAATGAATTCAGGGACAGGGAGGGAAACGACATCATGACGCAGCAGATCGGGCGGAACTATGACAGGATCAAGGCGGATGCGCAGGCAATCATCAACATGGAAATGGAACGCATTAAAAATGACCCGGAACTCTGCAGAAGGCTGGGACTGGAGAATGAAGATGCCAAAAAGAAGAGAAACGGGAAACAGGAATAAATGCGCATTTCCCCTCCATGATTTTGAAAGATGAAACATCCTCCGGAAAACGGGGGATGCCCTATATGTATTATCATGTTCCCTTATTCACACAATCCCGTATTTCCTCAGCTTGTAATACAGGGCAGTCCGGCTGATGCCGAGTATACGGGCGGTAAGAGTGCGGTTGTTGCCGGTCTGCCCAAGTATCCGAAGTATCTGCTGCTCCTCCTTTTCCGGACGGACAGTCATGTTTCCCAATTTCATGTCCTGATCCAGATTCAGTTCCTGTGCGGATATCCGCCCCTCCCCGGCAAACACGACGGCACGCCGGACGGTATTCTTCAGTTCACGGATATTCCCCGGCCAGCCGTATTGCCGTAACATGGCAGCCGCTTCCCGGTCGAAGCCCTGAACCGATTTCCCGTATCTTGCGGAAAACTGCTTCAGAAAGAATTCAGCCAACGGAAGGATATCCTCCCCGCATTCAGAGAGCAGGGGAACCCGGATAGTGAACTCGTTCAGCCGGTGGTACAGGTCCTCACGGAAACTCCCTTCCGCAACGGCTTTCTCCAGATCCGCGTTGGTGGCGGCGATAAGGCGGATGTCAAAGGGCCGTTCCCTGACTGTCCCGACCGGCAGGTAACGCTTTTCTTGCAGGGCGCGAAGCAGTTTCATCTGATTTACGGGAGCAAGGTTACCGATTTCATCAAGGAACAACGTACCACCTTCGGCAGCCTGGAAAAGTCCCGCCTTGTCACTGTCCGCACCGGTGAACGCCCCTTTGCAGTACCCGAAAAATTCGGATCTGACAAGGTCATCGGAAACGGCACCGCAGTCCACGGCTACAAAAGGCTTGTGCCTGCGCAGGCTCCGCTCATGAATCTCGGCGGCAATATGTTCCTTACCCGTACCCGATGCTCCACGAAGCAGGACGGACATGTCGGAACGGGCCACAGGGCCTATCAGCCGGTACATTTCACGGGCCTTTTCACTTTCACCACGGTAGAATTCCGTGCTGCCATGCTGCGGACGGCTGAACTCTTTTTCTATGACTTCCCAAAGCCGGTCCGGCTGTACCGGCTTGCAAAGGTAATTGGAAGCCCCAAGCTGCATGGCTTCCACCGCATTCTCCACCTGGCCGTAACTGGTCATAATAAGGAACGGAATGGAATAATGTTTTCCTTTCATCCACTTCAGCAGCTCCATACTGCTGCCGTCCGGCAGGCGCAGGTCTGCCAGAACAAGGTCGAACTCTTTGGCCTGAAGTTCCTTACGGGCTGCCGAGAGTGTAGCCACATGCCCGGTTGCCATACCCTTTTTCTTCAGCCAGTTACTGATACTGCGGCTGAAGACAATATCATCCTCTATAATCAGTATATTTTTCATTTGCTTATTTTATATTCTTCTTCATATTTTCAGCACAGGCAATTAGTTTCCCTACTGCTTCTCCTACTTTATAGATACACCTTATCTGTTCTTCCGTCCAGAGTTCCGGTTCGGACAGTACAATAGCCTGCAGTTCCTCTATCGGATAATCAAGGCGGACACTTGTCCACAGGGGAAGGTTCTTGTGCAGAATCTCACGGACTGTCTGACGATCATCCCTTTCCAACGCCCCGTGCAACCTGTCAAGATCCTTGCGGCTTTCCCGGATGAAGATACCAAGCATCTCCCCCATGTTGTCCTCCCCGGTCAGAATCAGGGAAAAATCCGGTTGCCATGCCGTCCGCCTATTCCCTCTGACAATTCGGGAAACGGTTTCCAACAGCTCATTCATCCGGAAGGGTTTACGGATACATCCGGCAAATCCCCGGGAAAGGTACTCCTCTTCCGGATCCATATCGGCAGTCACGGCTATGACCGGAATTGTTCCGGCCCTTTCCATATTGGATGAACGCAACAACTCCAGCAACCCGAACCCGTCCATGTCAGGCATGCGGATATCCGTCAGCAACGCATCATAATCCTCATCCCGTAATTTTGCAACCACCTGCCGGAAATCGGTATAACAGTCACATTCAACCCGGTTTCGCCTGAATATCTCACGTGTTACGGAAAGCTGTCTCGGGTCATCATCAAGAAGAAGAATACGCAGGCCTTCCATTTGATAATCAGACGGAAATTGTAACTCCTCCTTCAAGGAACTACTGTCAGCAGGGGAAAGGGGCAGAGATACGGTAAAACAGCTGCCTTTCCTCGGGTGACTCTCCACCCCGATGGAACCGCCCAGCTGTGAAACAAGCCGGGAAACGATGGCAAGGCCAAGTCCGAAACCGGAAACACCACGGGCATTGTCAAGCCTTTCGAACGCATCGAATATCCGTTTCTGCTCCTCATCATTCATTCCCGCTCCGGTATCCTGCACTTTGATACACAGTTCGCCGACGTTGAATGTCGCTTCCAGCCGGACATATCCTTTCCCGGTAAATTTCAGAGCGTTGGAAAGCAGATTATTCACAATCTGCTGTAAATTTCCCTTGTCACAACTGACAACAGCGTTCATGCCGGAATACCGGGTCAACAGTTGCAATCCTTTCTTTTGAACGAGCGGCATGTAATTGTTGGTAATCTCCCTGAACAGGGTTCCCAGACAAAAAACGGAAATATTCTCCCGTGCCTGTCCTGTATCAAGCAGATAGAAATTCATCAGTGTATCAACCAGAGAAAGCATATAGTCCGATGCATGCCGGATATTTTCGGCATATTCCTCCTGTCCGGCCCTTTCCTTTTCACCGGGCAGCAGTTCCGCCGTTGCTCTGATAGTGGCAAGGGGAGAGCGCAGGTCATGGGCGATAGTCAGCATCATACGCTTCCTGGATTGGAGGAGTTCCGTGTTTTCCAAGTTGGAAGCTTCCAGCTGACGCCGGTATCGGTTCCGCCGGTTCAACTCCCGATGTATGATGATATAAAGTAAAATAGTCAGCAATGAAATAAAGACGGCAAGAGTGGAAACCGTATAAAAGGACCGGTCTCGTGCCCAAAGGAACTGCATGTAACGTTCCTCAAGGCGCCGGTCGGTCTCCGATTCAAAATTCCTGATGATACCATACAACCTGCAATTTAATGCCATATTGTTATTGTACAGACGCTCCATTTGTACCAGCAACCGTTCACGCTCAGTCTCCTGCCTGCCGGTCAGTTCCTTGTTTAGAGAATGAAGCATACTTGCAGTTGAGATCTCCCGGTCTTTTTCCGCAGGTTGCAGCCGTTCACGTTTTTCCTTCTGTTCCGAATAAACGGATTTTCTCTTCTTACGTTTGAGGAAGGACCAAAAACTTTTCTTCGAAACTTCCTCTTTGACTTCAACAGACACTTTCTCATCGCGGATATGGGATGCAATCACCGGGATTTTCCGGTTTATGATTTCACCGGCTTCACGAAAACGGCTGAACGTATGCATTACCGTGTCAAGCAATTGTTCCTTTCTCTCCAGAAGCAGGCACAGCGAATCTATACGCCCCCGTTGTCCGGATGCATGGACATATTGCTTCAAGGACTGTAATGTGCCGCATACCTCGTTTCTCCTTTTCTGATAAGTACTCCGGTCATTCTCGTCCCACACACTGACCGTCTCTCCATAAGTGGCCAGATCCAGAAGGCCGGCGTAGGCTTCTCCGGTCAGATGCCAGAAATGAAGCAGTTCTTGTTCATCCTGTTGCAAACAGTTTCGCTTCATCTGTTCCTTACGGAAGAGACAAATGGTCAAGACAAGCAGGAATATCAAGATAATATATCCTGAGAATATTTTAATTTTTAAACACATAATAATCTATACTTACATCCTTCATTCCTGCCTGTCCAAAAAATTAGCCTACACGGCTTTCCTTCTTTCTAGAAAAGAGGGGAATTGAGCAACTCAAACTTCTATCGAATTGACGTTATATTGTTATCTGTATTACACAAAATTCGGTCCATACTTTAACCAATGCACCATTGCCCAATCTTGGTCATTGGCAAACGGATCATAAAAGTGGGCTTTTTGCCCGTTTACTTTATTCGGATAAATAAAAGCACAACTTCCTCTTCCATCTTCGGAAAACAGGCAGAAATTATTCCGGAAAATATTTAAAGCCCGCTCTGCATATTCCTGTTTTCCTGTGGCTTTTGCATAAAGACGAAAAGCAATGCCCGACAAGGTACTCCAATAATGAGGGAAAGTATCTCCCCAAATCTGATCTTTCCCAAACCAATAACCATCCCAATGACGGATAGCAATATCATTAAGGTGGAAACTAGGCTGTTTTCCTCCAAATGATTCTAATAAAGGAAGTTGACTTTCGGCTCCTTTCAGATATTTTTCATTCCCAGTGAGCATATATACATTCAGCAAATGTATAATGGATGGTCCTACAATACTCTGCTCATAATTTACTTCGAAAGTCGGATAATTGGGACCATTCTCATAGAATACATCCGCCATCAATTTAAAATCATTCAGTAAGGTGTCTGCTTCGGCTGTAAAATTATTATCTTTCAGAAGAGTATATCCGTAAGTGGGGACACCAATACAATAAAAATCATGATTAAAATAACGGACTAATGCGCGCAATGTACCATATCCGTCTTTCAGATACTGTCTGTCACCCGTCGCACAAAACATGGTAAACCAAAAATCGGCAACCCACGGATAGTTGTATCCACGATTATAGCTTTGGAAGTCCACGGTAGAATTAGTGGTATAATCCGCTCTTTGAATACGGCGAACAAATGATACATAGCTATTTAAAGCATCCTTCACTTTTTTGTCGGAAGTGCATTGATACTGCAAAGCTAGAAGAATCCCCATAGCCACTCTTTCTCTCGCCTCATCACAATCAGCTCGCTCCCGACCACTCTCTCCATTAATATAAAGAGACTCGGTATCATTATCATAAACAATGAAAGCACCGTTTCTAGGATCACCCGACTTAATGAATTGCTGATGTTCAGCAATAAAGCGACAACGACGGTTTATTAAACTATCAAAATTGCTAACAGTAAGACATTCTACCGAAGTCTTTTTCCCATCATCATACGACAATGTAAAAATCTGCTCTCCGGGGGCATTTAACGTGGTAGTGTAATTTATATTGTCACCATTCACTTCTGCCACTTCTTTGTTATTAAGCAACAGTTTACCTTTCAATGAAGGGAAATTACTTTTAAATGAAACAGTCACTTCTTCACCTTCTTCGACTACATAGCGATTTGCTGTAGCTATAATCAGACCATTTCCAATAGCTTTTGTCTGAAAATCATTCCAATTGTCAGCAGACAGAAGCAGCCATTGTATAGTATAGCATTCTCCTGGTTTCAGAATCTTGTTTTCCGGATTTAGCTGAAAAACACCGCGAAAGTTGGAACCGCCGGTTTTCTCTGACCGTTCGCTTATTTCATAGCCTTCAACAGCTCCTTTCTGCAAAATCAGGCCTAGTCCCCCCGGTGCTCCACTCATCCGTGTGCAATAGACATATGCATCATTTCCACCTGTCCATATATGAGCATTGCAACGAGCGTTATAACAAGTTCTGGCATCCGGATAATTATCATTAAAAGGTGTATTGATAGCTATCTCCTGCAAGCTTGCATTTTCCTTTCCTGTATTGGCAAATTCATAAGATTCGACTAAATTCCCGTCTTCGTTCCATGTTCGGACTACGGTTATTTCAATGTTCTCTACTTGATATTTCACAGTCATCCGATTAGCCGTACTATCTTTTTCCTTCGGAGTACTCCAAAAATATTTGGTACCATTTATCCAGAAATGCCCCAATCCCCATCCGCATCGAGAGTCCACCCATTCATATTGAGTCCCATCAGCACAAAGGATCCAGTTTATTGAGGTATCATTTGCCATATAAAGTCCGTTCAACGCCCCTGTTTGAGTATCGGCTCTGAAAATTATGTTTTTAGGATGACTGCAACTACCTAATGCAATTAATATCAAAGATGATGCAGTGTACAAAAGATGTTTCATGATATTTCTCATATTTAGTTCCTGTTTAAAAATGATTGAAATAAAAGATTAAGAAGGTTTCTGTGCAATAAATCCAGTTGTTTTGTGGAACGGCACACCATAGGTCCATTCCGTCTTTTATCTTGTCTGAAGCAAATACCAGCTTTCTATAATCGGCAAATTCTTTCAACCGGACGGCATCCGCTTCACTGATAAGCCCCCGTTTATCCGACAGGATAGCATGAAAGCTGTCAGATCTATTCATTGCGGACACTTCTAATGACAACACGCAAAGTACCGCCACTAAGCAGCTATTTAATAAAAGTTTTCTCATCTTTATTCGATATTACATATTATTATCACCATAAGTCATTTTCACGTTCAAGGAAGTATGATTATTTACGGGTACTTCCAGTTTCAGGTATCCTCTCTTTTCAAAGACCAGAATGTCGCTTGCGGATACACGCACCTTGTATCTCCCTTTTGAATCGGTTCGTCCCAGTTCACGTCCGGAAGTTTTCGAATGAATGGAAACACCGTCTATCAATGTAGCCTGCACATCTCTGACAGTGCCGCTTACGGTTATCTCTTTTC
>NZ_CABUHK010000098.1 GCF_902491285.1 uncultured Bacteroides sp. | reverse complement strand
GAATCTAACTTTTGTTTAACTCAATATATTGAGGTATGAGAAATAATGGAAAACACTACCCTTCGTTTATGGCTGTCGGAAAGAATGAGTTCGGTAGTTACCCTTTAGCATTTATAAAGAATTTAATTAATAAGAAATATTTGTTTAACTTTAAAAGACATGGTATGAAGAAAAACTATGTAATGGCTGCTTTGGTTCTGTCGCTGTTGGCGGGATGCAGCACTGATGTTAAAGAATCTGACATCAAGTTTGCAGGAGAGGCGGGTGTGAAGGTCTCTTTCAATGCAGTGATAAACAGTCAGACCGGAACTCCTTTGACACCAACCCGAGCTACTGATACAGAATGGGAAATTGGAGATTCAATAGGAATTTCCTGTGGAGGTAATCAACAGAATATCCACTACAAATACATAGGTGATGCGAATAATATGTTTGCCGCCAAAGGAGGTGTAGGAGAAGAAATTTGGGTTTTGGGAACACAAGAATATGATGTGATAGCCTATTGTCCGTTTATGGGTACGTCTGGAGTGACCGAGGGAATTGTAAGTGTATTGACTGACACTGAAAATCAAGCAACGGCAGAAAAAAGAAAATATCTTGATTTTCTTTATGCTACGGCTACGGCAAGTGCCGCTCAGCCAAATGTACAGTTAGTGTTTAACCATAAGATGAGCCGCATCAAGATAAAATTTGAAGCAGGCGACGGAGTTTCACTTTCTGATATAGACTGTTATCTTATCGGATTGAAGCAGGAGGGTACATTCAATACAAGCACAGGAGCGACGACTGTCAGCGAGAGTGCGACGACTGAGGATATCTATTGGGGAAATGTAGGTGAAGTAAATAATCATACGATGGAAGCTATCTTGTTGCCACAGACTGTGAGCAGCAAAGTGAGTATTCAGGCCAGAATGGGAGGGCGGTTATATGAAGTGCAATTCCCTAACTTGACTAAGTTAGATACGGGAGTTTCCTATAACTATACTATTAAGGCCAGCATGTCAGTAGACCAAAAGGATTATGTATTTACTATCACGAAAGAGGGAACACAGATCAATGACTGGACTACAGAAGAAGAGGAGATAAAATCTGAGTCTACTTCTCCTGATACAGGTGCTACGACCGAAAATCCGGATTGGACAGTAGAAGAGGAAGATATTACTGCTACAGAAAAAAAATAGCTGTTCTTTTATACCAATATTAATACGACGCATTAATCATTCAATAAATAAAAAATACGAATATGAAAATATATAATTATATATCAGCACTTTTGATTGCAGGTATTGCAAGTTTCTCTTCTTGTTCGCAAGAAGATTTGAATGTGAACGAAACAGGTTCTTCTAATGGTTTCCGCATCAGTGTGACCGATGGTGGATTTATAGATACTACTCCGGGAACACGTGCAGTTGAAAACGGATATACTACTGCCTTTGCTGAAGGAGATGCTATCGGTGTCTTTGGAGTAGATGCCGGCGGAATAGTGACGGATATTAACAACCGGAAGTTTACGATGAAGAACGGCAGTTGGGAAATTGAAGGAACTCCCATCGAATATAAAGGTGCCGATTTTAAAGATATGGATTTTTATGCTTATTATCCATATGACGCAGATGTGATATTTAATGTCGGTCAAGAAGATCCGTTTGCTCAATATGTTGATAGTTGGGTGCTGGGTAATAATCAGTCCAACGAAGAATATACCAAATACGACTTGATGACAAGTTCCGGTAGTGCTGTGGTAGACAATCGTTTTAAAGGTGAAATCAACTTTAAAATGATGCACCGTATGGCTTTGACTGTATTGAAAATGCCTAAACTTGTTTATGACTTTGCCAATACGGACGTAACCCTTGATGATTATGAATTGCCTGTTACTGCTAGTTCTTTCAAATTGAATGGTAATGAAGTGACTCCTTTTTATCAAGAAAGTACGGATTCTTATCGCTTCTTGGTGAAACCGGGAACAGAGTTTACTATTGAAGGTACATATATAGGAACAAAGGAGATGTCATATGCGGCTACTGCTACATTGAATAACGGAACGGCTAAAGTATATACAATCAATGATCCTAATAAATACGAATATATACTTGCTGTAGGGGATTATTATTGTGCAAATGGTTCAATTGTCAGCAAAGATACTGAAACTGTTCCTGAAAATGTAATTGGTATTGTATGTTATGTGGGAAATCCGCAACCATCGGTAACACATTCCAGTACTTATACGGAAACTAATGATATTCTGCATAACGACTATCCGGCTTGTAGCCACGGGTTGGTTATAGCGTTGGAAGATATGATTGGATCTGCTTTTCAATGGGGAACTAAAAATCCGTCTACCGGGGCCGCTGATGCATTGTTCGGTGATTGGTTTAAGACTGACGAAGAATGGCAGAATCGCCTTGTAAGCAATTTAAATGAATCAAATAAGGGTGGTGCTCCTTATGCTGCTATTCCGGGATTTATGGGTTACAACAACACATTCCTGTTGACTTACTGTTATGAAAATATACGGCAGTTCCCTTGTGACAATGCTTACGTTAATCTTAACAACTACCGTTCGAAAGTAACTGTTCCTTCTATGGTTACCGACTGGTATATTCCAAGCATTGTAGAGTTGGAACAAGTGGCTAAATCATTAAATGCTATTAATACAAGCATCAATTCCGCAAAAGGAACAACATTGACAACTGATGCCGGATATTTTAGCAGTAATGAGCGTGCTGTAACTTATATGTGGTATCATAAACTTTCAGAGAATGGTCAGGATATAACGCTGCGTGAGCGCGGTTCCGGTGGCAAACTATGTCGTTTGATGCTTGCTTTCTAAACAGATAATTATATTCAAATAAAGAAAATAAGGCGGCATGGATATACTTCGCCGCCTCATAACTCCTCTATCATGAAAATAGAAATATATGAATAAGAAAAACTTAATAAAAGGAACAACTTTACCTATTGCCCTGTTTTTCTCTTTCGCCCTAATACCGACTTTCGGCAATCAAGGACAGGCTATAGCTGCTGTTGATATAGTTCAGCAACAAGGCATTATCAAGGGAACGGTGGTGGACGATAAAGGCGAACCGGTGATTGGAGCTAATGTTCTTGTTGTAGGTACTTCTGTCGGTACTATTACCGATATCGACGGTATGTTTAAAATCAATGCGAAAGCAGGGACGAAGCTGAAAGTTA
The DNA here is from genome assembly GCF_902491285.1 of uncultured Bacteroides sp. Taxonomy (GTDB): domain Bacteria; phylum Bacteroidota; class Bacteroidia; order Bacteroidales; family Bacteroidaceae; genus Bacteroides. Next base: position 13,923 of record NZ_CABUHK010000098.1, on the reverse strand, counting down.
CTTTTATCGGATATACTGAGCAAGTGTTAGTTGCCAAAAATAATATGCGAGTGGTTTTATCGGAAGATGCTACCACTTTGCAAGAAGTGGAAATCGTGGCATATGGTGTGCAGAAGAAAGTAACCATGACGGGTGCTGTGGCAAGTGTTAAGACCGAAGCCCTGACACGTACTTCCATCGGTTCTGTCTCTAATGTATTAGGAGGGCAGATGGCAGGTCTGACTACCATTCAAACATCCGGTGAACCGGGTGCAGATGCCGCAGAGGTTTTTATCCGTGGTAAAGCGACATGGGGAGATGCGTCTCCATTGATTCAGGTGGATGGTGTAGAACGTAGCATGAATGATATAGATCCCAATGAAATAGAGTCTATATCCATTTTGAAAGACGCTTCCGCCACTGCTGTGTTTGGTGTACGCGGAGCCAATGGAGTTATTCTGATTACTACCAAGCGCGGTAGGGAAGGAAAGGCACATATCTCTTTCAGCACTTCTGCTTCTATACAAATGCCTACTAAAATGGTGGAAACTGCTAACTCTTATGAATATGCTATGTTTTATAATCAAATGATAGCTAATGATACACCTGTGGGGGAAATACCAGCCAAGACATTCTCAGATGGAGTTATTCAAAAATTCCGGGATGGTTCTGATCCCCTTCGTTTTCCGAGTGTCAATTGGATTGATTATATTATGGGGGATGCTACTCTGCAGAGTCAGCACAATCTGAATATTTCCGGAGGTACGGATAAGGTGCGTTATTTTATCTCGGCAGGTGCTTATACACAAGGCGGACTTTTCAATGAGTTTAGTCTGCCTTATGGTATCAGCTATCAATATCGTCGTTTTAATTACCGAAGTAACTTGGATATAGATGTGACGAAAACCACTACAATCTCATTCAATGTGGCAGGAAACGTTAATTCATCCGAAAAGCCACGTACCAGCCAAGGTTCATCCGGAATGGTTAAGAATATCTATTATTCAACTCCGTTTAGAAGTGCCGGTTTTGTAAATAATAAGTTGGTATATACTACTACTGACTCACAGTCTGACGGATTGAGCTTACCTTTTGTCGGTGATGCAGACCCATTCACTTATTATGGAGGCGGAGCTGCCCATAGTGTCAACAATTCATTGAATGCCGACCTCATTTTGAATCAGAAATTGGATTTTATCACTAAAGGACTTTCATTTAAGTTAAAAGGTTCGTACAATAGCTCATTTACCATTAATAAGAATTTGTCCGGTGGTACGGAAATGACTTATACACCGGTATTACAGAGTGATGGGAGTGTAGGATTACGTCCGGTAGACGGTAGTAAATACACTGATGTGAGCTATGGAGTTTCTCGGGGACAGTCGCGTAACTGGTATATGGAAGCTGCACTGAACTATAATCGCTCGTTTGGTAATCACAACATAGGGGCATTAGTGCTTTATAATCAGTCCAAAGAATATTACCCAAAAGAATATTCGGATGTTCCGCGAGGATATGTCGGTTTGGTTGGACGTGTAACTTACGACTGGAAAAACCGTTATATGGTAGAAGCTAATATGGGTTATAACGGTTCGGAGAACTTTGCTTCGGATAATCGGTTTGCCCTCTTTCCGGCAGCATCCGTAGGGTGGGTGGCTAGTGAAGAAAAGTTTTGGGAATCTATCAAACCGGTAATAAGCTTCCTGAAACTACGTGCCAGCTTCGGTTTGGTAGGTAATGATAAAATCGGTGGCTCCCGTTTTATGTATACTGCCAATCCTTATCATGTTAATCTGAACGGTTATGTTAGTAATTCCGGTTATGGAAGTGGTAATCTTGCTCAGATACAGGGCTCTTATGGATACTTGTTCGGGCAAGGAGGACAAACTTCCACTGTTAGTTTAGGAGCACATGAGTGGGCGATTAATAATGCGAATGTGACATGGGAAAAAGCATTCAAGCAGAACTATGGTATTGATATCAACTTTTTTAACGACCGTTTATCTGCTACAGTAGAATATTACAAGGAACACCGTTGGGATATCCTTCTGCAAGACGGAACAGCTCCCGGTATGTTAGGTTTTACTCAACCTTTCTCTAATTTAGGGGAAGTAAATAACTGGGGATGGGAACTTTCGTTGAAATGGAACGATAAGGTCGGGAAAAACTTTCGCTATTGGGCGGGTATAAACCTTTCTTATAATCAGAATGAAATCATCGAGCGTAAGGAAGCTCCTCAGGATTACGACTATTTGTACGAGAAAGGACATCGTATCGGCTCACGTAAGCAATATGCTTTCTGGCGCTATTACGATGAACAAACACCGGTACTGTATGAACAGACATTCCATCGTCCGTTTCCGACTCATTCGGTTGTATTACAAAATGGAGATGCTGTTTATGTCGATTTAAATGGCGACCGGAAGATTGACGCAAATGATATGGGTTATGATTATGGATTTACGGATGATCCGGAATACATGGTAGGTATGAATCTCGGATTCTCTTGGAAGAATTTGGAAGTAAATACGCAATGGACTGGTGCGTGGAATGTGAGCCGAATGATTTCGGATGTGTTCCGTCGGCCATTTTTATCTAGTTCAGGTAATGTTGCAGGTGGTTTGCTTGCCTATCATTTGGCAAATACATGGACAAAAGAAAATCCGTCGCAAGATGCAAAATATCCACGTGCTACATGGAAGAACGCTGATAATAACTATGCAGAATCAACTCTTTATGAACAAGATTCCAAATATTTGCGTCTAAAAACTCTGACTATTGCTTATAATTTTCAATTCCCTTTGATGAAGAAATTGGGAATGAGTACTTGTCAGCTATCGTTCAGTGGCTATAATTTGTGGACTCTCACACCTTATTTATGGGGCGACCCGGAAGCAAGAGCTAGTAATGCACCTTCGTACCCGTTGACAAAGACATATACATTGGGATTGAAACTGGGATTCTAAAAACAGATTTAAAATTTGATTATTATGAAACAAAAATATAAATGGTTTGTCGGAGTAATGATGGCAGGAGTGCTTGGTATAGGAACTACTTCTTGTGTAGACGAGATTAAGTTCGGCAACAGCTTTCTCGAAAAAGCGCCGGGTGGATCTGCTACTCAAGATACTATATTCAACAGCGTCACTTATACCCGGCAGTTTTTGAATACCTGTTATAGCCGCCAATATTATGGTTTGCCTTATGTAAATTCTTCTGTTGATGACTTTCCGGATTCTTCCAATCCCTATACAGGAAAGTTCGATGCATTGACTGACTGTTGGCAACTTCACTATTCGGGAACTACGGTTTATAACAGTTACTATAGTGGTACGCATACCGCTAATTACGGTATTCGTGGTGATATCTTCGGATATACTCGTGAAGGTGTCTGGCAGACTGTGCGGTGGTGCTGGCTGCTGTTGGAAAATGTAGACAGAGTGCCTGGTATGGGAGAGGATGAAAAAGTAAAGATGAAAGCAGAGGCGAAATGCCTTATTGCTGCTCGCTATTTTGATATGTTCCGTCACTATGGAGGATTACCGCTTATTTATGCTTCGTTCATGGGAACGGAGACCAACTATCAATTACCACGTGCTACGGTGGAAGAAACCGTGAACTATATGGATAAAATGCTAGAGGAAGCTATCGAATCCGGTGGTTTGAAATGGGCATATGAAGGAGCTGATTTTAATTCAGATAGCGGTCATTGGACATTAGCAGGGGCTATGGCATTGAGATGTAAACTATGGCAGTTTGCCGCTTCTCCTTTGTTTAACGACACTCAAGGATATGCTGGTGGACGTAGTGAAGCGGAACAGCAACATTTGGTGTGGTATGGAAGTAAACGTCCCGAATTGTGGAATAAATGTCTTGAATATTGCAGGCAGTTTTTCAATGCCATAGAGGCAAACGGTTTTTATAAGTTACGGGAAGCAGCAGGCAGCAATCCTACTCCCACTGAGTATCGGTATGCTTACCGGATGGGGTACATCCTTTTGGATAGTCCTGAAGTATTACACTCCGTACGTGTAGCAGGCTATGAACGTCCGGGCGGGTCGACTACTTATATATGGCGTACTTGGTGTAACAATGGACGTAACTCTTATACTCCGACCCAAGAGTATGTTGAGATGTTTCCTTGGGCAGACGGAACCCCGTTTGACTGGAATGAGACGGAAGCAGAAGGCAAGCTAAACGATATGTTTCTGACCGGCGAGTTTGCTGATGGAGAAAATACTCTTTCCAATCTTATATTAACCCGTGATCCGCGACTATATGAATCTGTTATCGTGAACAATATACCTCGAAATTTAGGATGGTCTTCTCCTAAAATGAGTGACTATCCATGGGAATTATGGGTGGGAGGTACGGATGCAAAGACAGCTCCTGTATTGGAAAATATGCGTTTTGCTACTGGATATGATAACATGAAATATTATTTGAGTGACAGTGATTATGAACGCCAACCTATCCATTGGGCATATCTTCGTTTGTCCGATCTCTTTCTGACGTATGCAGAAGCTCTGCTGCAAGCCGAAAATAATTTCACAGATGCTCTTTATTGGGTAAATGAAGTCCGCGCCCGTGTAGGCTTGGGTAAATTGGAGGAATGTATCCCGAATAAGAATCTGACAACTGATAAGGATGCTTTGTTAGAGGAAATACTTCGTGAACGTGCTTGTGAATTAGGCATGGAAGACAGCCGTTATTTCGACTTGATTCGTTACAAACGTGCAGACCGTTTTGAAAAGAAACTGCATGGCTTATTGATTTATCGCTTGGATGATGCGGGTAAGCGTATAGAGAAACCTTGGAGAGACGGAACTGATGAATTCGGTAAAAATGCCATTCAGCCTACGAGATTTGAATATGAAAGATTCGAATTGCATAACAGAGCACGTGTTTGGTGGACACAAGGATTCGATTCGAAATGGTATTTATCTCCGTTTCCTCAAAATGAAATCAACAAAGGATACGGTTTGATTCAAAATCCCGGCTGGTGATGAGAAACATGAGTAAAATTGATTTTAGAACAGTGATATGAAAAATAATAAAATGCTGGTACTGATTCTGTTGGCATCTTTGGGTATGCCGATAGGAGCGCAGAATATAGATAATAAAGGAAGAGTGTCTGGAGATTCCGTCACTGTGGATGTAGGGGCTAACCGGGTGTTCAGCCGCCACGAATCGACTGCGGCAGTCTCTACCGTTTATAATGAAGAATTTGATAAGAGGGCTTCAAAGGATATTTCTAACTCTCTTTTCGGACAGGGACTGGGATTGACCGCCTTGCAGAATGCGGGTAATTTTTCTAGTACGGAGCCTACTTTTTATGTACGTGGTCTGCAAAGTCTGTCTAGTAGTTCGCCATTAATTTTGGTAGACGGGTTGGAACGTGACATGAGCCTTGTGTCACCGGAAGAAGTAGAATCGGTATCTATACTGAAGGATGCCGCAGCAGTTGCGTTATATGGCTATAAAGGTATTAATGGAGCTGTTTTGGTAACTACCAAACGGGGAAAATACAATTCGAGGGAAATAAAATTTACTTATGATCATGTAATCAACTTCCAGTCGCGTCGCCCTGATTTTGTGAATGCCGCTACCTATGCCGAAGCTGTGAATGAGGCACGAGGTTACGAAGGATTAGATGTGCGTTATACCCCTCTTGAAATTCATGCTTTCCGTTATGGGAGAGTGAAGGGGTTGGGTGATCGTATCAATGCGCAATTACCTTATTTTTATCCGAATGTGGATTGGATTGACGAAACTTTCCGTGACATGGGAGTCTCTAATAAATATAATATAGAGTTTACAGGAGGAGGTAGTAAATTTCGTTATTATGCAATGTTAGGGTTGATAACAGATAAGGGATTCGTTGCCAATGCTAATATGAATGACGGTTATTCTACACAAGACAAGTATTCTAGTGCTAATTTGCGTACAAATTTGGATATTGACTTGACGAGTACCACTAAACTGAAATTAAATCTTCTCGGTTCACTGTCCGAATCAAGTCGTCCGGGAACTTCCAGTACGGATTTGTGGGATATGGTTTATTCGATTCCTTCCGCCGCCTTTCCTATACTATCGGATGACGGTTCGTGGGGAGGAAGCTCCACTTGGGCGGGTACGCTGAACCCGGTGGCGCAATCGCAAGGAGCAGCCTATAGCAAGGGACATACGCGTAGTTTGTTGGCGGACTTGACCTTATCACAGGACTTGTCCGGATTAATGAAAGGATTAGGTGTAAATTTCCGTTTGGCATACGACAACTACTCTTCCATTTGGGAAGATCACAGTAAGACATATGCTTATAGGGGATATACGCCTAGCTGGCAGGATTCAAGCGCCGGTGGCCCGTTGTATACAGTTGTTACGGGCGGTAAACCCAGTGAAATGGCGACCGGTGCCGATACGAATGATTGGGCACGTCAGTTCAATTTCTCCGGAGGTTTTGATTATAATCGTTCATTCGGAAAACATGATATTTATTCACAGTTGAAATGGGAGTATGAGTTTCGTGACACTTATGGAGTAAATACCAGTATCTACCGCCAAAATGTATCGTGGTATACTCACTATGGCTTCAATAAGCGTTATTATGTAGATTTGGCATTGGTTGGATCGGCTTCCAATTTATTAGCTCCGGGACATAAATGGGCTTTCTCACCTACCATCTCTGCGGCTTGGGTACTTTCGGAAGAGGACTTTATGAAAGCGTTTTCTTGGGTTGATCTTTTGAAGTTACGGGCTTCGTTTGGTGTGATTAATGCTGATTACTTGCCTAAAGACGGTGATAATTCGGTATATAACTATTGGGAACAAATTTATACGACAACGGGTACACGCTATCTGTTTGATGTCGGTTATGGATCCAATTTCGGAACCACTTACATGAATCGATTGGCTACATTAAACTCGACACACGAGAAAGCTTATAAATATAATGTAGGGTTGGATGCAACGATGTTCAAAGGATTGAATTTGACGATAGAAGGATATTATCAACGTCGGAAAGATATTTGGGTGGATTCTAGCGGTCAATATTCAACAGTACTTGGTATGGATTCTCCTTATGAAAACGCAGGTATTGTGGATAGTTGGGGTACTGAGTTCGGTTTGGACTATACGAAACGGTGGGGTGATTGGGTTGTTAATGCTGGAGGAAACTTTGCTTTTACCCGAAACGAAATCAAGGAGCAACGGGAAGAACCGCGTTTATATGATAACTTGAAACGGACGGGACACCGATTGAATCAGGTGTACGGCTTGGTTGCAGAAGGTTTTTTCAAAGATGAGGCAGAGATTGAGAGCAGTCTGGCACAGAACTTCAGTACGGTAGTTCCTGGTGATATCAAATATAAGGATGTGAACGGAGATAAGGTGATCGATGCAAACGACGTGACGGCTATTGGATATAGTACGGCTGCCCCGGAAATCTATTATTCTTTCCATTTGGGAGCCGAATGGAAAGGAATCGGATTGGATGCCATGTTTCAGGGGACAGGAAACTATTCTGCCGTCTTGAATACCAAGAGTATGTTTTGGCCGTTGATTAACAATACATCACTTTCCACACACTATTATGAGAACCGTTGGACTCCCGAAAACTTGAATGCAAAATATCCGCGTCTGAGCTCGCAGAGTAATGCCAATAATTATCAGACTAACACGATCTGGCTTGCCGACCGTTCGTTCTTGAAATTACGCAATGTGGAGGTTTATTATAAATTTCCCCAACATCTGATGAAACGGACAAAAATATTAGGTAGTGCTAAATTGTATGTACGAGGAGTGGATTTGCTTTGTTTTGATCATATCGACGTGGCGGATCCGGAATCTTACGGTGCGACAAATCCATTGACCAAGAGTGTGGTAGTAGGTGTTAAGATAGGATTTTAATCATTAAAAACGAGGTAAAGAATGAAACTGAATAAATTGATATATGGCGTTCTGACCATCTTCGCTTTTTCTTCTTGTGCGGATCAGATGGACTATTCAGAGTATAATCCTTATGACGCGGGTTATGTAAAGCGTACTTTTTATGATGTAGGCGGGTTGGTATCTAACATTTACCAATCACTTGACTCTGATTTTGGAAATTATAGTGGTGCTATTTTGGGTTCTGCTACCGACGAATCGCAATATTCCTATACAGGTAATGCTATTGAGACTTTTTACAATGGAGCATGGAGTCCGGTGAATGCGCAGAGCAGTATGTGGACTTCCAGTTATAAAGCAATTGCCAATTGTAACAATTATCTGGAGGAATTTACAGGACTGACGTTCTCGGAGTATGAACAAATCTCCGATTATGAAGCTGAGATGTATCGCTATAATAATTATCAATATGAAGTCCGTTTTCTGCGGGCATATTTCTACTTTAATCTGGTAAGACAATACGGAGATGTACCTTTTACCGATCATGTCTTGTCAACTTCTGAGGTGAATACGCTTACACGTAAACCAGCTCAAGAGGTATTCGACTGGATTATTAAGGAATGTGACGAGATAAAAGATCTGATTATACCGGATTATAATAATTTGGGGGCTTTGGTTCCTGCCGGCGAATCAGCGGAAACAGGGCGAGCCAACAAGCGTACAGTATTGGCATTAAAAGCGCGTACGGCTTTGTATGCCGCCAGTCCGTTGTTCAATTCTCATCAGGAAGGTAGCCAAGAGTACAAGGAACTGTGGTATCGTGCAGCCAAGGCTAATAAAGACGTGATCGAGACTTGCGAAGAAGCAGGTATGAGATTGATAGATGACTACGAGAATTTATGGGATGCAAAGAGTTACAGTAGTGCCATCGATGAACTCATTTTCGGTTGTCGTGCCATACGTGCTACCAACTCTTTTGAAAAATATAATTTTCCTGTCGGGTTGGAAAACTGCCGAGGTGGAAACTGCCCTACACAGACATTGGTGGATGCCTATGAATTGAAGGACGGTGGTGAAAGACCAGATAAAAAGGCGGATTATGATAAAAATAAACCTTATTACGAGGGGCGTGATCCTAGATTTGAAAAAACGATTGCTAAGAATGGTGATACAAAATGGCCGAATTGGAACGAAACTGCGTTAGAAACCTATCAGGGAGGTGCAAATGCTGAACCACTGAGTGGAGGAACGCCTACCGGCTATTATCTGAAAAAGTATTGTCAGACAAGTATTAATACGACGACAGCGAAGCCTACTACAGATAATCATACATGGATTATATATCGCTTAGGAGAGTTCTATCTGAATTATGCAGAAGCATTATTCAAATATTTAGGTACTGCTTACGCTACCAATAACGAATTTCCTATTCCTGCCAATGAGATGGTGAATAAAACTCGCCAGCGCACGAAGGTGAATATGCCTAAATTTCCCGCAGGCCTGAATAATCAGCTATGGTGGGAGAAATACCAGAATGAGCGCATGGTAGAGTTAGCATTCGAGGGACACCGTTTTTGGGATGTACGTCGTTGGAAGGAAGGAGACAAGCATTTCAGTAGCATTGATGAAATGAAAATATATAAGAGTGGGGATTCATATTCATATAGGCGTGTCACTGTGGATAGGCAATGGGATGATAAAATGTATTTCTTTCCTATTCCGCAAAGTGAAAAAGCCAAGAATCCTAATTTGACGCAGAATCCGGGGTGGTAGAACTAACCTCGGAATTGAAAAATGATTATTTAATACTAAAGACAGAATATGAAGAAAATATTATATACATTAGGACTGTTTGGATTGTTGACATTTGGAGCATGCTCGGATACTGATCCGGTAGTGGATGAAGAACCGGAATTTAATAATAATATAAAGGAAGAGCCGTTGAAAGACTTGCCTACGGAGGTTATTACGGGAAGCCGTGCTATGTGGGTGAGCTATGACCCTATGTCTGAAACTGATCAACATAATGCCACAGGAATTTCTTCGGCGTTAGTTAGTTGGAGATTGTTGTTGACCGATCCGGAAAATATAGCTTTCGATATTTATAAGTCAGAAGATGGGGGTGAAGAAGTCAAGTTAAATGAAGCGGCGATAACGAAGACTACTTGTTGGGTAGATGAGGATATTAATCCCGTAAAAACAAATTATTATCGGGTGACATTGGCTGGTCAAGAGGAAACAATCTGTGACTACACGTTTACTTCTGAGATGGCGACAAAATTCTATCGGGAGATTATACTAAGAAGTGATGTGCCCGATGCTGCATTGACATATGCTCCTGATGATATTCAATTGGGTGAACTGGATGGAGACGGAGAACTGGAAATTGTAATTAAGAGAGAGCCGTATGATGGAGCCAATCAAGGAGGATGGCGCAATGGAACCACTCTTTTAGAGGCTTACAAACTGGACGGTACCTTTTTGTGGCGTATAGACTTAGGTCTTAACATTCGTTCCGGCTCACATTATACTTCTTATATTTTATATGATTTTGATGGAGACGGCTTGTGTGAAATTGCATTCCGTTCATCTGAAGGAACTAAATTTCCTAATGGAAGAATAATTACCGATGCCAATGGGCTGGTGAATGATTATCGTTTGCGGGATACGAACGGTGTGGGGTGGTATTCCGGAAAAAGTCTGTATTCTACTGCCGGACTAGTTTTGGAAGGTCCTGAATACATTTCTATCTGTCGTGGATTTGACGGTTGTGAGATTACCCGTACTCCCAATATACCTCGTGGTCATGAGGACGAATCAAAGGTAGCACGTGCCCAATATTGGAATTCTTATTGGGGAGATGACTACGGAAACCGTATGGATCGTTTCTTCATTGGAGCAGCTTATTTGGATGGTATACCTGATGAGACGACTGGTGTAAGAAAAAGTAATCCAAGTTTGATTATTTCTCGTGGCATTTATAAAAACTGGCAAGTGTGGGCACTTGACTTACAAGGAAACGAATTGGTTAATCGTTGGAAGTTTGACACTGCCGACCATAGTGAGAAATGGCTGGCAATGTGTTCACATTCCTTCCGTGTGGCAGATTTGGATGATGATGGAAAGGATGAAATATTGTATGGCTCGGCTGCTATTGATGATGATGGAAGTGAGCTGTGGTGTACCGGGAACGGGCATGGAGACTGTTTGTATGTGGGACGGTTTATTCAGAATCCCCAGCAGATAAATCCATTATTCGGCAAACAACAGATTGTAGCTTCTTTTGAAGAGCAGGATACATATAGCACACAGGGATTAGGATATGCTTGTCAGGTGATTGATGCGAAAACAGGGAGCTTGATTGCCGGGCATGGAGCAGGTAAAAACGGGGATGTGGGACGTTGTATTGTAGCGGATGTAGATCCGGACAGTCCGGATTTTGAGTATTATTCGTCTTTACAGTCGGGAATGTATAGTTGCAGCAGTGGTCGTGTTGTCTCAACCGACTATCCGAAAGGGATTGGTAGCGGTGTGATGTACAATGCCGCTATTTATTGGAGCGGTCAACCGACAAGGGAAATGTATGACCGTGCTTGTATTGTAAGTTATAAGGGAAATCCGGATGTAAATAAAACGAATAAGAATCGTTTGGTATATTTCGGACACTATGGAAGTAATGACGGAAACCATGGAACGAAATTTAATCCTTGTTATTATGGAGATTTCTTGGGGGACTATCGCGAAGAAGTTATTTTAGGTTCGAACGATAATAGGTCTATCTATATTTTCTCCACTAATCATCCTACTACCCACCGTCTTCGACATCTGATGACTGATCATACTTATGATATGTCTCAGGCAATGCAAAACATAGGCTATAACCAAGGAACTAATCTAGGCTATTATGTAGGTGCCGAAACGATGAAATAAAAGTGTATTTATAACTTCTGAATTAAAGATGAGTTTTGCCACTTATTACTTCTGCGGGTTCAATGAAGTAATAAGTGGCAATTTTTGTGCTACTGGAATAAGGTATTTATTGGTAATACAAACTATTGTGGATTGCTGATGAATGCTTTTATCTGCTTTCGCTGAAAATGATAGGAGTTGAACGAATAAACAGGAGAATGGATGATATTATAGACCCCGTTCGGCATACCTGGCGTTATGATGTCGGCGGATTCCTCCTGGGATAATATATGCAGGAAGTTATTCCGAAGGATGAATAACAGAAGCGTTTATTTCTTCACATTTCACCATATCCCAACCTTGGAACTGAATTAGTAAAAGGTGAAGTGTCGTTCCGGTTGCCAGTTTCTGCACAACTTTATCCTTACTGTATTGTAACAGTTGCTGCCTTCCTTCTTCTGCCTGAGCCTCAAGTTCTGCATCGGTAGTTGTGCGTGTAGCGTATTTCAACTCCAGGATATAGCTGTGTTCTATATCGGAATAACGTATTTTGTCCGGCAGCAGGAAGAAGTCACAATAACCATAGTTCATTTCTAGTTCCGGCTGTACCAGATAATAGGAAGCAATGGCGAGATAGGCTTTCAGGAAACCTTGCAGGTTTCTTTCCCCTTCTATCGCGTCACGTATGGAAGAGTTCTCCCGATAGGCACGGGCGATGGTTTCGAAGAATGGTTGCCAATGACCGTCGAAGGCGAAATCATCTATCAAGTCTTTCAGATGTGAAAGATTCAAGGTATGAGCCTGTTGATAGTAGTCACGCAAGAATCCAAGGTACTGCTCGCGTACACAATTATTAGGTATGCACATTTTCAGACGGTCGCCACGAGTGCCGCATATGGTAAGTAAGCCATAATAATAGAGCAAACTTCGGAAGTTCTCAATATCTGCTATTTTCTCTGACGGGAATGAGGTATGCAAGTCTACCAGTATTTCACCTTTTGCCGCAATTTCCTCGATAGTGCTCATGCGGCTTCCCTCATGGGTATTGTCGTGGTCAATGCGTGCCAGCATTTTCAGTTTACTGTAATCCGTACGGATGTTCTTGTCTACCATATTTTCGGGCGGACGGTGAAAATCAATTTGGTTACGTAAATAGTATAAAGTCATATCGCAATTAAACACACGGTCGTTGTTCAAAGACGTTCTGGCGAAGCAATAATTGTCATACCACGGTTTCATTTCTGTAATCATCGCTTCTACATCACCGACCAACTTTCCATTCTGTTGGTAATAACGGAGCATTTCACGTACTTCAGTTTCATCAAATCCCATCATGGCATTAAAACGGGAATCAGTCGATATATTCCAGTCAATATTATACCCGCTAGATAAATCGTCTAGTGTGATAGGGCTGACTCCCATCAGGAAAATCCGGTCGAACATACCTTTGAACTGCTTGAAGTATTCACGGTAGAAGCCGCTGGCATGAGTCAGGTCATGAAACATTTTCTGCCCGTGTTCACTCAATATGACGTTGGTAAAGTTATCATATTCGTCGATTATCAGATAGAGTGGATACCCCTTTTCTTTCGCCTTTACTTCGATATACGATAATTTTGCTTTAGCGCTTTCAATGCTTTCTACTGTTGACTTGAAATCTTCATCATAATAAGATGCATATGCATGGGCAAACTGGTTGATGATGATACTGCAATATTCATTAAAGCTACTCATCAAATCTGCTCCCGGCAGTGAGCAACCTGCTTTTGAGAAGTCGAAGAAAAGGATTTGGAAGCTGTTATGTTGTTTGGTTGGACGGCTTCCTATCCATAAGTCACCGAAATACTTGTCGAAGTTATCCTTCTGTATTATGTCGTAATAAGTACGCATCATGCTTAGGAATAAGCTTTTTCCGAAACGTCTCGGACGAATCAGGAAAAGGTAACTGGGCATTTCCTCGATAAGGGGCAAATACATGGTCTTATCGACGAAATAGAAGTTTTCGTTCCGCATCCGGTTAAAGTCGGATATTCCGTATGGTATTCCTTTCACTTGGCTCATATTGACAGACTTTTAATTAGTACAGGCAAAGTTAATCTATTCCGTGGAATAAATCAATGATTTGCGACTGTATTATGTTGGATACGA
>NZ_CABUHK010000097.1 GCF_902491285.1 uncultured Bacteroides sp. | reverse complement strand
TGTAACCCCAATATTACCTTTTTGCATAATACGTATATTTTTTAGTTTATCTATTTATTGATTTTAATTGTATTTGCACAGATAGAGACAAAAAAAATGCCAGACCCAAAGGTCTGACATTATGGCATATTTAAGATTCTGTTATATTGAAAATAATTCTATTCCGCAGGAACTACTTTCATCTCCAATTCGCCTTTTTCTTTGTTAAGAATGACTTGGATGCTGTCGCCTTCCTTCAAGGAGGAGGAAATGATAAGTTCGGATAGCCCATCTTCTAAATAAGCTTGAATGGCGCGCTTTAAAGGACGGGCACCATATTGTACGTCATATCCTTTGCTTGCAATGAATTCTTTTGCTTTATCTTCAATAACAAGCTTATATCCAATAGATTCAATTCTGTTATACAATCCTTTCAACTCTATGTCTATAATCTTTGTAATTGCTTCCAAAGAGAGTTGGTCAAATGTTATGATTTCATCTACACGATTAATGAATTCGGGTGCGAATGATTTATTCAAAGCCTTTTGTATTACGCTTCGCGAGAATTCTTTGTCATCCAGACGACTTTGTGTCGCAAATCCGACCCCTCGTCCAAAGTCTTTTAACTGACGGGTTCCAATATTGGAAGTCATGATAATAACGGTATTTTTGAAGTCTACCATTCTGCCATAACTGTCAGTCAAACGACCTTCGTCCATTACTTGAAGCAGGATATTGAATACATCCGGATGTGCTTTTTCTATCTCATCAAGCAATACGATAGAATATGGTTTGCGACGTACTTTTTCTGTCAACTGACCACCTTCCTCATATCCTACATATCCCGGAGGTGCTCCGACTAACCGTGAGACCGTAAATTTCTCCATATATTCACTCATGTCTATACGGATCAGCGCATCGGCAGAGCCAAACATGTATTTGGCCAACTCTTTTGCCAAGTGAGTCTTACCAACTCCTGTCGGGCCTAAGAACATAAATGTGCCAATCGGTTTATTGGGATCTTTCAGTCCTACACGGCTTCGCAAAATAGCTTTGACGAGCTTCTCTATTGCTGTATCTTGCGCAATGACTTTAGACTGCAAGTCTTCTTTCATACCTGCCAGTTTTATGCCTTCAGCTTGCGCCATACGCTGCACAGGGATGCCTGACATCATGGATATCACATTGGCGATTTCTTCCGCATCAACAGTTTGCCTGTTTTCCTTCAGACTAGCTTCCCATTCTTTTTTCATCTCATCCAGTTGGAGGGAGAGTTCTTTTTCCTTATCTCGGAAACTAGCCGCAAGTTCGAAGTTCTGCGATTTTACAGCTTCATTTTTCTTATTCTTAGCTTCTTCAATCAGTTTTTCCTGTTCTTCTATCTCTTTGGGGACATTGACATTAGTTAGATGTACACGTGAACCGGCTTCATCTAAAGCATCAATGGCCTTATCTGGGAAATTGCGATCTGTGATATAGCGATCTGTCAGCTTGACACATGCTTCTAATGCTTCGTCTGTATAATATACATTATGATGATCCTCATATTTGTCCTTAATATTACGCAGAATCTGAAGCGTTTCTTCTGCAGTTGTGGGTTCCACTATTACTTTCTGGAAACGACGTTCCAAAGCGCCATCCTTTTCGATATTTTTACGATACTCATCCAAGGTAGTGGCACCAATACATTGTATTTCTCCTCTTGCCAATGCCGGTTTCAGCATATTTGCAGCATCCATAGAACCTGCTGCGGAACCTGCACCTACAATCGTATGAATTTCGTCAATAAACAAAATGACATTCGGATTCTTCTGTAACTCATTGAGAATGGAACGAATACGTTCTTCGAACTGTCCGCGATATTTAGTTCCGGCTACCACGGCTGTCATATCAAGGGCTACTACTCGTTTGTCAAACAGAATTCGGGAAACCTTTTTCTGAATGATTCTTAACGCTAGTCCTTCAACGATTGCTGATTTTCCTACACCCGGTTCGCCGATCAAGATCGGATTATTCTTTTTGCGACGGCTCAGGATTTGGGCCAGACGTTCGATTTCTTTTTCCCGACCGACTACAGGGTCTAATTTCCCTTCTTCTGCCGCTTTTGTCATATCTGTACCGAAATTATCGAGTACTGGTGTATCATTAGACGGCTTTTTGGAAGCGGTTTGTGCCTGCTGGCGTTCGTCACCACCTCTGCCACTTGAACGGGGAGAAGACATTTCTTCTTCATCATCATCGTCTTCAGGAAATCCCATACCTGAGTTAATATCAGGTTGCAACGTGGCTTGCTCCAACACTTTTGCGTAATTTATATCATTAGCTTCAAGTACTGAAGCTGCCATATTGTTTTTCTCTCTTAAGATTGCTAACAGAACATGTTCTGTATCAGCGATGTTACTTTTCATTCCACGTGCTTCTAAAATACACATTTTTAATATTTTTGCCGCATCATTAGATAACGGTACCTCTGCATCAGGCAGTAGCATATCATCAGCTTCTGCCTTCAGTTGAGCTTCAATCTGCTGTTTGATTATAGCCAGATTGGTGTTGAGTTTAGACAATATCTCGATAGCTTTCCCTTCACCGTCACGGAGCATTCCCAGAAGCAGGTGTTCGGGGGCTATGTACCTACTTCTCAGCCGATTCGCTTCTTCCTTACTATAGACGATAATGTCGGAAACTCTTTGTGAGAATTGATTATTCATACTTTTTCCTTTTCTTCTAAGGGTTATTCACTGGCAAATATACGCATTAAATCAGGTTTGTATTGCAATATTTGCTTTATTTCTTATATCTACAAATGGCGTGCCATAAAAACGGTGTATTTGCATTATATATATAAGGTATAACAAATATTCAGGTCTTTTTTACTGATGTTGCACTATCTTTATACCTTACATTTATTATTTTTCTCCTTTTGTTTTCGTATTTTAAAACTTAGTCGGATGTCGTTCTATCCATAATAAAACTTTCTTCCTAAAAACTTTCGTATATCCGGGAAAAGTAGTACTTTAGCGTGGTTTTTCACAAACCATAGAATGTATAATTAATAATCATTTTAAATGCTTGAACAAGACAGAATTATAAAGATTAACATCGAGGAGGAAATGAAGTCATCGTACATTGACTACTCCATGTCGGTCATTGTTTCACGTGCCCTTCCGGATGTTAGAGATGGATTTAAGCCCGTTCACCGTAGAATTTTATACGGAATGATGGAATTGGGTAATACTTCAGACAAACCTTATAAGAAATCAGCCAGAATCGTAGGCGAGGTGCTTGGTAAGTATCACCCTCATGGAGATTCTTCTGTTTATCTTGCAATGGTGCGTATGGCTCAGGAGTGGGCAATGCGTTATCCTTTGGTAGACGGACAGGGTAACTTTGGTTCGGTAGACGGTGATAGTCCTGCTGCCATGCGTTATACCGAGGCTCGTCTTAATAAGTTGGGTGAAGCAATGATGGATGACCTGTATAAGGAAACTGTTGATTTCGAACCTAACTTTGACAATACGTTGGTTGAACCCAAGGTGATGCCGACCCGTATTCCTAATCTTTTAGTAAATGGTGCATCCGGTATTGCCGTTGGTATGGCTACCAATATGCCACCTCATAATCTTTCGGAGGTAATTGATGCCTGTGACGCATATATCAATAATCCGGAGATTACAGTTGAAGAGTTGATGGAATTTGTCAAAGCTCCGGACTTTCCTACAGGTGGATATATATATGGTGTAAGCGGTGTTCGTGAAGCATATCTGACAGGTCGTGGACGTGTGGTTATGCGTGCGAAAGCAGAAATAGAAACTGGACAGACACATGATAAGATTGTAGTAACTGAGATCCCGTATAATGTGAATAAGGCAGAATTGATTAAATACATTGCTGACCTTGTGAACGATAAGAAAATAGAGGGTATCTCGAATGCGAATGATGAGTCTGACCGTGATGGTATGCGTATTGTTATTGACGTGAAACGTGATGCAAATGCTAGTGTAGTGCTGAATAAACTCTATAAGATGACAGCTTTGCAGACATCATTCGGTGTAAACAATGTCGCTTTGGTTCACGGGCGTCCGAAGACATTGAACTTGAGAGATTTGATTAAATATTTCATTGAGCATAGACATGAGGTTGTTATTCGTCGTACTCAATTTGAACTTCGCAAGGCAAAAGAACGTGCGCATATTCTCGAAGGTCTAATTATTGCTTCGGATAATATTGACGAAGTAATCCGTATTATCCGTGCTGCTAAAACTCCTAATGATGCTATAGCGGGCTTGATAGAACGCTTCAACCTGACAGAAATTCAGTCTCGTGCTATTGTAGAAATGCGTTTGCGTCAGTTGACTGGTCTGATGCAAGATCAACTTCATGCAGAATATGAAGAAATAATGAAGCAAATTGCTTATTTGGAAAGTATTCTGGCTGATGATGAAGTATGCCGCAAGGTGATGAAAGAAGAATTATTAGAAGTAAAAGCGAAATACGGGGATGAACGTCGTTCGGAAATCGTCTATTCTTCAGAAGAATTTAACCCGGAAGACTTCTATGCAGATGATCAAATGATTATCACAATTTCTCATATGGGATATATCAAACGTACGCCATTGACTGAATTCCGCGCGCAGAATCGTGGTGGAGTAGGTTCAAAGGGTACAGAAACCCGTGATGAAGACTTTGTAGAGCATATTTATCCGGCTACCATGCACAATACTATGATGTTCTTTACACAAAAAGGAAAGTGCTATTGGTTGAAAGTATATGAAATACCCGAAGGAACGAAGAACTCTAAGGGACGTGCTATCCAAAACTTGCTGAATATCGATTCTGACGATAATGTAACAGCATATTTGCGTGTGAAGAGTCTGGAAGATTCTGAATTTATTAATAGCCATTATGTATTGTTCTGTACTAAGAAAGGGGTGATAAAGAAAACACTGCTTGAACAATACTCTCGTCCTCGTCAGAATGGTGTAAATGCTATTACTATTCGTGAAGATGATAGTGTAATTGAAGTTCGTATGACGAATGGCAATAACGAGATTATCATTGCTAATCGTAATGGACGTGCGATTCGTTTCCACGAGGCAGCAGTCCGCGTAATGGGACGTACTGCAACAGGTGTGCGTGGTATCACTTTGGATAACGATGGTCAGGATGAAGTTGTTGGAATGATTTGTATCAAGGATTTGGAAACAGAATCTGTGATGGTTGTTTCTGAACAGGGATATGGTAAACGTTCTGAAATCGAAGATTACCGTAAGACTAACCGTGGCGGTAAGGGTGTTAAGACCATGAATATTACTGAGAAAACAGGTAAGTTGGTAACAATCAAGTCTGTAACAGATGAAAACGACTTAATGATTATCAATAAGTCTGGTATCACCATTCGTTTGAAAGTGGAAGATGTTCGTATCATGGGACGTGCCACTCAAGGGGTTCGTCTGATTAATCTTGAAAAACGTAACGACCAGATTGGTTCGGTATGTAAGGTTATGACCGAAAGTCTTGAAGATGAAATACCGGCAGAAGAAGCGGAAGGAACTATTGTGAGTGATCCAAATGCAGATTCTCCTGATGTTGAAGATTCTTCAGTGGACGTTAACGAAAACGAAAGTAATAAAATTGAGGAATAGACATAATATTAATAATTAATCAAACAACAATCATGAAAAGAGTATTATTTTCGATGGTTTTATTGATGGCTGTTAGCTTCTCATTCGCACAAATGAAGAATGTAAAGGAAGCAAAGAGTATGGCTAATGACGTAAAACCTAATTTTAAGCAGGCTGAACAGCTTATTAAGGAGGCTATGAAGAATCCTGAAACAAAGGATCTTGCTGACACATGGGACGTTGCTGGATTTATTCAGAAGCGTATCAACGAAGAGCAAATGAAAAATGCTTTTTTGAGAAAACCGTATGATACATTGAAAGTATACAATAGTATTTTGAAAATGTATGAGTACTATACAAAATGTGATGATTTGGCACAAGTTCCTAATGAGAAGGGAAAAATAAAAAATAAATATCGTAAGGCAAACGCTTCTAGTATGCTAGCTGAACGTCCTAACTTGATTAATGGTGGTATCCAGTATTTCAATTTAGATAAGAATAAGGAAGCACTGAAATTCTTCGCAACATACGTAGAGTCAGCTTCTTATCCGATGTTGGCAGATAAAGAAATTGCTAAAACTGACACTCTTCTTCCACAGATTGCTTATTATGCAACATTAGCTGCTGATAGAGTAGGTGACAAGGATGCTATCATTAAATATGCTCCTACAGCTTTGGCTGATAAAGACGGTGGTAAATTTGCAATGCAGTTGATGGCTGATGCTTATAAGGCTAAAGGTGATACTGTAGCATGGATTAAGGCGTTGGAAGAGGGTATCCTTAAGTTTCCGGGAAACGACTATTTCTTTGCAAATTTGGTTGACTATTATAATAGTTCTAATCAAGCTTCTAAAGCAATGGAATTTGCTGATAGAATGTTGTCTAATGATCCTAATAACAAACTGTATTTGTATGTAAAAGCATATCTTTATCATAATATGAAAGAGTATGATAATGCAATCGAGTACTATAAAAAGGCTATTGCTGCTGATCCTGAATATGCAGAAGCATACTCTAACGTTGGTTTGGTATATTTAATGAAAGCACAGGATTATGCTGATAAGGCTACAACAGATATCAATGATCCTAAGTACGCTGAAGCACAAGCTGTAGTGAAGAAATTCTATGAAGAAGCTAAGCCTTTCTATGAAAAAGCTAGAACTTTGAAACCTGACCAGCAGGACTTGTGGTTGCAAGGACTTTACCGAGTTTATTATAACTTGAATATGGGTCCGGAATTTGAAGAAATTGATAAGATGATGAAATAATCATTTTCTTTGAAATAAAAAAAGAAGGTTACTTTGTGTAGCCTTCTTTTTTATTTCATAAAAAGATGTGTGTGATGTATCTCAAATAAATAGTAAAAAGGAGCAAGGTTTAAATTTCTCTCTTTTTCTATTAAACATAATAATGATTATTCCCTAATTCTGAGTGCCTTTTTTATATATCATTTGATCATCCCCCCCCTCCGTTAATAACAAGTAATGGTGTATCGGAATGAAATATCATCTTTCTGGCAATACTGGGATTAAATAATCTAGCAAATATACTTCTTTTATATGACGTAAGTGTGATTATATCTATTTGATTATCTTTGATATATTGCTCAAGTCCTTTTAGTAGATTGTTATTCATTACTACATCATAATGAATTTCGAGCCCTGGGTATTGTTTATGGAAATATTCTTTTATTCCTGCAAGTTTTATTTCATTCCAGGCATCTTTGGACTCGGTAAGGTGTATCAAGGATACAGAAAAATAAAATGATTTCCAAGTATTGAAGAATTCCTCAAATGCAATTAAATCCCTTTGATCGAAATTGGTTATGAAAGCAATACGCTTGACCTCACTGAACTGTTTGAATGGTGTATTTTCAGGAATGGCCAACACAGCAGTACGGCTTCTGTCAATAACTTCAGCAGTTACACTACCGATCAAATCAATATCCTTTTGATTCTTTCCTCGAGTTCCCATGATAATCACAACGGGACGCTGCTCTTTGGAATATCTGAGGATTTCTTCCTCAGGAATGCCTTCCCGTAGAATACAACTATATTTGACATCCGGAAATTCTCCTGAGGCAACTTTTTCTTTTATCTTGGTTGACAGAGCATTGAGATCAGAATGTGCTTTGTGAATAATAGTCTTTACAGTCTCTTCATCGCCAACTTGGTAATTGAAAACATCTCCATATGGCAATGAAGATGCATATATAGGAGTGAAATAAACATGCAATAAGACAACTTCTGCGTTCTCTGTTTTTGCTAGATTAAAAGCAAATTCACACGCTTTCATCGAGTAATTGGAAAAGTCGACAGGAATTAAAATCTTATTTGACTTTTCAATTTTGGGTTCCTTCTCTCCCACTATACTCTCTGATAACCAAGTAGAACTTTCTGTTATCTTCAGTGCACGTGGTAAATCACTTTCCTTAATTCGCAAACGGACACCTGAAGAAACGACTGGTTGTATTTGGTTTACATTATGAATGTATGTTTCTATACCTTCATTTTCAAGGACATTCTTTAATATCTGAGCTTTGGTATATGTCAGAATAGCTAGGGTTACTAATTTGTCTTCCATAAGTGTATATTTTTGTAAGGTGAGAACAAATAAGAAATCCCAATTGTTTGCTCAATTGGGATTCTGCTTGCTATATTTTAAACTTGCACAGATTCGGTAGCCTGTTCTTTTTGCATACTCATATTCAATTCATCTAGAATCTTTAAAGCCCGATCGAGAACTGTTGTATCGTCTAACATAACAAGCCCACCATCTGGACCGGGCTCAAGATGTATTCCGACACTTTTTCCCTCCTTGAAATTATGGCCTCCGAAAAAGTTTCGCACAGTATCTACGTGTAAACCAAGTTCGTCTGCTATTCGATGCATGCTACCGCTGGGCAATGAATCTTTAATCTTACGAAGTTCATTAAATGTTATTGTTCTCATGTCTCGTAAATTTAATGGTTAATACTATGTGATTTTTTTATCACGCTATAAACTTAAGCAAAAAAAAAGATAAAACAAATTATTTGCTTATCTTTTTTTATCGAATTTATAAAATCTATTATTAAGCTTTATATCACTTCAATAGTGGAAGCTGGTACCCATCCTACTTTTCCGTCTTCTAAACGGATTTCTTTCCATTCTTTCATTGAATTATCCTTGACGCTTACCTTTCTTCCTTCATGAAGAATAAATAAGCTAGTACCACTTTCGCTAGGTGTACTTCTGACTGTGATACTTGGATTCATTACTATCGCTTCATTCCGGTTTACCAAATGTTCCTTTTGTTCTGAAGCAAAAAGATTTGCGCATATGGTAATAATTAAAAAGATGATTCCTGATATGAAACCTGCTTTCTTGCATGTAACTTGTTTGGAGAATATGAAGAGGTAAAGAGCAACAATCAATAAAATGAAAGAAATAATTCCCCATATTGCCCATGCATCAACGCTCATACTATTTATCAAAGACCTAGTCCAGGAAACAAAGAATACCTCTGGAACAGGTTCTACTTTGTCTATTGTTTTAGCGCGTGCCACTTCAAGATTAGCACGAATGTCATTATTCCCTGGTTGTAATAATAAGGCACGTTCATAGTTAAGGACTGCTTTTGCTATTTCTCCTATTTTATAATAACTATTTCCTAAGTTGTAATAAATCTCAGCGGCCTCTCCGTTTTTAAGAAGACTTTCGTATACTTGGATAGCTGTTGCATAATCTTCTTTTATATATGCGGAATCTCCTTCAGCTTTTGTGACACCTCCTGATGTATTGTTGGAGAATATAGTGGAACTTGATTGTATAGAATCGTTTATTTGTATAGAATCAATGTTTTGGACATCTTGTCCAAAACAAGTCATCGATATTGCTATTAATATAAAAAATAATATTTTTTTCATAACACAATCTCTTCTGGGTTAATGTTTTATTGAATTCTCCATTTTGCTTATTACTTCTATTGAAGATGAATAAACCTTATCCATAGCTTGATTTTCATCACCTGGGGCGAAACGGGCAAATTCACAGTCATTCAGTGCATTCAAGAACTCTTTGATCAGTTCTTCATTCACTCCGTGATTTCTCAGTTTCTCTTCGATATTATCTTTGGATAAACGAGATACCGGAATATTTAATTTATCACTAATATATCCCCATAATGCCTTTAAAACCTCATCATAAAAAGCATCCTTCTTATTTTCGGAAAGTAACTTGCCTGCTAATTTCATTCGTTTTGTAGCGACTTTATTAGCTTTCTTTGTTCGTACTTTAGCAACATTGGCATTCTCGGTAGCTTGTTTACGATAAACGATAAAGAAGATAATAAAGGCAAGAGCCGGAATAATGTAGAATAACCAATAAGTCATTGAACCATAGAAAAAGCTTCCTCTAGGCTGAAGAGCTACCTCATTCTGCTTGATATAACGTATGTCTTCTCCTAATACTTTCAAGTCCTCTTTATTAGTAAAGTTTGCAATCACTTGATCTGCATTTCCCGCACCCTTCTCAATATTCACGACATACTCTTCCGTTTTCAAAGTTTTGTATGATTTGGAACGGATATCGAAGTAACTGAAAGACACTCCCGGAATCTTATATGTCCCAGCATGTCTGGGAATTGCCAAGTACTCGATTACTTTGTTGCCAGTAAGTCCTTCCCGAGTCAATCTGACTTGATTATCTACTTTAGGATCATATACTTCGAAATCATCTGGGAAGTTGATTTCTGGATTAGAAATCAACTTCAAGTTTCCTGTACCTGAAATAACCAGTTTAATTGTAATAGCATCATTGGTTTTCAATTCTTTGCTATTGATAGAAGACGAAATAGTAAACTCTCCCACTCCGCCTGAGAAGTCGGAAGGCTTACCGGCTGGAAGCGGATTGACGTTTATTGCTATCTTAGGCGTAGCGATAGATTTTTTTATCTCGATCACACTACTTCCACCGTTAAAGAATGCATCAAAAGGATCGGCCGATTGTACAGGTTTGCCTACTGTCATTTGAAATTGAGCCGGATCTATATAGAGTTTACCAGATTGCTGTGGAAAAAGCACAAACTGACGATAAACTGTTGTATAGTAGTTGCGTCCCTGATAATGTTCTGGAGTCCACTTGGCATTTGTAGTCATTTCGATTTCCTGTGAATGGAAACCTTTAAAATCAGGGAGTTTAGCATTATTTAGCTGCAAATTAGATTCTCTGGTATATATTTTATATGTCAGAACAAATGCTTCCTGCTCAAACACATTGGTCTTGCTGGCAGTTGCCGTGATAAACAGGTCTTGATTAGATACACTCGTGGCGGACGAGGAATGTACGGAAGAGTTATTATTACTATTTTGTCCGCTATTACTACTCTGGTCCTGTGGTAATACTTTAATTTTTACAGAGTTTGACACCATTTGGTTACCATCTGCTACTATTGAAGCACCACCAATTGTGTATTCACCAGCAGTGTTAGCCATCAATATATATGTAAACGTAATGCTGCTGGTAGATGTAACACTACCATTTATAATTTGAGTACTACTTTGTTGTGAGCGGCTTGGCCCCATCAGTACGTCAAACCCCTTAATTGAGGGTACCTGGAAATCCTTTACTTTCTGTGTGGTTACGGTGTAAGACAGCCTGAATTGATCGCCTACTACTACCGCGTCAGGAGCAGAAGCAGTAAAAGACACTTTGTCGGCCAACGCCTGAGTGCTATATGCTATCAATGCCATCAATATAATAATCAGTTTTCTCATTGCTTATGAAATTTATATCGTCAACTTTATATTACCAATCCTTTTCTAAACGACCACCTTGCATAACTTTCTGTTGTTTTTTTACTTTATCCTGCACGTTTTTTTCATCCTGCATCACAGAATTCAGTAGTTGCTCAGCGTTCTCCTTTGACATCTGATTATTTTGTTTCTCAGATTTCGGCGGTTGCTGCTGATCTTTCTTTTCATCTTGCTTCTGATCGTTCTGTTTATCTTTATTCTGGTCTTGTTTTTGATCCTGCTTTTGTTGATCTTTGTTTTGGTCCTGATTTTGGTCTTGATTCTGTTGGTTCTGTTGCTGATCTTTCAGCATTTTTTGTGCAAGAGCCAGATTATATCTCGTTTCATGGTCTGTAGGGTTATTGCGTAATGACATTTTATACGCATCTACAGCTTTAGCGTAATCTTTGCCGGCTTGGAAAAGCACTCCCATGTTGTGGTAAATATGAGCCAGTTTCATTTTATCCTTTTCTATATTACTAGCCGACACATATTGTTCCATGGCATCCTGAAACTTTTGCTGTTGTGAAAGCGTGTTTCCCAAATTATACATAGATACTGTAGATTTGGGATTTATTTCCAGGGCTTTTCGGTAGTTCACCTCTGCATCTATAAATACACTATCATTAAACAGCCGGTTTCCTTTACGGATATAGTCGCGTTCTGCTTTCTGAGCTGAGACAGTGGTTGTTGCCAACAGAAACACAACAGATAGAATATATTTACTTTTTAACATGTACATAACTATATAACTATTTCTTATTAGAAAACAGATGAACGTTCTTAAATAAAGGATTCTTGCGGTCCAAAATTAATATTTCTGCCAATAGCAATAGTAGAATAATCCAGGCAATTGCTTGGAATTGTTCGTTAAATTCCGTGTAGACTTTTGATTCCACATCAGATTTTGCCATTTTGTTCACTTCCTGATTAATAGCTTTCTGTGCAGAATTAGAGTTATCAACCCGTACATATATACCTTTTCCCTCTTTGGCAATCTCCTGACACATAGTCTCATTCAAACGGGTAACGATTACATTACCTTCCCGGTCACGTCGATAATCATTTGTACCTTCAGCTGGTATGGGAGCCCCATCAGGCATACCTACTCCCAACACATTTACCTGGATACCTTTTTCAGCGGCAGCCTTAGCAGCTTCGACTGCGCCACCTTCGTGATTCTCACCGTCAGTAATGACGAT
The DNA here is from genome assembly GCF_902491285.1 of uncultured Bacteroides sp. Taxonomy (GTDB): domain Bacteria; phylum Bacteroidota; class Bacteroidia; order Bacteroidales; family Bacteroidaceae; genus Bacteroides. Next base: position 4,613 of record NZ_CABUHK010000097.1, on the reverse strand, counting down.
GATGGCACGTCCTACTCCTTCTTGGGGAGTGAAGCTACGAGTCGCTAAATTAATAGCTTCTCCAATAGCTGTACCTTGTTTGGATATTAACGAAGGATTTATAGATTCCAGAAACATCTTAGCGGAAATGTAGTCGCTAGTAATTGGCAATTGCGTAAAAGCATCACCGGCGAAAACAATCATACCGACTTTATCATTATCAAGCTCATCGACCAATCTGGATATTAGTCTTTTGGCTTTCTCCAAACGGCTTGGCTGTACATCCTGGGCAAGCATGGAGTTTGAAATATCTAATGCAATAATCACTTCGACTCCCTTACGTTTCACCGTTTCCAGTTTAGCACCAAATTGAGGACGTGCTAATAGTACTGAAAATAAACCGATAGCAGCAAAAAGTATCCAAAATTTCACATCTGGACGATATTTAGATACATCAGGCATTAGTTGAGCCAACAAAGCCGGATCTCCAAAACGGCGGATATTCTTCCTTCTTTTGTAGTTAGAATACAGGTAGAAAGCTGCTAAAAATGGTAATAGCAGCAATAAATATAAATATGTAGGTTCTCCAAATCGAAACATCTTCTTTACTATTTTACGATTGACAAATTACAATTGACAAACCACCTTTACGGAATCTTTTTGAGTATTGAATTACGTAGCAGTACTTCCAGTAAAACACAGAGAAAAGCAGCTAATGCAAACCAGTGATAGTCTTCATCCCGCTTGCTATACTCTTTTACATTCAGTTTAGTTTTCTCCAGTTTATCAATTTCTTCATACACTTCTTTCAGTTTCGAATTACTGGTAGCCCGGAAATAGTTGCCATCTGTTGTTCCAGCTATCTGCGTCAATGTCTTTTCATCAATTTCTACCGGCATATTTACATATTGCACAGTATTTCCGACCGGATAAGGATAAGGCGCCATTCCATTCGTTCCTACTCCAATGGTATATACACGAATACCAAAACTTTTAGCTATTTCGGCGGCCGTCATCGGAGAAATATCTCCTTTGTTATTGGTACCATCCGTCAGCAAAATGATAACTTTCGATTTAGCTTTGCTGTCTTTCAGGCGGGTTACAGCATTCGCTATTCCCATACCTACTGCTGTACCATCCTCGATAAGACCACATTTGATATTATGAATCATATCCAGCAATACAGCATGATCTACAGTCAATGGACACTGAGTGAAAGTCTCACCGGCAAATAATGTGATACCGATATTATCATTCGGACGTCCATTAATAAACTCTGCGGCTACATCCTTAGCAGCTTCCAGTCTATTAGGCTTCAAATCTTCGGCCAACATACTGGTGGAAACGTCGATAGCCAGCATGATATCAATACCTTCTATCTCGCTGTTTTGCCACTTATTAGTCGTTTGTGGGCGTGCAAGAACCAAAATAACCAATACCAACGCTATGATGCGTAGTAGAAATGGAGCATGCAACAAATAATTCTTATAACTTTTCGGAGTATGTGCATATACTCTAGCATCCGAAATTTGAAGAGTTGCTTCACTTTTTCTTTGCTTCAGAATATACCATACTATATAAGGTATAAGTAATAATAGCAAAAACAGATATTCAATATTGGCAAAAACCATTTTATTTATGATTTAACAGTTTACTATTTAGTATTCAAGTTACACATTCTTTATACAAAAAGATTGTATATCTGCATACCTATATATATAAAGGTACCAATCAATGCTACTGATAAAAGTGTAATTCCGCAAATCAGCATTACTTTGACGCGTAAAGAGCGCTTTTCAATGATGGTAATTTCTGTTGGCTGCGGTTTCTGGTTTTCCTCTTCCGGTTGTTTCGTTTCGTTGATAAAGTCGATAGCATTGATTAAGTTTGCGTCATTCTCATTCATCTGAGGATCATGTTTGGCAAACTTCACTAAATCGGCAGTCTGGAAGAGAACCTTCAAATCAGATATAGCCTCCTTATCATTCATTTCCAACAATTTATCAATAATTTCAGAAGAAGTCATTTCTAGAGCATTAAATCCGAAACGGTCTTTGATATAAGTACGAAGAGTATCAGTTAGTTCCGTATAATATTCCTTCGGCTGTCCTTTCTGCCATACCTTTTCGGTTTTGATACGTTCTATCTCCTTCATTGCAGCCTGATGTGGCGGCAACTTAGGTTCAACTTTTATCTTGCGGATAATCGGTTTATTATCACGGATACGGATAATAAGATAAATCAGCAAACCAAGTAGCGGCAAAGCTAGAAATGAACAAGCAATCAAGCCATACCAGTCTTCCCACGCGAAAGGTGCTTTCATTACAGGTTTCTGTCCAAAGAATTGGTCAGGATGTAATGTATCGACTGGCATGGAATATACTTTCAGTGCCAAAGCTTTAGATTTATACTCTTTACCGTCTACAGTAACAGGCATTGGCGGCAGATAATATAAAGCCGAGTCAAAAGAAGTGATAACATATTCCTGAGTAATCAGCATTCGCTGACGATCATTCAGGAATTGCGTATCCGTTTTGACAGTTTCTATAATTTCCACCCCCTTTACTAACGTGTCGGTATAAGCAGGAAAAACAGCACGCTGCTTGGCATCCATAGCTACTTGCAATTGCACTTTCGCCTGTTCGCCAATCAGTATTTGCAGCGAATCTATCTTAGCTTCCACTGTGACAGATTGCGCAGTTACTTTGCCGATAGATAGTAAACCTAATAATGCTATCAGAATAATATTTCTATTCATATTTGATTTCATTAATTTCGTTTGGCAAATAAGTTCAACAATGCCTTTACGTAATCTTGGTCAGTTCTGACAGATACAGAATCTACATTACTTTTGGTAAATGTATCGTTCAGTTCAGCCTGCTTCTGTATCCACCAGTCGCGATGTGCCCGGCGCACAGCTTTAGAAGAAGTATCTATCCATTGTTCATGACCGGTTTCCGCATCTTTTACCCGCATTAATCCTATAGGAGGAAGGTCGCAGATTCTCCGGTCATAAACTTGTAATGCTACTACATCATGCTTCCGGTTAGCTATAGTTAATGCGTTTTTGAAACTTTCCTGGTCAATGAAATCCGATAGAATGAATGCCGTACAACGCCTTTTCATTACGTTAGTCAAGTACTCCAATGCAAGACGTATATTCGTGTGACGGCTTTCCGGTTGAAAATCAATCAGTTCACGGATAATATATAGAATATGTTTACGTCCCTTTTTGGGAGGAATAAACTTCTCTATCCGGTCTGAAAAGAAAATCACACCGATTTTATCATTATTCTGTATAGCAGAAAAAGCGAGCGTGGCAGCAATCTCTGTTACCATATCCTTCTTTAACTGCTTGACAGTACCAAATTCCAAACTTCCGGAAACATCAACCATCAACATAACTGTCAGCTCACGTTCTTCCTCAAACACTTTTACGTAGGGTTTGTTAAAACGCGCAGTCACATTCCAGTCTATGTCACGTATATCATCGCCAAACTGATATTCCCTGACTTCCGAGAACGACATACCCCTACCTTTGAAAGCCGAGTGATACTGGCCTGCAAAGATATTGTTAGACAATCCCCGTGTCTTAATTTCAATCTGACGAACTTTCTTTAGTATTTCACTTGTTTCCATTTATACAGTAGTTAAGTAGTAAGTAGCTAAAGTAGTCAAGTGTACCACACAATGACTACTTATAGACTGTATTATAACTACGAATTAGGGTACTTCAACCTTATTCAGAATCTTGCTGATGATTTCGTCCGAAGTCATATTGTTGGCTTCCGCTTCATATGTCAATCCGATACGATGACGAAGAACATCATGCGCCACGGCACGTACATCTTCCGGAATTACATAACCACGACGTTTAATGAAAGCATATGTCCGGGCAGCCAAAGCCAAGTTGATAGAAGCACGGGGTGAACCACCGAATCCGATCATATCTTTCAATTCTTTGAGATCATATTTTTCCGGGAAACGAGTAGCAAATACGATATCTACTATATAACGTTCGATTTTCTCATCCAGATATACCTGACGAACAACTTTTCGTGCTTCAATAATCTCGTCAGCTTTCAGAATAGGTTTCACATTGAATTTCTCTCCGTTAATATTCTGGCGAATAATCAGCTTTTCTTCTTCCAACTTCGGATAGTCGATAACAACCTTCAGCATGAAACGGTCGACCTGTGCTTCAGGAAGCGGATAAGTACCTTCTTGTTCAATAGGGTTTTGAGTAGCCAATACAAGAAAAGGTTCCGGTAAAACAAATGTTTCCTTACCAATAGTAACCTGCCGTTCCTGCATTGCTTCCAGCAAAGCACTCTGTACTTTGGCCGGAGCACGGTTTATTTCATCAGCTAATACAAAGTTAGCGAAAACCGGTCCTCTTTGCACTTTAAAAGATTCATCTTTCTGACTGTAAACCATTGTACCGATAACATCGGCAGGCAGTAAGTCCGGTGTGAACTGGATACGGCTATATTTCGCATCAATCAGAGACGCGAGTGTCTTAATAGCCAAAGTTTTTGCCAGACCGGGTACACCTTCCAACAGAACGTGACCATCGGAGAGTAATCCGATAAGCAGTGATTCAACCAAATGTTTCTGACCAACAATGATTTGGT
>NZ_CABUHK010000096.1 GCF_902491285.1 uncultured Bacteroides sp. | reverse complement strand
AGATGTGTTGGTATGGAATCAATTATCTTCCGTCCGCACAAGGAGTCAGTGTACACACTTATAACTTAAATTAAAATATCAATGAAAACATTTTATTGGTCATTAGTCATTATGCTATTGCCAAGCATGGCATACACACAAAACACGGAGAAGGAAAATGAATTTACGATGTCTGTGCAAATCAGACCCCGTGCTGAGTATCGGAACGGAGCTTTGACTCCCCGTAATGAAGGGGAAAGTGCCGCGTCGTTTATAAACAACCGGGCACGTTTGTCTATGGATTACAAGCGTTCGGATTTGGAAATTAAGATGTCGGCACAGCATGTCGGCGTTTGGGGACAAGACCCGCAGATTGATAAGAATGGCCGTTTCATCTTGAATGAAGCATGGGCGAAATTAGATTTCGGACAGGGGTTCTTTGCACAGCTAGGACGTCAGACATTATCTTACGATGATGAACGAATCCTGGGTGGATTGGACTGGAATGTAGCCGGGCGTTATCATGATGCATTGAAACTTGGTTATGCCAACAAGAATAATGAAGTGCACCTTATCCTCGCATTCAATCAGAACGGTGAAAAAACAGCAGGCGGTACGTATTATGATTCTTCCACAGGGCAACCTTATAAGAATATGCAAACTGTATGGTATCACTATAAATCAGATAATATCCCCTTCGGAGCTTCTTTGCTATTTATGAACCTCGGACTGGAAACAGGGGATAAGGCAACAGAAGATTCACATACCCGATACCTGCAAACGACGGGAACTTACCTCACCTATAAAGATAATGGCTGGGATTTGAACGGTGCATTCTACTATCAGATGGGTAAAAACAAATTTGCCCGGAAAGTCTCTGCATTAATGGGAAGCGTACAGGCCGCCTATGCATTTGATAAGACTTGGGGGGCTGTTGCAAGTTTCGATTATCTAAGTGGGGATAAAGGTACTGGTGATAAGTTCAAGGCTTTTGACCCTCTTTATGGTACACACCATAAATTTTACGGAGCAATGGACTACTTCTATGCTTCCACTTTTGCCAACGGTTACGCTCCGGGATTGATGGATGCTCGTATCGGCGGTCGTTTCCGTGCATCTTCCAAGGTGGATATGGAGTTGAACTATCACTATTTCACTACGGCAGTCAAACTTCCTGAACTAAAGAAATCATTAGGTTCGGAAGTCGATTACCAAATCAATTGGTCAATCATGAAGGACGTAAAACTTTCAGCCGGATATTCTTTTATGCTTGGTACGAAGACAATGGATGCAGTGAAAACCGGAAATCATAAGAGCTGGCAGGACTGGGGATGGGTATCATTGAATATCAATCCGAAGGTACTGTTTACAAAATGGTAAATATAGGATAATAGCATTGAAAATAAAATATGGCGCAACTTAAAATAAATATTTTATGTTGCGCCATATTTTATATTATAGGTCTTTTATTACAGATACTTCTCCAAAGCCGTTTTATTCAATATCTCCACCCGCTTTCCTTCCATAGTAACAAGTCCTTCTTTAATCATCTTATTGATTTCTTTCGATAAAGCGGGACGAGACACATTCAAATACTCGGCAAGCTGAGATTGGGTATGCATAATATCCACTACCAAAGAATCCTTTTTCTTATGCTCGTATAAGTAAACGATAAATCTCTCCCGCACCGTCTTGCGTGAAAGGGGTTTTAGGCGTGATACAGTACAAATATTACAATTACCGGCAATACAAAGAAAATTATGTAATACCTGCGGGTCTTGACTGATAACTTTGAAAGTTGACTCTTTAGTTGCCATAAATACGATGCTGTCTTCAAGAGCGGTGAATGTAGCCGGTAAAGTATTGTCTGAATTGAACAGGTGCGGAGTGGCGAAAGTCCGTGGAGCAATGATATATTCAATCATCACTTCGTTTCCTAATCCGTCAATAATATCTGTCCGAAGTTTCCCTTCCAGTAGTACATACAGCTTATTGCAGGGCGTACCTTGCGTTACAACTATCTCTTTCTTTTCCGCTGCATAGACCACAAACTCTAACTTCTCAAGCAAAGAGTGTTTGATATTTGTTGGTAAATCCCGGAAAAGTGGGATTTGAAACAGCTTTTCTTTATGCGAATCGGTCAGTTGTATCTTTTTCATTGCTTCCTGTTGTTCGTATCATGGACAAAGATATAAATTAAATATTAGTGAGAAAAAGATTCGGTTATGTTTTGAAAATAATATGGACAAGAAGTAAGATAAGAGATGTGTGTAAAACCGGGAATCTGTAATTATGGTATGTATCTCTGTAATTTATCTACGTCCGATATACTATTTATTGCCTATTTTTGCAGAGTGGAAATTTGATAAAAGGAATTCTGATAATAGAAAATAATAAAGTAAAGTTATGGCTAAAAAGGTTTTGATTATTTCATCCAGTCCACGTAGAGGTGGCAATTCGGATATGCTTTGTGACGAGTTTATGAAAGGTGCTCTCGAAGCGGGCAATGAAGTGGAAAAGATTTTCTTGAAAGACAAAACTGTTCATCCTTGTACGGGGTGTAGCGTTTGCAGTATGTATGGTAAACCTTGCCCGCAGAAAGATGACGCGGACGAAATTGTAGGAAAGATGATTGCGGCAGATGTGATTGTAATGGCGACTCCTGTTTATTTCTACACCATGTGCGGACAGATGAAGATTATGATTGACCGTTGCTGTGCGCGCTATACGGAAATATCCAATAAAGAGTTTTATTTCATCATTGCGGCAGCAGAAAATGATAAAGCGATGATGGAACGTACTATTGATGGTTTTCGTGGCTTCCTTGATTGCCTGGAAGGACCGCAGGAGAAAGGAACAGTTTATGGAATCGGTGCCTGGAAGGTAGGGGAGATTAAAGATACTCCATATATGCAAGAAGCTTACGAGGTGGGTAAACAACTATAACGCTGACGTAAAAAAAATAGTCATTTTTAGTAGATAATTGTCCTGTTTGTTGGTTCTGCTACAGAATTGTTCTAATTTTGTAGCAGAACTTTTTTTGTCTGGTACAATATCTATCTAAAAGTGAAATATCATGAGTTATAAAATAACGACTCTTGTGGAGAACTGTGTCTATGGCCGCAAGCTACAGGCGGAACACGGACTTTCTTTATAGATTGAAATACATAATATATTGATATGAAGAAATTAATTATTTGTTTATCACTGGCATTAACTACATTATCCGGTTACGCCATTACTCCATTGTGGATGCGCGATGCACGCATTTCACCCGATGGAACAGAAATCGTCTTTTGTTATAAAGGCGATATTTACAAAGTCCCCGCACAGGGAGGAACTGCCGTTCAGTTGACAACACAAGCATCTTATGAAGCCAATCCTGTATGGTCGCCCGATGGTAGGCAAATCGCTTTTGCCAGTGACCGCAATGGTAATTTCGACCTTTTTGTCATGCCTGCCACTGGCGGAACGGCCAAGAGACTGACTTACCATTCAGCATCGGAAATTCCGTCTGCTTTTACGCCGGATGGGAAGTATGTGCTTTTTTCCGCTTCTATTCAAGACCCGGCAGCCAGCGCTTTGTTTCCTACCGGAGCTATGACGGAATTGTATAAAGTTCCTGTTGCCGGCGGACGCACCGAACAAGTCCTGGGCACTCCTGCCGAATGGGTTTGTTTCGACAAAACAGGAAAGAACTTTCTTTATCAAGACCGGAAAGGTTTTGAAGATGAATGGAGAAAACATCATACTTCATCTATCACAAGAGATGTTTGGCTGTGCGATACCCAAACCGGAAAGCACACAAACCTGACTAATCGGGGTGGGGAAGACCGTAACCCTGTTTATGCTCCCGATGGGAATACTGTTTATTTTTTGAGTGAACGCAATGGCGATTCGTTCAACGTTTACTCTTTCCCGTTGAATACTCCGCAGGAAGTGAAAGCAGTAACTACTTTCAAGACTCATCCGGTACGTTTTTTGTCTGTCAGCGATAAGGGTACACTTTGCTATACTTATGATGGCGAGCTTTACACACAAGAGATAAATGCCCGTCCCCAAAAAGTAAAAGTAGAACTTGTTCGAGATAACGAAGAACAGCTTGCCACGCTTAAATTTTCTCAAGGAGCAACTTCTGCCTCTGTATCTCCCGATGGAAAACAGATTGCTTTCATCGTGCGTGGTGATGTCTTTGTCACTTCTACCGACTATGCAACGACCAAGCAGATTACGAATACTCCTGCCAAAGAAGCAGCCGTTTCCTTTGCTCCGGATAACCGTACATTGGTTTATGCCAGTGAACGAACCGGAAACTGGCAACTATACACTGCCAAAATAACCCGTAAAGAAGACCCCAACTTTCCCAACGCTACCCTGATTGAAGAAGAAGTATTACTCCCTTCCAAAACCGTAGAACGCGCTTATCCGAAATATTCACCGGACGGAAAAGAACTGGCTTTTATTGAAGACCGCAACCGATTGATGGTGCTTGACTTGAAAACGAAAAAGGTACGTCAGGTGACGGATGGTTCTACATGGTATAATACCGGTGGTGGATTTGACTATGAATGGTCGCCCGACGGAAAATGGTTCACTCTTGAGTTTATAGGAAATCGCCACGACCCCTATTCGGATATAGGTATAGTCAGTGCACAGGGGGGAACGATTACCAATCTGACGAATAGCGGATATATCAGTGGTTCTCCGCTTTGGGTACTCGATGGAAATGCTATTCTTTTTCAGACAGAACGTTATGGTATGCGTGCACATGCTTCCTGGGGTTCACAACAGGATGTTATGTTAGTATTCCTGAATCAGGATGCTTATGACCGCTATCGCTTGAGCAAAGAAGATTTCGAATTGCTCAAAGAATTTGAGAAAGAACAGAAAAAAGCAAAAGAGAGCGATAAGGATAAAAACAAGAAATCCGATAAAGCTAAAAAGTCAGATAAAGACAAAAAAGAGAAAGACGATAAAGAGAAAGACGCTGAAAAGGATTCTGACGAAGCAGATAAAGATAAGGATAAAACAAAGGATATTGTCGTAGAACTAAACGGCATCGAAGACCGTATCGTCCGTCTTACTCCCAACTCTTCCGACTTGGGCAGTGCCATACTTTCCAAAGACGGAGAGAACCTTTATTATTTCTCTGCTTTTGAAGGTGGATACGACCTTTGGAAGATGAACCTTCGTGAAAAAGAAACGAAACGTTTGCATAAACTGAATTCCGGTTGGGTGTCACTGATGTTGGATAAGAAAGGCGATATATTTTTGCTGGGAAGCAGAAATATGCAGAAGATGGATGCCAAATCGGATGCATTGAAACCAATCAGCTATCAGGCCGAAATGAGAATGGAACTGGCTGCCGAACGTGAAGCTATGTTCGACCATGTCTACAAGCAACATCAGAAACGTTTTTATAATGTCAATATGCACGGAGTAAACTGGGATGCCATGACTGCCGCTTACCGCAAGTTCCTTCCCCATATTGACAACAACTATGACTTTGCAGAATTATTAAGCGAATGGCTAGGTGAGTTGAACGTCTCTCATACAGGAGGACGTTATTCTTCACGAGCTAAGGGAGACGTAACTTCTAATCTTGGTTTATTGTTCGACTGGAATTATCAGGGCAAAGGAATGCAAATCTCAGAAGTCGTGGAGAAAGGGCCGTTCGACCACTCCCGTACCAAAGTAAAAGCCGGCTGCATTATCGAAAAGATAAACGGTGAAGAACTGGCACCCGATAATGACATTACTTACCTGTTGAATAACAAAGCCGGAAAGAAAACCTTGATTTCACTTTATAATCCGCAAAGCAAAGAACGTTGGGAAGAAGTGGTGATGCCTATCACAAGCGGACAACTGAACGGATTGCTATACAAACGTTGGGTAAAACAACGTGCCGCCGATGTTGAGAAATGGTCGAACGGACGCCTTGGGTATGTTCATATTCAATCTATGGGCGACGGTAGTTTCCGTACTGTTTACTCTGATATTTTGGGTAAATACAACAACTGTGACGGAATAGTAATCGATACCCGTTTCAACGGTGGCGGTCGTCTGCACGAAGATATTGAAATACTGTTCAGTGGGAAGAAATACTTCACGCAAGTGGTACGTGGCCGTGAAGCGTGTGATATGCCAAGCCGTCGTTGGAACAAGCCTTCCATTATGTTGCAATGCGAAGCCAACTACTCGAATGCGCATGGCACTCCCTGGGTATACAAACATCAGAAGATAGGCAAGCTGGTCGGTATGCCTGTGCCGGGAACAATGACAAGTGTATCTTGGGAAACATTGCAAGACCCGTCACTGGTATTCGGTATTCCTATTATCGGTTATCGTCTGCCGGATGGAAGCTATTTGGAAAATAGCCAGTTGGAACCTGATATTAAAGTTGCCAATGCCCCCGAAACAGTGGTGAAAGGAGAGGATACGCAACTGAAGATGGCTGTTGGCGAATTGCTTAAAGAAATAGACAGCCAGAATAGATAGTAAATATCGAAGAGAAATATAAAAGCCGTTTCTTTGGGAGATTTAAAGTTCTCTTTCCGAAGAAACGGCTTTTATTATGTTTTATTTCAAAACGGGCAAGAGCTTGTAGAGTGTCTTCCTCGTCATTATCTTCTGATTTAGGAAACTGACAATATATCCTGTGATACAGGCAGCGATAAGAGAGCCTTCGCGTACTCCTTCAATGCATTGGGAGAGGAGAAGGGAAAGTAGTACCGCAAATGTGACTAGCGTAACATCGAAATAGACCTTGAATTTCCCAAACTCTTTGTTGTAGCGGCGGGAAGCATATTTCACAAAGGCTTCCGCACTCATCATGGCGACTTTGGGTTTCAGTTCCAGTACCACACCGATAGATTGTACCATGCATCCTGTAAGCAATAACGCTAACGACATACCATAACTTCCGGGATGCAGGCTGTCGGTAATTGTCATATTGAAATCAATGAATGCCGAGAAGATAAAGGAGAAGGGCAATTGAAGAAGAATCTCGATAATATCCTGCCGGGTTCTGTTCTTTCGGATTAACCAAAACTGTCCCAAGATAAGTACCATATTGATAAGAAAGGTGCAAGTGCCTAATGATAAAGGACTATTCAGGCTTAATACATAGTTTACGCTGGATATAGGGGTGGTTCCCAATGCCGAACGTATGATTAATACTATTCCGGCAGCCAGAAAATACAATCCTATAATAAACACCAAATATCTTTTGCAAACGTCTTTCATTCTCATATCTTCAAAACTTTTTAATTGATTCCTTCTTATGAATTGAAAAGGATATGCAAAGTTCCTGTTTTTTTGCCGGAAATGAATTATCTAATTCCACACAGTTTTTGTCATATCCGAAACAAATCGTATTTTTACATCGAAAAGAAGGAGGCATAAATGGTAAAATCACGTATTTTCGATAATAAGCAGTTGTTGAAGGAACATCCTGAGATTCCTCATTACGAAGAGGACGTCGTTTGTTTCATGAGTGAATACAAAGATAGGAGTTATCCCGAAAATGAACGCTATTTTAACCGGGAACTGCATATGATACTTGTGCTTGAAGGTCGTTCGGAGATTTTGCTGAATGGAGAGTTTATTGCGATAGAGCCTTATATGCTGCTTATTCATGGAGCAAATTATCTCACCGACCATTTATATTCAAGTCCCGATATAAAGTTTATCACTCTTTCCATTTCCGAATCCATGCGGACGGATGATTCTTATCTGACTCAAATAACCGCTATCTTGTTGGCGACGATGAGGCAGAACAAGCAATATACCATACAACTGACTGCATACGAAGCTCAAATCATCCGTCGTGAACTGGAAGTGCTTATGCGTTTGTTGAATATAAAACACCAGTTTCTTTTCCGGAGAATACAGGCGGCGTGTAATGCTTTATTTCTGGATATAGCCGATTTCCTTTCTCGAAAGACAATTATTAAAAAGCAGGTTAGCCATAAAGACCATGTACTGCAAGAGTTTCACGCGCTTGTCACCCGGAATTTCAGGGAAGAGCATTTCGTCGCTTTCTATGCGGATAAGTTGGCTATCAGCGAACAATATCTTGCCCGTATCGTCCGTGCAGGAACAGGAAAGAGTGTAAACAGCATTATTAATGAACTACTGATAATGGAAGCCCGTACATTGCTGAGTTCAACCAAATCCACGATAGGAGACATCGCTTCCGAACTGGGCTTTAGTGATGCAGCCGGATTCTGTAAGTTCTTCAAGAGAAATACCGGGCAGACTCCATTGAATTATCGGAAAGGACTACGGATTTGACTGAAAATAAAAGTAGGTTGATGCATATCTCCCGTTACGGAAGTGCATCAACCTACATGAATATATAATGAACTGGTCGGGTATTTTCTAACCGATAATCTTTCTGATATCTTCTACAATCAGTTCATCTGTCAGATGATTGGCACGAAGTAACTCTTGTACATCATAACGGTCTACGAATTCTTTCTTTGCTCCGTAATTCAGTACTTTCATATCGCTGGCGCCATAATAGCGGGCAATTTTTTCGCCGAAACCGCCGTCCAGTACACCGTCTTCCAGGGTAATCACTAATTGGTGGTCAGCTTTCAGCTCTTCCATTAATTCATTATCAACGCCGGTGATGTAGCGCGGATTGATGAGTGTTGCGTCAATATTGGCTTTTTCTTTCAGGAGTGATACAACCGACTGTCCTAATCCGAAGAACGAACCTAACGCCACGATAGCCACCTTCGAGCCACGATGAGCGACTTTATAACGATTGAGAACGCCGTAATCGGATTCCACAGACTCGCCACAGCTAGTCACATCTGTTGCAGGCACACGAATAGCAACCGGGTGTTCATTCTGACGGATACCCCATTCCAACATGGCAAGATATTCCTCTTTGCAGGTGGGTGCCAGATAAACCATGTTCGGGATATTGCTGATAAGCGGAATGTCGAAGAAGCAGAGATGAGTTACATCATTCATGCCGGACAATGTCCCCCAGAATACCAACAGGACTGCCGGATTATTGTTGATGCAGAGGTCTTGCGAGAGTTGGTCGTAAGAGCGCTGGATGAACGTACTATATACTCCATAAACAGGTTTTCCTCCGTTAGCTGCAATACCGGAAGCAAGCGCCACTGCGTGTTCTTCGGCAATGCCGACATCTACAAACTGCTTGCCTGCTTCCTGACGGCGGTCGGGAGTAAATCCGAGCACAGCAGGAGTGCCCGAAGTGATTGTTACCACACGTTTGTCTTCTTTCATCTTTTTCAGCAGATAATGGGCAGTCACTTCGCTATAATCTTCCGCAGTTTCGTCAAACTTAGATTCTCCGGTTTCTATATTGAACGGAGTACGCCAGTGGTAAGTCTCCTTGTCTTGTTCTGCACGTTCATACCCTTTGCCTTTCAGAGTATTGATGTGTACTACTATCGGATGCCGGATATCTTTCACTTTAGAGAAAGCCTCAACCAATGCTTCTACGTTGTTGCCGTCGTTCACGTACATATAATCCAATCCCATAGCCTTGAAGAAGTTACATTCACACTGACCGTTACTGTCACGCAACTCTTTCAGGTTCTTGTACAGTCCACCGTGATTTTCGGCAATAGACATTTGATTGTCATTGACAATAATAATCATGTTTGTACCAAGCTCTGCCACATAGTCCAATCCTTCGAATGCCTCGCCGCCACTTAAAGAACCGTCGCCTATCACGGCTATGATATTCTCATTGCCACCGGTCAGGTCGCGCCCCTTCGCCAATCCGCTGGCAAGGCTGACAGAAGTGGAAGTATGGCCGATAACAAAGAAATCATGCTTGCTTTCTTGCGGTTCGGAATAACCGGATACATTGTCATATTCAGCCGGATAGAGGAAAGCGTCTTTTCGTCCGGTCAGCATCTTATGTACATAACTCTGATGCGATACATCAAACACAATCTTATCTTCCGGTGAATTGAATACATAATGCAAAGCAATAGTCGCTTCCACCATTCCGAAATTAGGTCCGAAATGTCCGCCATGTTCGCTCAACTTTTGTAGGAGTGAGACCCGGATTTCATTGCTTAATTCATCAAGTTCCTTAAATGATAACTTCTTTACGTCTGCAGGAGAGTAAATATTTTCTAAATACATATCAATTAGTTTTTTAACGTTTATACCTGTTCTCTTTATCACACTGCAAAGATACTGCCGATTTTAGATTCGGTTTGTATATAGATTACGGATTATTTTACCTATATTACCGACCTTGGATAATGAGACAGGTAATAAACGTAAAAATAGTAAGTAATAGACAACATTGGAGGGCGACAGATATGAATAGTGATTATAAAGTGGGCGATTTAATTTATGATGCAAATATTTATGATGCAATGAATACTAACATGGATGATTTGCAATTTTATAAGCGATGGTTGCCTGAAAGTAAGGCTGCCCGAATACTTGAACTTTGTTGTGGTACAGGCAGGCTTACTCTTCCCATAGCAAAGGAAGGATATGATATTACTGGAGTTGATTATACACCTTCAATGCTTGCCCAGGCAAAGAATAAAGCTTCTGAAGCAGGATTGGAAATAAGTTTTATCGAGGCAGATATCAGAACTTTGAATTTGTCGCGAAAATACGACTTTATCTTTATTCCATTTAATTCGATTCATCATTTATATAAGAATGAAGATTTATTTAAGGTATTTAGCGTCGTTAAGAATCACCTCAAAGACGGCGGCTTATTTCTGTTTGATTGTTTTAATCCGAATATCCAATATATAGTTGAAGGTGAAAAAGAGCAGAAGGAAATTGCCACATATACAACTGATGACGGCAGGGAAGTATTGATAAAGCAGACTATGCGATATGAAAATAAAACTCAGATTAACCGTATCGAATGGCATTATTTTATCAATGGCAAGTTTAATTCTATTCAAAATCTGGATATGAGAATGTTTTTCCCTCAAGAATTAGACTCATATTTGGAATGGAATGGCTTTCATATTATTCATAAGTATGGAGGATTTGAAGAAGAAGTGTTTGATGATAATTCGGCAAAACAGATATTTGTTTGTCAATGCCAGTTCGGATATTGAGGATCTATTGCCTCTAATCTCAATATTTTTTCTTTCATGTAAAATTGGGTTTTCAAGTATAAAGATTGTCTTTACTGCAAATATTTTCTGTCTCCACAGGAAACATATGTATTTATTTCCTGTCTTTTTAGAATTTCCTATTAATCTGTAATTGGGGTTATTATCTCTGTAATTTATCTACAATCACTTCACTTTATTCTCCCGACCTTTGTAACGTCAAATAAAACTCTGTACCTCAGCGTGTATGGAGTTAATTTAATAGAGAATATGAAATCATTTATCGGCAGGCTTTACGCCATTTCTGTTGATGATAAATATCCTCAAAAAGATTCGTCTTCTCAACCGGGCGCTGGGTTGGAATGAAGTGGGCTGTATTGTGTCGGTGGTTGTACCGGATGCGAGAAACTGGCGAGGCAGATTGATAAAGAATATCTTGAAAACGCCTATAAACTGGCGTTGGAATTATAAATTACATATAATAGTTATGGAACAAAAGAATAAACTAAAACTCAGTTCGGGCGGTTTGCTCGTCTTTATCCTTACGGTCGGTGTGTTTGGAATTATAAATACCGAAATGGGAGTAGTGGGTATCCTGCCCTTGATAGCTGAAACGTTCAACGTCTCCGTACCACAGGCTGGCTGGACGGTAAGTGTTTTCGCGTTGGTGGTGGCTGTGTCGGCCCCTATGACTCCTTTATTGTTTTCGGGGATGAACCGGAAGAAAGTGATGTTACTGGCATTGGGATTGTTTACAGTAAGCAATATAATCTCCATGCTTACTTCTAACTTCACCATATTACTGATTGCCCGGATACTTCCCGCTTTCCTGCATCCGGTCTATGTCTCGATGGCTTTTACGGTAGCCGCGGCGTCTGTCGGCAAGGAACAGGCTCCCAAGGCTGTTTCTAAAGTTTTTGTTGGTGTGTCCGCCGGTATGGTACTGGGCGTTCCGGTGACCAGTTTCATTGCCAGCGAAGTTTCGTTCTCCATGGCGATGTTGTTTTTCACAGTTGTGAATGTATTGGTGTTTGTGGCTACCATTCTATTTATACCCTCCATGCCTGTGAAAGAAAAAGTATCTTATGGTGCACAGCTTAGCGTATTGAAGAAAACGGCGATGTGGTATTCAATCATTGCCGTAACCTTAATTAATGGAGCCATGTTCGGATTCTTCAGCTATATGTCGGATTACTTGAAAACAGTGACGGAAGTTTCCTATAGTGTAATCAGTACCGTACTGCTTGTATATGGTCTGGCAAATATTGTGGGGAATGTGATAGCGGGGAAACTACTTTCTGTAAACGCCAAGTGTTCAATCATCATCATGCCTTTTGCACTCTTAGTCTCATATATCTGTCTCTTCTTCGTTGGAAAATGGATTACGGCTATGGTGATAATCATCTTGATTTTAGGTGTATTGGCAGGTATAGCTAGTAATAATATGCAGTATATGATTACGGATTCCGCTCCCGAAGCTCCTGATTTTGCCAATGGAATGTTTTTGACTTCCGCCAATTTGGGTACGACGATTGGCACGGCTATATGCGGAGCTTTCATTACGGAAATGGGCACGCGCTATTCCGTTTTCGGTGCACTGCTTTTTCTGATTGCAAGTATGGTATTTGTTTATTTACGTGTTTGTGTGCCCCATTCCCGCAAACTGGTTAAAATGGATATTATAGCAGAATGATGAAAAATATATAATCTGTAATTTGGGTAATAATGTCAGTAATTCATCTACAGGCAGTTTCTTTATTTCACCGTATTTTTGCAAAGTAAAAAGTAGATAATCAATTCTTTAATTACTAAAACACTAGAGATATGAAACGGATTTTATTATTAACAACTGTATTTATTATGATGCTCGGAACTGGTTTTTCTTCTGCACAGACAGATGCGGATAACTTTTATAAAAGTGATTTGGTAAGTGTGGAGAAAGTCTTTTTTCCCAACCAGTATAAAATGAAGGTAGCCGGAAATTTGTTTCTGCCAAAGAATATGAAAGAAGGGGATAAATACCCTGCAATCATTGTCGGGCATCCTATGGGAGCTGTCAAGGAACAGAGTGCGAATCTTTACGCAACGAAAATGGCGGAACGGGGTTTTGTGACACTTTCCATAGATCTGTCTTTTTGGGGTGGGAGTGAAGGCGAACCGCGCAATGCCGTTCTACCGGAAGTCTATGCGGAAGACTTTAGTGCCGCGGTAGATTTTTTGGGTACACGTTCGTTTGTCGATCGAAATCTTATCGGTGTAATTGGCATTTGCGGCAGTGGAAGTTTCGCTATCAGTGCGGCAAAAATAGATCCTCGTCTTAAAGCCATTGCAACAATCAGTATGTATAATATGGGGACAGCCAGCCGCAACGGACTGAAACACACATTGACCCTGGAACAGAGAAAGCAGATTATGGCAGAAGCCGCCGAACAGCGTTATGCGGAATTCTTGGGGGAAGAGACGAAATACACCGGTGGCACAGTGCATGAACTGACCGAGAAGTCCACTCCGATAGAACGCGAATTTTATGAGTTCTACCGGACACAGAGAGGAGAATTCACTCCCGAAGGAGCAACTTCTCTGACTACGACTCATCCAACCCTTTCAAGCAACGTGAAATTTCTGAATTTCTATCCCTTCGCAGATATTGAAACGATTTCACCCCGCCCTATGCTTTTCATCACCGGAGAGAACGCCCACTCGCGCGAATTCAGTGAGGATGCCTATCGACTGGCTGGCGAACCAAAAGAACTGTATATAGTGCCCGGTGCAGGACACGTAGACCTTTACGACCGTGTGAGCCTTATACCGTTTAATAAACTGGAATCTTTCTTCAAGGAGTATCTGAAGAAATAAATATGAATCATTATGAGATACTATATAATAGCAATCTGTGTCCTGTTGGCATTATCTGTTGGTTCCGTATCATGTGGCGAGGGGGAACCATTACAGGGGAGAGGGCAGCAGGTTCCCCCGGATAATGAAAATAGCAACTCTAGTAATAATAACAATAATAATGAAGACGTCCCTGTGAGCAATAACCTTAAAATAACAATCGGTTCTGTTTCGTTCAATGCTACTTTGGAGAGTAATGAAACAACTAAAGAATTCAAGAAATTACTGCCACTGACAGTAAAGATGTCCGAATTGAATGGCAATGAAAAACTGTTTTATCTGCAAAACAGTTTGCCGACAGCTTCTTTCAATCCAAGAACTATTCAAACGGGAGATTTGATGCTTTACGGCTCTACTTGTGTGGTATTGTTTTATGAGAGTTTTTCAACTCCATATACTTACACCCGACTGGGAGGTATAACGAATCCTTCGGGATTGGCTTCTGCCGTCGGTACAGGAAGTGTAAATGTGACTTTTGAAATAACAGACTAAAAAATAAACTAATGGAACGAAAGAATATGGAGGTGAACGTCCTCTATTTGCAACCCACGACCTTCAACCGGAAGATGTGACCCTAAAACGGGAACTATTCGTTCCAGTACTGCAAGAATGTGGAAATACGTAATGCGGTTGTCAACTCCAAAGATGCATTCTGGAATATGGAGAATATAACTGTCTATGATTCCGAACTGAACGGCGAATACTTGGGTTGGCATTCTTCGAAGAATATCTGCCTGAATTTCCGGTGGTGATGTTGGAAGGTACTTATTTGGTTTGGGTGGATTGTGCAGTGCTGCTCCAGTCGTCGGACGAGATTGTGAAGAACTTGTTGGAGAAAGAAAAATTATGGGTGAACGAAGGCGGTTTGTATGGAGAAGCTGGTGAAGGTTTTATCCATATCAATATTGCGTGTCCGTGACAGCGGTTGATAGAAGGACTAAACAGGTTGAGGCGGGTATTGAAATAATAAATACGGGTAGTAAGTCCGCCTAAGGATTCCATCAAACTTTCGGGCGTGCATGCGGCATGACTTTATCTGTACGCCTGATGAAGAAGTATCCACCCACCGTACGGACACTATTAGGAAAGAGTTGGAAGATTCTGTGGCAGCCATTCCGGTTGTCGGTGACCGTTATAATGCGGAACAGCAGAAACAGGTGGGAACTTAAATTTGCTACCAGTCCTGTGAATCAGTAATTTTGGTTCTTATATCTGTAATTTGTATCATAAAGAGTTGGTATAGAACAGCTAACTTTGCACTACTAGAAAATAATAATAAAAAAACATAGAGATTATGAAGTACAGGAAATTAGGAAAAAGCGGACTTGAAGTATCTGCTATCAGTTTGGGATGTATGGGGATGAGCCATGGTTATGGTGCTGCATCTGATACGAATGAAATGATAAATCTTATTCGTAAGGCATACGAGCTTGGTGTCACTTTTTTTGATACGGCCGAAGTTTACGGTCCTTATATCAATGAAGAATTGGTGGGGGAAGCATTGAAACCTCTCCGCGATAAAGTGGTTATTGCAACGAAATTTGGGATTCAGATGAAAGACGGGAAACAATTGCTGGACAGTCATCCCGAAACAATCCGTCGTTCTGTGGAGGGGTCATTAAAACGTTTGCGGACAGACCACATTGATTTGTACTATCAGCATCGTGTTGATGAAAATGTTCCCATAGAGGAAATGGCGGTCATTAATAAAAAATTGTCAGAAATCGTTCTTGCGGGAGAACGTTATCAGGAAGAATTGGCTAAACGGGTGGGACGTTGAGTTACTATTTGTTTATCAGAGAGTTTGTGAATAATAACCCATGTATATCATATGAGAAGATTATTTTTTATTTTTGTAACAGTCGTTGGGATGATACACATTCCGATGCAATCTATAAGTGCACAGAATATGAAAAAAGAAGAAGTTCCTCAAAACATCAGCGCATTTCCGATAGGAAAGGAGAATGCAGGATTTGAACAATATTTCACGGGAAAATCTTGGTTGGCACCGCTGACTGCTAATGAAGACTTGAATGTACCCATGTTTAATGTTACTTTTGAACCCGGTTGCCGGAATAACTGGCATAGCCATACAGGAGGACAAATCCTGATTGCTGTCGGAGGTGTGGGCTATTATCAGGAACGTGGTAAAGCGGCACGTCGTTTGCTTCCCGGTGATGTGGTTGAAATCGCTCCGAACATAGAACATTGGCACGGTGCAGCCCCCGATAGCTGGTTCTCGCATCTGGCTATCGAATGTAATCCGCAGACTAACAAGAATACGTGGCTGGAACGTGTAGACGACCGGCAATATGCCGAAGCAACGAAAGACAACGTGGCAACCGGATTAAAAGCCACCGACCCCGAGTTGGACGGAATATTTAGTAATTTTACAAAGGAGGTGCAGGGATATGGTGACTTGGACACTAAAACCCGCCTTATGGTAACTTTGGCATCCAATATTGCTTCGCAAGGACAGTCTGAATACCGTATTACACTCGAAAACGCCCTTAATGAAGGCATTGCTCCGATAGAAGTGAAGGAAATCCTTTATCAGGCAGTGGCTTATGCAGGCATGGCTAAGGTGCGGGATTTTATTGGTATCACCAATGATATATTACTTGCCCGTGGCGTGCGTCTTCCTTTAGAGGGACAGTCGGTTGTATCACTTGAAACCCGTTTCGACAAAGGGCTGGAGTTACAGAAATCCATTTTTGGTGAACGGATAGAACAGATGCATAAGAACGCTCCCGAAAATCAGAAGCATATCCAGCGTTATCTCTCCGCCAACTGCTTCGGAGACTATCAGACCCGTAGAGGATTGAATGTAAAGACACGCGAGTTGATAACGTTTTCAATACTTGTTTCCTTAGGAGGTTGTGAGTCGCAAGTTAAGGGACACATACAGGGAAATGTCAACGTGGGTAATAATAAAGATACGTTGCTGGCTGTCGTCACACAATTATTGCCATTTATTGGCTATCCGCGTACACTCAATGCCATAGCTTGTCTGAATGAGGTGATTCCGGAAAAGTAAAAAAAAGCGTTTGCCAAATCCCGGAGAAGTTTTAATCACTTATTCTCCGGGATTTGGCAAACGCTTTTTAATGTTGTATATAGTTTGTGCCTGCCTTGGTGGTTAAATCTTAAAATATATTTCCCACTTGTTGGAAACTTCACGAGGCAGGGTAATAAACCCCTTCTCAGATAACTGATTCACTACCGTATGTATGCCGGAAATAATGCAAGGATATGCGCTTACTAAATAGGATTATTGTATTGAAATTATTGCTGTCCGATAAACCTTTTTATTGCAAGATAAAATTAGGGTCGATTCCATT
>NZ_CABUHK010000095.1 GCF_902491285.1 uncultured Bacteroides sp. | reverse complement strand
AACCAGTCGGTCAATCGATATTCTTTCATGCCGCAAAGATACGGATAATAAAAAACATCCCAATGATTTTTTTATTCATTGGGATGTTTAACTTCAATCATTAGGATGTTTTTTCAAAACTTTTTATTGATTGTGAACTCTAATGTCATCTGTTCTCCGTCGTAGATTTCGCGGAAACCGATACCTTGCTCGGAAAGATATTCTTTCAAATCCTGAAATGCGTCGGCATGGTTCATTATAATCTCTATCGTTTCACCGGGAGAAGCACCACACATGGCTTTTATTGCAGGAATCAGCGGACTGTAAGCTGTTGTTCCGCGAGTATTTACCGTAATCATGGTTATTCCTCTTCTTCCGTTTCCGGACTGGAAAGCCAGGTGAGATAAAGCTTGATAAGTTGCTGCAAACCGAATGCTTTCATATTATTGTGATAAATCACATCGATACAGAGGTCCAGCAAGTCTTTGCTGTCTTCTTCCTGGCTGGCGATAAGGGAGCGGATATTTAGTTTCAACTTATCCAGAACTGCCTCATCTACAATGCCGGTACTGTCGATGAGATGGCGGAACAGAGCATATTTTTCAATTGTTCTCAAGTTTTCGTTAGATACTTCTATGCTGCGCGTACCGCTGGGATTTGCTTGTATAGTATACATCTTTTTCTAGTTTTAAGGGTTATTACAGTAGCAAAGATAGAATTTAAAATGAGAAACAGATTAAAAAAAAGGATATTTTTTATTTCTGAGTAAAGAATCCCAATATGCCTGCCATAATAGTTGCCCGATTAACTTCCGATTGAATGCTTTCAAAAGGAAAACCCAATACAAAAGTGCGGTAGTTTCCTTTGTAGGCGATGCCCGCACTTTGGTTGCCCGGAACATAGGTAAATACCGGAAATGCAGTATCTGCCGGAACGATACAATCCGGTGCAGGAACGGCATAACTGTTCTCGTTGGGAACACGTGGGATGGTAATCGTACGTCCCAGTCCATTGATCCGGTTTGAGGTCTTATCAGTCAAACTACTTTGGTAACCGTACTTCAGTGTTTTCTCCGTAAACTCCCGGTTTCCTTGTGTTCCGCTCATATCGCTTCCCACATAGGCACCACTAACCAATATATTACCACCCGACTGGCAATAGCTGGTGATAATCCGTTGCATAGCCGAGGAGAATGTTTTATAGTAGGCTTTACTTGCAGGGTCTTCTTTTTCCAATCCCAGGATATAATCCACTATCGGATAATCTTCCAGTGTCACCAATCCGTTCTCTACTGCTTCATCGCTGCATGACACGAAACTATATTTTCCGACCGCCTGAATCGCTTTCCCGTGAATAAAAGGATAATCAAACGTATTTCCTGCAATTTTCATTCCTTCTAATTCGCTTCCGCTATGCCCCAGGCTACCTTCTCCCTCTTTACCTGCCTGCGAACGGTCGAATCCGGTCTGTGCTCCGCTGAATGAAATATTCGATAGGTACGGAACTCCGGGATCTTGTTCTAAATCGAATCCTGCTTTATCAAAAGTATTAATAACAGCCGGACCGCTGATTCTGTCAAATCCATTGATGATTAATACCTTTTCCCGTTCCCGTTTTGCTTTATAGGCGGAAAGAATCTCGGATGGGAAACTTTCTCCACCCCGGTTAACGGCAGTCACTTTAAATGAATAAACAAGTCCCGGCTCTATCTTGACTGTATAAGACGGTTTGCTGACTAAAGTTCCATTGTCAAATCCACCGTAACCGATGCGTGTATATACAATGTATTCCCGTGGACGGGCAGTAGGCTCTTGTGGATCATCCTCACCTTTCCAGGAAAGTTCCAGCGTATTCTTCTTTTTTCCGAAACGGATAGCGAAATTACTAACAGGCAAAGGTTGCACTACATATTCTTTGTCATGTTGGCTGGTAATAAACTGCAAGATACCTTTATAAATGGCACGTCCTACGGTAAATTTGAAATTCGGATCGTGTCCCAACTGCATATCGGCGAAGTTCTGATGAGAAAGTAACTCGATGATCGTAGAAGGAGTGGCAGGAAGCCGCGTCTCGCTATAATTCCGGTTCCACATACTTCGGCGTGTCCAGGGCAGGTTATAGCTCGAATGAATATCTTTCTGAATCTGAGAAAGCAGGATATCGGTTAGGTCACGTGATGCATACCGATCTGTTCCCGTGTTCAGTTTGCCATTATTAAAGTCAGTTGTATAAATGCCGAGCGAACCAATCAATTCATCTGTTTTACTGCATCCTGCGTCACTATGCAGTGCCATTGTCATTTCCAACGGCACACGCAATCCCGGTTGGTTCGGATTATAAACGGAACCGCCCGATAAATAATTAATAGCATTGGAACGTGTATTGATATCATCCACATAATCATTTTCACCTTTGCGTCCGGCATATACTTCGGATGGCATTCCTGCCCATTGTGCCGAGTAACGCGCTCCTTCGAGGTAACGGGGCAGTCCGCTGATCTTTCCGCCCCGGGAAATATTGCCCATTCCTCCGCCAAAACGTACCGCATCGGCACATACTACACCATGCTCATTGCTTTCGTTACTTAATACAACCATGCCATAGTCATTATTTCCCTTGTCAAATTCAAAAGTGCCTAGATAAACCCACGTGCCTCCACCTATTTTTTGATTTACTTTAAATTCTGTAACTCCGCCATTATGAAAAACGAGGTACTTGGCATCGCTGACGCTATTCGGCAGTGTCTGATAAGAAACGTAAACGGCGTATTTGCCTGTTGCCGGCAGGTTAGGTACCCATTCGGCAAATGCCTGATCCTTATTTTTCTTTTTCTTTCTCTCGGTGGAGATGAAACGGCAGGTTCCGTCGGTGAACGGATTTTCCCCATCCCTATAAATCGTCTTCTTTTGGGCGAATCCTTTTACGGGAGCCATTGCCCATTTTGCTTTTTTACTTCCTACTTCCAGATAAAGGGAAGCGTTGGGCATATTATTGTCTACTATGATTTCATTCTTTTGCGTATCCCGTTCTCGGGGAGTATAAACGATGGCACCGGCATTTTCCAGCATGGGAATCACATAAGGAAGAACGAAAGATTGGGTGAACAAATCTTCCGTAGTGCAGAATAGGCGGGGACGTTGCCATCCCCATTCGCTCTTGTCATTCTTGAAGTAATTGCCATGACTTTGCCAGATTGCAATGTGACGGTCTTGCAATCCGCGTGAAATATCATTAGGTCGTGAGATGTTTTTTACCCAGGGCGCTCCTTTATAATCAACGTTCAGAGACATTCGCTCCTTGTCTTTTTTCTTGTTCCGATACAAATTAGGAACCAGTTCTTCAATAGGCTTTCCGTCCGCATAAATCGTCAGTTGATAATAATGGACAGGGCCGGGGAGCAATTCTTTTATTTGATTATAAATCGTTTCTACCGTTTCTGGGCGGAAAGGTTGGTAAGCGAAACTTTCCGAAACATAGACAGTAATCGTTTTGCGGTCATAATTAATATCGATATTATTCAGTTTGGGTGTGCTGATTTTAGCTGTTGCGGTATATTTGCCGAAATAATCGGTTAACCGTTCTTTTATATTCCTTTCAATATCCTGTGCGGAAAGGAAGTTTATGCCGAGCGTAAGGCATAGAAAAAACACTATTATTTTTTTCATCATTCAATTCTTTTAGGTCATGTATCACAGATTGCCCGCAAAAATAAACAAAAAAAGAGTGAGAAGTATCCAAACTTCCCACTCTTCTTTCATTGTTTTTATATTCTCTTAATCAAGAATGTTTTTCCTTATAATGGAATATATTCCACAAATGCTTCCATTGCTTCGTAAGAAGCCAGTCCTAACTGGTCGTACAAAGTAGCTGTACCGCGGTTGCGGTCTTCACTACGCTGCCAGAACAAACGTTCGTCATTACCCAGGAACGGAGCGCTTTCCATCTGAGACTGATGTTTCAAGATAGAATTACGTTTTGCACGAAGTTCTTCCGGACTGATAGGCACTGCCATTTCGATGTTTTCAATTTCCCATTCAGCCCACGCGCCACGATACATCCAGATGCGGCAGTCTTTCAACCATTTTGCACCCTCTTCTTTTTCGAGGTCGACGGCAGCAAAAACAGCATCCGTACATACACGGTGTGTTCCATGCGGGTCGGCAAGGTCGCCAGCTACGAATATCTGATGAGGCTTTATTTCGCGGAGCAGGTTACGTACGATTTCCACGTCCGCTTCGCTGATAGGATTCTTCTGAATCTTACCAGTTTCATAGAACGGCAGGTCGAGGAAGTGTACACGATCCAGCGGGATATTGTTGTAAGTGGAAGCTGTACGGGCTTCACCACGACGAATCAGACCTTTGATAGTCAGAATGTCACGACTGTCCATATCACCATCCTTCTTATTTTTCAGGAAGTTACGTATTTCTGCATATTTCTCATTGATAACCTGGTCCTCGCTATTGTTGAAAAGCTGGTTGAATCCGTTGATGAAATGCATGAAACGAACTACTTCTTCATCACCTACGGCGATATTACCGGAAGTTTCGTATGCTACATGTACTTCATGCTTCTGTTCTACCAAGCGGCGAAGCGTTCCCCCCATGGAGATTACGTCATCATCCGGATGTGGAGAGAAGATAATCACACGCTTCGGGAACGGTTTGGCACGTTCGGGACGGTAAGTGTCGTCAGCATTCGGTTTGCCACCCGGCCATCCGGTGATGGTATGCTGCAAATCATTGAAAATCTTGATATTTACATTGTATGCAGAGCCATAAAGAGCCAACAGTTCACTCAAGCCGTTTTCGTTATAGTCTTTATTGGTCAGTTTCAGGATAGGCTTGCCTGTCAACTGGCATAACCAGACGATAGCACTACGGATCAACTTGTCGTTCCATTCGCAGGAAGTTACCAGCCACGGACGTTGGATACGTGTCAGGTTCATGGCTGCCGAAAGGTCGAGAGCGACATGCGCGTTGTTGTGAGTTTGCAGGTAAGATGCAGGAATCGTGTCGGTGATGGCACCTTCCACACATTCTTTAATCATGGCTGCCTTGTTTTCACCCCATGCAAGCAGATAAACTTTCTTAGCGCCGAGAATGGTAGCTACACCCATCGTAATAGAACTGATAGGAGTATTATCCATCGTTCCGAAAATCTTGGCTGCCTCATTGCGTGATGCATTATCCAGCAAAATCAGACGGGTGGTAGAATTCAGGCGTGAACCTGGTTCGTTGAATGCGATATTTCCTACACGACCGATACCCAGCAAAGCAATATCAATACCGCCGAAGCTTTCAATACGCTGTTCATACAGACGGCAGTATTCAAAGATAGTATCTTTGGCAATGCTTCCATCCGGGGTGAATATATTCTGCTTGTCGATGTCGATATGATCCAGCAACATATTCTTCAAAGCGTTGAAGTTGCTGTTGACAGCATCGGGAGACAATGGATAATATTCGTACATGTTAAATACGATCACGTTGCGGAAGCTGAGTCCTTCTTCCTTGTGCATGCGGATAAGTTCCGTATATACGTGTCTGGGCGAATCACCGCCTGGCAGTGCCAATACGCAGAAACGTCCTGCCTTTTGCTTTTCGCGGATGGTCTGTGCTATTTCGCGAGCAATGTAGTTAGCGCCTTCTTCTACAGATTCATAGATGTCTGTGGGGATTTTTTCGAGTCTTGTCAAGACTGATTTTTCAAATGCATTCTCCGGTCTGTAGTATCTGGGGGAGACCCGGTGGAGACTGATTTGAGAACTAAGATTTGTTTTCATAAAGTTGTTAATTAAGTTATGTAAGATTAGCGTCCTTACGACTGTATTTTCACGACAAAGATACAAAAGAAGTCTATATTATTAACTACCTACTTCAAGGTATTGTTGTCGTTTCAATCCGTTTTTAACATTTGTTTTATAGCATATCCTATAGATGAAATTCGTCGGCATCTTTCCATACCGGAAACTTCTCTCTGAATTGGTTGAGAGAGACCGGATTGAGCGTTGTCGTAGCTATTCCCTCTTGTCCGTCGGGCAGAGCAGCTATTTCTTCGCCAAAAGCCGAGTAAACTCTGCTGCCTCCGTTATATTCCAAATGGTATCCATCGGTTCCGGTTCTGTTCACACCGCATACATAGCATTGATTTTCGAGTGCACGTGCGCGCAGCAGGGTATCCCATGCCAGGCGGCGGGGGACAGGCCAGTTTGCTACATATATTAATAGGTCGTATCCGTTGTTTACATTCCGGCTCCATACCGGGAAACGAAGGTCATAGCAGACAAGCAGGCAGATATTCCATCCACGGTAGGGGATAATGAGCCGTTTGTCACCCGCTGAGAAGTGTTCTGCTTCCCGTCCCATACGGAACAGGTGTCGTTTGTCATAATAGAATCCTTCTCCTTCGGGAGTCAGAAAGAAGGCGCGATTGTAGAACCGCCCGTTATCTGCTGCTATATAACTGCCGCAGATAGCCAGTTGGAATTGCGAAGCCCATTGTTTGAGAGTTGTAGCCGTTTCGCCGGAGTTTGATTCTGCCAGCATTTCGCTTTGCATACTGAATCCGGTAGAGAACATCTCCGGTAAAACAACAATCTCCGTTGTTCCACGGAGGCTTTGCAGCTTTTCGTGGAGCAGACGGAGATTTTCTTGTTTATTTTCCCAAACGATATCGGTTTGTACTATGGAAATACGGATAGACTCCATAATTGAATACCTCTATACTAATATTTAAAGTTCGCCAAGAACAAAATTCTCAGGATGTTTACCTTTAAAATCCTTGAAATAAAGTTTGATTTCTCTCATATCCTTGTTGATATCTCCCGATGGCATGATGGCTTTTGTTGCCGAAATTGTCTTTTTGGTATAATCAATGCCAATCAGGACAATAGGGACCTGGGCCTTCAAGGCGATAAAATAAAAACCTTTCTTCCAGTTTGGATTCGCTTTACGGGTTCCTTCGGGAGTGATAGCCAGGTGGAACTTATTGCACTCGGCAAAATGGTGAACCATCTGGTCGACTAACGACGTCTTCCGGCTGCGGTCTACAGGAATCCCGCCCACTGCTTTGAAAAAAAGTCCGAGCGGAAAGAAAAACCATTCTTTTTTCATCATGAAACTTGTCTTGCGGCCTAAGGCGCCATAAAACAGTTTTCCAATAAATAAATCAAAGTTTGTTGTGTGTGGAGCGGCACATATCACGCATTTATCATAATTAGGTACCGTAACGTTTGTCTTCCACCCTAACAGGCGGTAATAGATAAAGCTATAAATTGCTTTCTTCATTCTGCTTTTAGTTCAATTTCCCGATAGCTTCAATAATCTCGTTTACCTTTGCATTAAAGTCTGCACGGAATTTCTTATAAAAACCTTTCACATTTCCCGGTTCTGTGTGGCTGATGCGGGTTACAAATTCATCCTGCATCTTCAGTACTTCAGCCATTAGCTCATCAGCTTTAGCTTTGTCAGTTCCAGGGATAAACATACTGTTGATTAAACACTCGGTGAACAATTCTCCTGCGATATAGTTTACGTTCTTTTTGAGTTCTCTTCTATTTGCCATAATCTTCATATTTAATGGTGAATAATAAAAATATTTGCGGTAAAGATAGGCACTTTCTTTGATTCAGGCGAATAAATAATCGAAAAAAACATTATTCGAGCTGTTATCTTCTTGCTGTACAACCGCTTTCAGCCTTCAGTCTCTTTTTTAAATGCTCCATTTCATCGAAAGATTTGGCTGAAAGCGAAATGTCTCCCTTTCAGGGGGATGCTTTCAGCCGAATCACCCTCTATCAAGTCGTTTCAAAGCTCAATCCAGAGCTGAGGGCGACTTTTGTGTTATATATTCTGAGGGTTAAAAACTGGTACTTGAATAGGACAAAACATATAGGAGACCTGTTGGTGGCAAGTACTGCATTTAGCCCAATGATATAGAAGAGTTACGAAAGACAAGTACAAGGTATTTATCGCTGTAGTACCCGGAATTCTTCTGCTTTGAATGGCAATGCAACTTTAGAAATAATATCCCAGATTCACGAAGCAACTTCCTTTATCCGTCTGATTGGAATATCCCAATGATATTTCCAATGGTCCGAAGATACTGTCCATTCCGTAACCGGCACTGATACCGAATAATTGTTTGCCCTTCAATACCTCAAAGAAATTACTGTTCGTCAGTCCGTAATTTCCTGTCAGGGTGAGGTAATGGATAGCTCCCATGCGCTGTCTGAATTTTAACGATGCAATCATGATTGTATTATCCATCAGTTCCAGGTTGGTAATTCCTGCAAAAGGCAATTGCTGCGGGATATAAAAACCGGGTACTTCACCGCCAATCGCATTTTGCAGAGGATATGGGAATCCTTTTCCAATCAGGATACGCCCGTAAATGGAAGGAATGATGGAAAAACGACGGGTGATGGGAATGACGCTCGCCCACGAAGCGCTCAATGCAGAGAACGGGGCATGGTCATTGTATTGTGCCATGTTATCCGTATAGAGTGAATAGGCTGCTTTGAAGTCACTACCCTTGGCGGGGAAATATCCCTTATCATAAGTATTATATTGTACCTGCGCAAAATAACTCAGGAAATGCTCTGATTCTACATTCAATCCGATGAATTCCGGTTTCTTGAACAGGAAATCCTTATACTTATAATATTCGAAACGAAGTCCTAGCCCGAAGCGGAAGTTCTTGTACCATACATCAGAGAAACCGAATTCGGCTAAATGATATTTATAAGTAGTGTTATAAGCACGGTCGCCTTCCTCATATATGTTGATATCATTGTATTGGAACATATATGAGAAGTTGAAATTGCGTTGTTGCATCGGTTCGAGAGTATAGTCTATACGGGCGGCATATCGTTTTCCCAGTCGTCCGGTAAGGGACAGGCGGGAAGGGATGTGGGTTTTGAGATCTGCCGTTGCGTTGAGTAGCAGAGACGCTATTTCTTCCGAATCGAAACGGATGCCCAAATTGATTCTTCTCTCATATTTCTCTTGCAATAGGAAGTTGAGGTGATAGCCTTCGGGAGTGTCTGTCAATGTATAACTGGCACTGGAATAAGACTGGCTGCCACGTAACTGGAACAAGGCTTGTTCTATCTGTTGAGTAGAGATGTTACTGTTTTCTTTCAGGTTACACTTCTTCATTAGCCATTTCTTGTCGTCGGCTTTCACACCGGTGAAAGAAATGTCCGTCACATAGATGGTACGTACATTAGAAAGGGAAGAGTAGGGACCATGTTGTTTGGGCTTATAATCGTCCGGTATTCCTATTTTCTTTTTCAGGGCAAGCAGAGAGTTCCATTGTTCCCTTGCCGCTTCTTCGCCTCTTTGCATCAATGTGTCGATGGCGGCAGGCGTGAAACTGGCGGAAGAATAGCCGTCCACATTCACACGGATATAGGTATCTGTGAGATCTACATTTTTTTCATGGTTCGTCTGGCAGGTAATGTCTACAATCTGTCCTAAAATATCAGGGACACTGTTTAGTTTGTCTGCTGTTTTCAGAGCGTTCTGTACATCAACCCCGATAATAATATCGGCTCCCATTGCTTTGACTACATCTGCCGGGTAATTGTTGACAATACCACCATCTACCAGCACCATACTGTCCTGTCGTACCGGGGTGAATGCGCCTGGAATGGCCATACTCGCACGCATAGCAGTAGAAAGTATTCCGTTGCGGAATACGATTTGATCTCCTTTTACAATATCAGCCGCTACACAGGCAAAGGGTATGGGAAGTTTATTGAAGTCGATAGAGTCATGATACCCCATCGTCAGGTCCGAGAATAAATTGGCGAGATTCTGTCCTTTCATGATTCCTCCCGTAGCTGCGTCTTTGGGAGTTTTGGTGAAAGGTATGGAGATGACAAACTTCTCAGAGCGTTCACGGTCGGTCAGTGACATGGAACTTCGTTTGACCCGGTCACTGAGCAGGAATGTCCAGTTTTGTTTCCGTACCATACTATCCAGTTGTTCCGGTGTGTATCCGATGGCGTAAAGACCACCTACGATAGCCCCCATGCTGGTTCCGGCTATGTAATCAATAGGGATTCCGGCTTCCTCAATTACTTTCAATGCTTTGATGTGTGCCATTCCTTTGGCACCACCACCGCTCAGAACTACTCCCACCTTTTTGCGTTGCTCCTGAGAATGCAAAGAAAAAGGCAATAAGATGCAAATTGACAAAACTAATGTTGAAAAGATTTGTTTTTTCATTAGGACACGGTCTAGTATTGTTGTTTTTATTATAATACAAATGTAGGGTATAATTTGTTTAGTTGTTGATATGGGAATTAAAAAAAATGTTCCAAAAGTCGGAATTGTGGATTATTTCTACACATTACCCGGCAAATTCCACATTCCTGCATCTGGAATGACAGCGTATAATGGACTGAATACCAATAAATAGGTAGTGTAAATAGTTTTGGCACGTAAATTGTGTAAAAGGAATATAGAACAAACATAAGTTAAATTTAATAATAAGATTCGATATGAGATTATTCTTTTCGAAACATGAGTTGAAACTGAGGAGAAAGAGAACCATTGCTGCTATTATTTGCGCGGTATTTGTGCTGGGCGTGTATTGGATATTGACTCGACCTCAGAAGGCTGAGCCGGAGATGCCGACAGTCATTGTTGAACCGGTGGTGAAAGACGATGTAGAAATATATGGGGAATATGTGGGACGTATCCGTGCCCAACAGTTCGTCGAAGTACGTGCCCGTGTGGAAGGTTATCTGGAGAATATGCTTTTCGCTGAAGGTACGTATGTAAACAAGAATCAAGTTTTGTTTGTGATTAATCAGGATCAGTATCGTGCCAAAGCGGATAAAGCCAGAGCCCAGTTGAAAAAAGACGAAGCACAGGCTTTGAAGGCGGAACGTGACTTGAAACGTATTCGTCCGCTGTTTGAACAGAATGCAGCGAGCCAGTTGGACTTGGACAATGCGGAAGCCGCTTACGAGAGTGCTGAAGCAACTGTAGCCATGAGTGAGGCGGACTTGGCGCAGGCGGAACTTGAGTTGGGTTATACTATTGTCCGTTCGCCATTGTCAGGACACATTAGTGAAAGAAATGTGGACTTGGGTACATTAGTCGGTCCCGGTGGAAAATCATTGCTCGCTACCATCGTGAAAAGTGATACAGTATTGGTAGACTTTAGCATGACGGCGCTCGATTACCTGAAAAGTAAGGAAAGGAATATTAATTTGGGACAGCAGGATTCTACCCGTTCCTGGCAACCGAATATTACCATAACATTGGCAGATAACACTGTTTATCCCTATAAAGGTTACGTAGACTTTGCCGAGCCGCAAGTCGACCCGCAGACCGGTACTTTCTCCGTGCGTGCGGAAATGCCTAACCCGAAACAAGTATTATTACCGGGACAGTTTACAAAAGTGAAATTGTTGTTGGATGTCCGCGAAGGTGCACTTGTGGTTCCGATGAAAGCGGTTACTATCGAGAAAGGCGGAGCCTATATTTATACTATGCGTAAAGATAATGCGGTAGAGAAACGTTTTATCGAATTAGGTCCGGAAGTAGGGAATAATGTAGTGGTGGAAAGAGGACTGGCAGAAGGAGAAATGGTTGTTGTAGAAGGCTTCCATAAGTTGACTCCGGGTATGAAAGTACGGGTAAGCCGGGCAGATGTAGAAGCCGGAGATAGTATAATAACGACAAAAAATGAAGTGGTTGGGGTAGAAGATAGTACTACCGGAACGAAAGATAACGCGAAAGGAGAATAAGCGATGAAAGTTACTTTTTTTATAGACAGGCCGGTTTTTTCGGCTGTAATCTCCATCGTGATCGTAATTGTCGGCATTATTGGTCTGACAATGCTTCCGGTGGACCAATATCCGCAGATTACCCCCCCGGTGGTGAAAATCAGTGCATCCTATCCGGGTGCGAGCGCGCTTACTGTGTCGCAGGCGGTGGCTACTCCGATTGAACAGGAAATTAACGGTACGCCGGGAATGCTTTATATGGAATCAAACAGTTCCAATTCCGGCGGTTTCTCGGCAACGGTGACATTTGATGTTTCTGCCGACCCGGATTTGGCGGCAGTTGAGATCCAGAACCGTGTGAAGCTGGCGGAGTCCCGTTTGCCGGCGGAAGTGATTCAGAATGGTATTTCTGTAGAAAAGCAGGCTCCCAGTCAGTTGATGACTCTGTGTCTGACTTCTACCGACCCTAAGTTTGACGAGATTTATCTGAGTAACTTTGCTACAATCAATGTGCTCGACGTAATTCGCCGTATTCCGGGAGTAGGACGTGTGTCGAATATCGGTAGCCGTTACTATGCCATGCAGATCTGGGCACAGCCCGATAAGTTGGCGAATTTCGGACTGACTGTACAGGATTTGCAGAATGCCCTGAAAGACCAGAACCGTGAATCGGCGGCAGGTGTATTAGGACAACAACCGGTGCAAGGGTTGGATATAACGATTCCTATTACGACGCAGGGACGTCTTTCCACAGTAGGACAGTTTGAAGATATTGTGGTACGTGCTAATGCAAACGGTTCCATCATCCGGTTGAAAGATGTGGCACGTGTGTCATTGGAGGCTTCTTCTTATAATACGGAGAGTGGTATCAACGGTGAGAATGCGGCCGTACTAGGCATTTATATGTTACCGGGCGCCAATGCGATGGAAGTTGCCGAGAGGGTGAAAGATGCAATGGATGAAATCAGTAAGAACTTCCCCGAAGGGTTGAGCTATGAGATTCCGTTCGATATGACAACCTATATTTCCGAATCTATACACGAGGTCTATAAAACGTTGTTTGAGGCTTTGGTATTGGTCGTG
Source organism: uncultured Bacteroides sp. (assembly GCF_902491285.1). Lineage (GTDB taxonomy): Bacteria > Bacteroidota > Bacteroidia > Bacteroidales > Bacteroidaceae > Bacteroides. The sequence continues at coordinate 6,687 of NZ_CABUHK010000095.1, read as the reverse complement.
CTTGTAGTCTATCTTTCTTTACAGAGTTGGCGTGCAACGTTGATTCCGGTGGTAGCGGTGCCTATTTCATTGATTGGTACTTTCGGATTCATGTTGATTTTCGGTTTCTCACTCAATATATTGACATTGCTCGGATTGATTCTAGCCATCGGTATCGTTGTGGATGATGCGATTGTGGTGGTAGAAGGCGTGGAACATATAATGGAAACGGAAAAACTGAGTCCTTATGAAGCTACCAAGAAAGCGATGAATGGGCTGGCTAGTGCCTTGATTGCTACATCGTTGGTGTTGGCGGCTGTATTTGTTCCGGTCAGCTTTCTGAGTGGGATTACGGGGCAGTTGTACCGCCAGTTTACGGTGACGATTGTAGTGTCTGTGCTTATCTCTACGGTGGTGGCTTTGACATTGAGCCCTGTCATGTGTTCTCTGATTTTGAAGCCGGACAGTGGAAAGAAGAAAAATATTGTTTTCAGGAAAATCAATGAATGGCTGGGTATCGGTAGTAATAAGTATGTAGCTGCCGTAACCCGTACTATCAAACATCCCCGCCGCGTATTGAGTGCTTTCGGAATGGTATTGATTGCTATCATGCTGATTCACCGTATTATTCCGACCAGTTTCTTGCCTGTGGAAGACCAGGGATATTTCAAGATTGAACTTGAATTGCCGGAGGGCGCTACCCTGGAACGTACACGCATCGTGACAGAACGTGCCATTGCTTATTTGGAAAAGAATCCATATATCGAATATATACAGAATGTGACGGGAAGCAGCCCGCGTGTAGGAAGTAATCAGGGACGTGCCGAACTGACGGTTATTCTCAAGCCTTGGGAAGAGCGCAAGAACACCAGTATTGAAAAGATAATGGATACGGTGGAAAAGCATCTCAAGGAATATCCGGAATGTAAAGTTTATCTTTCCACTCCGCCGGTAATACCGGGATTGGGTAGTTCGGGTGGTTTTGAAATGCAGTTGGAAGCTCGTGGCGAAGCGACTTTTGATAATTTGGTAGATGCGGCGGATACATTGATGTATTATGCATCCAAACGCAAGGAATTGGCAGGTTTGTCCTCTTCCCTGCAATCGGAGATACCACAACTCTACTTTGATGTAGACCGTGATAAGGTAAAGATGCTGGGTGTGCCTTTGGCTGATGTGTTTTCTACCATGAAGGCTTATACCGGTTCGGTGTATGTGAATGACTTTAACATGTTCAACCGTATATATAAGGTATATATCCAGGCGGAAGCTCCTTACCGCGAACATAAGGATAATATCAATTTGTTCTTTGTGAAAGCATCCAATGGGGCGATGGTGCCGCTGACTTCTTTAGGAAACGCATCCTATACCACGGGGCCGGGCAGTATCAAGCGTTTTAATATGTTTACTACAGCCGTAATTCGTGGAGCAGCCGCGCAAGGCTACAGTTCCGGACAGGCTATGGAGATCATGGAGCAGATTGCCCGTGACCATCTTCCCGATAATATTGGTTTGGAATGGAGCGGACTCTCTTATCAGGAAAAACAGGCGGGCGGTCAGACCGGTATGGTGATGGCGTTGGTATTCCTGTTCGTCTTCCTATTCCTTGCCGCGCAATATGAAAGTTGGACGGTGCCTATTGCGGTATTGCTTTCTTTGCCTGTTGCCGCCTTGGGAGCTTACTTGGGAGTCTGGGTTTGCGGATTGGAGAATGATGTGTATTTCCAGATTGGTTTGGTTATGTTGGTAGGGCTTGCCGCCAAAAATGCCATCTTGATTGTGGAATTTGCCAAAGTGCAGGTGGATAAAGGAGAAGATTTGGTGCAGTCGGCCATTTATGCAGCCCGATTGCGTTTCCGCCCGATTCTGATGACATCCCTTGCGTTCGTTCTCGGTATGCTTCCGATGGTGTTGGCAAGCGGTCCCGGTTCGGCAAGTCGTCAGGCGATTGGTACAGGTGTATTCTTCGGAATGATATTTGCCATTGTATTCGGTATTATTCTCGTACCGTTCTTCTTTGTGATGGTATATAAAACAAAGTCGAAAATCTTAAAACATAAGAAATAATGAAACGAAAGAAACTATATATTGCTGTCTTATTGCTTGCAGGAGTCTTGACTTCCTGCAAGGTAGGAAAAAGTTATGTCCGTCCCGACCTTCATTTGCCCGATAGTCTGGCGCAACATCAGGATTCAGCCAGCTTCGGCGACCAGGATTGGAAAGATATATACACGGATTCTACTTTGCGGAGTCTGATAGAACGTGCATTGGAGCATAACAAGGATATGCTGATAGCCGCTGCCCGTGTACAGGAAATGGCTGCGCAGAAACGAATCTCTACCGCGGCACTGCTACCGGACATTAAAGGGAAAGTGACTGCAGAACGTGAGCTGGAGAATCATGGGGGAGATGCTTTCAAGAGATCGGATACGTTCGAAGCCCAGTTCCTGGTTTCGTGGGAACTCGACCTTTGGGGAAATCTGCGTTGGGCGCGTTCCGCGAGTATTGCCGAATATCTGCAATCCATAGAGGCGCAACGGGCACTTAGAATGACGATTGTGGCGGAAGTGGCACAGGCTTATTATGAACTGGTGGCTTTGGATACGGAACTGGATATTGTAAAACAGACTTTGAAAGCCCGTGAAGAAGGTGTCCGCCTGGCGCGTATCCGTTTTGCCGGGGGATTGACTTCGGAGACTTCTTACCGTCAGTCACAAGTGGAATTGGCACGTACGGCAACATTGGTACCGGACTTGGAACGTAAAATCTCTCTGAAAGAAAACGATATCGCTTTTCTTGCAGGTGAGTATCCTAACAAGATAGCCCGTTCCCGTTTGCTTCAGGAGTTCAATTCTCCGAAGATGCTGCCGGTAGGCTTACCGTCCACTTTGCTGGAACGTCGTCCCGACATTCGCCAAGCTGAACAGAAGTTGATTGCCGCCAATGCCAAAGTAGGAGTGGCTTATACGAATATGTTCCCGCGCCTGGCACTGACCGGTGGTTTCGGTACGGAAAGTACTTCTCTGTCCAGCCTCTTGAAATCTCCCTATGCCGTTATGGAAGGAGCTCTGTTGACTCCTATCTTTGGTTGGGGCAAGAATCGTGCGGCACTGAAAGCGAAGAAAGCGGCTTATGAAGCCGAAGTACACAATTATGAGAAGTCTGTATTACAAGCCTTTAAGGAAACACGCAACGCAATTGTAAATTTCAATAAGATAAAAGAGGTATATGAGCTTCGAGCCAACCTTGAACGTTCGGCGAAGAGTTACATGGATCTTGCGCAACTTCAATACATTAATGGCGTTATCAATTATTTGGATGTGCTGGATGCCCAGCGTGGATACTTCGATGCCCAGATTGGTTTGAGTAATGCGATTCGTGACGAGTTGATTACTGTCGTGCAACTTTATAAGGCTTTAGGTGGTGGTTGGAAAAATGATTAGAAGTATAGTATTTCAAATGTTTCGAATAATCGAAATCAGAAGTTGAGACTTACGGATAAGGGCAGACAACTTATTTCATGAGAGTGTTTTGATAGTATTGAAATGTTTCATATTCAAGATACTCTAGCCAATTTTTTGATCTGCTTTTTGGAGAATGAATAATGCAGTGTTATGAACTTTTTGTATGAAAAGTTCGTATCACTGCATTATATATTTATAGAGTGGAAATTTTATTTAAAAGTATAATTATAGGAAGAAACATCACCTTTGTTGTCTGTTATTGTACAGGATTTCACGTATTTATCAGCATCTAATTCATATTCATAGGTTTCTTCATTGCTTCTGTAGCCGAATTTATCTTTTTGTGATGCAATCAGGTGTTTTGTGGGTTTACCCAAGATTCCTGCATAATATGCAATATGAAGTTCTGCTTCCATATCAAGCCAGCCGTTATCAACCGGAAGAATTCCGCCTTTGTTTATATTTGAAGTATAGGTATATGTATATTGACTGTCATCGTAACTGAATGATAGTACGTCACCGTCATTTCGCTCTATTTCTATTATTTCCGGTTCTTCTCCATCGTTTCCTTCCGTAATTTTGATTAGATAACCATTTGCGTCATATTCAAAAGTATAATGCGTATTCCATACATCCTCATCTTCTTTAGTGACTAATATTGCAGAGGTTGCAAAGCCGTTTTCATTTAAGGAGTATGTGCAAATTTCACTGTCATTGCCGTCTTTCCATGAAATTCGAACTTGATTATTTTCATAATCGATGGTATATTTATCTTCAATAGTTTCTTTGTTACTAATCTCATACTCACTATAAGAGATGAGCTTTCCGTTACTGTAGCTATACGCATTTCTTTCTGTATAACCGTTGGCTGTAGATTCGCATTGAGTGATTCTTTTACCTTCGAATATTGTTGGCAATGTTACTTCTTGCTTATCATCATCATTACCACAAGCCGTAAATCCGGCACAAATTACGAGAGTTAATCCAATTGCAAATAAATTCTTCATTGATTTCATACTTTTAATAGTTTTATAGTTAATAAATAAAAGAAAATTAGTGCTGATGCTCATTGTACAATACAGATAAAACTGGCATTTAATATTATTTATCCTGCCATTCGTTTGATGTAAGATAAGATATAATTTCTTTACATAAAAATAAATCTTTGAGGAAGTAATTATCTATTTCATCACTTTTGACCCAGACTATTGCATATTTTTCTCCCTTTTTAGACGTGTGTATTCCTGCGTAAGAATTTTCCCCACAAGAAAGTGATTTATAAATATATTCACTGCCTATATATTCTTTATTGGGCGTTTTTATAGATGCGGAATTGTTGTTCTTATCGTAAAGAAAAGTCTTTTTGAGCGTTAATGTTAAATCTCCGTTTTTTTCCTGATAAGAATAAATATTCCAATATAGTTTCCCTTCTCCATCTAATGCATTTGAATAATAGTCAATAATAAAACCTTTTCCTTTGTATATACTGGTAATATCATCCGTTGCTTTATCTACCGGTTCACAGTAGGCATCAGCTTCAGTATAGAAACCTGTATACATTTGAGTTGTCTGTTCATCATATAAATGGTGTTTTTTTAACTCTTTTATAGCTTCTGCCGATGCATGAAAAAACTGGTATATATTATTGATATAAGTGCTGTCTTTGAGGTTGTTTGTCTTATTGTCGAAATAAGATTCAACTCCTTTCCAACCTTGAAAATGGTTTAAAAAACTATCACGTGCCATTGCTAAGATAGCATTGTTGATTTCAATAAATTGTTTTTTATTCAGTTCTTTATTACTAATGATATTGTCTCGCATACGTACAATGGCATCACTTATGTCCATTTTTGATTGTAGACTGTTTTGTAGGTTATTCAAGGCATTACTAATTTCTTCTGGTATCTTAGCTTCCTCTTTTGTCGCTTCGCTGTTGGCAAATAGCCCAATAAAAGCACCAGCAAGACCATAAAAAGGATTATGAGTAATGGAAACTGCTTTTTGTATTTTTTCATTTAGTACTTGTTGCAATTCCTGTTTTGCGGAAATAACCCATTCATCATCTATGTCAATGGTGGAAATTTTTTTAGATAGGCGTCTGCATCCTTGTATTACCGTTTCTAAATCATTAGCTGCTTCGATGGTGGTAGTTCCTTCAGGATACCAATAATCATGAAGATCGATAGACTGTACCCAATTGTATTGTTCTATCATGTTGATTGTATTGTCAAAATAGGCATGATATTCTTTCTGCATTTCTATTTTGGCTTCTTCAACAGGATTAGGAGTACAAGATAAAAACAACAGGCATATTATACCCATGTGTATAAATCGGAATTTATATATGTTATTCATAATATTATAGATGTGTGGATATGTATTCTTGTACGTCAAAATTGCTAAGTTTGTCATAGCTAACTCGGGAGAGGTGACGAGGATTGCCATTTTTAGTTAATGTTCCCACGTTTTTCCATTGAGGGGTGTAGGTGGCAAGTATATTCACAATTTCTTTTAAGCATCTTTTCAAATATGGACGCAAGTGGATAGTATCGCCAAATCCAAGTAAGATAACAGGTCTTTCTATATTGTAAACAGATAGGCGGATTTCTTCTAAATTTTGGCGATGCAGTTCTTCGTCTATCTCTTTATCCAAGTCTGCAGGATTAGTGCAGCGTTGTGGGTAGAGATTTAGCATGATAAAGCCGTCAAAACCATTTCGGTCTGCAAATCCCATTACTTTTGTGATTGTCAGATCGGCAGTTTGTTCGTTGGCCGTACTTGGGTTCACGCCAAATACGACTAATTTTTTGTTACCTTCTTTGGTAAGCGAAAAGCGAAACTCATTCTCATCTCCTTTCATAGTCACATTTTCGTATTTCATAGCAGTAATCTTTATTTTCTATTTAGAAACTCTGATTAACGTAATTCAAAATGGTAAGTTATTGTTCCTTGCTGGTTGTTCATGCTGTCAATAGTATTAAAACGAGCCTTTTTAGCAGCTTTTATTGACGCATTACGCAAAGTTGTACTTGTTGTATTTGTCAGAGGATTAATACTGGCAGCTATTACGAGTCCTGCAGGATTTACGGTAATGTTAACTACTACTCTTCCTTGTTCTTGTACCACACACAGCGGTTTAGGAAAGCTACTTAATGATCGCCCTGAAAGGGTATACAAGGCACCTTTTTCGGTTCTTCGTCAAATTTGGTGGTACTTCTTCTATTGTGAATAAAGAATCTTGGCT
>NZ_CABUHK010000094.1 GCF_902491285.1 uncultured Bacteroides sp. | reverse complement strand
ATGAAGATATTGTTAATGAGTTTTATACTGACGCCAATCGTGAGGTGAAAGGCTTCAAAGCCGAATATTTCAAGAACAAGACGCTTTCGGGACAGCCGGAAGTTGTACGCACGGAATCCTCTGTAGATTATGACTGGGGCTATGGCGCACCGTTGGACGGTTTTCCGACTGATGGTTTTTCAGTCCGTTGGACAGCCTGTTATATCCCACAGGCAGACGGTCAATTGAAACTCCACATCGGTGGTGATGACGGTTACCGTTTGTTTGTGAATGACGAGCGTATTACGGGCGACTGGGGTAATCATTCTTATTCCAGCCGTGAAGTTGAACTTCCTGTTGAGGGCGGTAAGGAATACCGTTTCCGGATTGAATTCTTTGATAATATTTCTTCGGCCATCATCCGTTTCAACGCTTATAGCCTTAATGAGGCTAAACTTCGTCAAGGACTGGCTAAAGTGGATAATGTAGTATTCTGTACAGGCTTCAACAGTAACACGGAAGGCGAAGGCTTTGACCGTCCGTTTGCCTTGCTCCGCTATCAGGAATTGTTTATCAAGAAGATTGCGTCTATGCATCCCAATGTCGTGGTTGTGCTGAATGCCGGTGGCGGTGTGGATTTCACCAACTGGTATGATGCTGCGAAAGCTATTCTTATGGCCTGGTATCCGGGACAGGAAGGCGGTCAGGCGATAGCTGAAATCCTGACTGGTAAGATTTCTCCAAGCGGTAAGTTACCGATTTCTATCGAAAAGAAATGGGAAGATAATCCGGTGCACGACAGTTATTATGAGAATCTGAAAGCTGAGATTAAGCGTGTAGACTACTCCGAAGGTGTTTTCGTGGGTTATCGTGGATATGACCGTTCGGGAAAAGAACCTTTCTATCCATTTGGCTACGGATTGTCCTATACAACTTTTGCTTATAGCAATATGGCTGCGGAGAAAACGGGTGAGCATCAGGTTACGGTTAGCTTTGATATCGAGAATACAGGTAAGATGGATGCCTCGGAAGTGGCACAAGTGTATGTGCATGATGTACAATCCTCTGTCCCCCGTCCTCTGAAAGAACTGAAAGGATATGAAAAGGTCTTCTTGAAGAAAGGGGAGAAGAAACGGGTTTCTGTTGTGTTGAATGAGGATGCATTCGCTTTTTACGATATGAATCAGCACCACTTTGTAGTGGAAAAAGGGGAGTTTGAGATTTTAGTCGGTCCTGCTTCCAGTCAATTGTCTTTAAAGGCTACGGTTGAGTTATAATATTGAATGATAACCAAATGAATATATAATGAAGAAAACACTTTTATTGGGAATATCCCTGTTATGTACCACTTTTATAATGGCGACAGAGATTCCTTTTCAAAAAGCAGAAATTAAGTCTATCATGCGAAAGGTTGCGGATTGGCAGATTGCCAATCCCCATCCTGCTCCTGAACATGACGACTTGAATTGGCCGCAAGGCGCTCTTTATGTCGGCATGGTGGATTGGGCGGAACTAGCCGAAATAGAAGACGGCGATGATACATATTATAAGTGGCTCACCCGTATAGGCCGGCGGAATTGCTGGCAGCCGGACAAACGGTTTTACCATGCCGATGATATCGCCGTATCGCAGTCCTTTCTGGATTTATACCGCAAGTACAGAGACGAAGCAATGATTATCCCTACGCTCGCCCGTGCAGAATGGATTGTCAATCATCCGTCCGAAGGCAGTTTCAAGCTGGTGGAGGGAGACTTAAAGACTTTGGAACGTTGGACTTGGTGTGACGCTCTCTTTATGGCTCCCCCTGTATATGCCAAACTGTATATGCTGACCGGAGATAAGAAGTATATCAAATTTATGAATCGTGAGTATAAAGCAACTTATGATTACCTGTTCGATAAAGAAGAAAACCTGTTTTATCGTGACTGGCGTTATTTCGATAAGCGCGAAGCCAATGGCAAGAAAGTCTTCTGGGGACGTGGCAACGGTTGGGTGCTTGGCGGCCTGGTTGAAATATTAAAGGAACTGCCCAAGAAAGACAAGAACCGACAATTCTATGAAGAATTGTTTGTAAAATTGGCTACACGTGTTGCCGGATTGCAGCATCCGGACGGTTTCTGGCATGCCAGTCTCTTGGACCCTGCCTCTTATCCGTCACCGGAAACGAGTTGCACTACTTTCATTGTCTATTCCATTGCTTATGGAATAAACGAAGGCTTATTGGATAAGGCAACCTATCTTCCTGTGATGGTAAAAGGTTGGAATGCATTAGTCTCGGCTGTAGAACCGAATGGAAAACTGGGATACGTGCAGCAAATCGGTGCCGACCCGAAGAAAGTGACTCGTGATATGACGGAAGTTTATGGAGTCGGTGCTTTCTTGATGGCGGGCAATGAAATCTACAAAATGGCGAGATAATCTGTTCCCTTATAGAGAGGGATGTCAAAAATAGAATACCTGCTTTATACAGTTCCGATTGTAACTGTTGAGTATAGAAGGGCTATATCAAACTTCGTTTTAAAGCAATGATATGGCTCCTTCTATTATTGATAAAGAACGTTAATATTATATAGCTCCACCTATATAACATATAAGAATTCTGCGCCTGTAAATATATAAAATAGTAATCTAATTAAATGGAAGACTTGGAAAGAGAACTTTTGTTGATTTCCAAAGGGGATGAGCTAGCTTTTAATAGTTTCATGAACCGATATTCAAAGAGGTTATACTATCACGCCTTTGGTATCCTTAGTAATAAGGAAATGGCTGAAGAAGTGGTAGGCGATGTTTTCTTTGAAGTGTGGAAACTACGTAAGACGCTTTTGGAAATAGCCAGCATGTTGAGTTGGTTGAATACGATTGTATATCGTAAATCAATCTCTTATTTGCGCAAGGAGGCAAAGGGTAATCAAGAGATATCTTTTGAAGAACTTCAAGATTTCTCTTTTCCTGATATACAAACTCCAATGGATGATATGCTTTCGCGCGAAGAACTCCAATGTTTGAATGAAGCGATCAATAGTTTGCCGCCCAAGTGCAAGCATGTATTCTTTTTGGCTAAACTGGAACAAATGCCTTATGCGGAAATTGCGCGTATGTTGCAAATCTCGCTTCCTACGGTGAATTACCATATAGGATATGCTATGAATGCTTTGAGAAAGAGACTTGTGGACGGGTGATTTAGAAAAAGAAAGCATTAAAAGAAAAAAATAGAATTTCAACCTATAGATAAATCTAACCTTTGCGTCTTTATAAATAGAAGGGAACTTCTCATGAGAAGATTATAAAAAGGAAAAAGATATTGAAAGGATAAAAAGAATTGAAGATGGATAAAGATATTAATGATTATACATATGGGGATTTACAGGGCGACATCAAGTTGAAGTCGTTTATAGAACACGGTACCCCGGCCGAGATAGATATCTCCGGCATTAAGAAAAAAGCCTTTTTGAAAATGCATCAACATGAACGTAAATCCAGGCAGCGACGCGTTTTGATGTATATTGGCTCAGTAGCTGCTACGCTGCTTTTTTTAATAGGTATAAAATATATAGTTACAGAGGATGCGATGGACGGTTTGTCCCACATGGAAGTTACGGAATTGATGGCTGACGCATATGATGAAGAGGTGGAAGTGCCTGTTGGAGAGAAGATGACGCTGCTGTTAGCCGATGGCACAAAGATCGTAGCCAACTCGCGTACAATTGTCCGCTACCCCAAACGTTTTGATGGCGATTGCCGTGAAGTATATGTGAAAGGTGAGGCTTACTTCGATGTGGCACATGATACAGAGCATCCGTTTCTTGTCCATTCCGATAATTTTAGAGTGAAGGTACTTGGGACAAGATTTAATGTGAACAATTACGATACTTCGGATTCGCAAGTGGTGTTGGTTCAAGGAGCGGTAGAACTGAAAACGACAAACAATGACCGGGTTCGTATGAAACCGAATGAATTGGTGAATTTGCAGGAGGGAAGTTTTGCCGAGAAACGGACAGTGAATACGGATGAATACACTTGTTGGATGCAGGGTATGATTAACCTTGATGGTGAAAGTGTGGAGTCTGTAGCTCAACGGCTCAGTCATTATTATGGAGTGACTATTTTGTTTGACGATGGGATGTCGGCAGATAAAATTTATGGCAAATTAATGCTGGGTGATCATGTCAGTGAAGCCTTGCAAGCCATTGAAACCATGACGCGGACTCGTATGGAAATTCGTGGTGATACAATCTACTTAGTGAAGAAGTAACTGCTTTTGTAGTCAGTTGCTACTGAATGAAATAATTACATAAGAACTTATTATCAACCAATTTATAATGCCTTCATAGCAAGGTAGAGGAGGCTTATACGCCTTTTTGTAAAGAGAAGCTATGCTTTTTAATACCATTGGAAAATATGAAAAGATACACTTTGTTACGCACATTTATGCTTTTTATAGCAGCTCTGATACTCTGTGGATGGTCTTCGGCACATACACAAGTATCTACAATTAAAGGACTAAAAGCGCCTGAACAAACAGTATGTTTTGAGCCTGATACTACTTCTGTACTCAAAAATCCCCTTACGGGTTGGGTAATGTACCTGGGACGTGCATGGGATGAAAACTTTTGGCAGACCCAACGCTATGATGCTATGCCCGTAAACGGTGGAGACTCCACTGTCTGTGTGAGCGATTACGCCGGTACATGTTACGTTCGCATCAATTGGAATATGCTTGAGAGTAAAGAGGGGAAGTATGTATGGAACGATCCCGACTCACGTATCTATAAATTGCTCGCTTCGGTGCGTGAACGTGGCATGCGTTTGGCTTTCCGCATCAATGTAGACAGTCGTGACCAGGGACAGAACACACCTCTTTATGTAAAGGAGGCCGGTGCAAAAGGTTTCCAAGACCCCAATAATCCTCAAGTATGGTCGCCTTATCCGGATGATGCCGTGTTCCAGCAAAAATACGAGAAATTCCTTCAAGCTTTTGCCACTGCCTTTGACGATCCTGATAAGGTGGATTTTATTGATGCCTATGGACTTGGTAAGTGGGGTGAAGCACACGGTGTGAAATATAATAACTACTCAAATAAAGAAGAAGTCTTTGAGTGGATTACCGATGCCTATGCAAAAGCCTTCAAACGTGTGCCATTGGTGATAAACTACCATCGTTTGGTCGGAGATACCATCAGTTGGGCAGAACCACACCCTGATAGTAAAAGATTGCTCGAAAGGGCCATTGCCAAAGGATACACTATTCGTCACGATGCTTTTGGGATGACCGGTTATTACGAACAGTGGGAAAAAGATTTTGCCCGTGCTTACCGCTTTCGCTTGCCCATCATTATGGAGGGAGGGTGGATTACCGGAGCACATCACCGTTATTGGATTGATCCTAGCGGCAAGTATCGTGAAGGTCATTCGGAGGATGTGCGCTTGGGCGAGTACGAAGAGAGCCGCAACGCCCATGTCAATATGATGGATCTTCGCATAGGCGATGAAGTTGCCTCATGGTTTAATACCTCTTTCGATTTGGTGAAGCGTTTCGAACGTGAGGGAGGATATCGGCTCTATCCCACTAAGGTCAGTTTCGTAAATAAAGCCCGTTCAGGCGAGCAGGTGAGCGTGCAGCACAATTGGCGTAATCTGGGTTGGGGATACTGTCCTACCAACATTCCCCAGTGGAAAGGAAAATATAAAGTATGTATCGCTTTGATGGATACTCATCATAACATTGTAAAAAAACAGCTTGTAGATGAGGCCGACCTCTCAACTTGGGTGCAAGGTCACGATGGTCATTATACTACCACTGTCAAATTGGATGGACTTCAAAAGGGTAGTTACACTTGGCTTATCGGTCTGGTTGATACAACCAAAGCATGTCAGCCGGGCTTGAAAATGGCGGTCGACAAGAATCTTCTATTTGAGGGATGGTGCAAAGTCGGCAAACTTAAAATCAACAAGTAACCGGCAGATTACTCATAAATCGTTATGCAATAAATATTAATTATCAATCTTATATTATGAATCGAAAAACAATCACAACTACGGTGACAAGCTTGGCAAAAGCTTTCTGCCTGGCTGGGCTACTGTCTGTACCCGCTTATTCCGGCGCGTCGACTGTTTCGTTCGAAAAGGTAAATGGGATGTATATCCTTAAAGCCGAAGATTCGACAGTGAAACAAGTGTTCGACTACATTGAGAAACATAGCCAATATGTTTTTGTTTATGACCAACCTGTGAAAGATCGTCTCAACAACAAAGTAAACATCGAACTGCAAGGAAAGTCGATTGATGCTATTTTGACGGAAGTATGCCGGCTGGCCGATTTGAAATATCACATTCAGAACCGTCAGGTAACTATCACTGTCAATCCTTCTAAAAGGGTTACTACTCAGGTGAAAAAAGCGAAGCGTATCTCGGGACAGGTAGTTGATGCTACCGATCTTCCGATGATTGGTGCTACAATTCGCGTGAAAGGTAGTGAAGCAGCTACCATTACCGACCTTGACGGTAAGTTTCAGATAGATGTTCCTGAGGGTAGCGAACTGCTCATCAGCTATGTTGGGTATAATGACAAAACCGTGCGGATAGACAGCAAGAACATGTATGCTGTTGTTATGGAAGAAGCCAGTAAAGCACTTAATGAAGTAGTGGTTATCGGTTACGGTACGGTAAAGAAGAAAGACCTCACCGGTGCGGTGGCAGCCGTGAAAGGGGAAGAGTTGGTGAACAAACGCACAGCTATGCTTTCCAATGCCCTGCAAGGATCACTTTCGGGAGTGATGGTGACGCGTGATAATTCGGCTCCCGGTTCCGGTGCCGCTTCTATCCGTGTGCGTGGTATTACTACTATGGGTGAATCGAGTCCGTTGATAATTGTAGACGGTGTACAAAGCTCGCTCGATTATGTGAACTCTAATGATGTCGAGAGTATCTCGGTACTGAAAGATGCTGCGGCTGCCAGTATTTATGGTTCGAAAGCTGCTGCCGGTGTTATTTTGGTTACTACCAAGCGTGGTAATGATAGCGGTAAAATCAACTTGAAGTACAATGCCGAATTTGGTTGGGAAATCCCTACCAAACAACCCAATATGGTAGGAGTTACCCGTTACTTGGAGATGAGCAACGAGTTGAAGTATAATGATAATCCTACCGGCGGTTTTTTTCAGGAATACACGGCCGACCAAACAAAGAATTGGGTAAAGTATAATGCTACCGATCCCAACAACTACCCCATTACCGACTGGACTGACTTGATTTTGAAGTCGAGTGCTCCTCGTATGACTCACACTCTCTCCGTATCGGGCGGTAATAAAGCGGTAAAGTCGGTAGCTACTCTTTCGTATGACGAGGTGGACGGACTTTACGATGGCCGTGGATTCCAACGTTATATGTTTCGTTCGAACAACGACTTTAATATCAACGACAAACTTAGTGCCCAAATAGACGTGAATATCCGTCATGCTAAGAGTAGTACTAAAAATTATGATCCTTTCGATACCATGCGTAAGATGCCTGCTATCTACCCCGCTACTTGGGATGATGGTCGTCTGGCTTCAGGTAAGAGTGGCGCGAATCCCTACGGACTGCTTGTTGCCGGTGGTAACTCAGTGGCTCACAGTACCCAGGTGGCAGGTAAAGGTTCGCTGACTTTCAAGCCCATCAAGGGATTAAGCATCTCAGGTATCGTATCTCCTTTTATCAATTATCAAAAGAAGAAAGCGTTTAAAAACTCATGCGGATATACCCTCGCCGATGACCCCGAAACTTTTGGCGGTTATTTCGACTCCGGCAGCACATGGACTACTAATTCGCTTGAGGAAACCCGTAAGGATAATTATCACGTCACCAGCCAACTTATTGCTAATTATATGGGAACCTTTGGCAATCATAATCTTACAGTGATGGCAGGTTTTGAGAACTATTACATGAAGGACGAAGAACTGACTGCAGCCCGTGATAAATACGAACTTACCGGTTATCCTTACCTCAATATCGGTTCGGAAGATTTCCAGACCAATAGCGGTAAAGGTAATGAGTATACTTCTAATTCAGTTTTCGGCCGTGTTATCTATTCATACGCCGATCGTTACCTGTTTCAGGCCAATGTACGCCACGATGGTAGTTCACGTTTTGCCAAAGGTTACCGTTGGGGTACTTTTCCTTCATTCTCGGCAGGTTGGGTAATGAGCGAAGAAAAATTCATGAAGAACCTCAATTGGGACTGGCTTTCATTCTTGAAGTTGCGTGGTTCGTGGGGTATGTTGGGTAACGAACGTATCGGTGACAATTATTTCCCCTATATTGCTTTGATGAGCTTTGGTAATTCATTATTTTATATGGCCGACGGAAGTGTTGTTTCTGATAAGACAGCCCGCCCTGCTGTGTTGGCTGTAGAAGATATTACTTGGGAAACCACTACCAGTACCGACATCGGTTTGGATGCCAACTTCTTCAACAACCGTCTACAGTTCCACTTTGACTATTATTGGAAGCAGACTAAGGACATGTTGCTGAATATCGAAATACCTTACTTCATGGGATACAACAATCCCAGTACAAATGCGGGTAAGATGTCTACTCATGGTTATGATATCGAACTGGCATGGAACGACCGGATAGGAGACTTCAAGTATGGTGTGAATGTGAATTTCTCTGACTTCCTCTCAAAAATTGATTATATGAATGATGGCGAGCAAATCAGCGGTGGTAAGATTAAGCGTGCCGGTGTTCTTTTCAATGAATATTATGGTTATGTGTGCGATGGCATCTATCAGACTCAGGAAGAAGTGAACAATTCGGCCCGTACAAGTACTACCGTAACGGTGGGTGACTTGAAATATCGTGATATCAGTGGTCCTGATGGTGTACCCGATGGTATCATCAGCCCTGAGTACGACCGTGTCCCCTTGGGTAACTCACTTCCTCGTTTTCAGTATGGCGGTACATTCAATGCTTCCTACAAAGGGATTGACTTCAGCATTGCTTTCCAAGGTATTGGCAAACAGAATTCGTATCTTTCTACTGCCATGGTACAACCTTTGCGTGATAACTATGGTAACGTGCCGTCAATTCTCGAAGGTAAATATTGGAGTCCCTTCAATACTGCTGAAGAGAATTTGTCAGCCAAATATCCCCGGCTTTCGAACGTATCGAAGAGCAATAACTACGCCACATCTAGCTTTTGGATGTTCAACGGTTCATATTTTCGTTTGAAAAATCTCACATTGGGTTATACCCTGCCTGAAACTTGGACGCAAAAGGCTGGTATAAATCGTGTCCGCTTCTATGTGAGCGGTAGTGACCTTTTCTGTTTGAGTAATTTCCCCGATGGTTGGGATCCTGAAATGAACTACAAAGCTTATCCGATTACCACTTCTTTAGTAATGGGTCTGCAAGTTAACTTTTAAATAAATAGGAGTAGAATATGAAAACAAAGATATTATTATTAGCCGGAATGTGCCTGGGGCTTGCTGCTTGTGAGAGTATGGACCTGGTACCCAGATCACAAGGTAATACCGAGTCATGGTACACAACTGAAACAGAATTGCGCCTGGCTTCCAATGACTTTTACATCTTGGGCTATTGGCAGGAACCTCTTAGTTCGTCCGAACAATGGTCGGACAACACCACCTATCGTCAGACGAACCGTAATCCGGGAAGCGGTGGAACCATACTTGATGGAACTATGAACGGTCAGCAGTACGAAGTATATGCTTTGTGGCAACAATCATTCAAACTCATTGCCCGCGCCAACACAATGCTTGAGAATATGCATAAGGCAAAGGGCTCTGTGACTCAGGAAGTGTACGACCGCTATGCCGGTGAGGCTTACTTCTGCCGTGCCTGCAAGTATGCCGAACTGATTTTCTTCTATGGTGACGTGCCCTATCAAGAGGAGACTATTACTATTTCCGAAGCTTTGCAGCGTGGTCGCAGGCCTAAAGCGGAAGTGATTCCTTTGGTGTACGCTGATTTCGATAAAGCCATTGCCGGTTTGCCCGAAAGCTATGGACAGGGTGAGAATATACATGCCACCAAGGGTGCGGCGCTGGCTATGAAAGCACGTTTTGCCCTCTATATAGGTGACTATGAAATAGCTGCTCAAGCTGCCAAAGCTTGTATGGAGCTCAAACTTTATTCTTTGGAGCCCGACTATGCCAAGCTTTTCAAGCAGAGCACCAAACTGAACGATGAGAAAGTGTTTGTGATACCTCGTTCCATTGAAAACGAAGTGATGCTCGATTCTTGGATTGTGAAGAACGGTCTTCCCCGTAATGCTGGGGGATATGGTTCGTATAATCCTTCATGGGATCTTCTGGCTGCGTATCTCTGTACTGACGGACTGCCTATTGACGAGTCTCCGCTGTTCGATCCCCGCAACCCTTTCAAGAACCGTGACCCGCGTTGTACAATGACTATCGTTGAGTTCAACACCGAGCACTGCGGTTTCGAATATGACCCCAGTCCTGCGGCCAAAACCGTGATGAACTATACTACGGGCAAGACACAGAGCAATCAAGATACCCGTATCGTAAATCAATATAGCTCATATACGGGCTTGTTGTGGAAGAAAGGTATTGATGCTTCCTGGACAGTAGACCAAAAGGTAGAGCAAGACTACATCGTAATACGCTATGCCGATGTACTGTTGATTTATGCCGAAGCCATGATAGAACTGAACCGGATTGACGACAGTGTGCTGAAAGCCATCAATATGGTACGTGCCCGCGCTTATGGTGTGAATGTGACAGCAACAGGCAGTTATCCTGCCGTGACTACTACCGACCAGACAGAGTTACGCCGTGCCCTGCGTATAGAGCGTCGCATGGAGTTTGCCATGGAGAACCAACGCCTGCAAGACTTGATGCGTTGGAAATTGGCGGGGAAAGCATTGAACGGTTACAACTATATCATGCTAATCAACCCTACGGAACTGCTGAATAATGTAGTGAACAAGAACCTCTGGTTCTGGGGAATGACCCCGCAAATCGACGAAGACGGTCTGGCTGATTTTTCAGCTCTCTTCAATGCCGGTTATTGTTCGCAGGGTGCTAAACGCATTTTTCCCGAACGCGAATACTTGTGGCCGCTGCCTACACATGATGTGGAATTGTGTCCCAACTTATTGCCCAACAATCCGGGTTATTAATCCTATAAACTATTACGAACATGAAAACAATGCATTTATATAGAAGCCTTGGTGTGGTGGCTGTGGGAATGATGAGCATGCTTGCCACCTCGTGTGAAGAGGATATAGACAATACTGCCTCACGCAATCAGTCGGAGATTGAGCTGGCTCCTTCGGGTGAATATATCAAGCTTGATGAGAGCAAACCCAACGAAACGGCTGTCACTCTGAAGTGGAGTACCGCTCACGATTTTGGTGAAGATTATATTACGACTTATAAATACGAGATGCAGCTCATCGGTAGTGAGGCTACGAATATCAAGGAGTTTGACGATGATGGAGAATTCCTTCGCTCTTACACCAACGAGGAGATGCAGAAAATACTGGTCGACCATTTCGGACTTACCACCAGTACTATTGGCGAAGTACTGTTTACTGTAACAGCCAATTTTGAAGGTCCCCGTCTGATGGTGCCTGATATTGCTACGGCTACATTAAAGATAAAAACGTATGGGCCTAAACAGTACAAAGCCGATAATCTCTATGTGGGAGGTTCCGCTGTGGGCGAAGACAATATAAAATTGACGTTGAAAGACGAGATAAACAAGATTTATAGCTACGAAGGTGCTTTGGCTGCCGGTAAGATTAACTTTCCTGTTGATTATGCCGACGAGTTGAATGCCATTGGTCCGGAAATTGCCGATGCTCCTATAACCACTGGCGAAATGACAGGTGTTATATCCGACCGTGCCGAAGCTAATTCGTGGGTGATTCCGTCGGCAGCTACCTATCGCATCACTGTGAATATGAGCAAACAGACTGTGAAGATAGTAGAAGCCGGTGCGGTAGTTGAGGCTGAGCAAATGTTCCTGGCGGGTACTGCTGTAGGTGAAGAACAAATTGAGATAGCTCAAACTCTCGAAAATGATCAACTTTATGCTTGGCGTGGTGAACTGAAAGCCGGTAACCTCTACATACCGCTCACTTTCGAGGGTGAACAAACGATGGCTATTGTGCCGGAAGTGGCTGATAATCATGATATAGAGGATGGCCAATTGGCAACATTTGGACAAGCCCTCATCGGCAAAGTGGATAGACAGTATTGGACGATTCCAGCCGATGGCACTTATCGTATTGTATTGAATAAGGAGGAGAAAACCATTACTATCTATTCGGCTGCCACTGATTTGAAACCGCTCACCGTATCGTTCAATAATACCGAACTGGGGATAAACCCATGGAGCCAGGAAGTCAATGTATTGCATATGTATGGTGGTTTCAACGGCTTTGCTTATGATGCGGGTACTGACGAAGAAACAGGCAAAAGCCTCAAATACTGTCAAGTGAAGTATAATCTTATTCAGAGTGTTGCCAATCCGAAAGTCTTTGTTTATAAAGGTGATGTATTGCCTCGTAATGAATATAAAGATAACTATGGGAAGATAAATAGAGGTTGGGTGAACTTCAGTACTTTACGATATGCTAATAACGGATGGTTTGTTGGATCTACAGCTGACGCTAAACGTAATGATCACAATGGATATACTGAAGTAATAGCAGGCAAGGTAGAAAAGGCTGTAACAGGTCAAGTTGATAACCGCTATGCTTACTTCCTCATCCCCGAAGGCTGTAACTATGTGGTAGTGGATATAGAGAATAACACTGTACTCTTTGATATTAAATAAATCCAAAATGACAGAATAAGAGGTGAGGTTTCAATCACTTCACTTCTTATTCTACCTTTAAACAATAACAATTAAGACATATATATTCTTATGAACAGAATAATAAAAAACAGCATAAAGACTCTGTCGATGTGCTTGCTGGCCACCACGGCTTTCATAGCTACTGCTTGTTCAGACGATGATGACCTTACAACCGACTATAGTTGGAATATTGAAGGTAACACCACCGTCAGCATTAAGCCCGAACGCTATAAACTGTTGCGTAACCCTATGAGCGGATGGGTTATCTACTCAGGTATTGGAAGTGGTATGATGATGGATTTCTGGGAACTCTACGACAATTTCGAGTCGTCCGAAGGTATTGTGAAAGTATCCGACTATGGTAATACCCTCTATGTACGTGGTCTTTGGAGTCATTTCAACCCTGAAAGGGGTAAATATGTATGGGACGAAACTCTGCAGACCGAGCCGGCGAAACGTTTCCAGATGTTGGTGAAAGGAGCCAAAGAACGCAACTTGAAGCTTGCCTTCACCTTTGTGTGCGACAGCCGCGACAAACATGAAAATGCCTGTCCCGAGTATGTAAGAGAAGCCGGCGCCGAAGGATTCACCACTACTACCGGCAGTGTAGATGTATGGACGCCTTATCCTGACGACCCCATCTTTCAGAAAGAGTATGAAGCATTCCTCACTGCTTTTGCTGCCAAATACAATGACCCTGACGTCACTCAATTTGTGAGTGGTTTTGGATTGGGCAAATGGGGGGAAACTCACACACTGAAATACTCTACAGGCGATGAAGCTCCCAGACAAGCAGTGTTTGAATGGATTACCGACGTAATGTCCCGTCTTTTCACCAAAGTGCCTATCATGATCAACTATCACCGCTGTTTGCTTGCTACCAAAGAGTTTAGCGATGTCGATACCGATATAGCCGCCGATATGGTGAAACGTGCCGTAGCCAAAGGTTTCTGCCTGCGTCACGATGCTTTCGGCATGAAGCAATATTATAAAGATTGGGAGCGTGGCATTACCACGACCTATCATGGCATCGTACCCATTACTATGGAAGGCGGTTGGGTGGAATCATCGCATGGCGGTTCTATTGCCGGTGACGGTTATAAGAATTTTGCCGAAGTGCGCCAAGGAGAATATGATGAGGCCAAAGGTGGTTATGTCAATATGATGGACCTTCGCTTTGATACCAACGTGAATACCGGTGAAACACACTCCTGGTTCAATACTGCTTTCCATCTGGTAAAGGAGTTTATAGCCGAAGGTGGTTACCGTCTTTATCCCGACCGTTTATCTATTCCTACTACGGCCCGTAGCGGCAGCAACGTAGCATTGACTCACCGTTGGTCGAACTTGGGTTGGGGGTACTGCCCTGCCAATCTGCCGCAATATGGTGATAAATACAAATTGGCTATCGCCCTGCTTGATAAGAACACGGAAGAACCCGCCCGCATCTATATAGAAGAGAAAGCGGATATTGCTACCTGGATGAGCGGAAAGCCCAAAACCTACACTAGCAACATCAAGCTCACCGATGTAGCCGCAGGTACTTACACTTGGGCGGTGGGAGTGGTCGATACCACCAAAGAGAACGCTATCGGTATCTTACTCTCAGCCCGCGATGAATATCAAACCGCCAAAGGTTGGGTAAAAGTGGGAGATATAACTATTCAATAATCTTAAAAACGCTGTGCTGTGATAAAAAAAATCTTACTGACATGCATAGCCGTAGCCTGTAGCCTTGTGGCTGTAGCCGGAGAACTGCTCATCGAAGCAGAAAGCTTCAGCCAGCGAGGCGGCTGGGTGCTCGACCAGCAGTTCATGGATCAAATGGGGTCTCCCTATCTCATGGCACATGGTATGGGTATCCCTGTGGCGGATGCTACGGCAGAAATCAATATTCCCCAAGCGGGCACTTACTACGTATATGTCCGTACTTACAACTGGACTTCACCTTGGACCGATGCCGAAGGCCCCGGAAAGTTCCGCCTGGCCTTGGGTGGCAAATTGCTGAAAGCTATATTAGGACATACCGGCAATTCCTGGCAATGGCAGTCTGCCGGAAAGGTAGCATTGAAAGCAGGGATTACCACCCTTGCCCTGAAAGATCTCACAGGCTTTGATGGACGTTGCGATGCCATTTATCTTACGACCGATGAGGAAACGCAACCCGCTACATGGGGGGATGCAGAGACAGCCGCACTCCGTGCCCGCTTGCAGCAACAAACAACAGCCACCCGTCAATACGATTTTGTAGTAGTAGGAGGGGGAATAGCCGGTATGTGTGCCGCCGCATCGGCTGCCCGATTAGGCTGCAAGGTGGCGTTAGTGAATGATCGTCCTGTGCTGGGTGGTAATAACTCGTCGGAAGTACGTGTACATTTGGGGGGAATTATCGAGATGGGACCTAACCGGGGATTAGGTCGCATGATACGCGAGTTCGGTCATGAACGTTCCGGCAACGCCCAACCGGGAGATTACTACGAAGACCAGAAAAAAGAAGACTTTATAGTTGCCGAGAAGAACATCACCCTCTATGCCTCTCAGCGTGCAATAGCCGTGAAGATGCAAGGAGACCGCATTGTGTCGGTCACTATCCAGCATATCGAGACGGGAGAACAAACCGAACTTGCCGCCCCTCTCTTTAGCGACTGTACGGGTGATGCTACCATAGGTTACTTGGCTGGCGCCGATTGGAATATGGGACGTGAAGGTCGCGATGAGTATGGTGAAAGCCTTGCTCCCGAACAACCCGACTCGATGGTGATGGGTGCCTCGATACAATGGTATAGTAAGGATATGAAGAAGAAGACCTCATTCCCTCACTTTGAATATGGCGTGCGCTTTGACGCTGAAAATTGTGAGCCTGTAACCATGGGCGAGTGGAAATGGGAAACAGGTATGAACCGCAATCAAGTCAGCGAGGCTGAACGTGTACGCGACTATGGGCTTTTGGTGATATATTCCAATTGGAGCTATTTGAAGAATCACTATAAAGGCCATAAGAAGTACGCCAACCGTTCTCTCGACTGGGTGGCATATGTCTCAGGCAAACGTGAATCACGCCGTCTCTTGGGCGACTACGTACTGTCACAGGACGATATAGACAAGAATGTGGCGCACGAGGATGCTTCGTTCACCACTACCTGGAGCATCGACCTTCACTTCCCCGACAGCGTGAACAGTGTCCGCTTTCCCGGCAATGAATTCAAGTCGGCTACGGTGCATCGTTGGATTCATCCTTATGCCGTTCCTTATCGCTGTCTCTATTCTCGCAATGTGGACAACCTCTTTATGGCAGGCCGTAATATGAGCTGCACCCATGTAGCCTTGGGTACGGTACGTGTGATGCGTACTACCGGCATGATGGGTGAAGTAGTAGGTATGGCAGCCGGACTCTGCCACAAGCATAGTGTAGAGCCGCGCGACATCTATCATCATCACCTGCCCGAACTGAAGCAACTTATGCAGGCAGGTTTGGGCAAACGCGATGTGCCCGATAACCAACGCTTCAACGAACCCAACGAATTGTTGGAAGTTCCGGGAGCTTACATCAAACCGTAGACAAACTATGAGCCAAAAAAGTATTATCACGATATTTCTATCGGCAATATGGACATTGCCGCTTTGGGGAGAACAACAGTATTACGCTTTTTTGAAAGGTGACACACTACGTATGGGCAATAACTATATGGAGCGCACCATGCTGTGGAATAACGGTGCACCTGTTACCATCAGCCTTACTGACAAGCAACACGGAAAAACCATTCCGGCACAGGGCAAACAACCCGATTTCTCGATTGTGAAAGGTATCCCTACGGATGCCACATTCACCGTGAACGAGATACCGACAAATGGCATCCACGCCAGTTATCTGCAGGCTACTGTGGCTTGTACTATCGGTTCGCTGAATATAGAGCGTCGCTATCGTATTTATGCAGACTGTCCTGCCATTGCTTGCGACACCTATCTGAAAGGGCAAGTGGAACTTTATCAGAATAAGGAGGACAACCGCTCTAACGCCGACCGCAAAAATATAGAGCACACGGCCGATATGGCTACGGGGGTGAAAACTCCCACGCTCGACAGGCTGCAACTATCCGGCAATCATTGGAGTGCCCGCACAATAGAGTTTTTCGACTACACCGATTGGAACGACAATCTGGTGACCAGGCGTACTTGGCTTCCTTATCGTCGCAACGCTTATCGTGGTAATTTGCTTTTTGCTCATGATGTGGTTACCCGGCAGGGCTTCTTTTTCCTGAAAGAGGCTCCCAGCAGTAGTACTCAATTACATTATCCGGGTTCTGACTTTGTGGCGGACTTTAGCGATTTTATGGTAGTGGGGCTGGGTATCGCGTCTGATGATGTAAAGTCGGATAGCTGGACTCGCGTTTATGGATGCGTTACCGGCATCTATACCGGCGGTGAGCAAGAAGCGCTTACTGCCTTGCGTCTTTATCAGAAACAACTGCGCCACCACACCGCCGTGCAGGATGAGATGATTATGCTCAATACCTGGGGCGACCGTAGTCAGGATGCCAAAATAGATGAGGCTTTCTGTCTGGCTGAACTAGATCGTGCCGCACGTATGGGTATCACCCTCTTCCAATTGGATGACGGCTGGCAGAGCGGAAAAAGCCCTAACTCGAAGACAGCCGGAGGTAGTTTTAAGGATATATGGAAGAATGCCGGTTACTGGACACCCAACCCCACGAAATTTCCTCATGGGCTGAGACCTATTGTGGAGAAAGGGAAGAAATTGGGTATCCGCATCGGATTGTGGTTCAATCCCAGCATACAGAACGATTTTGCCGATTGGCAAAAAGATGCGCAAGCCATTGTCGGACTTTATAAGGAGTATGGCATCTGCTGTTTCAAGATAGATGGCTTACAGATACCTACCAAAACAGCCGAACGAAACCTACGTCAACTGTTTGATACCGTGTTGGAACAAACCAATCATGAAGTGATTTTCAATCTCGACGCTACTGCCGGCCGTCGCGGCGGGTATCACTATATGAACGAGTACGGCAACATCTTCCTGGAAAATCGCTATACCGATTGGGGTAATTACTATCCTTATCGTACCTTGCGCAACCTTTGGATGCTGTCCCGCTATGTACCGGCGGAGAAGATGCAGATAGAGTTCCTTAATAAATGGCGCAATGCTGATAAGTATGACGCTGCCGACCCTTTTGCTCCGGCCCGTTACAGTTTCGATTACCTCTTTGCCATCACCTTGGCGGCACAGCCGTTAGCTTGGATGGAGGCTTCGAACCTGCCCGAAGAGGCTTATGCTACGGCATCTCTGCTCAAGAAATACCAACCCTTGCAACTCCGGTTTCATCAAGGCGTCATACTGCCCGTTGGCGAGAAACCTTCGGGACGCTCGTGGACTGGATTCCAATCAACTGTCTCCGGTACGCAAGGTTATCTTGTTGTTTATCGCGAAGATAATGAGCAAACTGAAGGAAATATTGACACTTGGCTTCCTGAGGGCAAGAAGGTCACTTTTACCCCGGTGATGGGAAGTGGTAGCAAGTTTGCCGCTAAAGTTGGTGTGCGGGGCAAAGTAAGTTTTAAACTGAAAGACAAGAACTCTTTCGCACTTTATCAATACGAAGTAAAACCATAAAAAGATTATTTATAATAACGGAACTATGATAAAAAGTGTACGCTCTCTTCTTCTGATATTATTTGTGTCCATGCAGTTGGCTGTATGGGCACAGCCGCAGGAGAGACTCATTCGGGTGCAGGTCACTCCCGACCACACCAATTGGTTGTATAAACCGGGAGAAAAAGTGAAATTCAAGGTGGTTGTATTGAAATGCAATGTTCCACAGGATAATCTTGAAGTGCGTTATGAGATTTCGGAAGACATGATGAAACCTCATCAGACAGGCAAACAGCCTTTGAAGAATGAAAAGCTCGAAATTAATGCAGGTACCATGAAAAAGGAAGGTTTCCTGCGTTGCCGTGCTTTTGTCAATTTTCAGGGGCGCGACTATGAAGGTGTGGCTACCGTCGGCTTTGACCCGGAGAAACTGCAACCGGTTACTCCGCTGCCCGCCGACTTTCTTGAATTTTGGAAGAACACCAAGGAAGCTGCTGAAAAGTGGGCGCTGGAATCCATCATGACCTTACTGCCGGAAAAATGTACGGACAAAGTGAATGTATATCATGTCTCGTTTGCCAACAACGACTATGCATCACGTATGTACGGCATCCTTTGTGTGCCGAAGGCTCCGGGGAAATATCCGGCCATTCTGAAGGTACCCGGTGCGGGTATCCGTGCCTATAACGGAGAAGCCGAACGTGCCGGAAAAGGTTTTATCATTCTGGAGATCGGTATCCATGGTATTCCGGTCAATCTCACGGGGGATGTCTATCATCGCCTTTATAACGGGGCTTTGAAGAATTACCACTCATTCAATATGGACAATCGGGATAAATATTATTACAAACGGGTCTATACTGGTTGTGTGAGAGCCATTGATTTCATTTATACACTTCCCGAATTCAATGGTAATCTGGCAACTTTCGGTGGAAGTCAGGGCGGAGCGCTTGCCATAGTGATTGCCGGACTCGATAATCGTGTCAAGGGATTGGTTTCTTACTATCCTGCCTTGTGTGATATGGCGGGTTACGCTCACGGTCGTGCAGGCGGTTGGCCGCATATGTTTAAGGATGAGAAGAACCGGACAC
>NZ_CABUHK010000093.1 GCF_902491285.1 uncultured Bacteroides sp. | reverse complement strand
TAATTCCTTCTTTTTAGGGTTTTCGCGTGCAAAAGTAGTCATTTTTTTATTCATATGTAGAAGGAGTTGTGCCAAAAGCATCCACAAAATGTTTGCGGAAAGTCGGTATATCATTATATCCCACCATTTCCGCCACTTCCTGCACTGCATATTGTTTGGTTTTCAACAATACGGCCGCACGGCGCATACGTACTCCCCGGATAAGTTCGATAATGGTATAGTCTGTACTCTGCTTTACTTTCCGATAAAGAGTAGGCTGACTCATATTCATTTCCGATGCTAGTTTCTTCACGCTAAAATCAGCCTCACAGATATTCTCTTCAATAATCTTAATAACAGAATTGATAAACGGATCTTCTTTTTTCACTTCTTCCGCCACCTCTTCCGTTTCGTCATCAATCACGGCTGCATCCGCACCGGGCAGCATAAACAACTTAGCATACATCTGCTTCAATGCCTGACGCCCGTTAATCAGGTTACGCATTTTAGCTATTAATATGCTGGGAGTAAAAGGTTTCAGAATATAATCATCCGCACCCAATTCCAGTCCGTGAATGACATCCTCATCTTCCACCTTTGCAGTCAACATGATAATAGGAATACCACAAGTTTCAAGTCCCTCTTTCAGTTCACGACAACATTCAAACCCATCCTTTACCGGCATCATCACATCACAGAGTATCAGATCGGGAAGTTCCTTTATTGCCATATCAACCCCTTCCTGACCATTGATTGCCATCAATAAGTTGTACTCCTGACTCAACAGTACCTTCAAATACAGACGAATGTCTTTATGATCCTCTACAATCAATATCGTCTTCTTATTATCAGCAACAATCTGAGACTGTTTCACTTCTCCGACAGCAGACTGTGGTGACACTACAGCTACCGGAGATTCCGGTGTCATCCCGCTATCTGTTGAGACTTCCGGTTCTTCTGCCGGTTCAGGCTTCGGCTCCGTCAGTTCTTCCGGATGAACAAACAAGATATTCGAATCATTATCAAAGACAGATTTATCAATAGGAAGATGTATCGTCACCTTCGTCCCTTTTCCCGGAGAACTTTCGAAAGAGATCATTCCGTGATGAGCTTCAACCATCTGCTGCACGGTAAGAAATCCCAATTGCGTGGTAGACAGTTCATTATCCGACAAATCATCTTCACTCAACTGCTGTTCAAGTGTTTTTACTTCGTCCTTTCCATTATCCGCCACCATCAAGCTAACATAAGTCGTATTATCCCATACCGTTTCGTATACAGAGAAAGAGACGACCCCCGTATAATTTGTATGAGTGAAAGCGTTAGTCAAAAGATTATGGATAATAAATTCTATCTTCTTTTTATCCACACAAAATTCCAGCTCTTTCCTGACCCTTATCTCGCTACGGAAATCTATGGAGTAAGCTTTCAACACCTCGCGAATCTTAAAAAGATTACTATCAATTATCTTTTCTACCGGATAAGAAGCTATTTCCAGTTTTACAGCCATTCCCTCCGGTCGCCCGTAAATAGCCGTCAACTGGTCACAAGCATCCAACATACGGAGCGCATTCCGGTATGCCACTTGCAGAGATGAGTCCTGCCCCTTCAATTTACTTTGCAAATCTTTCAACGGAGCAAAAACCAACAGAAGAGGAGTACGCAAATCCTGTACAAACAACATGAGCAGACGTCTTCTCATTTCTTCTTTCTCCCGTTTCTGCTCCTGCTTCATTCTTTCCAGATTCAGATTCTCCCGTAATATTATCTCCCGGTCACGACGCAATTGCTTATGTAATTCTTTCTTCTTTATATAAGAATAAATAAACCAGCACAGCAAAATCGTCAACACCGCATATGCCATATAAGCCCACACTGTATAGTACCATTTACTTTTCACCACTACATCTATCTGATACACTTCACCTTCCTTTCCGTCCGGAAATACTAATTTCGTCTGCAAAGTATATTCTCCGGGAAATAATCCGTTGTACCACAAACCTTCCTCAAGGGGCATCATCTTCCAATCCTCATCCATAGGAAGCAAGCGATAGGCTATTTTACGTTGAGACATTCCGTAACGCAAATCTGAGAAATATAAATGAAAATTATTGTTCCTGCTGGAAAAGACCAGTTTCTCCTGCTTTTCCGGTGAAGCGGAAAGAACTACCTGACCATTCCGTTCTTCTCCCGCCAGAATCGTTTCTCCATTCACCTCCAGATCTGTCAGCATCACCTGTTTTTTCCTTTTGGTTGCTTTAGCAGCAGACGGGTCAAAGAAAATCAACCCCCATGAATTTGCCCATAGCAGTCGACCATCGTTCAGCCGACATACCGAGTTGCAGTTACCTACCAACAAATAATTATAGAAAGCCGTCTGCCCATTTCGAACCGTCATGACCCCCACATTATTCCCAGCCCATATGCTACCGACATAATCATCGACCATACAGCATATATGCCCATTCGGCAATCCATTCTGCAAAGTATATACAGACTCCACCTTTTCTTGTTCTCTTCCGTCAATACAGACAACGGCATTAAGGTAAGCTGCATAAATCTGATTATAATTATTCACATAAATAGTCTGTACGGCAGCTTCCTCCAATCCATTCTCTTTTTCATAATTTCCTTCCACCTTAATCCGGTCATCTTCTGTCGTAATCCTTTTCAGTCCCTTATTGGTACCAATCCAAATATTACCTTCTTTATCTTCTCGCAGAGCAAATATACTCTTTATCCCGGCAGGCAAATCTGTTTTTTTACATTTGTTACTTTTAGGTTCTACTTGTATCAATCCTTCCGAAGTACCTACCCATAAACGATTCCGTGAATCCTGACAAAAACAGTGAATAGCTGCCTGCATATTTTTTCCTGCGTCCGTCTGCAGTTGAAAAGACTCTATTTTCTCAGTCACGGGATTAATAAAAATAATTTTGCCCTGTTTGTCCCCCAACCAGATATACCCATTCCTACATTTATAGATAGTATAACATCCGGAAAATTCAGATACCTTTGTCCACCGTTCGAACCGTGTATCCATCGAAAGCATCGGTGCAGTACTCTTCATAATACCTCCATCGGACATCGCCAACCAGACATATCCCTTATCATCTTCAACAATACCGCCTATTCTTGATTCAAAATTCTGTTTTACCCGGCTATATGTACTATTACTGATATCAAATTTTACAATTCCGCCGCCAAAAGTACCTACCCAAAGAATCTGCTGCCTGTCATCCCATAACAAGCTTGTCATCCTGTTTTCAATATCCGGGCGGGTGACTTTGACCTCACCCGTCAACCAAGTTTGTGTAAACGGGCTCTCACACAAATTCTCATTGTCAAAACTTAATTTGAATAATCCGTCCCAAGTTGTCAGATAAAAAGTTTTCTTATCCTTAAAAACCAAATCTGTGACGCGGAAGTTGAAGACTCCCACCTTATCGGCCTTATTTATTAAAATCACCCGTTCGTTATATGTCTTAAGATCATAACATATAATATCATTCCACAATCCGCAAATCCACAAATAGCCCTGTTGTAAAAATAGTTTGCTCACGACACTACATTCCTTAATCAAAGAGCTTTTTTTTGAAGCAATATTATAAGACATCACCTTTTTCCCGTCCACAGAAAAATAGAGGTTACCTTTTCCGTCCATACAAAGGTCAGTAATCTTTCCCTTTATTAAAGGTTCCGGATTCAACACACAAAATACGGATTCACCCTTTCTTTCTGTTTTGCGGGAAACGGAAGTTTCATACAATCCCTGTAAAGTAGCTAGATATAATTTTCCGCCATGCCAGCAAAAATCCAGCACCTCATTCAACTTGAAAGGCTTGTCAAAGCTCAATGGCAAAAACGTTTCATTCACATGGTCAAAACAAGTAATTCCACCTTGAAATAATAAAGCATAATACAACCCGTCAGGACCCTCACGCAAAGATTTAACTGTTTGATGAAGAGGCATCGAAAGAGAATCCATACTCATTATTAAAGGATAGTCACGAAATCGGAATCCGTCATAACGGGTAATACCTTTATCCGTAGAAAGCCAAATAAAGTCATTACTCCCATAGCATATATTATATATAGTGTTATTTCCAGCTTCATTTTTAATGACCATCGGAACCAAATCCCAATGAGTATCTATAGAATACACAGCAATAAATCGGGACAACAGCAATAACAGGAAACAAGCCTTCTTCATATTTTAAGTATATTTTGTTCATGTGATATGTGCGATAAAGGTAGGTAATTATATTAGTAGCGGACTATATATCACTTTTTTTTAGAAATAATTCACAATAAAGCAAAAGCTTGCCAACTTTTTACAAGTTAACAAACTTTTCATCGCTCTTTTTACATTGTTTGTTCGTCTCGAGTGACGCATATTTGCTGTTTGGTTCCTCTATATTATGTATCTCAATAAATACCTGTTGAGGCTATTTGCATTAAATCATTTATGACAATTAGAAAGAGTGAAGCTGTAAGTTCCATGACCGGCATTAAAATTATAGTTCCCTTTGAAATCTACCGGAACTTTAACCAGGCAATCTTTCTGGTCACTCACACGGAAATAAAGGTGAGTGATAGCCGTAAAGACGTTTCCACCTCCAACAGTTGTTGATAAAGAAGCGCCATATCCTTTCCAACAAAACAAATCGGTAGAAGAAGAATAGGTAGTTCCAATATAATATACCGTATCTTCATCCACATTAAAATTCAACGAAACACACAATGCGAATTCTTCCAGGAAAGCACCCGCCCTCGTACGTGCCTGATATTCGGCAATCATCCTCACGGACTGCCTATCTCCATCTTCCCCAAAATAACCTTCCACATTTTCAGATTTACATTCACGAATTACATTACCGTTCTGACGAAGAGATTCCAATACGCCCTGCATCTCTTCTGCTGTAACAGAAGGGACATTACCAATATCTGCAACGTTACTTACAGATTCAATACCATATAAAGATTTGATAGACTCAAAGTTTGAAGAGTTATCTTCAAAACGTTCATCTTCGGCACTAGAACATGCCACGAAAGTTAATGCTATAACAGATACGAAAAAGAATTTAATTGTCTTCATACTATTTCCTCCTATTTTTTACAGGTTTGCAAACCCTTACTTTTGCCACCCTTATACATTTCACATCATTTACTGTTTGTTTGTCTCTGTTCCTCAGGAGGGAATCTTAATGTTAGTTTTCCTGTTACCGATACTTTATCATTCTGCTTGCTGGTACAAACATAGGCGTTTTATTCAATAAGAAAAACTTTTTCAGAGGAGAAATGAATAAATTACCACTCTTTAACGAATGAAATACAACCCATTCAAGTAATAAAACAAGATATACAAGTATTAAACAACCAATCATATGTAAATCATTCAATAAGAATGATAAAAACACACCCTATAAACCTCGAATCACTCACCACCTATCAGAACGAAAAAATGCCCTGTACTTATTTATTTTCATCGAGAACTTATCAAAGAAAGATGAATCTACCAATTAACGTCAATTCATATAACACGTATCTTTGCACATCAACAAACAAAACCCATCATGCGATGAAAAAGAAAAGAATTTTATTTTTGTTCATTACCATGTTTGCTTCTACCTTATTATATAGCCAGGTAGTCGGAGTAAAAACCAACATTGTAATGGACGCGATGAAAATCATCAACCTTGGAGCTGAGATCGGCTTAAGTAAGAAATTAACGCTGGATTTGTATGCCAATTATAATCCATGGAAATACAAAGATCAGAAAATGATGAAGATGCTCGCCATTCAGCCTGAACTCCGTTATTGGTTCTGCGACAAGTTCAACGGACATTTTGTGGGATTCCATATTCATGGAGGTGTCTATCAGGCAGCCGCTATCGATATGCCTTGGGGCATTTGGTCTGAACTGACAGACCACCGTTTCAAAGGCAACTTCTTTGGAGCCGGGATTTCTTACGGATACCAATGGATTTTAGGTAAACACTGGAATCTGGAAGGAAATATTGGCGTAGGTTACGCACGCGTCAAGTACGAACAGTACGAGTGTATGACTTGCGGTGCAAAAGTATCGGAAGGACACAAGAACTATGTAGGACCTACCAAAGCTGCCGTCAGTCTAATTTATTTATTCTAAAACAAAACAAATATGAAAAAGATTCTATACATACTCTTCTGTCTGCTGCCTGTATTGAACGGGAATGCACAGACTTTGTATAAAAATCAAGTGCGTATAGAGAAAGAATCTATTACGCGCAGTGATGACAATCGCCTGACTATCAACCTGGACATTGTTTTGCAGACAAACCTCAAAATAGCTTCCAACAATGTCGCTACGCTTACCCCGTTTCTCGAAGCGGACGGACAGACAAAAGCATTGCCGTCTATCATAGTGTACGGACGCAAACGCAACATCGTCAATCAACGCAATCACAAAAACTTCGAAAATACATATACGGTCATTCGCCGCAAGCAAACTGAAGAACAAAAAATAAGCTATCTGATACAGATACCATTTGAAGCATGGATGCGCACGGCAAATATGAAGTTAAACATTGATATATGCGGCTGTTGCGACATTCTGGAGGAAAACAGCGGTGAATTAATCACCCGGCTGAACATTTCTCCGTTGAAATTACAGCCCTCCATTGCCTATATCACTCCACAAGCCGAAGGCGTAAAACATCGTGCAGTAGAAGGAAGTGCTTATCTGGACTTTCCGGTCAACAAATACATTATCTACCCGGAGTACCGTCGCAACACGATCGAACTAGCTAAAATACGCGCTACAATAGACACCGTACGCAACGACAAGAATACTACACTCACCAGCATCAAGATTCATGGATACGCTTCGCCCGAAGGAGGTTATGCCAACAACACCCGTTTGGCAGAAGAACGCACCAAAGCATTGGTAGACTATGTGAGCAGTTATTACAACTTTGACAAGAAGCTAATAACTTCGGAATCGACTCCGGAAGATTGGGCTGGTTTCCGCAAGTTTGTTGCCACCTCATCATTGGATAAGAAAGACGAAATACTTCGTTTAATGAATGATGAAAGCCTGGACATCGACAAAAAAGAACACGCCATAGCTAAGCTGGCAGGTCCGCAAGGATACCAATATATATTAGACACATGCTATCCGGCACTTCGCCATTCGGACTATACCGTCAATTATACAGTGCGCGGCTTCAACCTCGAAGAGTCGAAAGAGATTATCAATAAACGCCCGCAACTGTTGAGTTTGCAGGAAATCTATCTGGTAGCGCAAAGTTACGAACCAGGAAGCGAAGAGTTCAATCACTCTTTTCTGGTAGCTGCAACAATGTTCCCAGACGATCCGATAGCAAACCTGAATGCCGGAGCAATGGAAATCCAAAAAAGTGGCGACATGGCTGTTGCCAAGAAGCATCTAGCCAAAGCTGATCCAAAAGCTGCCGAGACACTCAATAACCTTGGAGTCATCGCCATGCTGGAAGGTGATCTGGAGACAGCGGAAATTTATTTCAAAGCAGCCAAAGAAGCCGGCCTACATGCACAAGCCGACGCAAACCTGAAAGAACTGAAAAAGAAACAGAATTACCCTACAAAATAAAGACACGGACAAAAGACTTAACCCTCAGTAATTTATTATATTAATAAATTAACCCCTAATGATTAAAGAACGCACTACCTGTGAAGGTCGTGCGTTTTTTATATGAAAGAGAAGCTATAAATCGTTCAATAATGCATGAATGAAACACAAAGCATCCATCTCCTCCCGTAAAGTTGTATATTCTGCATCAAAAACAAACAAAAAACGAAATGATACGACAATATATACAACAACGGTAAAAAGAAAGCGAGAGCGGTTATTCATTCAACAACACCAATAATCATTCATAAAACGACTGATTCACCACTCAAAAAAATGCATTTTTTTAATTGAAACAATCACCTTGAAAATTGAAATAAACACCGATTAACGCTTTAGTTTTTCTCCCATACCTTTGCAACGTCGATAAGGAACAAAAGTTTCCTTGAAACAAGCAAACAATAATCTAAGTAATAAACAAATAAAAGAAACATTGCCTATAAGAAACAAACAAACCAACTCCACCAGGAAGTTACTTTTTACCTTATCATATATAAGGGCTTCCAATAAAGAAGAAATGATGTTTTTCATAAAACAATCGGTCCTCATCCTTTAGATGGCTCTTCCCCAAAAAAGAAAAGAATAAACCAGCATGACTACATATAATAATATGTAGTGTGCAATTAAAGAAAGAAATTATTATTGCATCTCACATTAAACTCAAAAAAATGAAAATTAAGAATTTATTATTAGCAAGTTTAGCAGTAGCTGCTATGACAGCTTGTAGCAACGAAGAAGAATTTATTGATAACGGTATCCAAACTCCAACAGGCGAACAAGCAACGATGAGAGTTAACTTTACTTCAGCAACCGGAAAATCAAGAGCAGTCAGCGAGGAAGGCAAAGATGCCGGAAGTAACGAAGAATCAGCAATCACTACTGCTACAATCGTATTAGACTATGGAGGTAACAAACTCATTGTAAAGAACAATCTCACAGTAACAAATGATAACCCTAATGCTAATCAAGAAGTAGTAGCCAGCACTCCTGCTTTTAGTGTAGCTGCAGGTAGTAATATTACAATTTACGCATTTGTAAATCCATCTGATAAATTAAACGCAGAAATAAATGCTGCAAAAAATACTGAGGATTTTAAAGCACTGCAAATCGGAGCACAAGCATTACCGAGCAATGGATTGGACTACCTTGCTTCAAGTATTGCCAAAGATGACAATTTCTTAATGAGTGGCTCTAAGGGTGATATAACCATAACAGCAGGTACAGATGAGAATAAAGCAACGATTAACGTAGACCGCGTTAGTGCTAAATTGGATGAACGAACTGATTCTGAAAAAAACTTCAAAATATCCGAATCAACATATACCGTAAAAGGAGATAAAAATTGGTTAGTTGCAAAATTTGTAGGTCATTCCTATTCTAATTTAGTAAAGGACTCATATGTATTGACTAATGAGACAAGCTGGACAGGAGCAGAGCCATATCTGCAGGTCTACAAAACAGACTATAGATGGATCGCTGCCGGAATTACTTACTGTTTAGAAAACAAAGTTGGTGGAGATTGGACCGAGGAAACCAAGGCAAAAGCTACCAATGTACATTACCAGGCACAAGTATACTACGCTACCGGATCAGAAGAGAACCCGACATTAGAAGAAGCTGAAACATTTTATGTAAAAGTGAATCCAATATATGAAGATGGGAACTATGTAAGAGATGAAAAAACAATCTACAAAAGCTGGGCAGAAATGAGAGTTGATTACAATAATCTGAGCGAAACAGAAGGAAATGCTGAATACCTCGCTGCCAATGGTATCATCAAATACGAGGATGGTTTATGTTATTACGAAGCAGCTATCCAGCACGCAGGTCAAGGATGTTCAATTATCCGGAACAATTGGTACCAGCTTGCAGTTAACTCTGTTAAAGACTTAGGATGGCCGACAAGTACTCCTCCGACTCCTGAATCTGATACAAAATTAACAATTACAGCAAATATCCAACCTTGGACTATACATAAGAACGAGATTGATCTTTAATCAATAGCTATCAAAGTAAACAAGAAAATCGGGAGATGATTTCCCTCTCCCGATTTTCTCCTTACAAAAAGACAAAAGGCATTACATTCAAACAAAACATTACTTTCTAAAAGCATAAAAAGTGAGAATAATGAGACAAATACTAACAACCATACATGAAAAAGTCAACAAGATATTGTTGCTCACATTATTGGCTGGTACAATTACATCTTGTGACTCTATATTAGATTACAATGACGGAGATTGTAGCATCGAATACTGTGTAAAATTCAAATATGACTACAACATGGAGGAAGTAGACGTTTTTGCCAAACAAGTTAGAACAGTAACACTTTATGCTTTTGACGACAATAACAATCTTGTTTATCAGAAAACAGATCAGGGCGAACAATTGGGAGATGGAAATTACTCTATGAAAGTAGATATCGATCCGTCGAAGTTTCACCTTATCGCATGGGCAGGATTAAATAATGAATCATTCGCAGTACCTTTATTATATCCGGAGCAATCTCAAATAGAAGAGTTGAAAGTGAAAACGCTACGCAAAGTAGTAACGAGGGCTGATGCGGAAAATGAAAAAGAGAATTACATTGTAGAACAAGAGTTACATTCACTTTGGCATGGTGAAGTAAAAAACGCTCCTACTACCCGAAACGGCAGGGAACAGATCAGCATTGTGTCTTTAGTGAAAAACACCAATAACATCCGTATAGTCGTAGCACAAGTCAACCAGTCAGTTGGTCCGGTGACAAGAACACTGACAAAGGAAACATTCAAATGCAACATTTATGATGACAACGGATATATGAATTATGATAACTCGCTGCTGGAAGACAATCTATTGACTTACAAACCATTTGTTGTCGAATCGGAAGTTGTCCGAACAAGAGCTTTCAGTGCAGGATACGAACAGGCTGAAGAATACAATGCCGTTGTCAGCGAGATAAGTGTAGCGAGACTGATGGAGAACAAAACCCCACAGTTGACTATCACCAACTCCGCAACAAACGAAACCCTGTTTCACAGTCCCAACTTAGTGAAATATTTGGAGCTGCTCCAACTAGAGAAGTATAAAGACCGGAATTATACCCTCCAAGAATATCTGGATCGCGAAGATAATTACAGCATGATTATTTTCGTAGATGAGAAACTTGCACTGATTAAAACCGTAATTGATGTAAACGATTGGATTATCCAACTTAATGATATTGAACTGTAAAATGAAATACTCTAAATTGACATATTATCTGCTGGCTGTCCTCAGCATCATGGCAACGTCATGTGTCACAGACGGAGTTATAGATGATAATATATATAAGAACATTCCGGGAGCGCCAGTAGAGGGTGCAAAGATTAATTTTGCATTAACTTTTCCGGATATTCCTACACGGGGTATTGACGGTGAATCCGAGGGTTTGGTAGCTGAACGTGAAATCAATGATGCCCAAATATACACTTTCGTAGAAGGCAGGTTCGTAGAACAAATTAAATACGTACTTATCGGAAAGAGAGACGAAGAAGGTAACCGGTTTATAGAAGGAAAACTGTCTGGGACATACAGCACCGGTACCCGCATGGACTTTATCGTAATTGTTAACGCAAAAAACAAAAAGGTAGAAGATGTGACGATGACACCGGGAGACAGTAAGACTGATTTATACAAACAGTTAGTGTTCGGCTACAATAAAGAAATGAATTATTCGACAAATATTCCGATGTGGGGTGAAGGTACTATCGCGTCCATCACATCGGGAAAGAATAATATAGGAGATCTCACCCTGAAACGCGCAGTTGCCAAAGTGAATGTAATGGTCAACGATGGAAAGGGAATAACAGATTTCAAAATCACCGAAGTCCGGTTGCACAATTATAATACACAAGGATATTGCGCACCCATAGAAAACGATGGTCCGTCCATACCGGGAAACTCCACATTATCTGCCGACTTCCTGACTTCCGGCATACTGAACGGGACAGAAGGCAACAAGATTGAAAACAAATTCTACATTCCGGAACATCAGAATACGGGAGCACAAACTGAAAAGAAAATATATTTGGTCATCAAAGCGGTGGCCAGAGGTAAAGAAAAAAGTTATACCATACCATTCAGTGAAAATGGAAAAGACTATAATGTTCTTCGCAACCACATGTATGTATTCAACATCACAAGTGTGAAAATGGATGTAACATTAGAATATGAAGTAAAAGCGTGGGATGAAGAGAATATTGATGTCCCGTCATTCGATTAATAGAAGGAGGCAAATCAGATGAAAAAGCAAAACAGCATACTGAAAGTGATAACGAATATAATATATCCGATTATTATCTGCGCATTTCTTAGTGCTTGTGCAGATGATGAAATATATTCTGTCACCAATGTGAAAGAAGGAATTCCGGTTACAATCAAATTCGGTCTGTCTGTCACAGGCATGGAGAAACAAACCCGTGCACTTCCTGGAACAGAAGAAAACAGAATAAACGACCTCTATGTATTTGTATTCGACAATGCCGGAAAGCTGAAGACCAGCAAGTTCTACAGTACAGATGAAATAAGCAGTTCACTGGAAAATAAAGAAAGCGGAAACTTTGCGCTAGAAACTACCAGTGGTGAAAGTTTTATTTATGCAATAGCCAATTCGGAAACGAACGAACTGGAATCCATACTGAACAAGTTGGACGCTGTGAAAAAGTTCGAGGATCTGTCCGGAGTAATCGTTAGTCTAAACGAAGCCAACGTACAGCGTATACAAGGCAGCCTGGTAATGAGCGGTACATTCAATACGACCATTCCGGCAGAAGGCAAGAAAGAAGGATACTGTGTGATTGATGAACATGGGAAAATATCCAGTGGCAAAATACAACTTTCGCGCCTAGACTCTCATATCACTTTTAAAATAAAAGTAGGAGAAAAAGTAACATCCTTCACTCCTACCAGTTGGCAAGTGAAATATGTTCCGCTAAAATCGAATGTGATAGAGCAACCGGAAGTGAATAGTTTTACCCAAGATAGTGATTACGGAAACAGTATAGTAAGTACCGCATTCAGTACAAATGAAGATGATAACTCTCGCATATTCGATTTTTATATGCTGGAAAATATAAAAAGTTCAAAATCATACGTCGAAAAGGATGGTACAGTGACTTCCATTGATCCGTCATCAGCAGATAAAACGAAAGAGTATGCCAAACGGGAAGCAGAAGTGAAAAACGACGACGGTACAAATACCGGTGAATATAAATATTCGGAAAAGTATGCGACTTATGTCGAGTTTAAAGCTGAGCTGGAAATCAAAAACGAAGGCTCCAACGATGGCAAACGTGTAGCCACCGTACGGTATAGAATACACTTGGGAGGTGGGCGCAACAATCCGGATATCTTCACAAGCAAGCGGAACACCAACTATACATATAATTTAATTATCAATGACGTAACAGACATTATAGTAGAAGTAACGGAAGGGGAAGAAAATCGCCCAGGTGCCGAAGGTGACGTTGTGGATTCTGAAGCAGAAGTACGTACTTTAGACGCACATTACAATTGCTTTATAATGGGATTCAGTTACAATAATGTAGTGGATAGAAACAATGGAACAGGAGGAGGACTGAAATTTTTAGTAAAGACTCCTTTCGGTGAAGTGACAGAACAAAGTGAACCTGACAGGGGAAATGGCGCCAAACAAGACTATCATTGGATTCATTTCCAATCCCATGGAAAAGATAATTCCAATGCAAAACTACAAAAATACAACAAAAACGAACTGGTCGACCTGTTCGGACTCGCCGATGATGTAATAAAGCGTTATAATGAAGATCAAAGCGCAGACAAGAATGAAGACAAGACATATTACTATACCGTTTTTATAGACGAATATTATTATACCGAAGCTCCTAAAGGTACAAATTGGGGGAATGAACCTAAAACTTACTGGCGGCATTTTGCAAATGCAGACAACCGCTACATAATGCTGGTCTATGCTCCCAAGTATAGTTTGGATGGCAATAGCAGTTATGCCAAAGCCCGATATATGATTACGCAACGTTCGATACAAACATACTATAGCACAGAATCAGCATTGGCACTAGGTATGGAACATATCAATGAGACAGGACTGGCCAAATGGGGAGCACCGAATATAGCCAATGAAATGTCGTCGGCCAACGGATTGTGGAATACTTGGAAGTATTTGAGCAAAAACACATCATGGGCTGCCCACGTGAATCTTGAACAACCGGATGAGAAAATGAATACTTTCACTACCAATGCCGAGGCTATCGCTTTGGGACGTTGCTTATCACGAAATCGTGATGAAAACGGAGATGGTGAGATAACATTGGACGAAGTAAAATGGTTTGTACCGACCAGTGAGCAATTAATGGGTATGTATCTGGGAGCAAAAAGCCTGCCAACCCCCTTATATGATGCCAACAATATTTCATTTGTGTATGCAGACAGGACAGACCATCATTATACGACCAGTGACAAAAAGCGTATTTGGTCGGAAGAAGGCGCTTCTGTTGGTGACTATCCCACATATACTACTGAAGAAAAGGATCTCCCGCACAATTTCAGATGTGTACGTAACTTAGGATTGGACAAAGCACCCAATGAAGAATTAAAAAGAGACGAATATCCTCAACAAGCATTTGAATACCTCGATCAAGGTACACGCGTAAAAGTGTACAATCAACAAAGCAAAGAGGACGAAATAATTACTGCCCAACTAGTTTTTAAGATGTCACGATTAACTGCCCAGAATATACGGGGTTCACGACTCAAGAAAGGTGAAATAGGAATTCATGACAACTTTGACGAAGGCAATAAACCTTATAAAGCATTTCAAGTGTCTAAGAAAGCATATCAAGATACAAAAGCATTAAATAATAATATACTTGTATATGAAGAAAATTCATTTTTCACTCTCAGTACTTGGTATACCACTATACGTTCATGCTGGTATGATACCAATGACCCGATAAAGAACTCAGGAAAAACCTATTATCGTTTGACCTCTGACAATGACCTTAGCTTGTGTAAGAACTATTCAGAGAATAGTGACGAAAGTGACAAAGGGCTTTGGAGAGCCCCCAACCAAAGAGAAATGATGCTAATGTACATAGTAGACAAGAATTTAGTCTTCGATGCCATATCACGAACTAAATGGAGATACACCATAGATAAAGGCAAAAATGCTGGAAATTTAAGATTCTTTTGTGGCGATACAAAAGCTTTGTATCTATCAAATGAGGTTGATAATAAAAATAAACATATATTACGTTGTGTACGCGACGTAGAAATAGTCAAATAAGATATAGAACTTAAAACTAAAAATTATGGAACAAAGAGACATCCTGCAATTAGAATCATCAGATATGCGACAAGCCTATCTGTTTGAAGAGGACGGACACTGGTATGCTTACGAGCATTCAGCCAACCGGATTGAGAAATTCATGAAGGGTTTTGCTGACTTCAAACACAAAGTTCATGATGTCTGCGGCCGTTTCAAAATAGAAATAAATCTCGATATACTAGACAAATGTCCCATTATCTCATGTGAAGATTCGATACTGGTACTTGATTGTCCTGATGATATATAAAAGAAAACGCTCCGTAAGAGTACGGAATCTCATAACCCCATAATTAAAGAAATACAAAATATTGTTTGTTTTGTTTGTGTTCCTCATTCCACTCAGAGGCGGCCTGTGAAGATAGCGCTGAGTGGGTGGGGACTTTTTCTCACACATCCGAGGATTTATTAGATAAAAGCCGGAAATGCAACTTTATATAAATATTCTTTGCATAGTTCACACAAAACCGTATATTTGGAGAACAAATAAACATAATTCACCAATATCTCAAAATTATGAGTAACACCATATTCCTTATTATCGCCCTTGTGACAACGGGTATATTCGCAATTCAGTTTGTTTTATCAATCTTTTTCGGAGATATGGATGCAGATGTAGACGTGGATGCCGACATCAGCAGTGTAGTCTCTTTCAAAGGACTCACCCACTTTGGTATCGGCTTCGGCTGGTACATGTATCTCGCAGGCAACACAGAAATCCAAAGTTATGTTATCGGTATCCTGGTAGGACTGTTCTTTGTTTTCGCCGTATGGTTTCTGTACAAAAAAGCCTATCAACTGCAACAAGTGAACCGCTCCGAAGCAACCGACGAACTCGTGGGACGCGAATGTACCATTTACTTCAAGCAAAACAACAGTAAGTACACCGTACAGACAAGCCGCAATGGAGCCATGCGCGAAATAGACGTAATCTCCGAATCGGGAAAGACGTATCAAACCGGAGATCGCACTGTTATCACCAAGTATCAGGACGGAACATTATATATTCAATAACTATTCAAATTTACACAATTCTATGACACAAGAAATGCTAATTATGGCCGCAATACTAGTGGCGGTCATTCTGCTCACTTTTATCGGTATCCTTTCTCGCTACCGCAAATGTAAGAGTGACGAAGTCCTCGTCGTATATGGTAAGACAGGAGGAGAAAAGAAATCTGCGAAGTTATACCACGGTGGAGCTGCTTTCGTATGGCCGATTATCCAGGGCTACGAATTCCTGTCAATGAAACCGATGCAGATTGACTGCAAGCTGACAGGCGCACTATCCGCACAGAATATCCGTGTAGATGTGCCTA
Source organism: uncultured Bacteroides sp. (assembly GCF_902491285.1). GTDB lineage: Bacteria > Bacteroidota > Bacteroidia > Bacteroidales > Bacteroidaceae > Bacteroides. Next base: position 3,393 of record NZ_CABUHK010000093.1, on the reverse strand, counting down.
CCACTATTACCGTAGCCATCAGCACAGATGCAGACGTAATGCAAAACGCTGCCGAACGTATGCTCGGACTGACTATAGACGACAAACAAAACCTGATTACAGATGTAGTTTACGGTCAGATGCGTCTGGTTATTGCCGACATGACCATTGAAGAGTTGAACTCCGACCGCGACAAGTTCCTTTCCAAAGTAAAAGACAATATTGATACGGAACTCCGCAAGTTCGGTTTGTACCTGATGAATATCAATATCAGTGACATCCGCGATGCTGCCAACTATATCGTCAACTTGGGTAAAGAAGCTGAAAGTAAGGCATTGAACGAGGCACAAGCCAACATCGAGGAACAGGAAAAACTGGGTGCTATCAAAATCGCGAACCAGATTAAGGAACGCGAAACGAAAGTGGCGGAAACTCGCAAAGACCAGGATATCGCTATCGCGGAAACTAAGAAACAACAGGAAATCTCTGTTGCAAATGCAGATAAGGACAGAATTTCCCAAGTAGCTATCGCCAATGCGGAAAAAGAATCGCAAGTAGCAAAAGCCGAAGCTGAAAAGAATATCCGTATCGAGCAGGCAAATACCGAAAAGGAAAGCCGCGTTGCCGAACTGAATTCGGATATGGAAATCAAACAGGCGGAAGCGGCCAAGAAAGCTGCCATCGGACGGAATGACGCACAAAAAGAGGTAGCCCTCTCTAATGCCGAACTGGCCGTGACACAAGCCAATGCCGACAAACAAGCCGGTGAAGCTGCCGCCAAATCGGAAGCTGCCGTACAGACTGCCCGTGAAATTGCGCAAAAAGAGGTGGAAGAAGCAAAAGCCCGTAAAGTTGAATCTTCATTGAAAGCGGAAAAGATTGTTCCTGCCGAAATCGCAAGACAGGAAGCTATTCTTCAGGCAAACGCTATCGCTGAAAAGATTACCCGCGAAGCGGAAGCCCGTGCTAAAGCGACTTTGGCACAAGCCGAAGCGGAAGCAAAAGCTATCCAAATGAAACTGGAAGCGGAAGCGGAAGGTAAGAAACGCTCACTGCTTGCCGAAGCGGAAGGCTTCGAAGCGATGGTAAGAGCAGCCGAATCGAATCCGGCTATCGCCATCCAATATAAGATGGTAGACCAGTGGAAGGAAATTGCCGGCGAACAGGTCAAGGCGTTCGAACACATGAATTTAGGAAATATCACTGTATTCGACGGTGGAAACGGAGGGACAAGCAACTTCTTGAACACATTGGTGAAAACAGTAGCTCCAAGTCTCGGCGTATTGGACAAATTGCCTATCGGTGAAACAGTGAAAGGTATAATTAATCCGGAAAGTAAAACGGAAGAGAAGCCTACAACAAAAGCTGAAGAGAAAAAAGGATAAGAAAGCGCATTATTCATTAAGTACAGAATCGAATATTTTCTCATCGTGATAAGAACATTTTCTCACGGTGATGAGAATTAATACTCATCCTTATGAGAATATTTTCTCATAGCGATGAGTATTTTTTCTCATAGCAGTGAGTATTTTTTCTCATAGCAGTGAGAATTGCTTGAGAATATACTGATAAGATTTCCCTGTTATTCTTTCTAATTTCATATGTATATTCCAACGTTTTCATATAACTTTGCAGGCAAAAAATACAAAATGACTATACAGAAACTTCGTATATTACCACTATTTTCGCTGATTATAGGATTTGCAACACTCACTTCCGGTTGCAAAAAGAAAGATATGTCATTGAAACTGAACGAACCACGCAATATCCGTGGCGTAGTCAGCTATAAACGTTCTTTCCCTGATTTGAATGATAAACATCTGGAAGCTGCAAAAGCTGTTGGTATCCGTCCGTTGGAAGACCGCGAAGCAGCGGAAGATATGAAAGAAAAGCTGACACACATCATTGACAATGAGTTCTATGTGGTAGATTCTCTGACCCATTCTATCCCCTATCTTGTCCCTCGCGCAAGTGCGCTGCTCGACACAATCGGCTCTAACTTTCTTGATTCACTTGCCGCCAAAGGATTAAACCCCAATCAGGTGATCGTCACTTCCGTACTGCGCACCCAAGGCGATGTGAAACGCCTTCGCCGCAGGAACGTGAACGCTTCCGCCAACTCGGCACATTGCTTCGGAGCAACTTTTGACGTTAGCTGGAAACGGTTCAAGAAGGTGGAGGATAAAGACGGAAGACCGTTGCAGGATGTCGGTTCCGATACTCTGAAACTTGTTCTGTCCGAAGTTCTGAGAGATTTGCGACAGGCCGAAAAATGCTACATCAAGTATGAGTTGAAACAGGGTTGTTTCCACATCACTGCCCGATAAATATCATTTTCATATCCTATCGGCAGAATAATTGCAGTAAAATTCATCTCCAAACAATCAGAGAATCCAAAACGTTTCATTAAATTTGCAGAAATTTTTCTTTAATACAACTTAATGATAGAGAAACTGATTGTTCTTGAGGATATTGATCCTGTTATTTTTTACGGTGTAAACAACGCCAACATACAGTTAATTAAAGCTTTATATCCGAAGCTACGTATCGTTGCCCGTGGTAATGTCATCAAAGTGCTGGGCGACGAGGAAGAAATGTGCGCCTTCGAAGAAAATATCACCAAACTCGAAAAATACTGCGCTGAATATAATTCACTGAAAGAAGAAGTTATCATCGACATTATAAAAGGGAATGCCCCGCAAACGGAACAAACCGGAAACGTGATCGTGTTCAGCGTCACGGGCAAGCCTATCATCCCCCGAAGCGAAAACCAGTTGAAACTGGTGGAAGGATTCGCCAAGAATGACATGGTATTCGCCATCGGTCCTGCAGGTTCGGGAAAGACATATACCGCCATTGCCCTTGCCGTACGTGCGCTGAAAAACAAGGAAATCAAGAAGATTATCCTCAGTCGTCCCGCCGTAGAAGCCGGAGAAAAGCTGGGTTTCCTGCCCGGTGACATGAAAGATAAAATCGACCCGTATCTGCAACCCTTGTACGATGCGCTTCAAGATATGATACCTGCCGCCAAGTTAAAGGAATACATGGAACTGAACATTATACAGATTGCCCCGTTAGCCTTTATGCGCGGACGTACACTGAATGATGCAGTCGTAATTCTTGACGAAGCACAGAATACCACCGCACAGCAAATAAAAATGTTCCTCACCCGTATGGGTATGAACACTAAAATGATTGTGACAGGCGATATGACCCAGATTGACCTTCCCTCTTCCCAGACATCGGGATTGGTGCAGGCACTCCGCATCCTGAAAGGGGTAAAAGGCATCAGCTTTGTCGAACTGAACAAGAAAGATATTGTACGCCATAAGCTGGTGGAACGTATCGTAGATGCTTATGAAAAATTCGACAAAGAAGCGAAAGCCGAACGGGAGAAACGGAAAAACGAACAAC
>NZ_CABUHK010000092.1 GCF_902491285.1 uncultured Bacteroides sp. | reverse complement strand
TTTGTCTGGGTATGCAATGTATTGCCATTGAATTTGCACGCAACGTACTGGGATATGCCGATGCCAACTCACGTGAAATGGATGAAAAGACTCCGCACAACGTGATAGACATCATGGAAGAGCAGAAAGCCATCACTAACATGGGAGGCACAATGCGTCTGGGTGCTTACGAATGTGTATTGCAGAAGGATTCCAAGACTTATCAGGCTTACGGACAGGAGCACATTCAGGAACGTCACCGTCACCGCTATGAGTTCAACAATGACTACAAGGAACAATACGAGGCTGCCGGCATGAAATGTGTAGGTATCAACCCGGAATCGGACTTGGTGGAAATTGTAGAAATCCCGGCTTTGAAGTGGTTCGTTGGTACGCAATTCCATCCGGAATACAGCAGTACGGTATTGAACCCGCACCCGTTGTTCGTAGCGTTTGTGAAAGCGGCTATCGAAAACGAAAAGTAATTAGTAATTTGTAATTAAAATAAGAATGGATAAAAACACCATCACAGGTCTCGTTTTAATAGGTATATTATTGGTAGGATTCAGTTTTCTGAGCCGCCCCAGCGAGGAGCAGATAGCTGCGCAAAAGAGATACTACGATTCTATTGCCGTAGTACAACAGCAAGAGGAAGCGCTGAAAGCGAAAACGGAAGCTGCACTGGCTAACAGCAAGCAAGAGACTGCCGCATCGGCAGCCGATTCTTCCGCTCTGTTTTTCAATGCCATACATGGAACCGACTCCAAAGTCAGTATCCAGAATAATGTAGCGGAAATCACTTTCACGACTAAAGGCGGACGTGTATATTCAGCTATGCTGAAGGATTACATGGCACAGGACAAGAAGACTCCGGTCATGCTGTTCGACGGTGATGATGCTTCGATGAACTTCAACTTCTACAACAAGGAAGGTGCCATCCAGACAAAGGATTACTTCTTTGAAGCTGTAAACAAGACGGACAGCAGCGTTACTATGCGTCTGGCTGCAGACAGCGACAGTTATATCGACTTCATCTACACCCTGAAACCGGACAGTTACCTGATGAACTTTGAAATCAAGGCGACAGGCATGGCGGACAAACTGGCAAGCACCAACTATGTGGACATCGACTGGTCACAACGTGCCCGCCAACTGGAGAAAGGGTTCACTTACGAGAACCGTTTGTCTGAACTGACTTACAAGGTCACGGGAGATAACGTAGATAACTTGTCGGCTGCCAAAGATGATGAAAAGAAGTTGGAAAACCGCATCGACTGGGTGGCTTTCAAGAACCAGTTCTTCTCTTCTGTATTTATTGCCGAGCAGGATTTCGAAAAAGTTTCTGTAAAATCGAGAATGGAACAGCAAGGAAGCGGATATATCAAGGATTATTCGGCTGAAATGAACACGTTCTTCGATCCGTCAGGTAAGGAACCGACAGAGATGTATTTCTATTTTGGCCCGAACCACTTCAAGACGCTGAAAGCACTGGATAAGGGTCGTACCGAGAAATGGGAACTTCATAGACTGGTATATCTGGGCTGGCCGTTGATTCGCTGGATTAACCAATTCATCACAATCAACGTATTCGACTGGTTGTCCGGCTGGGGGTTGAGCATGGGTATCGTACTGTTAATTCTGACTATCATGGTGAAAGTCGTGGTTTATCCGGCTACTTGGAAAACTTATATGTCTTCTGCCAAGATGCGCGTGCTGAAACCGAAAATCGACGAAATCAACAAGAAGTATCCGAAGCAGGAAGATGCGATGAAGAAACAGCAGGAAGTGATGGGACTTTACAGCCAATACGGGGTAAGTCCGATGGGCGGCTGCCTGCCGATGCTGTTGCAGTTCCCTATCCTGATGGCTTTGTTTATGTTCGTGCCGAGTGCTATCGAGTTGCGTCAACAGAGTTTCTTGTGGGCGGACGACCTTTCCACTTATGACGCGTTCATCACATTCCCGTTCCATATCCCGTTCTTGGGCAACCATCTCAGCTTGTTCTGCTTGCTGATGACAGTAACCAACATCTTGAACACGAAGTACACGATGTCTATGCAGGATACCGGTGCACAGCCGCAAATGGCTGCTATGAAATGGATGATGTATCTGATGCCGATTATGTTCTTGTTTGTCTTGAATGATTATCCGTCAGGTTTGAACTATTACTATTTCGTGTCGACATTGATTAGCGTGGGTACTATGATTCTGCTTCGTAGAACGACTGACGAAACGAAGTTACTGGCTATCCTTGAAGCCAAAAAGAAAGACCCGAAACAAGCGAAGAAGACCGGATTTGCTGCCCGCCTGGAAGCGATGCAAAAGCAACAGGAGTTATTGCAGCAGCAAAGACAGAATAAGAAATAAGGAATAAAATCCTATATATTCTGAGAAAGCCGGACATCCTATTATGGTTGCCCGGCTTTCTTTCTCTAAAAATAAAACATATGAAAACTAAATACACTTATAAACAAATTTGGACGATCACCTATCCGATCCTGATCAGTCTGATTATGGAACAACTGATCGGTATGACGGACACGGCTTTTCTCGGACGTGTCGGTGAAATCGAACTGGGGGCATCCGCCATCGCAGGTGTGTACTATCTCGCTATCTTTATGCTGGCTTTCGGCTTCAGTATCGGAGCGCAGATATTGATTGCCCGTCGCAACGGAGAAGGGAATTACAAAGAAATAGGTCCGATATTCTATCAAGGCATCTATTTCTTATTGGCAGTGGCAGCTATACTGTTCACACTATCCATCGTATTTTCACCATATATATTGAAGAATATCATTTCTTCTCCGCACATTTACGATGCAGCCGAGAGTTATATACACTGGAGAGTCTATGGATTTTTCTTCTCTTTTGTCGGTGTGATGTTCCGTGCATTCTTCGTCGGTACGACACAGACCAAGACACTGACACTGAACTCGGTCGTAATGGTGCTCTCGAATGTAGTATTCAACTATATTCTGATTTTCGGTAAATTCGGTTTCCCACAACTGGGGATTGCCGGTGCTGCCATCGGTTCTTCACTGGCCGAAATGGTTTCGGTGATTTTCTTCATCATCTATACCTGGCAACGAATTGACTGCAAGAAGTATGCACTGAATATCCTGCCTGAATTTAGGGGAGAAACGTTGAAAAGAATCCTTAATATTTCCGTGTGGACAATGATTCAGAACTTTGTCTCCTTATCGACATGGTTTATGTTTTTCCTGTTCGTGGAACATTTGGGAGAACGATCGCTGGCAATCGCCAATATTATCCGTAACGTGTCGGGGATTCCATTTATGGTCGCTATGGCTTTTGCCGCCACTTGCGGTTCATTGGTCAGTAACCTGATCGGTGCAGGAGAACAGGATTGTGTACGGGGAACGATCCGTCAGCATATCCGTATCGGATATGTATTCGTACTGCCGATATTGATTTTCTTCAGCCTGTTCCCGGAGCTGATTCTGCGTATCTATACAGATATGCCGGACTTAAGGGCCGCATCTATCCCCTCACTTTGGGTATTATGTTCAGCCTATCTGGTGTTGGTGCCTGCCAACGTGTATTTTCAGTCGGTATCGGGCACGGGCAATACACGAACAGGACTGGCTATGGAACTTTGTGTACTGGCTATCTACGTGGCTTATGCAGCGTACTTTATATATTATCTGCGGGTCGATATTGCATTCTGCTGGACTACGGAGCACATATACGGTATTTTTATCCTCATCTTCTGTTACCAGTATATGAAAAAAGGAAACTGGCAGAAAAAGAAGATTTAAATCCTTTTTTCACTATCTTCGCAAGAAAATAAACATTTTATAAAATATATGAGACAAGCTAATTTATTTATGATGTCGGCAGCAATGTTGTTAGCTGCCTGCGGTGGAACCAAAGACGCAGGCAAGACAGACCAGGTGCTTATCGAGAAATCGGATATTAAGATTGAAGGGAAGCGCATGACTCCCGAAGCACTTTGGGCCATGGGACGTATCGGCGGATTCGCAGTATCGCCCGATGGAAAGAAAATTGCGTATACGGTGGCTTATTACAGCGTACCGGAAAACAAGAGTAACCGCGAAATCTTCGTGATGAACGCAGACGGTAGCGATAATCGGCAAATCACCCGTACCCCCTATCAGGAGAATGAGGTGACATGGATCAAAGGGGGCACCAAGCTCGCTTTCCTAAGTAACGACAACGGAAGCAGCCAGCTCTACGAGATGAATCCCGACGGCAGCGGTCGCAAGCAACTGACCGACTACGACGGTGACATCGAAGGATATTCTATCTCACCGGACGGCAAGAAGCTCTTGTTTATCTCACAAGTAAAGACGAAAGAAAGTACAGCCGACAAATATCCGGATCTGCCTAAAGCTACCGGCATTATTGTCACTGACCTGATGTACAAACATTGGGATGAATGGGTGACAACGGCTCCGCATCCCTTCGTTGCGGATTTTGACGACAACGGCATCTCCAATATCGTGGATATTCTGGACGGTGAGCCGTATGAAAGTCCGATGAAGCCTTGGGGTGGCATAGAGCAACTTGCCTGGAATACAACCTCGGACAAAGTTGCTTATACCTGCCGTAAGAAGACAGGACTGGCGTATGCGGTTTCTACCAATTCGGATATTTATGTATATGACCTGAATACAAAGAAGACTGAAAATGTCACCGAAGAGAATAAGGGATATGATACCAATCCGCAATATTCACCGGACGGCAAGTATATCGCTTGGCAGAGTATGGAACGTGACGGTTATGAAGCTGATCTGAACCGTCTGTTCATCATGAATCTGGAAACCGGTGAGAAGCGTTTTGTCAGCAAGGCTTTCGAATCGAATGTGGATGCTTTTGTCTGGGGCGCAGACGCCAAGACTATCTATTTCACAGGTGTATGGCATGGAGAGTCTCAGATTTATGTGCTGGACTTGGCGAATGATTCCGTAAAGGCGATAACTTCGGGAATGTATGATTACGAAGGTGTGGCTCTTTTCGGTGACAAGCTGATTGCCAAGCGTCATTCTATGAGTATGGGTGACGAGATTTATGCAGTGGCATTGGACGGTACAACCACTCAATTGACACAGGAGAATAAACAGATTTATGACCAGTTGGAAATGGGTAAAGTGGAAGGCCGCTGGATGAAGACGACAGATGGCAAACAGATGTTGACGTGGGTAATCTATCCGCCACAGTTTGATCCGAACAAGAAATATCCTACTTTGTTGTTCTGTGAGGGTGGGCCTCAAAGTCCGGTCAGCCAGTTCTGGTCTTATCGCTGGAATTTCCAGATTATGGCGGCCAATGATTATATCATTGTCGCTCCGAACCGCCGCGGTTTGCCGGGATTCGGTGTGGAATGGAACGAACAGATCAGTGGTGATTACGGCGGTCAATGCATGAAGGACTACTTCACGGCTATTGACGAGATGGCAAAAGAGCCGTATGTGGACAAAGAACGTTTGGGATGCGTAGGTGCCAGCTTCGGAGGATTCTCCGTATATTGGTTGGCCGGACATCATGACAAACGCTTCAAGGCATTTATTGCCCATGACGGTATCTTCAACATGGAAATGCAATATCTGGAAACTGAAGAGAAATGGTTTGCCAACTGGGATATGGGCGGCGCATACTGGGAAAAACAGAATCCGGTGGCACAGCGTACTTTCGCCAACTCCCCTCACCTCTTCGTAGACAAATGGGACACTCCGATTCTCTGCATCCATGGAGAAAAAGATTATCGTATCCTAGCTAATCAAGCGATGGCTGCTTTCGACGCTGCCATAATGCGTGGTGTTCCTGCCGAGTTACTGATTTATCCTGATGAGAACCACTGGGTTCTGAAACCACAAAACGGGGTGTTGTGGCAACGTACTTTCTTTGAATGGCTGGATAAATGGGTAAAAGAGGCTCCATCAAAATAAAAATCCGACCGGACAAGATAAACCTTGGAAGATAGGAAACAAAAAGAAGCCCCTGTTCTCAATCTCTTGAGTTCAGGGGCTTCCCCATTGCATTCATAAAAAAATCCGCTAAATTTATTCCGAATATATATTTTCAATTTCTACAATATACATCTTATGAAAACCGCCATGTGCACCACCATACCACTTTTCCAGTGATTCTTTATCCAGGAAACATTCCGGTTTGATACCGTCCGCATAGAGTTTCTTACATTCCAGGCTCAAGCGGGCTTGCTCGAACAGCACATTTCCTTCCTCTGTAAATATAGGTCTCAATCCGGTTTCTTTCACTTTATCTACATTCCGTCCGGATTTGGAACCACAGACTGCATGGATTTTCTTATTTTCTTCTCCCAAGAAAGAAAGTGTCAAGTGATCATTCTTTTCTATAAATTCATATGTATAGCGCTCGGGACGAACGAAAACAAAAGCAACGGGCTTATTCCACAACCAGCCGATACCGCCCCAACTTGCCGTCATTGTATTGAACTTCTCTTTCGTGCCGGCTGTAACCAGCATCCATTCTTTTCCGATAGCTTCGAAAAAGTTTTCTTTCAAGTCTTTAATTTCCAGCTTCTTCATCTCTTTATTCATTTATAGTTATTTCTTTTTATTCAGTTTTACAATCTCTCCCAAACAAGGGATTTCTACCGGAATCTTTCTTTTCTTCGCTTCTGCCGAAAAGACTTTCGGGGGATCATGCAACGGTTCGTCAGACAAGTCGAATGTGCCGTAATGCATCGGGATAGTAAGTCCGGCATGCATTTCTTCCGCCGCAGTCAATGATTCGTAGGGCGAGATATGGTTAGGACGCATAAACCAGCGGGGTTTGTACGCGCCTATTCCCAACAAGGCATAATCCGGCGGCCCGAACAAGTCAGGGATTTCACGGAAGTGGCTGGAATAGCCTGTATCTCCGCTATAATATAGAGAAAGCCCATCACCTTGCAACATAAAAGCTCCCCACAGCCGTTGCCCGCCATCACGCACGGAACGTTTGCTCCAGTGTTGTGCCGGAAGGAAAGTAATCTTAAGCCCTTCGTCTTCCATCTGCTGATACCAGCCGGCTTCAATAATCTTCATCTCAGGAAACCAACTCTGGATAAGTTCCCCTGTCCCCAGTCCGCAGAAAAGTTTCATTTGCGGATTGTTCTTCAAAAGGCGGGCGATACTTTGTTTATCCAGATGGTCGAAATGGTCGTGACTGACAAGCAGGTAGTCAATCCCTGTAAAGATGTCAGGATTCGCGGGAAATTCGCTCTGTCGCTTTACAAAAGGAATATTACCGAACACCGGATCGAACATGATTCTTTTGCCTGCCAACTGAAGGAAGAAAGAATTATGCCCCAGCCATATCAAAGAGTCTCCTATCACCGCATCCAATGAACGGAGATAGCAAATTTTCGGGTTCCATTTTACCGTCTTCTTTTCTTTACGCTGGGGATTGGGCGAGAGGCGCCATTTCAACACGCTTCCCATCCCCGGACGGAAACGGTGCTGCCTGTTAAAAAAGCGTCCGCGTACCATCGGATTTCCCCGCCAATATGGATTGACGGTAGTCAAACGTTCGTTTCTCCTAAAACATATATGTTCACCCATTTTTATCTCTTGAATACGTCCTTACAAACTTAATAAAAATTCTCGACTTACGATAAATAAAAACAAACAAAAAATGTACCCCGGACACACTATCGGGGTACATTTAGTTATAAAAGAATAAATATTATCCTTTTTTAATAGAATGAGCGTTAGTTAAGAGCAGTGTAAACTGTATAAAGGCAGATGCCAACCAAGGGCTGAAAGATTAATAATCATAATGACGGCACCCAATATCCATAGGATTAGCAGTGACCATTTCAAGCCTGCCCCCATCGGTGACCAGTGGAACAACTGGCGAAGAATGGTATAAAGGAAAGCTCCCAATGGAATACCGATCAAGGCAACTCCGGCAATCGTGCCAAGCAACGTCATCATTGGAGATATGGAAGTAACCGGTATCCAGTTGACAGCAGGCAGCATCTCGTAAAGTAAAGCACCACCACTGACCGCTATTGCAACAGCCGCAAACACCAAAGCTACCAATACAACAGCAAGCACAAACAACACAGGACAACAGATAATCACAAGGGCTACCAGGAATATCTTAAAGAGAACGGCTGCGATGGAAACAAATACATCTCCCACTTTCTGAAGAAACGTACGGGGCTTGCCGGAGTTCATATAGTTGTTGACCCCGTCTGCTACCCGTTCAAAACCATCCGTCACCGTTTTACCTATATTCTCAATAGTCACTGCCTCTCCGCGCATACTCAGCTTTTCTGCTGCCGTATGAGCTTCCGGAATAACAATCCATCCGATAATATAGAGGATAATCATCGGGCAATAAGGAACAAATACCAGAATTATCATCAAGATACGTACCAATGTGATATCCCAGCCAAAATAGGCGGCCAGCCCTGACGCTACCCCACCCAGCAATTTATTGTCCGGGTCACGAAACAAACGGCGCGGAGCAGCGGTACGTGTATAGCTTTGGCCGGCAGAGGCGGACTGTTCCGTTTTTTTCTGCGAATCCGCATCATCCTCAACAATCCCGAAATCTTCCGGCTTCCCTACACGGGCTATGATTTCTTCTACATCCGAAACAGTTATGACCTGTTTTCCTTCGGCTATCTTCTCAGCAAACAGTTCGGCAATACGCATTTCAATATCGTTTACGATTTCTTCCGCACCTTCCTGTTTACGAAAGTAATGTTTCAGATTAGACAGATAATTGTCTAGCAGACGGTAGGCATCATCATCTATATGATAGACAGTTCCTCCTAAATTGATGGTCAATGTCTTTTTCATTTTAATTTCTTCTTTTCGGATTATCTATTGGCAATATGGTTCACTGTTTCGTTCAACTCTTTCCAGGATATCTCAAGTTCTCCCAAAAAGGTCTCTCCACTTTCTGTAAGTTTATAATATTTGCGTGGCGGTCCTTGTGTAGATTCCACCCATTCATAACTTAACAGGTCGTCATTCTTCAGACGTGTCAGCAAGGGATACAAGGTACCCTCTACTACAATCAGTTGAGCTTCTTTCAGCTTCTGAATAATATCTGAGGCATAAGCAGGCTCCTTATGCAGCAAAAGCATGATGCAATATTCGAGCATGCCCTTTCTCATTTGGGATTTTACATTGTCTACTTTCATTATTCTCTTCTTTTGTATGGCACAAATATATGCATTACTTCAGTACCTTGCATTACAAAGTACTATAAATTAATAATAATTAAAACATTAGAGAGACTACACCTTATTATAAAAAGAAATAATGGTTATATTTGCGCCCGTTAAACCACAAAAAGAAAATACGTATGTTTACTATTCGAAAAGCAACGGTCGCCGATTGCGAACTTATCAATAGGATGGCAAAGGAAGTTTTTCCCGCCACTTACAAGGAAATCTTATCTCCCGACCAACTGGATTATATGATGGACTGGATGTATGCCCCTCAGAATATTCTCAAGCAAATGGAAGAAGGGCATATCTATTTTATCGCTTACAAGGATGGTGAATTATGCGGATACGTTTCTGTGCAACAACAGGAAAAGGATATTTTCCATCTTCAGAAAATTTATGTACTCCCCCATTTTCAAGGAACGCACTGCGGTAGTTTCTTGTTCAAGGAAGCGGTCAAGTATATCAAGGAAGTGCATCCGGCACCTTGCCTGATGGAACTAAATGTAAATCGCAATAACAAGGCGTTACAGTTTTACGAACACATGGGGATGAGGAAACTGAGGGAAGGTGATTTTCCAATTGGAAACGGATATTATATGAATGATTATATCATGGGACTGGATATTTGATAAAAAAGGCTTGCAGAGTAATTTGCAAGCCTTTTTTCATTAGGATAATTAATTTATTATTTCGCTACACGTTCCAGCCATTTCAACATGAAGATCATTGTAAACATCGAAATCATACAAGCTACAACAAACACAGTCCACGTCATCCAGATAGGAATTGATTCATATAAAATCGCACCAATTACAAGCAATTGATTACCCAGGGCAGTCGCACCTAACCATCCTCCTTGCATGATACCCTGATATTTGGGCGGAGCAACCTTAGACACGAATGAGATACCCAACGGAGAGATATACAACTCGGCAACTGTCAAAATCAAGTAAGTAAACATCAACAGGAACGGAGTTACTTTTACCGGTGAAGTTCCGACCGCAATAATGTCTTTGTGCAAGGGCAGATTAGCAAAATAAGAGCCGACAGCCATTACTATAAATGCTAATGCAGCTATTCCCATACCGATAGCAATCTTTTTAGGAGTTGAAGGTTCTTTACCACGTCTGCGCTGACTGGCAAAAACAGCCATAATCACCGGAGTCAGGAAGACTACGAAGAATGGATTCAACGACTGGAAAAGCTCTGCTGAAATCGGCATACCGAGCAGATTCAAGTCTGTATATTCCTTTGCAAAATAAGTCAATGTCAAGCCATTCTGATGGAATGAGAACCAGAAGAAAATAACCACTCCAAACACAGCAAACAAAGCATACATACGCTGCTTCACTTCCTGGGCACTCATTTCTACAGTAGCAGAAGAGGTAGCTGCGGCAGCTTTCTTACTCGGATCCGGGAAATTTTTCTTATTCAATAAATAAATAGTCAGAGAAATAACCATAGCAATGATAGCTACTCCAAACGCATAATGGAATCCTGTTGTAAAGACATTCAGATAATCAGAAGCAAAGGCTGTATAATCCTGTACCGGAGCTGTAGACGCCTTTGCCACTAATGTATGGTATGTTTCAATTGCTTCAGGCGACAGAGTACCTGCCAAATGACCATGGCACAAAGCAGGAAGGTCAGCGTCATAATTATATCCGAAAGTAGACAACCACCAGTTACGTACCCCAACAGCAGCAAACGGAGCAAATATAGCACCGATATTAATAAACATATAAAACAATGAAAAACCGGAATCACGCATACTGGCGTACTGAGGATTATCATACATCTGTCCTACCAATGCCTGCAAATTCCCTTTGAATAACCCATTACCAAATGCAATAACAAACAAACTAACGCATGTGATAACTAAAAAAAGCATCCGGTTATCCACCGGAGTCTTTGATGGAATAGCCAACAATAAATAGCCGACCGCCATCAGTACGATTCCCGCAAAAATAGTTCCTTTGTAATTTCTCGTTTTATCAGCAATAATACCGCCGAGCAAAGCAAGAATGTAAATAGAAAAATAAAAAGTTGAGTAAATAAATCCTGCTTCTTTTCCATTCATACCAAACTTGGCTTGTAAGAAAAGCACAAGGATTGCCATCATAGTATAGAAGCCAAAGCGCTCGCCTAGATTGGCCAAAGCGGCTGCTACCAGTCCTTTAGGGTGTTTGTTAAACATAGAATATAAGTTATTAAATTAATGATTTATTTGTCGGTAATCACATATATTTTGCAAATATATACTTTTTCTTGAATTTTGCACAATTATCTATCCAACTAGTCCTCAAATAAACGACAAATTTCCGCTCTTGATTCGCGAACCAAATCCTCCGGCGCTAATTTTATCTGAAGTCCCCTCACACCGGCACTTACATAAATATACGGAAATTGCTGACAAGTTTCATGAATATAGGTAGGAAAATGCTTCTTCATGCCGATAGGAGAACAACCGCCCCGGATATAGCCGGTAAGTGGAAGAAGTTCTTTCACAGGTATCAAATCGCACTTTTTATTACCGGAAGCCTTGGCTGCCAATTTCAAATCGACTTCGTGTTCGCCCGGAATGACACAAACAAAATATCCGCTTTTGTCGCCATGCAGAACAAGTGTTTTGAATACCTGCTCTATGTTCTCACCTAAGTTAGCCGCCACATGGATGGCACTCAAATCGTTCTCATCAACCTCGTAGGGAATCAATTCGTAGGCTATCTTCGCCTTATCCAACAGCCGTGCGGCATTCGTTTTATTGATTTTCATTTTCGTTGTATTTAAAGATATGATATGATAAGTGCCAACCCGTCGAAGACTGTTCGACAAGTCGGCACTTTATAACTCAGATTAAAGTCCCAGTTCTTCGCGAAGAAACTTGGGTGTATATCCCTTATGGCTCTTCGCAACTTCTTCAGGTGTTCCGTAACCGAGGAGCTCTCCCCCGCCCTTACCACCTTCAGGCCCCATATCGATGATATAATCCGCCATTTTTATCACATCCAGATTATGTTCGATTACAATAACCGTGTTGCCCTTGTCTACAAGTTTGTTCAGTACCCCCATCAGTACCCGTATATCTTCAAAATGAAGACCGGTAGTCGGTTCGTCAAGGATATAAAGGGTTTTGCCCGTATCCCTTTTTGAAAGCTCCGTTGCCAGTTTCACACGCTGGCTCTCGCCGCCGGAAAGCGTAGTGGAAGACTGTCCCAACTTGATATATCCCAGTCCGACATCCTGCAGAACTTTGATTTTATTCAAGATTTGCGGCACGTTTTCAAAAAATTCTACGGCACGGTTGATGGTCATGTCAAGTACATCGGCAATGGATTTTCCTTTGAAACGGACTTCCAGCGTTTCACGGTTATAACGTTTGCCATGGCAAACTTCACAGGGCACGTAGACATCAGGAAGGAAATTCATTTCAATAGTCTTATATCCGTTTCCCGTACATGCTTCGCAACGCCCGCCCGAAACATTAAAGGAGAAGCGCCCCGGTTTATAACCGCGAATCTTCGCTTCCGGCAATCCCACAAACAAGTTACGAATATCCGAGAACACACCGGTATAAGTAGCCGGATTGGAACGCGGCGTACGCCCCAGCGGAGACTGGTCGACATTCACGACCTTATCTATATTTTCCAATCCTTCGATAGAATCATATTCCAAAGGATCCTGCAAAGAACGATAGAACTTCTGCGAAAGAATAGGCTGCAATGTCTCATTTATCAAGGTAGACTTCCCGCTTCCCGACACTCCCGTTACACAAATCAGTTTTCCTAGCGGAAACTCGACAGTAACATCTTTCAGGTTATTACCCTTCGCCCCTTTCAGCCAGATAGATTTTCCGTTTCCTTTTCTACGCTTGGCGGGAACCTCTATCTTCATTTTCCCGTTCAGATACTGGGAAGTCATTGTTTCAGTCGTCAACATCTCCTGCGGAGTTCCGGCAAAGACCACTTCCCCCCCCAGACGTCCGGCTTTCGGTCCCATATCAATTACGTAATCGGCAGCCAGCATCATATCTTTGTCATGTTCCACTACAATCACGGAGTTTCCCATATCACGAAGCTCTTTCAATGAATTGATAAGACGTAAATTATCGCGTTGATGCAGGCCGATACTCGGCTCATCAAGAATATAAAGCACATTCACCAACTGGGAACCTATCTGTGTAGCCAGGCGGATACGTTGGCTCTCCCCGCCGGAAAGGCTGACCGAGCTACGGTTCAAAGCCAGATAATCCAAACCGACATCCAACAGGAACTTCAAACGTGTACGAATCTCTTTCAGAATCTCTACTGAGATTTTCTTCTGTTTGTCGGAAAGGAATTCGTCAACTTTCATCAACCAGTCATATAACTCATTGATATCCATGTTGGCCAGTTCATTGATATTCTTATCGTGAATCCGGAAATGCAATGCTTCCTTATTCAAACGAGCCCCTTTACATTCAGGGCAAACAGTGGTTTTAGCAAATTGCTCCGCCCATTTCTGCGCTGTAGCAGAAGCGTCTTTCTCCTGCAACATTTGAATATACTTCACAACCCCCTCATAAGTAACGAAGTAATCAGAAGAAGTACCAATCAGTGAACTCTTGATTTTAATCCGTTCATCAGAACCATACAAGACTTCGTCAATCGCATCGTCGGGCAATTCTTTCACAGGCGTTTTCAAAGTCGCGTCATACTTTTCGAGTAACGCGCCTATCTGCCAGAAAATCATGGCATTCTTATATTTGCCCAAAGGTGCTATGGCACCTTCATATATAGAAAGGTCACGGTCGGGAATTACCTTATCCACGTCAATCTGATTAACCACACCCAGCCCTTTACACCTCGGACACGCTCCTTGCGGAGAGTTGAACGAGAAATTATGCGGAGCCGGCTCACGGTAAGACAATCCTGTGACCGGACACATAAGACGTTTACTGTAATGACGGATACTTTCGGATTGGGCATCCAGAATCATCATCAGACCGTCTCCCTGACGCATGGCAGTAGCCACGCTCTGTTTCAGACGCCGGTCGTCCTTTTCTGTGACCACCAATTTATCAATAACGACTTCTACATCATGATTCTTGTAGCGGTCGAGTTTCATGCCATGCGTTATTTCACGCACTTCACCATCCACCCGTACATATAAATATCCTTTTTTGCGTACCTGCTCGAACAGTTCCCTGTAATGTCCCTTGCGGGCGCGAACCAAAGGGGAAAGCAGATATATTTTCTTTCCTTTATAATCTTTCAGGATCAAATCCAGAATCTGTTCCTCAGTATATTTCACCATTTTCTCACCGGACAGGTACGAATAAGCCACTCCCGCACGGGCATAGAGCAGACGGAGATAATCGTATATCTCAGTCGTTGTCCCTACGGTAGAACGGGGATTCTTATTCGTGGTTTTCTGTTCGATGGAAATAACCGGACTCAAGCCTGTTATTTTATCGACATCCGGACGTTCCAAGTTGCCCAGGAAATTACGGGCATACGCTGAAAAGGTTTCGATATAACGGCGTTGTCCTTCAGCAAAAATGGTATCGAAAGCCAAAGAAGATTTACCACTGCCGCTCAATCCGGTAATGACCGTCAGACTATTACGGGGTATTTCGGCATCAATATCCTTCAAATTGTGCACGCGCGCACCGTACACGTTAATATATTCTGTTTCCTGCATATTCATATCCTTCATAAATGCTGCAAAATTAATGTTTCCACCCGAAATATGCTCCTAAAAAAGCAGAATATTATTTTCTTAACTCAAATCTTATGAAGATATAGGGCATTATTTGTACCTTTGTTCCTTGATTTCAAGAACCAATAGTTATAATTTGATGAAACCGATAAACCGAATATTCTTATTTCTGCTTTTTATAAGCGTTTCATACGCGGTCAGTTATGCACAGGAAAACCAATCCTATTTCTTGCATACCATCGAAAAAGGACAAAGTTTATACTCTATTTCCAAGATGTACAATGTCACCACATCGGATATTGTCCGTTTGAACCCCGGTTGCGACGAGAAAATCTACGCCGGACAAACGATCAAGATTCCCAAAGGAAAAGAGAGTCAAAAAGGAGAGACATTCCATACAATTCAAGCCGGAGAGACTTTATACAAACTGACAACCATGTATAATGTATCCGCAAAAGATATTTGTGAAGCCAATCCCGGTCTGAGTGCCGAGAACTTCCGCATCGGACAGGTTATCCTGATCCCGCAGAAAAAAGAGGAAAAGACCGTCACTACTCAGACACCGGCCGAACCGAGCAGCAATATCCAAGGCCCGGTAGTTCCCAGATGCAAGGATATGCATAAGGTGAAACGCAAAGAAACTATTTTCAGCGTGAGCCGTGAATATGGAATCAGCGAACAGGAACTGATTGCCGCCAATCCCGAATTGAAAAAGGGAATGAAAAAGGGCCAATTCCTTTGTATCCCCTACCCGGCAACAACTACTGTACAGCCTACTCAAAAAGAAGATCCTTACGCTATTCCCCCAAGCAACAGTGAACTTTTCAGCAAGAGTAAAGAGGCTCCCAAAGAAATGTCTACCATAAAAGCTGCATTAATACTGCCTTTCCAGGAAGACAAACGTATGGTGGAATATTACGAAGGCTTCCTTATGGCAGTAGACAGTTTGAAACGTACAGGTACTTCACTCGACTTATATGTATATGATAGCGGCAAAGAAGTTTCTACATTAAATGCGATTCTTGCCAAAAACGAGATGAAGAAAATGGATATAATCTTCGGCCCGATGCACCAGAACCAAATCAAACCATTATCCGATTTTGCGGAAAAGAATGATATCCGCCTGGTGATTCCTTTCTCCAAGAAGGGCGAGGAAGTATTCAATAATCCCGCTGTTTATCAAATCAACACGCCACAATCATACTTGTATTCGGAAGTTTACGAGCACTTCAACCGTCAATTTCCTAATGCCCACGTTATCTTTATTGAACCGGCAAGTGCCGATAAAGAGAAAGCGGAATTTATCAGTGGACTGAAGCAAGAGTTGAAAAACAAAGGAGTATCAATGCAAACTGTTAACGAGAGTGCAACAAAAGAAACATTAAAAGCGGCACTTCGTAGCGGAAAAGACAATATTTTCATTCCAACCACAAGCAAGAATGTATTACTAATCAAGGCACTTCCCCAGTTGACCTTGTTAGTCAGGGATAACCCTGAACAAAACATTCATTTGTTCGGTTACCCGGAATGGCAAATCTACACCAAGGATTATCTGGAAAGTTTCTTTGAACTGGATACATATTTCTATTCCTCGTTCTACACGAATACCTTGTTTCCGGCTGCCGTGCGATTTACCAACAATTATCACAGATGGTACAGCAAGGATTTAGCAAGCGAGTGGCCTAATTACGCAATGCTCGGATTTGACACCGGCTTCTTCTTTTTGAAAGGATTGTCACGTTATGGCTCAGAACTTGAAAACAACCTGGCTAAAATGAATCTGACTCCCATCCAGACCGGATTTAAATTCCAACGTGTAAACAACTGGGGCGGATTTATTAATAAGAAAGTGTTCTTCATACGTTTCACTAAGAATTTTGAATTAGTAAAACTAGACTTCGAATAATACGAAAATGATAAAGATAAAACCATTTTTGATTGCCACACTCCTGCTCACAGGTTTTACCCTTCCTGCTATTGCTCAAATCGGAGAAGCACGAAACAATTTATCTGTGGGTATCAACGGCGGCATCAACTTGAATAGTACCTCTTTCACTCCGACCGTCAAGCAAAACAGCCTGATGGGAATCACCGGCGGATTGACGGCACGTTATATTTCTGAAAAGTATTTTGCCATGATTTGTGGCGCACAGGTCGAATTGAATATCTCACAACGGGGATGGGATCAGTTATTCGAAACTGTATCACTAGATGCCAATGGGTATGAAGTGACTTCCAAGGATCCCACCAAAACTTATACCCGGAAGATGACGTACATTGATATTCCCTTCCTCGCCCACCTTGCTTTCGGACGAGACAGAGGATTGCAGTTCTTCGTCCACGCAGGTCCTCAAATCGGCTTTCTGATAAGTGAATCAGAGACAATAGAAGGAATAGACATGAACAGTCTGTTGGATACCCAGAAAGCACTATACGGTGTCAAAATTCAAAATAAATTCGATTACGGTATTGCCGGTGGCGGCGGTGTGGAACTCAGAACAAAAAAAGCCGGCAGTTTCATTGTAGAAGGACGTTACTACTTTGCCCTATCCGATTTTTACAGTACAACGAAGAAAGACTATTTTGCACGTGCGGCACATGGGACAATTACCATAAAGCTCACTTATTTATTTGATTTGAAAAAATAGAGCATCGCTTTAGAGATCAAAAAGCGCCGCTTTAGGATGACTAAAGCGGCGCTTTACGTATCAGATATGAATGCTCAAATTACCTCAACCTATCTGCTGCCTTTACCATCACCTCATCCCGTCCGATAGCGCGAACAGCCAATATATTCAGGATAATAGAAACAAGCGGCAAGCATAGCGCCCAACCAATACGGAACAAATTCGCGTCATTTTTCAATGCAAAATAAAAAGCAAGGAAAGCGATGTAATAACCTACCAGTAACAGGCTATTAAAGATTGTCATACGAATCTGCAACATACGGTTCTTAAACAAGAAAATTGTAGCGGCAGCCACCAAGGTACTAAGCATTAAAATGCCAAATAATCCCCATGTAGACTGGAAAGTGCCATTTACCCCCATCCCCAAAGCCTTGAAGGGATGCTCTCCCGTCGTATCAATAAAATAGCCCATCGGCAAACACATCGCCGCAACCAGCAATCCTGCAACAATCAGTAAATAAACTGTTTGAATCCGTTGAATCATAAGTTTTCTAATAGTAGTTAAGTTAAACAATAATAGCCAAGCAATAAGGAGCAGGGATCAGTATCCCACTTACTACTTGACTATCAATTCTTTCGTCAGAAAATAAATTACTGAAGTTTTTCTTTTTCCTTAGCAGGATTTCTATAATATATTTTCCCTTCGATGTATTCTTGCGTAGCAATCAAATCCGGTTTCGGCAATTTCTCATAGTAGCGAGAAATTTCGATTTGCTCTCTATTCTCAAATACCTCTTCCATATTGTCAGTATATGAAGCAAACTCTGCCAATTTCTTAGAAAGATCGTTTTTGATTTCCACACTGATCTGATTAGCACGCTTACCAATAATGGCAACAGTTTCATAAACATTCCCTGTGTCAGAACAGAGTTCCATCATGTCACGGGTTACCGTCGTAGTAGGAGCATTCGTTTTTTTGTAGTCCATAAATCTATTTAAATTTAGTCTTTAATTACTTTCTGTGATTCATTGAATATCTTTTCCGCCTCTTTCAGGTATTTACTTTCCGGAAATTCATTCTTAAAAGCATAATATTCATCAACCGTTTCACGGTAGCGGTCCATTTTCTTATCTTCCACACTATAAATAGCCATTTCGTGCCTTGCACGCAGAATCAAGATGGAAAGTTCTTCGCGATAATCGGTATAAGGATAATCTTTCAGAGCATTCTGAGCTGTGATAACACAAGACTCATAGTTATTGCCCATGTAATTACCCAAATTATAATACAGTCTGGCTGAATAAAGCTCCTTCAGCACCAACTTATCCTGCAAAGCAAAAATCATATCCTGTGCTTCCTGCTTCTTTGTGCTGTTCGGAAAATATTCCATGAACATCTGCAACTGCTGGATAGCCTGATAAGTGCTTGACTGATCCAAACGTGGTTCCGGAGTATCCAGGAATAAAGCCTTACCTGCATGGAAACGTGCCAGTTCGGTAAAAGTACCACGAGGATATGTATTGAAATAGGTGATAAATGTCTGGGCAGCTGTCTGATAATCTTTCTGATTATAATAGCTCATTCCCAACATATACAAAGATTCTTCCGCTTTATCAGTTCCTTTCAGAATGGTTATCAACTCATTCAACAACGTGGCTGAACGATTATACTGTCCCTTCGCAAAATAGTTTTTGGCGGCTTCGTACTTGTATTCGTAATCGGTGCTTTTCAGCAATTTATTATACTCTCCACATGATGTCAGAGTGGCTGCCGCAAGCAAAGTTATAATGATATTTTTCTTCATCCTATTTAAAAATAATGCGCAAAGTTACTTATTCGCTGGGAATTTAGCAATTAATCTGTGTTTTTTAATACATAAAAGGCGTTAAACATCGACAAAAGGAGAGAAAATGACGTCGAATTGCAAACACCAAACTGTAAACGGCAGGTAATAAACGAATCACACAGAAATCATGATTGGCATAAACCTGACGAACAAACGTCAGATTCCTTGTTATAAGACAGAAAAAAACTTGTTATAAGGCAGAAAAAAATAGTGACGGTATATGCCCGGGATAGCGTCACTATTTTTTATAGCAGAAAACGGCAAACAAATGTGTTATCCCATTCAAAGACAACACAGCTATTTACCGTTCCCTGTTTATCGTTTACTGCTATATCTACAGCTTGTACAAATCACTTGCAGCCAGCAGATCGACTTTCTTTTCTTTCAATACCTCGATACACTTATCCAGATTGCTGGGGCGAATTACCACATTTGCAATATTGTTATTGGCAAACGA
>NZ_CABUHK010000091.1 GCF_902491285.1 uncultured Bacteroides sp. | reverse complement strand
GGGAAGAGGATGTTTTCATGATGCAAAAATAAGAATTTTAACGCAATCCCCCAAGTTTTCAGACTGAGCCCCTTTTTTTATTATCATTCAAGTATTGATATACAAAAAAAGAGGCAATTAATTACCTCTTTTTTTGTACACCCTCAGGGACTCGAACCCTGGACCCACTGATTAAGAGTCAGTTGCTCTACCAACTGAGCTAAGAGTGCAACATTAAATTTACGCTGCAACTTTGGAATTTGTACACCCTCAGGGATTCGAACCCTGGACCCACTGATTAAGAGTCAGTTGCTCTACCAACTGAGCTAAGAGTGCTTATTTCCTCGTTTGCGGTTGCAAAAGTAGGTCTTTTATTTTATTTGACCAAACAATAATGCAGCTTTTTTACTATATTTTTTTCAATTTTATTCGAACACATAAAGCTCGGAAGGCGTATTTCGCTTTAAAGCAAGCAGTTGCACATCTTTGCCAACAATAACCCCTTTGTTCTTTAATTTCCACTCTACAGTTTTAAAAGCCAATTCCGGATGATTATTGTCTTTACTCAAATGGCATAACCAAATATACCGCAAGTGCTCAGTAATATTTTCCGCTAGAAACTCAGCAGTGTCCGAATTACTCATGTGCCCGGTCTTACTTGTGATTCGTTCTTTCAAATATTGCGGATAAGGTCCCATTTGGAGCATTTCTTCATCATAGTTAGCTTCCAGAATCAGATAATGTGCTTTGCTTATATAATGAGCTGCCGTAGGGGTAATCTCCCCAAGGTCCGTCAAGAAAGAAAATATTTTGCCGTCTATCTCAATACAATATCCCACATTATCCGTACCATCATGCGGAACTTCGAAAGATTCGATACGGAAATCCTCTAAAATCATAGGTTCTTGTTTTTCTAGATAACGAACCGATGAACTGAGCTTCTCCGTCATGCAATAACTGCGGTTGATTCCTGCGTGAATACGTGCCGTTGTATAAACCGGGATATTCAATTTCTCACCCAAATGGCCTACAGCTTTGATATGGTCTGCATGGTCATGCGTAATAAATACGGCACGGATACTATCCATCAAGATATTAAAATCCTTCAGTGTTTTTTTTATAGCACGAATACCGATTCCAGCATCAATCAGTATTCCATAGGTCTCAGTGCCCAGATAATAACAGTTCCCGCTACTGCCACTCGCCAAGCTTATAAATTTTACTTTCATGTTTTACCTTCTTTATTAAAATGCAAAATGCCGTCAACTTTTACAGCAAAGTGACGGCAAATATACGTAAAAAAGAAGAGATTTACTGATAAGACTTCTTCTTTTTGTCGATGGATTCGGTGATTTTCGCAAATAATAGCAACGCTACGGCAGCAATCAGACCAATCGCAGCAAAGTAATACCATATATAATGGGCATTTCCGCTTGCAGCTTCCCATGCCGCACGTGTCTCAAACAAAGCCGGATCCGGACAATATTTAGTCAGCAAGATTCCCGCCAGTCCGAAACCGAAGATAGAAGAAAGAAAAGAATGTAAATGACTGAATCCTAAATACATTCCTTCTTCTCCTTTAGGAGCCTGCAAAGAGAAATATTCCAAATAACGCGGTGAAATGAAACACTCGGCAAGTGCCTGCACTACAATGCCTGCAACCATCATCAACGTAATATTACTTATTCCGGAAAGCAGATCACTGCCGAGCAAGTTTCCACACGCCATCAGTAAGGCCGAAACAGGAATTAAAAACATCCCCACATTCATTGAAGTGATAGCACTGCGTTTTGCCATCAGGCGTGTGATAAAACTAACACAACATACCACTACAAAAGGATTCACATTGGCAATCCAGCCTGGTTTTGCCGTTTCACCAGCCATACGAATCACATACTTAGGCATCGTAGCATAAAGCTGCTGTTGCACCATCCAGAATCCTGTGACAATCAATATAAGAATCAACAAACGCCAGTTTGTTACAATCCTCATAAATCCCTGTCCTATTTCGCGAAGGCTTTTTCCTTCTCCCGCCGTATGGGTCGATTTATATAAAAAAACAACGGCAAGCAAAGCAATGACAGTCATTGTCCCTGAAAAATAGTTAATGTATATATACGCCTGTTCACCAATGACATTCCTCAAAGGATCGACAATCGTCTTACCGGTGAAAGCACCCATATTTACCATCATATAAAAAATGGAATAACCACGGGCACGAGTAGCTTCCGTTGTCTCCTTGGCTACAGAAGCGGAAATTATAGACTTGATGAAAGAACCGCCTACCATAAGAATAAATAAGACAGGCACAATCATCCAACGGGAATAGCTGTCGGGTAAACCATTAAACTGAGTCGTTGCACCATAACTTACCAACCCGGCAGCTTCCAATAAGGTAGGCAAAACTCCCAATCCCAAATATCCGACCGATAATAAGGAAAATGCTATAATCATTGATTTCCGGAAACCGATTTTATCGGCATAAGCACCGGAAAAAATAGGAAGCAGATACAACCCACCGGAGAAAAGTCCGGAAATCATACTTGCTTCAAAATCATTAAAACCTAAAATAGAAGATAGATAAATAGTGAGAACGATAAAAACAGCATAATACGCCATACGTTCAAACAGTTCGACTGTGTTGCTGACCCAAAAAGCTCTCGTAAAGCCTTTAGCAGCACGCTGAGGGGAATTGTTCATGTATTTATAATTTTTATTAAAATGTTAATTCGGAACAAAGATACGTTTTTTTGGCTTACTGTCCGTATCTTTGTCTAAAATTAGGTATTAAAAAAAACTATGATTATAGCTGTTGATTTTGACGGAACGATTGTAGAGCATCGTTACCCGCGTATTGGTGAAGAAATTCCATTCGCAGTTGATACACTGAAGTTGTTGCAACAAGAAAAGCATCGTTTAATATTATGGAGTGTGCGCGAAGGCTCGCTTCTGGACGAAGCCGTCGAATGGTGCAAAGCCAGAGGCCTAGAGTTTTATGCAGTCAATAAGGATTATCCTGAGGAACAAAAAGACCATCAGGGCTTCTCCCGAAAGTTGAAAGCCGATATGTTCATAGACGACCGGAATCTAGGTGGGCTGCCGGACTGGGGAGTTATCTATGAAATGATAAAAGAGAAAAAGACATTCGCAGACATATACAGCCAAAATGGTGAAGAAGAAAAGCCATCTCTGAAAAAGAAGAAAAGATGGTTGCCTTTTTAGGCACCCAAACAAATGTAAATTTTGCCTATATAGATTAAAAATGCGACTAAACAGTCGATTTTTGTGACTATTCGGTGTATATTTGCACACCCTTATTTCTCGTGACCTTATTAAAGACACGAGTATTATATGTTTATTTTGATTATTGTGCACTCTCATCAGGCGTGATGGAGTGCACATTTATTTATGAACAATGGCATCCGCCGTTCATACTACCCTTCCTTATTCTCCCATTTCTCCCGAAACTCCCATAATTGCTCGATAATAGGATAAAACGTTGGATTTTCCCAGTTTCTGTCAATCATTGCGCTCAAAGACTCCAAATACTGTTTACTGTCAATAATTGTAGTGCATTTATTAAGCTGATATTTTTCAGTCGGATAATTTTTCGTTTCAAGCATCTTTTTCGCCCAGTTCAGCAATTCCTGAACAGATTCGTTGTCATAAGTATGTTGTGCCATATCTATTCTATTTATTTTTTCGACAAAGATACAAAGTTTATTTATTCACGAATAAAGTTACTTATTTCTTTTCAATATCACACGACTCTATTTTATAATCGTCATAGAACAAATTAAAGATATTTTATGTTTATATAAACAAAGATGAACTTTAAAAACAGAACAACTTATGATTTACAATTTTTTATTTCCCACAAAGCCCAATACAACAAAAGCATCTTTATTGCTGTTGGCAGTCCGGATAATCTTCGGTATATTATTAATGAACCATGGTATACAAAAATGGAGTAGTTTCCAGGAGTTATCGGCAGTCTTTCCCGACCCTTTAGGAATAGGAAGCCCCATATCTCTCGGACTAGCTATTTTTGGCGAACTGGTGTGTTCAATGGCATTCATCGTCGGATTCCTATACCGATTGGCAATGATTCCGATGATTTTTACAATGATTGTAGCTTTTTTTATAATTCATGCAAATGATGTATTTGCAGTTAAAGAGATGGCTCTCATTTATTTAGTCGTGTTTATAATCATGTACATCGCCGGTCCCGGTAAGTTTTCAATCGACCATATTATCGGGAACGAATTGCAGCGACGAAAATCTAAATCATATAAAAAGTAGGAATAATAACCTTGATTAATTTAAAAACATTATATTTGCATACATTTAAAAGAGAATATACAAACATTTTTTATTAATCAAAAAAAACATTTTGACATGAAAAGAGGGAAACTGTCTTTAGTCGCAGTAGTACTTAGCGGCAGCCTATTATTCAGTTCTTGTGTAGGTTCATTCGGTTTATTCAATCGCTTGTCTTCCTGGAACCAGTCTGTTGGAAACAAATTCGTGAATGAACTTGTATTTCTGGCTTTCAACATCATTCCGGTTTACGGTGTAGCTTATCTGGCTGACGCTTTAGTAATCAACTCTATTGAATTTTGGAGCGGCTCCAATCCGATGGCTAACGTAGGTGACGTGAAGAAAGTAAAAGGAGAAAACGGCAACTACATGGTGAAAACACTTGAGAATGGTTATTCTATCACTAAAGAAGGTGAAACTGCTTCGATGGATCTGATTTACAACAGAGAAGCCAATACCTGGAATGTTGTAGCAAACGGCGAAAGCACAGAACTGGTAAAAATGAACAATGACGGCACGGCTGATTTGTTCTTGCCAAACGGTGAAAAAATGAATGTTACACTGGATGCCCAAGGTATGATGGCAGCCCGTCAGGCAACAACAAGCAACCTTATGTTTGCAGCCCGTTAATAATTAATTCAAGAAAACAATAGTCAAGGAGATGAAACTCATCTGGATAGGTTTCATCTCCTTTTTCATTATCATTCCTGACTACAAATATATTTTACACCATGAATAAGCTACGTCTATTTATACTTTCATCCTTATTCTTCACATGTCTGTCATGCCGGCAACACCCCCCGCAAACCCAGATAGAGCAGGCAGCAATCGATTTTTGTGAAGCTTTTTATAACCTCAACTATCCGCTTGCCGAAGAATATAGCACGCCTTCTTCCCTATCCTATCTCAGTTTTCTGGCATCTAATGTCCGGCAAACTCACTTGAATCAATTAAAAACACAAGGAGCAGCCAAAGCCTCAGTCATCTCAAGTGAGATAGACGCCAACTCTGAAAGAGCAACGATTGTCTGCCAAATAAAAAATGCATATATCATAAATCCGATTAATGGAGAAATGAAACAGATAAGCGCCTTGAAAGATACGCTCGAATTAATAAGGAAATATAATAAATGGCTGGTCAGAAAGGATATCCCACTGCGAAATGGAAAGCAAAATCGCGACTAAACTTAGGATGGACAATAGGGAAATGCTCTTTTCTAGTTTTAAAAGCCGGATTAACCGCCTTCATACCCCCGTCAAAACGAAGGATAAAGAAATCCAAATCAAGCCGCAGTCCTAGTCCGTAGGCTACTGCTATCTGTTTATAGAACTTATCAAATTCGAAAACGCCCCCCGGCTGATTCGCATAACTCCTGATAGTCCAAATATTACCCGCATCAACAAATACCGCTCCCTGAAACTTCCAGAACAGTTTACTCCGATATTCAATACTGGCATCCAGCTTGATATCTCCGGATTGATCCAACAGGTTCCCATTTCCAGCAAAAGAGCCCGGTCCCAAATCACGTACCGACCAGCCGCGGACACTATTAGCTCCGCCTGAAAAATATTGTTTCTCAAACGGGATCGTTTTCGCATTTCCGTAAGGAACTGCCACTCCTATACCTGCATGAAACGCAAATGAATTACGATAATCAATTCTTATATTTTTAGCAAAATCGAATTCTCCCTTGAGGTATTGGGCATAAGGAATACCCAGAATGGCATACTCGCCATTAGCATTCTTCCGGATGCCTGTCGCTTTTGACAAAGCATACATTACATTTCCGGCAGATTCAAAATTAAAACGGATAGAATATGAGTTGGCAGCGATTGTATTATTTACGATAGATCCGCCTACACTATTATAATTATAGCTATATCCCATATTTATAATCAACCGGTCCTGATAATTATACTGAAAAACCTGATTTTGTCCTTTATTAATATAATCCTCTCTGAATTTGTCGGAAATACGCGGCAAATAGAGGAAACCGATATTAATCAAATCGATACGATGTTGTATTCTCTGACGTTGAGTCCACTTGTAGCTCCAGTTAGCGGAAGCCATCGTACGCAGAAATTCAGGTCGCAACTGATAATTATACTGTAATCCGAACTCCGTAGTGGCCCGTATCTTCCGCTTAAAATCCGAAGAAAGAAAAGGGAACAGGAAATTGGGAAAATTGATACTCGTCTCTACTCCATATTCCGTATAGTTATTATTTGAATAACCCGCCTGAAGTCCGGAAATCACTTCATAAGCACCGCGGAATTTTATCATAAAAGTCTCCGACCCCCGAAAAAGATTCCGGTTCTGAAAAGAGACGGAAGCCGCTGCGCCCAAGTCACCGGCAGAGTTTGTCCCCTCTACCTCGAAAGCCACAGATTTATGCTTACTTTTAGTCAGCATCACATAGCAGTCAAGCTTTGTCGAATCTCCTATCTGAGTCTCAACAAAACGGATAGTAGTATATTTCAATGCAGACAAACGTCCGAAACTGGAATACGTCTGCTGTACATCCCGTTCATTATACAAATCTCCAGGACCGAAACGAAGATTATCCGTAAGCACTTTGGGCCGCAGATAAAGTCTGTCTTTATAATAAATCGGATATCCTTTATAATGTACAGAGTCATTGACCTCCACACTGCTCATTGCAGAAGACTGCAACACATCATAATCCGTAATGAAATTAATTTTGTTAATCCAATACTGCTGATGCGCCTTTGCGGAATCACCCGCATGAACTTTATACGGCTGCAAATGTTGAGTTAAATCTACATTATAAGTATTACGAACCGTATCAGCGGTATAGCCAATATAATCCTTATTAAATTTATAATAACCGTTCCGCAATAGTCTGTCCGTGATACGCTGTCTGTCTGCATCCAATACATTGACATCAAAATACATCCCCTCTTTCAGCAAGCTCCTGGCAGAATCCCGTTTTAGGATACCGGCTATTTTAGGGTCGGTTATATCATATTTAATAGACCGGACAATATATGGTTTTCCTGCCGTCACGTCATAATACAGTTTTATCTTTTTCTTCTTTATCTTCACCGAACGTTTCACCGTCGCTGCCATATACCCCATATTATGCACAGCTTTTGTAATTTCTTCCTCAGAACGTTGCGCTTCTTCCTCACTGTATATCACAGGAGCATCTCCTATTCTTCTCAGAAACTTGTTCCCCCATTTGGTAGAATCACGTCCCGAAAGGTTGTAGACATAAAGCTGTGTCTTTATCAGACTAAACCACTTGGCATTAGGATTCTGACGAACATACATGCGTAAAGAAGAAGGGCGGATATTTTTCTGGTCCGTACGAATCTTGACTTCATCCAACAGATAAGAACCTTCCGGCACAAACTTGGTGGCAGTGCACGAAGCAAGTGACAGGACAGCAGCGGAAGCAATCAAAAAAAGAAAATTTCTCCTCATACGGTTGTTTACATCGATAGCATAAAAATGCGATTACAAAGATAAATTATATTTTCCGATGGGGAAAATAAATTAAGAAAAAGAGAGAAAAGTGAGGATAGATTGGAAATATCTTTATAGCTTTGCAAAAGAATATCAAATTTATGGCATCACTAAGTAAAAACAAAATAAAATATATCCACTCGCTGGAACAGAAGAAAATACGAAAGGAAGAACGGGTTTTTCTTGCTGAAGGCCCCAAACTGACAGGTGATTTACTTGAACATTTTCCTTGTCGTTTTTTGGCTGCCACTTCATTATGGCTTCAAAAACATCCGGATATTCATGCAAATGAAATCGTAGAAGTTTCTCAGGAAGATCTTTCCCGAGCCAGTCTGCTGAAAACTCCCCAGCAGGTACTTGCCGTTTTTGAACAACCCCAATATACTCTTGACCCGGAAGTTGCGCGCCACTCTCTTTGTCTGGCATTGGACGATGTTCAGGACCCGGGGAATTTAGGCACTATTGTCCGGTTGGCTGATTGGTTCGGCATCGAGCATATCATTTGCTCACAGAATACGGTAGACGTATATAACCCCAAAACAGTGCAAGCCACGATGGGCGGAATCGCACGGGTAAAGGTACATTATACTTCTCTTACTGATTTTATACGTTCACTTGGAGATGATATTCCTGTATTCGGCACTTTTCTGGATGGAGAGAATATGTACAAGCAACCATTATCCGCTACCGGACTGATTGTGATGGGAAACGAAGGTAACGGTATAGGAAAAGAAGTGGAAACGTTAATCAACCGGAAACTTTATATTCCCAATTACCCGCAAGGCCAGGAAACGTCCGAATCACTCAATGTAGCTATCGCTACCGCAGTAATCTGTGCCGAGTTCCGTCGACAGGCTGCATGGAAGTAAAATCAAAAGGATAAAACAAATAAGGCCATAAGGCTTCTCCTTTCTTTTCCATTTCACGAAGATACCTATTAAAATTATTCAGGTACAGATTACACTGATTACACGGTTTAAATGAGAAAACCGTATAATCCGCGTAATCCGTACCTGCAAGCTTATATTGATTTGCAGAAAGCAACACAATAACTCCCGGCATCCATTCCACAGACTCTATTTCTTCAGTCAATGGGAATATACTCCGAACAGTTCCTTCGTCATTTATCTCCACCACCTGTTGTTTCACAAATCCGACATCAGGTATCAGTAAATAATGAGATGCAAATCGTTTCATAATAACTAGCGAGGTTGATTTCTTTGCTGCTGCCGCTTACGTTGGTTCATCTGCCGCTCTCTTCTTTGTTCTAGTCTTTCCTGTTGGATATGCTGCTCAACTTCAATCTGTTCCGGTCTCTTCTCACGGTGAGTTCCCGTACGGCGGCGGTTCATTTCTTCCGGTGTCAGACGTTGGATATCCTCTTTATTTTCTTCTACCACTTTATGCAAAGAATCAGCTTTTTCCTTATCAGAAAGCTTCTTAAGAGAATCCACACGCAAGGCTTCTATCTTGTTCAGCGAATCGCGGACTGCAAAAGCAAGTGTATCTGTACAATGATAACGGGTCATCATAAAACGATCGGCCAGTAGTGCCCCCGCCTTCTCCTTATTTCCCACAGGATAATAAATGAATCCTCTTATCTCCTTCATCTGCCCCAATGTATCTGCAAACAAGCGTATCTGCCGAACACCCGGTTCGGTCACTGTTTCCCAATGATTGACAGTATCTTTCTCGTATATCACCTGCATTGCCATGGTAACAGACCTTAAAGAATCGGCAAGCATCGGTTTGAGGAAGTTATAACGCACTTCCCACACCAATGTATCCCGGTCTTTGTAATTAGAGTCGGTCGGCAAAGCAAATACATACTGATTATTCATCATTTCACCGGTCAGGCGCACCATGCGTTGCCACGGCCAAACGTCGATACTGTCACCGGATTTTGTCATCTTCGGCTTCTTGTCACGTTTGGCAATCAGGTCACCGACAAGTTCCTGCTCGTCTTTCAAACGTTTCCGCACCTTATCATAAATTTTCGACAGTACTTCTGTGTTACGTGTGTACCAGACCATAGATGAGTCGAACGCAGCTTGTGTAGTCCCGTGCTTCTTGAAAACAGCATCGATATACAACGCTTTCTTATAGTTTTCGCTATAAGGCAGATTGTCTCCCATGGATCTTGCCAGATGATAATCATATAGCAGATTCTCCATCTTCGATTCCGAAATTACATCATTAGGTCTTTTCACTTTACATCCGGCTACTGCAAACGCAAGCATACAGACAAGACACAGATGAAACCGAAATTTATTATTCATGATTCGCACTTTCCTTTTTATCTTTATCCAATGAATGATAGGACTCATTCAGATATTTACTATAAAAGAGCAACAAAGCAATGATACCGCAACTAATGGCGGCATCCGCAAAATTAAAGATCGGGCTGAAGAATATAAAATGTTCCCCACCTACAAATGGCATCCACGTAGGCCAGTTCGTATCTATAATCGGAAAGTAAAACATATCCACCACTTTACCGTAAAACCAGGTGGAATATCCCCCACCCTCAGGCATAAACGTTGCAATCTGGGAATGTGTGCTTTCATTGAAAATAACTCCATAGAAAACACTGTCTATAATATTTCCCAATGCACCGGTCAGGATCAAAGCCACACAAACAATGTATCCGGTTTTAAAGCCTTTCTTCACTATTTTATAGAGATACCAGCCTATCAATGCCACTGCAACAATACGGAATGTGGTCAGGAATAATTTTCCGAAGATTTCCATACCGAAAGCCATACCGTTGTTTTCGGTGAAATAAATATAAAACCAGTCTGTCACACGATTACTTTGGTGCCAGTACATATGAGTCTTAATCCAGATTTTAATGACCTGGTCGATAATCAATACGGAAAAGATAACGAGAAGGGCAATTCTCCCCTTCGTGAATAGTTTCTTCATGTGTTCATTATAAATTAAGCATAACGAGCTACAAGTGCCGTGCGTAAACTTTGCGCAGCTACTTGTAGCTCGTCACTCGTAGCTTGTGTAGCTATCTATTATTTTTTACCACTGTTTTTTGCCTCAATACTCAAAGTGGCATGAGGAACAGCACGCAGACGCTCCGCCGGAATCAATTTACCGGTTTCACGGCAGATACCATACGTCTTGTTCTCGATACGTATCAAAGCTGCCTGCAACCCCTGGATAAACTTCAACTGGCGTTGTGCCAGGCGGGTTGTTTCTTCCTTGGAAAGCGTATTCGCTCCTTCTTCCAGCACCTTATATGTAGGAGATGTATCATCGGTATCATTACCATCCAATCCCATCAAACTCTTCTTCAACTGTTCATAGTCACGTTGCGCCAATTCCAGTTTCTCCATAATGATGGCACGGAATTCTTCAAGTTCCGCATCTGAGTATCTAGTCTTTTCTGCCATAATCTTACAATTTTAAGAGGTTAATCAATATAGTATTAGTCTTTTATCACATTCACGAACAGTGAGAAATCGTCAAAGCTAAGCTCTGTACCGTCTTTCACTTCATCAACAAGTTCCAAAGATGTGCCTAAAACCTGGTTACAAATATAAGTATTATATTCTTTTACCGCATCATCTGTTTGCGTATTTTTCGAGATTGTTATTTTTATTTTGTCTGTTATCTCGAAACCGCTTGATTTACGTATATTTTGAATACGGTTCACCAATTCACGGGCAATACCCTCACGACGCAATTCTTCGGTAACGGTAACCTCAAGTGCCACAGTCAACTTACCTTCATTGGCAACCAGCCATCCCGGAATATCTTCACTGAAAATTTCTACATCCGTCGCTTCGATGACCGCTTCCGCTCCATCCAGGTTCAACGCATATTTTCCGTTCTTTTCGAGTTCGGCGATTGCTTCCTGCGACATATCCGCAACAGCGGCAGCCACCGCCTTCATCTGTTTTCCAAACTTCGGACCGAGCTTCTTAAAGTCACATTTTACTTTCTTCACCAATACACCGGCAGCACCGTCAACAAAATTGACTTCTTTGACATTGACTTCATTCATAATCAAGTTCTTCACAGCTTCGATATGAGCTTTCTGCTCTTCATCTACCACCGGAACCATGATACACTGTAGTGGTTGGCGAACCTTGATATTCACTTTACGGCGCAATGCCAGTACCATAGAGGTCACATCCTGTGCCATCTGCATACGGGCTTCCAATTCCTTGTCTATCATCTCTTCCTGACATTCCGGGAATTTAGCCAGATGGACGGAAACCACATTATCACGTCCTGTTGCGGTAATCAAATCCGTATATAACCGGTCTGCATAGAACGGTGATATAGGAGACATCAATTTGACAACTGTTTCGAGACAGGTGTACAGTGTCTGGTATGCAGACAATTTATCTTGTGTAAATTCACCGCCCCAAAAACGTTTACGGTTCAGGCGAACATACCAATTAGACAAGTTATCATTCACAAAGTCGGAAATCAAACGACCTGCCTTTGTCGGCTCATATTCATTATAGCAAGTATCTACCTCTTTAATCAATGTATTCAGCACGGACAATATCCAACGGTCGATTTCCGGACGTTCCGCCATCGGCACGTCAGCTTCCTTATATTCGAACCCGTCTACATTGGCATAAAGCGCGAAGAACGAATAGGTATTATATAAAGTACCGAAGAACTTACGGCGAACTTCTTCCACTCCTTCCACATCGAACTTCAAGTTATCCCACGGAGAAGAGTTAGTTATCATATACCAGCGCAACGGATCGGAACCGTACTTCTCAATCGTAGTGAACGGATCGACAGCGTTGTTCAAGCGCTTGGACATTTTATTACCGTTTTTGTCAAGCACCAGTCCGTTAGAAATAACAGCCTTGTATGACACACTGTCAAATACCATGGTAGCGATAGCGTGCAGCGTAAAGAACCATCCGCGTGTCTGGTCTACCCCTTCTGCGATAAAGTCGGCCGGGTATACCTGGCGATTATCCAGTAGTTCCTTATTCTCAAACGGATAATGAATCTGTGCATAAGGCATAGCACCCGAATCGAACCAAACATCGATCAAGTCAGATTCACGCTTCATCGGCTGACCGTCTTTCGATACCAATATAATATCGTCTACATAAGGACGGTGAAGGTCAATCTTATCATAGTTCTCCTCGGTATATTCGCCCGGGACAAAACCTTTGTCTTTGTACGGGTTGGATTTCATAAATCCGGCAGCTACCGATTTTTCTATTTCATTATAAAGTTCTTCTACAGACTCGATACACTTTTCATCTGTATTATCTTCCGTGCGCCAAATTGGTAACGGAGTACCCCAATAACGGGAACGGCTCAGGTTCCAGTCATTCAGATTTTCCAACCACTTGCCAAAACGACCTGTTCCGGTAGATTCCGGTTTCCAGTTGATAGTCTTGTTCAGTTCCATCATCCGTTCCTTGCAAGCCGTAGAACGGATAAACCAGCTATCCAACGGATAGTAAAGTACCGGTTTGTCTGTACGCCAGCAATGCGGATAGTTGTGGACATGTTTCTCTATTTTGAAAGCCTTGTTGTCTGCTTTCATCATCATGGCAATGACAATATCCAGAGATTCGGCAGCCTGTGCAGCTTTCTCATCGTATTTGCCATCTACCATAAATTGAGGATCATAGGCATTTTTCACCCATGCGCCCTGATAGTCCTTATATTTGTCTACATCCACACATTCTTTGACGAAAGTCTCATCCAGTTCATCCAACAGATAGAATTTACCTGTCAGGTCTACCATCGGACGAGTCTCACCTTTCTTATTAATCATAAACAGTGACGGTATTCCTGCTGCACGCGCCACATTCGCGTCGTCCGCACCAAATGTCGGTGCAATGTGAACGATACCCGTACCATCTTCTGTAGTCACATAATCACCCGGTATTACACGGAAGGCTTTATCACTGGCTTTCCAAGTACCGTCTTCGGATACTTCAACCGGTTTCACCCAAGGAATCAGTTGCTCGTATTCCATACCAATCAGGTCGGTACCTTTATATTCGGCAATAACCTTGAATGGCACAAGTTTATCTCCGGCCTTGTAATCTTCCAGCTTCAGATCTGCCGCTTTCGGATTGAAGAGAGTACTCAATAAAGCCTTTGCCAAAACAACTGTAATCGGTTCTCCGGTATAAGCATTATAAGACTGTACGGCAACATAATCAATTTTCGGTCCTACACAAAGAGCCGTATTTGAAGGCAACGTCCACGGAGTGGTTGTCCATGCTATAAAATAAGGAGTTCCCCACTCTGTCATTTCCGGTTTGGGGTTCTTCATCTTAAACTGGGCAACGGCTGTTGTATCCTTTACATCCCGATAACAACCCGGCTGGTTCAACTCGTGCGAGCTCAAACCTGTTCCGGCAGCCGGAGAATACGGCTGAATAGTATATCCTTTGTATAACAGTCCTTTTTTATGCAATTGTTTCAGCAACCACCACAATGTTTCAATATAGCGGTTGTCGTATGTGATATAAGGATGCTTCATATCCACCCAATATCCCATCCGGTGAGTCAGGTCTTCCCACTCTCTGGTGTATTTCATCACGTCCTTGCGGCAAGCGGCATTATAATCGGCAACAGAGATTTTCTTACCAATATCTTCCTTTGTGATACCTAATGCTTTTTCCACACTCAGTTCCACAGGCAGTCCGTGCGTATCCCATCCGGCTTTACGCTTCACCTGATAACCTTTCATCGTTTTGTAACGGCAGAAAATATCCTTAATCGTACGAGCCATTACATGGTGAATACCCGGCATACCGTTAGCCGAGGGTGGTCCTTCGAAAAACACAAACGAAGGGCAGCCATCACGTTCTGTCATACTCTTGGCGAAAACCTGGTTTTCGTCCCATTTCTTCAGCACATCTTTGTTCACCTGTGAAAGGTCAAACTGCGAATACTCAGTAAATCTCTTACTCATAGCTGTATCTACGATTTTACTATTTACAATTTACACTTTGAGGGGTATCCCCGTTTTTAAGGGTGCAAATTTACAAAAACATTTGTTTAGTTGAGCAAAAAGCAATGACTTTTAATCAGAATCATATGAAGTTAATGATTATAAACGGCTTATAGCCTAAACAAAACGGATATATCCTTGTTGTAGTGAAAAAACTAAAAGCACTTAACTTTATGAATTACGGTATTAGTATTTTATTCAGAGCAATCCCTTTGGCGATGGCACTTTTTTGCTTCGGATACGGGGCATTCATTTATGGTTACGGAGATGCAGGCAGCCGTGTTGTAGCAGGCCCTGTCGTATTTTCATTAGGTATGATATGTATTGCGCTGTTTTGTACGGCAGCCACCATTATCCGGCAAATCATACATACTTATAACCAGACGGCGAAATATGTTTTGCCCATCATAGGATATTTGGCAGCTACAATTACCATTATCAGTGGTATCTATATTTTCAGTAATGCCACTTCCACTTCTGCCTTCGTCGCAGGTCATGTGATTACAGGGGTAGGATTTATCACTACTTGTGTAGCTACTGCCGCCACTTCTTCCACTCGTTTTTCTTTGATTCCGGGCAATTCAAAAACGACAGGATATGAAGTTCCACAGGGAGCGTTCTCTGTAGGGCAAAGACGGGTATTAGTAATTATTGCAACCATTATTTCCCTTATCGCATGGATATGGGCTTTTATCTTATTAAGCAACAGCCATTCCCATCCCGCTTATTTTGTAGCAGGTCATGTAATGGTAGGTCTTGCATGTATTTGTACCAGTCTGATTGCGTTGGTAGCTACTATCGCACGTCAAATACGTAATGAATACCAGGAGAAGGAACGAAGCAAATGGCCGAAACTGGTGCTACTAATGGGCTCAATCTCTTTTATATGGGGAATATTTGTAATTTTCGCAGATTCAGGTAGCGCAAATGGTACCACGGGATATATTATGCTTGGTCTCGGTCTGGTTTGTTACAGCATTTCCAGCAAAGTAATCCTGTTAGCCAAAATATGGAGACAGGAATTTAAACTGGCCAACCGTATCCCCATGATTCCGATATTGACGGCATTAGCCTGCTTGTTTCTAGCTGCTTTCGTGTTTGAAGTTGCAACGGTACATGCTGATTATTTTATTCCGGCACGTGTTTTAACAGGATTAGGAGCAATCTGTTTCACCCTGTTTTCTATCGTTAGCATATTGGAAAGCGGTACTTCTTCGAGGTAAAAATATAGCGTCACTATGTGCCCCGGATAGTGACGCTATCCTAAGCATATAGTGACGCCATCGTGACAGGATAGCGTCACTATTTTTATTTCTTCAATCTGACCTCGTAGACATCGTTCCAGCGGTCTTCAAAATAAAAAAGCATTATACTTAAATATTGAATCACATAGAAAAAACAGACCTACCTATATTGGATAATCTGCCATTTTTTTTGTTTTATGAAGTAATACTTCTATATTTGTGTATGCATAGCACTTATGCCAAGCATAGGAATACGTAAACAAAATAAAGTAGAATTTGCATAAATGGTAACAATATGGAACAACTTATAGAATTATCACCAACTGAAATTAAATTAGCTTTCGTTGCTTCTTGCATTGAAGGAACTGCACGTCGGCTCGGCAAATCCTATCAAGAAATATACGCTCGAATGAAGTCCGTAGGGATGATAGCAAATTATATTCTACCTAATTATGAGGTACTTCATACCGAAAGTCGTGAACATGTGACAGATAATATGATAGAGTGTTTAATTACATGGGAGAGTAAAAAATAAAAATAACTGTATATCATGGCGGAACAGAATAGTTATTAATCCCATCTGTGGTTTCGGACGCAAAAACCTTGATTTCGGACAGGGATTCTATGTTACAAACATTAAAGAGCAAGCCTTCAAATGGGCTATAGCTATATCGGCCAAGAGACAGGCTAAAGCATTAATTAACATGTATCAATTAGACCGTGACACGATTATGAAAGAAGGACATTGCAAAATATTTAAAGCCTACGATGCCGAATGGCTGGATTTTATAGTAAACAGCCGAAAAGGATTGAATCCGGCAGCTAATTACGATTATATCGAAGGTGGTGTAGCTAACGACCGTGTTATTGATACCATAAATTTATATATGACAGGATTAATGAGTGCAGATGTAGCTTTGCAACGTCTCGCTATGCACCAGCCGAACAATCAAATTTGTCTGTTAAACCAAAAATTAATTGATAAATACCTTAGTTATGATGGAACAGAATCTGCAGAATGCCCCCGTAAAATCCCCTGTTATCCAAGAAATGATATTAAGTAACCGGATTGGCTGCATATCAGCCGAACTGGCAAAACGGCTGAATATTGCTCCCGAAAGAGCATTGGAATTATTTTATGAAAGTAAAACCTGCGCAGACTTACATAATAAAAATACAGGTCTCTATTTGTATGGCAATCTCTATATAGCTGATGAGTTTATAAGAGAACATGAATATAGATAAGATTTATATACAATTATATTTACAACTTTCCATAACAATATGTATTTCAGAAACAACTATTGCACTTTAACACCACACAATTTTCACACAGATTCTTGTGCTATTTAATTTGTGACTTCCGAGAATTATCGTATATTTGCAACGCATAACATTTTATTCCACGAAGCAGTGAACCTGCTTCAACCTCAGTAGCAGGCATGAAGAACAAAGCAATGCACCTGTAAAAGCTGTTCGAAACAATCGGCAAGAAGCAGACTCTCCCAATCCGGAAGAAAAAGAGAAACTAAAACAGTTTTATTTAGCCCAATCACATCGACTATGCCCTACCGTATCAGTCGATCGTTCGGAATCACAGCGCCTAGCGGCGTTACACCACAAAATCAAGCATTTCATCAAGGCGTTAACCAACCTCGACCGTCCATGGGAAAATGGAATGCCGGAGATGCAAAAGGCTTGTCTACATTTCCTGGCTTTACAAAATTCACCTCGTGCAGAATGCCAAAAGATATTTGAAGAATGGACGAAATGGTCGGACTTCCTGATAGCAGCTTCCTGCTATCGTGGTTTCGTCAGTCAAATATTGCAGGACTATCATCGCCAATTACATGACTTGGAAAAACTCTTGGGCGGCAAACCTACCGAATTAGTGGAGAATACCTCTGACCGTTAATACAGATTTGGTATCCATTATACTTATACCACCAAAACAGGGCATCTATCATTAATAAAATCTCCGAATAAAGGCCGGACAGGCATAAAATAGCTTGTTTTTGTCGCAATGAACCCGTATAAATCCGGTCATTATACCTTAATAATCCAACTTTAATAGCGACAAGTTTATAGCCCACATATGTGTGATATATAGCCTGCATACGTGGGCTGTATGGTTTACATATGCGGGCTGTACAGCCTACATATGTGGGCTATAAAAAGACTACTATTCCAAATAGATTATTGAACTGTAAAATATGGGTTATCTTACTATAAAGTATGTATCCTTACGCCTTTAAATGGATATTCCCACCTGATACTAGACTAAAACAGATACGGTATAAGTATGATAGATACTTAATTTTTATGATAAAAGAATGATAGATACCTTTTTACGAACATATCTATCATACTTATTTTTCTGATAATAAAGATAATACAAAAATGAATGATAGTATGATGGATGTTTTTTCTCATTATGTAATACAAATGATTATGACACCATACCATTGGCATGATGTCATAATCTTGATAGAATCGTGCTGTCACACTGAAGCCTTGACGACACGATGAAATTACACTAACCTAATTTACTTATTTTTCTTCCAAAGCTTGCTCATATCTTCCAGTGTCTTGCCTTTCGTTTCGGGCACCCAACGCCAAACGAAAACTGCGGCAGCTACACAGATAATTCCATAAAGGCTGTATGCGAACATCGGACTGAAATCGTACAATGCCGGAAAAGTGGAAGATATAATATAATTAAATATCCATT
This sequence comes from uncultured Bacteroides sp., assembly GCF_902491285.1. Classification (GTDB taxonomy): domain Bacteria; phylum Bacteroidota; class Bacteroidia; order Bacteroidales; family Bacteroidaceae; genus Bacteroides. The sequence goes on along the minus strand of NZ_CABUHK010000091.1, from coordinate 1,430 downwards.
GGAAAGCTACAGCGATGGCAACTGCCTTGCCACGAATTGTATTCGGGAAGATTTCTGAAATCAATACCCAGCAAATCGGTCCCCATGACATCATAAAGAATGCGGCATATACGATAACCGAAACTACCGGGAAGATTCCCTTTATAGCCATGCTATCACACATTGCTACTGCAAATGCTCCTACTGCCATACCGATAGAACCGATAATCAATAGCGGTTTACGTCCGAAGCGGTCTACTGTAAAGATAGCAACCAATGTGAAGATGATGTTTACGATACCCATAATAACCGTTTGCATCATACCGCCACCTTCTGCGCCTGCATTTTCAAAAATGCGCGGAGCATAGTAAAGTACCGCATTAATGCCGATAGCCTGTTGGAATACGGAAAGAAGGATACCGATAACAATTACTGCCACTCCATAAGTAAAGAGTTTTTCTGTCTTTTCGTGGGCGGTAGCTTTGATATCATTAAGGATTTCCTGAGCTTTTGCTTTGCCATTAATTTTTTCCAAAATAGAAAAGGCTTTTTCTTCCTGTTGTACCAACACCAAATAACGGGGAGTTTTCGGCACGAAGAACAATAACAAACCAAAAAATGCAGCAGGAAAAGCTTCCGAACCAAACATATAGCGCCATCCTTCTTGTACAGTCCACATATCAGACTCGGAGCTTACCGATAAGACTCCGGCAGCATCTTTCAAGATGATAGGATTCTGATGGTCACCCATAATCAGGTAATTCACAAAGTACACCACCAACATACCGAAGATAATGGCAAACTGGTTACACGAAACAAGTGTTCCGCGAATATTGGAAGGGGCTATTTCCGCGATATACATCGGACAAACGGCAGATGCCAGCCCGACACCGATACCGCCTAAGACACGATACAGATTAAAGGCAATCAGCAAGTCCATATTCGGCTTTCCGTATTCGAAAAACAAGACTTCAGGATAATAAGAACCTAATGCTGAAAGGAAAAAGAGTATGGCGGCAAGCCTCAACGAATTACGACGCCCCAGACGGGATGCGAATATGCCAGAGAGCGCACCACCAAGTACGCAACCTATCAATGCACTGGAAGAAGTGATTCCATGCATTACTTTGTTATATTGGAAATCGGAAGCCGAAAGGAAAAAAGCTTCCAAGCCTTTTTCTGCGCCGGAAATCACTGCCGTGTCGTAGCCGAAAAGCAGTCCCCCCAGGATAGCAACGGATGTGATGGAATACAAATAGAGTTTGCTTCCTTCGTTCGTTGTATTATTCATAGTTTTTATAAATTGGATAAGTAGTGTGTAGTAGTTGGATTAGATACAAAAGAAGGTGATAAAGCAGCAGTCCAACCACTGCTTTACCACCTTAATGTTAGATTCAATTAGCAATACATATTCAGAATTGCTTCATAAAGTTCTTGTTTACCGCTAGTCT
>NZ_CABUHK010000090.1 GCF_902491285.1 uncultured Bacteroides sp. | reverse complement strand
CACTTGTTTTATTTTCAAATGCGGTGCAAAATTACAAAAATGTTTTTATATTCGCGCATTAAATTCACATTAAATATTGAAAAAGATGGGAAAGAGCACATTTTTACAGGACTTTAAGGCGTTTGCCATGAAAGGAAACGTTATCGACATGGCTGTCGGTGTAGTAATTGGTGGTGCGTTTGGAAAAATCGTATCATCATTGGTTGCTAATGTAATTATGCCTCCAATCGGCTTACTGGTTGGCGGTGTGAATTTTACGGATTTGAAATGGGTAATGAAAGCGGCTGAAGTAGGGGCCGACGGTAAAGAGATTGCGCCTGCAGTATCTTTGGATTACGGTCAGTTTCTGCAAGCAACTTTTGATTTTCTGATTATTGCCTTTGCCATATTCTTATTTATACGACTGCTGACTAAGTTGACGGCGAAGAAAAAAGAGGAAGCCGCAGCCGTACCACCCGCTCCACCGGTACCTACAAAAGAAGAAGTGTTACTGACGGAGATTCGCGATTTGCTGAAAGAAAAGAGTATTTGAGCTAATTAAAATAAAGGAGATTTCAAGTGTTATCTTGTGAATCTCCTTTATTTTTTTCTTCATTATTATATAGATTGCGTACTTTTTCCTACTTTTGCAGACCATTTTATTCAAAATCCAACCATTAATATGCAGGAGAAAATAATAATTCTTGATTTTGGTTCGCAGACTACACAGCTTATAGGCCGTCGTGTCCGCGAATTGGACACGTATTGCGAAATTGTTCCTTACAACAAATTTCCTAAGGAAGATACAACAATTAAAGGGGTAATCCTTTCGGGAAGCCCTTTTTCTGTTTATGACAAAGATGCTTTTAAAGTCGATTTGAGCGAGATTCGCGGTAAATATCCTATATTGGGTATCTGCTATGGAGCACAGTTTATGTCGTATACCAATGGCGGAAAAGTAGAGCCGGCTGGTACGCGCGAATACGGACGTGCTCATCTGGCTTCTTTCTGCAAGGATAATGTGTTGTTCAAAGGAGTTCGTGACGGTTCGCAGGTATGGATGAGTCACGGTGATACGATTACGGCTATTCCGGATAATTTTAAGAAAATCGCTTCGACGGATAAAGTAGAGATTGCTGCTTATCAGATAGAAGGTGAGGATGTATGGGGTGTGCAGTTTCATCCTGAAGTGTTTCACAGTGAAGACGGTACACAGATTCTGAAGAATTTCGTGGTGGATGTTTGCGGTTGCAAGCAAGACTGGTCGCCTGCTTCCTTTATCGAAAGCACGGTTGCCGAATTGAAAGCTCAGTTGGGCGATGATAAAGTAGTACTCGGTTTGAGCGGTGGCGTAGATTCTTCTGTTGCTGCGGTATTGCTGAACAAAGCCATTGGCAAGAACCTGACTTGTATCTTCGTAGATCATGGTATGCTGCGTAAGAATGAGTTTAAGAACGTGATGGCTGATTACGAATGCCTCGGTCTGAATGTAATCGGCGTAGATGCCAGTGAGAAGTTCTTTTCCGAATTGGCCGGTGTGGCTGAGCCGGAAAGAAAGCGTAAGATTATAGGTAAAGGCTTTATTGATGTGTTCGATGTAGAAGCTCACAAGATAAAAGATGTGAAATGGCTGGCTCAGGGTACCATCTATCCGGATTGCATCGAATCATTGTCTATCACAGGAACAGTGATTAAGAGTCATCACAATGTAGGTGGTCTTCCTGAAAAAATGAATCTGAAATTGTGCGAACCGCTTCGTTTGTTGTTTAAGGATGAAGTTCGCCGTGTAGGTCGTGAATTGGGTATGCCGGAACATCTGATTACCCGTCATCCGTTCCCGGGGCCTGGCTTGGCTGTACGTATCTTGGGAGATATTACTCCGGAGAAAGTGCGTATCCTGCAAGATGCTGATGATATATTCATCCAGGGATTGCGTGACTGGGGATTGTATGATAAAGTTTGGCAGGCAGGAGTTATCTTATTGCCGGTACAGTCTGTTGGCGTAATGGGGGATGAACGTACCTATGAAAGAGCAGTTGCCTTGCGCGCCGTAACATCTACGGATGCCATGACTGCCGACTGGGCACATCTGCCCTATGAATTTATGGGTAAAGTTTCGAATGATATTATTAATAAGGTGAAGGGCGTGAATCGCGTGACTTATGATATCAGCTCCAAGCCACCGGCAACCATAGAGTGGGAATAAAATATCCATCATAAGAAAAGCCTCAATGGGATTTCCCGTTGAGGCTTTTCTTATGATATGACTTGCTTGTTGTATTATATGTGTCAGCACTTGTGAAGCATCTGGATATTATTCTAAACTTATTAGATTAGCAGCCGTTGTGCATCCGGAATAAGAACCTCTTTCCGTCGCAATTCAACCAAACCGTTGTCTTGCAATTCATTAAGCGCTTTGGAAGTATTCAACCGGGTGTCGTCCAAATAGCGGGCAAGGTCGTCCATCTTAATTTTGAATATCTTTTCTCCTTGAGGCTTTTCGCAATGCAGCAGAAAAAAACGGATGATTTTGCTTTTCAAATCCAGTGTGGACTCTTCCCATAAACGTGAATAAAGGTTCTGTGCCCGATTGCTCACAATATTCATGTAGTTGAGCCGGAAGATTTCGTAGTTAAACAGGTCGCTGAGTACAAACGCTTTGCTGATGCTCACGGTGTGGGCTTCCGTATGCGCTATATAAGAAGAATTATAATTGGTATTCATTCCGAATAACGACTGCGGCTCTATCAGATAGGGCGCTTCCATTCGCTCAATGACAGTATAAATGTTTTCTTTGGAATTTGTGACGATTGAAACTTCGCCTTTCAGCAGAAAACGGAGCTGTGTACAAGGACTGCCACTTTCAATGATAGTTTCTCCCGCTTTATGCTTGATAAAGTGTAACTTTACCTTATCCAGTATGCTGGTGAAATCTTCATGGCAAAGACCTTGGAATAAAGGCAATTGGAGTAAAGTGTCGAACATCGTTTCCATACGTCGTAATCTCTTGTTAATCGTACAAATTTACTCATAATACAACACTGCTGTCAACATATGACCTCTCTTTTTGTTTTTTTTATTGTTTGAATGCATAAAAATAGAGTATATTTGCAGAAAAAAAGGAGGAAATTATGTTTGCAGGCTTCAATTGGCAACAGATGATCAGTGCGTTTATCGTACTTTTTGCGGTAATAGATATTATCGGTTCTATACCTATTATCATTAATCTGAAGGAAAAAGGGAAAGATGTGAATGCAATGAAAGCTACTGTCATCTCTTTTGTCTTGTTGATAGGATTTTTCTATGCGGGAGATATGATGCTGAAACTCTTCCATGTAGATATTGAATCGTTTGCCGTTGCAGGTGCATTTGTTATTTTCCTCATGTCTTTGGAAATGATTCTGGATATTGAGATTTTCAAGAATCAGGGTCCTATCAAAGAAGCCACTTTGGTGCCGCTTGTCTTTCCTTTGCTGGCAGGTGCCGGGGCTTTCACTACATTACTTTCCCTGCGGGCGGAATATGCCAGTATTAATATTATCATAGCCTTGGTGTTGAATATGATTTGGGTTTACTTCGTGGTAAGTATGACCGGACGTGTGGAGCGTTTTCTCGGAAAAGGCGGTATTTACCTTATCCGTAAATTCTTCGGCATCATTCTGCTGGCTATTTCAGTAAGGCTGTTTACTGCAAATATAACCTTGCTGATTGAGGCGTTGCATAAGTCCTGACAGGAAGTTGCTGTATACCTGTTTTATGTGTTTTCGCCTTCTTCCGGAGTTGTTGCTGCTTCGCTGGCTTCTTCCTCCTCCTCTTCATCTGCAAAAGGTTCCGGTCGTTGAGGCCCGTGATTTACGAAGGCAAATGCGCAGAGCACTCCCATGATTCCACCGCTGAGATGCCCTTCCCACGACATATTGGCGGGAGAGAAGTAGGGAAACATATGCCAGATAATCCCGCCATATAAAAAGGTGACAAGCAGTGAAATGGCAATAAGCGGGACATATTTGCGGAGAATACCGCTGAAAAAGAGAAAGAAAGCCAGTCCGTAGATAAGTCCGCTGGCACCGATATGCCATCCCGGTTTACCTATTATAAAGGTGAGCAGTCCCGCGCCGAGCCAGATAAGCACAAAAATTCTGCCGGCTATTCCCCGGTAAAAGTAAAAAAGACACCAGGAAAGAAAAAATAAAGGGAGTGTGTTTGCCAGTAGATGACTGAATCCGCTGTGTATCAGCGGATGAGTTAAAATACCGGTCAAACCACGCTTTTCCATAGGGTATACCCCCAGATGGGAGAAGTCCCAGTCCATCCCGACTTCGAGCAACTTGAGTATGTATAATATGAAAATTAAGAACAAGGGCTTTGCGGCAGCCACCATGATACGCTGAATATCTTGCTTCATGACATTCTTTTCTTTAGATATTTTACGCAATACTACGAATATTTGCACAAAATCTGAAAATAAAAAGGCTTTTTATTTTTGTTTTTATCTATAATTTGTACATTTGGGCGTTATACCTGTTGTATATACTGTTACAGCCGATATATATGCGGTGTAACATAAATATATATACAATAATAATAGCCAATAATTAACCTTTAAATAATGCACAACTATGAGTTATTTACGATTTGACAAGACCCTCATGACGAATCTGGAAGAATCTCTTCAGAGAGAAATCCTCCGGACGAACAAAGCAGGAGCTTATCATTGTACGACGATTGTTGATTGTAACACACGCAAATATCACGGCCTGTTGGTAATTCCAGTTCCCAATCTCGACGATGAAAATCATGTGCTGCTATCTTCTCTTGATGAAACGGTAATTCAACACGGTGCAGAGTTTAACCTGGGATTGCATAAATATCAAGGAAACAACTTTAGTCCCAACGGACACAAGTATATCCGCGAGTTTGATTGTGAGCATATCCCGGCGACGACTTACCGTGTTGGAGGTGTGGTTCTCCGCAAAGAAAAAATTTTTGTACATCATGAAAACAGAATCCTGATTCGTTATACTTTGCTCGATGCGCACTCGGCAACGACGTTGCGTTTCCGCCCGTTCCTCGCTTTCAGAAGCGTACGCGAGTACACTCACGAAAACGCACAGGCAAGCCGCGAGTATCAACTTGTGGAAAACGGTATAAAGACGTGTATGTATCCCGGTTATCCGGAACTTTACATGCAGTTGAACAAGAAGTGTGAGTTCCACTTCCAGCCCGACTGGTATCGTGGTATTGAATACCCGAAAGAACAGGAACGCGGATATGACTTCAATGAAGACCTTTATGTTCCCGGTTATTTCGAGGTGGATATCAAGAAAGGCGAGAGTATCGTATTCTCTGCCGGAATTTCGGAAACATCCCCTCGCAGACTGAAGCAGACCTTTGAAGCGGAAGTGGCCGACCGTACGCCACGCGACAGCTTCTACCACTGTCTGAAAAATTCAGCCCACCAATTCCATAACCAGCAGGAAGGAGAACATTATATCCTTGCCGGTTATCCCTGGTTCAAATGCCGTGCGCGTGATATGTTCATTGCGTTGCCGGGACTGACACTTGCCTTGGATGAAGTTGATGAATTTGAGGATGTAATGAAAACGGCGGAAAAGGCGGTTCGTAACTTTATCAACGAAGAGCCTGTCGGATACAAGATTTATGAAATGGAGCATCCTGATGTCCTGCTTTGGGCGGTCTGGGCTTTGCAGCAATATGCTAAAGAGACTTCGCGCGAACAATGCCGCCAGAAATATGGAAAACTCCTGAAAGATATTATGGAGTTTATCCGCCAGCGGAAACATGATAATCTCTTCCTGCATGAGAACGGATTGCTTTATGCCAATGGCACAGAGAAAGCGATTACATGGATGAACTCTACAGTGAACGGACATCCGGTGATTCCACGTACAGGATATATTGTTGAGTTTAACGCATTGTGGTATAATGCATTGCGCTTTGTGGCGGATTTGTCGCGTGAGGGTGGTGATGTATATCTGGCAGATGAACTCGATGCGCAGGCAGAAGTGACAGGAAAGTCATTTGTCGATGTATTCCGCAATGAATACGGGTATCTGCTTGATTATGTGGATGGCAATATGATGGATTGGAGTGTACGTCCCAATATGATATTTACCGTGGCATTTGATTACTCTCCGCTAGACCGGGCGCAAAAGAAACAAGTGCTCGATATTGTGACCAAGGAATTGCTGACTCCTAAGGGAATACGTTCCTTGAGCCCGAAGAGTGGGGGATATAATCCGAATTATGTCGGACCGCAGATACAGCGTGACTATGCATATCATCAGGGAACGGCTTGGCCTTGGCTGATGGGATTCTATTTGGAAGCTTATCTTCGGATTTATAAGATGAGCGGTCTGTCATTTGTGGAACGTCAACTGATTAGCTATGATGATGAAATGACAAGCCATTGCGTTGGTTCCATTGCGGAATTGTTTGATGGAAATCCGCCTTTCAGGGGACGTGGCGCTGTATCATTTGCGATGAATGTGGCAGAAATCCTGCGTGTTTTGAAGCTGCTGTCTAAGTATTATTAAAAAAAGGAGGAACGAAGATGAAAGTTTTAATGTTTGGATGGGAATTCCCCCCAAAAATATATGGTGGTCTTGCAGTTGCTTCTTACGGAATAACTAAGGGATTGAGCTTGCAGGGTGATATGGAAACAATCTTCTGTATGCCTAAACCCTGTGGCGAAGAAGAACAGTTCTTGAAAATAATCGGTATGAATCAGGTGCCTGTCGTATGGCGTGACGTTAATTACGACTACCTGAAATCCCGCTTGCAGGCGCATATGTCACCGGAAGAGTATTACTCTTTCCGTGATCATATCTATGCTGATTTTTCTTATATGCATGTCAATGATTTGGGATGTATGGAGTTTGCCGGCGGTTACCCCGGAAACTTGCATGAAGAAATCAATAATTTCTCCATAATAGCCGGAGTAGTTGCTCGTCAGCAGGAATTTGACATTATTCATGCACATGACTGGCTGACTTATCCTGCCGGTGTACATGCCAAGATGGTAAGCGGCAAGCCGCTTTGTATCCATGTGCATGCTACGGATTTTGACCGTTCCCGCGGCAAAGTCAATCCTACTGTTTATTCGATAGAGAAGAACGGCATGGATCATGCCGACTGTATCATGTGCGTGTCCGAGCTGACCCGCCGAACGGTTATTAACGAGTATCATCAGGATCCGAGAAAGGTATTTGCCATGCACAATGCCGTTTATCCGTTGTCACAAGAGCTTTTGGATATTCCGCGTCCCGATCATTCTAAAGAGAAGGTGGTTACTTTCCTCGGACGTATTACCATGCAGAAAGGGCCGGAGTACTTTGTGGAAGCTGCCGCGCTTGTATTGAAACGCACCCGTAATATCCGTTTCGTAATGGCGGGTTCGGGTGATATGCTGAATGCCATGATTAATCTGGCGGCAGAACGCGGCATTGCCGACCGTTTCCACTTCCCGGGCTTTATGAAAGGTAAACAAGTATATGAGGTTTATAAGAATAGTGACGTATTTGTCATGCCTTCTGTCTCCGAGCCTTTCGGTATCGCTCCTTTGGAAGCTATGCAATGTGGAACGCCTTCCATCATTTCCAAGCAATCGGGCTGTGGTGAAATTCTCGACAAGGTGATTAAGACCGACTACTGGGATATTCATGCTATGGCGGATGCTATCTATTCCATCTGTACGAATCCATCTCTTTTCCAATATCTCCAGGAAGAAGGAAAGAAAGAGGTTGACGGAATTACTTGGGAAAAAGTAGGTTTAAGAATCCGTGCTCTTTACGAGGATGTGTTAAGAAACTATGGTAAATAACGAAACAATATACAAAAATGAGAACTATCTGTCTTTATTTTGAGATACATCAAATTATACATTTGAAACGCTACCGTTTCTTTGATATCGGTAATGATCATTATTATTACGATGATTATGCGAATGAAACGGGCATGAATGAAGTGGCCGAACGTTCATATATTCCTGCTCTCAGCACATTGATTGAGATGGCGAAGAATTCGGGCGGTGCTTTTAAGGTTGCGCTGTCCATTTCGGGAGTAGCTTTGGAACAACTCGAGATCCATGCTCCGGCAGTGATTGACTTATTACATCAATTGAATGATACCGGTTGTTGTGAGTTCCTTTGTGAACCTTATTCACATGGCTTGTCTTCACTTGCCAATGAAGATTGCTTCCGTGAAGAAGTGCTTCGTCAGCGTGATAAGATGAAACAGATGTTTGGAAAGGAACCGAAAGTGTTCCGTAATTCCAGTTTGATTTATTCGGATGAGATTGGCGGCTTGGTGGCTTCTATGGGTTTCAAGGGAATGTTGACTGAAGGTGCCAAGCATGTGTTGGGATGGAAGAGCCCGCATTATGTATACCACTGTAATCAGGCTCCGAGCCTCAAACTTCTATTGAGAGATTTCAAACTGTCGGATGATATAAGTTTGCGTTTTTCTAATTCGGATTGGGCGGAATATCCTTTGTTTGCAGACAAATATATCAATTGGATTGATGCATTGCCACAAGAGGAACAGGTTATCAATATCTTTATGGAGTTGAGTGCGCTGGGTATGGCTCAGCCGTTATCTTCCAATATCCTTGAATTCCTAAAAGCTTTGCCGGAATGTGCGAAAGCGAAAGGTATTACTTTCTCTACGCCAACTGAAATCGTGACGAAGTTGAAATCTGTTTCTCAGCTTGATGTTGCTTATCCGATGTCATGGGTAGATGAAGAAAGGGATACTAGCTGCTGGCTGGGTAATGTAATGCAACGTGAAGCTTTTAATAAATTGTATAGTGTAGCAGAGCGCGTTCATTTAAGTGACGACCGTCGTATCAAGCAAGACTGGGACTATTTGCAGGCCAGCAATAATTTCCGTTTCATGACTACAAAGAATAACGGTATGTGGTTGAATCGTGGTATCTATGACTCTCCTTACGATGCTTTCACTAACTACATGAATATTTTAGCTGACTTTATCAAACGGGTAGACTCATTGTATCCTTCAGATGTTGACAGTGAAGAACTTAACTCTTTGTTGACTACGATTAAGAATCAAGGTGACGAAATCACTGAGTTGGAGAAAGAGGTTGAGAGGTTGCAGGCGAAAGTTGCAAAGGAAGCTGCTAAAAAGGCTACGGTAAAGAAAGCGGCGGCTGCCAAAGAATCGGTGGCTAAAGCTGTTGCCGATAAACCTGTTGCCAAGAAGGCTGCTGCTAAATCTGCTGCCGAACCAAAGAAGCCGGCAGGCAAGGTAAAGAAAGCTACTGTCAAGAAAGAAGAGTAGGATAATACATAATCTTGATGGATATAATTAAAAGCCGTGAGCTTGATGGAAATCGAGCTTACGGCTTTTATCTGTCTGTCATTTGTTTGGGGATGTATATCTATAAAATAATAACGCGGACTACCTCAAGTAATCCGCGTTATTATTTTATAGATGTTTCTATGATTTCTTATTTTGCTCTTGTCTCAAAGTTTGTGGATACAACTTCAAGTTTTAATACATTGGCAGGGTTAGTTCCACCTTTCAAACGTGCATAACTTGGTTTCAAATCATGCTGTATACTTATGACCTGACTGGAATTATTATTGTAGTAGCTATTACTTGAAGAAGAGTCTTTGGTAACAAGTACCGGAATAAGTACTACTTTGTTCCAATCACTGAATTCTTCCCAGTCTTTAATATTGTCAACGATCTTAGATTCAGTTTTACCCTCAGAATTGGTGATTTGCAGAGTTATTGTTTCATGATTGTTGAATTTCTTTTCTGCAGCATCTCTTTCCCCATCTGCCAAACAATCATTTATCAATTGCGTGATATTATTATACGTGTATTCAGTAAAGCTGTTTGTATATGATGAATAATCAAATAAAACTGAAGTTATACCATTACTTAGTTGGTTCTTTTCAAAGAAGGTGTCTTTATGCTTTTTACGTATTAATAAAACACTTCGTGGAGCAGACATTCCAAATTTCTTATTATTTGTTTCATTATAGATAGGAATACCTAATTTGACGGCATTCAAAGTGTCTCCTTGAAGTTTATCTGCTATTTCGCTAACAGGTAGAGTAACTTGGGTAAATATTCCTGCCGGACTTTTTAGATAACTCCAATCGGGATTATTGATACATGCTTGAATAGCATCTTTATCATTATCCAAACTATTTGCTTGAATTACTTCACGGGTAGACGTAAACATACGATATCCATAATAGGTGGAGTCTTTGCTTTCACCATCATGTATTACTTTCCTTTGTAATATAGAACCTGTAATTGTATCTACTGCATAACATTTATATACTACATTCATTTGGATTTGGTCTATATAAAGTATTGTACCGTCACCATAGTCACTCTTTACATAAAGTCCTGCAAAAGCTTCTTTAAGTGCTTTTCTGTCAAAGTTACTTCCAGCGTCATAAGCTTTTGTTATTATATCTTTTCCTATTTTTTTGGCCATCTCATCTTTAAAAGAAACATGTACGCTAGGAACGTATGTGCTAAGATTACGAATAGAGTCTTTTACGGATAGATCAACTGCAGTATAGGCCTTAGTCCCTAATAGATTTTGAGGATTGTAAAATTCTTCAGGCTTAATATCAGTATAATAAGCATTATCTTCATTCAACTCTTTTGCTGCTTCTCCTAATTTATATACACTTAAACGGGAAGCTGTTAAGGAATCTCCGAAATAAGTATCATACCACAAATAAAGTTCGATAGTGTGGATATTGCCAATAAGTTTGCCATTACTGTACACAAATTCAAGTCCTTCTTTATCTATAGGGTCTCCACCTTCGCCTACCATCGTCTGTGTAGCTTTGTTCTTGCTATCGAGAGATGTGTTTTTTTCATAATTGTATACCCCTGGAAATGTCATTCCTTTCGTACAGTTCAGTTCTGCCAGGAATCCGGCTTGATAAGTACCGAATACATCATCCGTAAATTTTCCTACATAACCAATATTGCTCATCGCATAAATTTGGCCTGCATGAACGGATTCCGTTCTAACATCAAATGTTGTCAGTCTTCCATTGATATCTTGGTCGCTTCCCGGAAACATTCCCAGTCCTAATCCTGCTGTGTTATCATCACAACCGAAAAACGTGATTGCCAGTAAAGCTATTAAGGCGTATTTTGCTTTCATGATCGTCGTATCTTGATTTTTATTCTTCTTCTTCTTTGTTCGCAGTGGCATCCCATACCTGATCGTAGAACTCGTTGCAAGCATCTGCATAGTTCTCCGGGTTCTGATAATCAAGTATCAGTTTACCTGATTGACGGGCATATTCAATGATAGATTCATTCACCTTTTTGCTGTTTTGTATCACTCCGTCCGAATAATCCACGGCGAGTTTGCAAAGGGCGGCATAATCTACCGGTTCTTTTAAGTTGCTTAAATCATCCTTAGATATTCCTTTCAACATTAATTTAGTTGCAAAGTCGTCACTGAGCGTATTTTTGAAGTCGTCTTCATATACAGAGAATACAACTTTGGCATCACGGAACGACGGTTCATCCTTGTACGCTTTCTTAATATAAAGAGGTGCTAACGCTGTCATCCAGCCATGACAGTGAATTACATCGGGACACCAGCGAAGTTTCTTCACGGTTTCCAATACACCACGCGCATAGAAGATAGCGCGGCTGTCGTTGTCGTCATACTCTATGCCGTTTTCGTCCATAGCCTGCATCCGATTCTGGAAATAATCATCATTATCGATGAAATATACCTGCATACGTGCGGATTGGATAGAAGCTACTTTTATAATAAGGGGGTGGTCAGTATCATCGATAATCAGGTTCATACCGGAGAGGCGAATCACTTCGTGCAGTTGGTTCCTGCGCTCGTTAATGTTTCCCCATTTGGGCATAAAAGTTCTGATTTCACGGCCTTTTTCTTGTATCGCCTGTGGAAGGTTTCTACCTATATTGGCCATTTCGGATTCTGAAACGTAAGGTGTAATCTCTTGAGTAATAAATAAAACTTTATTCGCCTTTGTCATAATAACAATAGTTCTCTATAATATTCTGCAAAGATACGAAAAAAAAGACACATTAAATAAGATATTCTTTCTTTATGTGGCAAATATTAGTTTATTTTGCAGAGTTTTTGCAAACGAGTAAAACATAAACCAATTGACGAAAATGAAAATAGTGCACACTATCAAGGACTTACAGGCAAATTTGACTGCCCTGAGAGCCCAAGGTAAAACGGTAGGACTGGTTCCTACAATGGGTGCTTTACACGCGGGACATGCATCTCTGGTAAAGCGCAGCGTAAGTGAGAATGGTGTAACTGTTGTGAGTGTTTTTGTAAATCCCACACAGTTTAACGATAAAAACGACTTGGAGAAATATCCGCGTACATTGGATGCAGACTGCCGTCTGTTGGAAGAATGTGGCGCTGCATTTGTGTTTGCTCCTTCCGTGAGCGAGATGTATCCGGAGCCGGACACCCGTCAATTCAGCTATGCTCCGTTGGATACAGTGATGGAAGGTGCGTTCCGTCCAGGGCATTTCAACGGTGTTTGTCAGATTGTCAGCAAGTTGTTTGACGCTGTGCAGCCGGACAAGGCTTATTTCGGCGAGAAAGATTTCCAGCAATTAGCAATTATTCGTGAGATGGTACGCCAATTGCAATATAAGCTCGAAATAGTAGGCTGTCCGATTGTGCGTGAAGAAGACGGACTGGCATTGAGCAGCCGTAACAAGCGTTTATCTGCACAAGAACGTGAAAATGCTTTAAATATTTCTCAGACCTTATTTAAAAGTCGTAACTTTGCAGCCACTCATACGGTGAGTGAAACGCAGAAGATGGTTGAGGATGCGATTGAAGCTGCTCCGGGCTTGCGGTTGGAGTATTTTGAAATCGTAGACGGAAATACATTGCAGAAGATAAATGATTGGGAAGATACTTCCTATGCAGTGGGATGCATCACGGTATTCTGCGGTGAAGTCCGACTGATTGATAACATTAAATATAAAGAATAACTAAAAAGACGAAACCTTATGATGATTGAAGTGTTGAAGTCGAAAATTCATTGTGCGCGTGTCACGGAAGCGAATCTGAACTACATGGGTAGTATCACGATAGATGAAGATCTGCTGGATGCGGCAAACATGATTCCGGGAGAAAAGGTGTATATCGCTGATAATAATAATGGCGAACGCTTTGAAACCTATATTATCAAAGGTGAACGCGGTTCCGGCAAAATTTGTCTGAATGGTGCTGCCGCCCGTAAAGTACAACCGGATGATATTGTGATTATCATGTCGTATGCGTTAATGGATTTTGAGGAAGCGAAGTCGTTTAAACCGTCTGTCATTTTCCCCGACCCTGCGACGAACAAAGTAGTAAAGTAAAAAAGTATCTTTGATATTTTTATAAGAAAAACCCTGTCTTACAGAATGTAAGCAGGGCTTTTCTTTTTTATCTATTCTATTTTCTTGTTACTACTTTGTTTTTAACTGTTCGTTCATAGCCGCCGCTGCCTTACGGCCGTCACCCATGGCGAGAATCACAGTGGCTCCACCGCGTACAATATCGCCACCTGCATAAATCATCGGGATAGAAGATGCCATGTTCTCATCTACGGCAATCGTTCCTTTCCGTCCTAACTCCAGTCCTTTGATAGAACTAGGGACAATCGGGTTCGGCGACACTCCGACACTTACGATAGCTAGGTCAATATCAATCGTTTCCGTAGCACCTGGGATAGCGACAGGACTACGACGTCCAGAAGCGTCCGGTTCGCCTAATTCCATTTTTTGTAGAATAACCTGTTTTACACAACCCTGCTCGTCTGCAATATATTCGATAGGATTGTGCAGTGTCAGAAATTCTACTCCCTCTTCTTTTGCGTGTTTAACTTCTTCGATACGTGCGGGCATTTCTTCTTCCGAACGACGGTAGATAATCATGGCGCGTTCGGCACCCAGACGTTTGGCCGTACGGACAGAGTCCATGGCTGTGTTGCCGCCACCGATTACTGCTACATTCTTACCGAAAGCTATCGGAGTATCAGAGTCTTCGCTGGCTGCATCCATTAGATTGACACGGGTAAGATACTCGTTGGAAGACATAATATTGATTGAGTTTTCGCCCGGAATATTCATAAAGTTAGGAAGACCGGCACCGGAAGCTACAAATATCCCTTTGAAACCTTCCTCTTTCAGGTCTTCTATACTAATTGTTTTTCCTACAATACAGTCTTTGATAAAGTTAACTCCCATTTTGGCTAGATTGTCAATCTCAACATCAACAATCTTGTTGGGCAGACGAAATTCAGGAATACCATATTTCAGTACACCGCCAATTTCGTGCAATGCTTCGAATACAGTTACGTCATATCCATATTTCGCCATATCACCTGCAAACGATAATCCTGCAGGTCCCGAGCCGATAACAGCCACTTTGATACCATTCTTTTCAGCAATGACTGGTACGGAGATTTGTCCGCTCTCGCGTTCGTAATCAGCTGCAAAACGCTCCAGATAACCGATAGCTACCGGTTTCTCATTCATTTTCAGATGAATACACTTTGATTCGCATTGTTTTTCTTGTGGGCAGACACGACCGCAAACAGCCGGAAGTGCACTTGTCTCTTTTAATGTCTTTGCTGCTTCCAGAAATTCTCCACGCTCGATGTTCTTGATAAAACGGGGAATGTCAATTCCTACCGGACAACCTTCCATACATCCTGGGTTTGCACAGTCGAGACAACGTTTGGATTCTGTTATAGCCTGTTCAGCAGTCAACCCTTGGTTTACTTCTTCCTTGCGGCTATGTGAACGATATTTTGCATCGAGTTCGTTCATCTCAACACGCGGGATAGCCGTGCGTTCTTTGGCTTTCATCGACTTACGCAACTCCTGTCTCCAGGCAACATTACGGCTTTTTTCGTCGGTCTCCTTTGTAGCTTCGCATACAGTGTCGAGTTTGTGCATTTCTTCTCGTTCGATGTTTTTGAATGCCCCCATGCGTTTCAGCATTTCATCAAAATCTACTTGGTGACCATCGAATTCCGGACCGTCTACACAAACAAATTTGGTTTTTCCTCCTACAGTGATACGGCAAGCGCCACACATACCTGTTCCATCTACCATAATCGTGTTCAATGAGACGTCAGTGGGAATTTCATATTTCTTGGTTAGCAAGCAAACGAATTTCATCATGATAGCAGGGCCGATAGCGAAGCATTTATCCACTTTCTCGCGTTTGATAACTTCTTCCACACCTTCCGTTACCAGTCCTTTGCGACCATAAGAGCCATCATCCGTCATGATGATAACTTCGTCGGAGCTTTTGCGCATTTCTTTTTCGAGAATGATAAGGTCTTTATTACGTCCTGCCAATACAGTGATCACACGGTTGCCGGCAGCTTTCAAAGCTTGTACGATAGGGAGCATTGGGGCCACACCTACGCCACCACCGGCGCAAACAACAGTTCCGAAGTTTTCAATGTGAGTCGCTTGGCCGAGAGGACCTACTACGTCTGTAATATAATCACCTTCGTTCAACTCACAGAGGCGGGTAGAAGATAGCCCTACCTCCTGTATCACCAGGGTGATAGTGCCTTTCTTTATATCAGAACCGGCGATAGTCAAAGGCATACGTTCTCCCTTTTCGCCTACACGTACAATGACGAAGTGTCCGGCCTTACGAGATTTAGCAATTAAAGGGGCTTCAATTTCAAATTTGAACACCTTTTCAGAAAAGCGTTCCTTGCTAATGATTTTGTTCATTATCTAATTAATTTGTTGGTTTTATTACGTAACTGCTAGCAGAATGTTATAAATTTCGGCAAAGATACGGCTTATTTACGAAAAACAAAAAGAAAAGCCACTCTTTTGATGAGTGGCTTCCTATATATGAGTGAATCTCTCTTTTTATTTCGTTCTGATTTTGTATCCGGCCACTCCGTAATATAGGATGAACAAGAAGCAGGGGAGACACAGCCAGTATGCCTGTTGGGGAGTGGCTACGTCTTTCAGCCAACCGTAAAGGGTGGGGATAACGGCTCCGCCGAACATTGCCATGATAAGCAATGACGAGCCTGCTTTCGTGAATTTGCCGAGGTCTGCCATGGCGAGCGGCCACAGTGCCGGCCACATCAGTGAGCATCCCAATGCCATAAACGAAATGAAATAGATGGAAATGTGGCTTGGAGTGAGTACTACCAGCAGTGAACCGATGATTGCCAGAATAGAGCAAATTTTCAAGGCTGTTGCCTGGCTGAGGTATTTCGGGATAAAGATGATACCGCAGATATAGCCGATAACAATACCGATAGGAGCAATCCATGCGTAGTTGGCAGCGCCTTCCAAGCCGAGTTCTTTGGCATAATCGACCAGCGTACCGAGTGAGACTGTTTCAACACCTACATAAAGGAACAGTGCCAGACAGCCCAACAGCAAGTGCGGGAACTGAAAAACGGAAGTTTTACTTGCAGCATACGGGCAGGCTTCGGCTTCGTCCTCGCTTTCATCTTCTCCGGCTGCTTTGACTTCGGGTAGCGGTGCGAAGAATGCCATGACACCCAAGGCGACAAAAGCGCAGATGATGATAATGAACGGCTTGCTCAAATCTTCAATACCAATCAGGCTGACATCTTTGCCCAGCAGCCATACAATGAAGATAGCAGGAATAGGCCACGCCAGCTTGTTGCAGATACCCATTATACTGATACGTTTTGCGGCACTGTCCAGTGGTCCCAGTATCGTAATATAAGGATTGACGGATGCTTGCAGATATGCATTGGCGGCTCCGCTGATGAAAGATGCCAACAGGAATAAGGTGAAGCTTTCCTGTGATGCCGACAGGATGAACAGGTAAAATGCCACAGCAAAAATAAAGAAAGACAGTGACATGGTACGTTTGTAGCCAATCGCCTTGATGGTGAGCCCGGCAGGATAGCCGAATACCAGGAATGGAATAAAGGTTGCAGCAATGATAAGGTAAGAAGCCGTGTTCGAGATTCCCAGTGATTTTTGTAGTACGGGAACCAATAGTGAATTAATTCCTAATGCGAAACCAATCGCGAAGAACATGATGCCGATGAATGTCAAAGGCAGTGCAAAACTCTTTGTGTTTTTTGTCATGGGGGTAAATCTGTTAAAAGGTTATGTAAAAAAACTCTTGTAAGAAGAAGACCTTCCTTATTCTTACAAGAGTGAAAATTTCTTTTTTAGTCTATGATGTCGAAACCGCAGTACGGAACCAATGCTTTCGGAATTCTGATACCTTCCGGAGTCTGGTTGTTTTCGAGCAGAGCGGCAACGATACGCGGCAAAGCCAATGCGGAACCGTTCAATGTATGGCAAAGTTCGGTTTTCTTATCTGCGTTACGATAACGGCACTTCAAGCGGTTGGCCTGATAAGTGTCGAAATTGGATACGGAACTTACTTCCAACCAGCGTTTCTGTGCTTCGGAATATACTTCGAAGTCGAAGCAAAGCGCAGCGGTAAAGCTCATATCGCCGCCGCAAAGACGGAGAATGCGATACGGCAATTCCAGTTTCTGCAACAGGCCTTCTACATGATTCAGCATTTCCTGGTGAGACTGTTTAGAGTGTTCCGGCTTGTCGATGCGCACTAATTCTACTTTGGAAAATTCGTGCAGACGGTTCAATCCGCGTACATCTTTACCGTAAGAACCGGCTTCGCGACGGAAACATTGCGTGTATGCGCAGTTCATAATCGGCAATTGTTTTTCTTCGAGTATTACATCACGATAGATATTGGTCACAGGAACTTCTGCTGTCGGAATCAGGTATAAGTCGTCTACTTCGCAATGGTACATCTGTCCCTCTTTGTCGGGAAGCTGGCCTGTACCATAACCGGAAGCGGCGTTGACTACTGTCGGCGGCATGATTTCGGTATATCCGGATTTGCGTGCTTCGTCGAGGAAGAAGTTGATAAGGGCACGTTGAAGTTGTGCGCCTTTACCTTTATATACAGGAAAACCTGCGCCTGTGATTTTAACTCCCAAGTCGAAGTCTATCAAATCGTATTTCTTTGCCAGTTCCCAGTGAGGGAGCGCGTCCTTGGGAAGTTTTGTTTCCATACCACCCATCTTTTCTACAACGTTGTCTTCGGCTCCTACACCTTCGGGCACTTCATCGTAAGGAACATTGGGAATGGTATAGAGGATATTCTGCATGTCGGTCGCAGCCTGCGTCATAGTGGCGTCCAGTTCTTTGTTGCCTTCTTTCAGTTCGGCAACGCGTGCGCGTGCAGATTCAGCCTCTTCTTTTTTGCCTTCCTTCATCAGTTGGCCGATAGTGCGTGAAAGCGAGTTGACTTCTGCCAGGTTTTTATCTAATTGGTTCTGCGTGCTACGTCTCTTGTCGTTTAGAGCGATCACTTGATCGATCGTTTCTTTTGCATTTTTGAAATGCTTCTTTTCCAGTCCGCGGAGTACCGCCTCTGTGTTTTCTGTAATTTGTTTAATGGTAAGCATATCTATACTTTTTATGAACTTTCGTTTAATGGATGCAAAGATAAAGAAAAAACGAACAATCAAGCAATGAAAACGGACATAAAAAAGAAAGGAGATGTAATCCTTTTCAGATTACATCTCCTTCTCTCGAATATTTTGGGTTATGCAATTATGCTTCAGTTGCAGGAACTACAGAAACATATCTTCTGTCTTCTCTACCAACTTTGAAACTAACTGTACCATCTACTAAAGCGAAAAGAGTGTGGTCTTTACCCATTCCGATGTTTTCACCCGGGTGGAATTCAGTACCTCTTTGACG
This sequence comes from uncultured Bacteroides sp., assembly GCF_902491285.1. Lineage (GTDB taxonomy): Bacteria > Bacteroidota > Bacteroidia > Bacteroidales > Bacteroidaceae > Bacteroides. The sequence continues at coordinate 1,616 of NZ_CABUHK010000090.1, read as the reverse complement.
AACGATGATGTTACCTGCTTTGCAAGCTTCGCCACCAAATATCTTAACGCCTAATCTCTTACTTTGTGATTCGCGGCCGTTCTTAGAACTACCGACACCTTTCTTGTGTGCCATTTCTTCTTACTTTTTAAATTGATTAAGCTACTACTTCTGTGATTGTTAACTCAGTGAACTGTTGACGGTGACCGTTCAGTTTTCTGTAACCTTTTCTTCTTTTCTTGTGGAAAACAAGAACTTTGTCGCCTTTAACCAAGTTTGAAACAACCTGGCAAACAACTTTAGCGCCTTCTACGGTAGGAGCACCTACTGTTACATTTCCGTCTTTGTCTACCAAAAGAACTTTTTCAAATTCTACTGTTGAACCGTTTTCTGCACCTTCGATGTGGTGAACGAACAACTTCTGACCAGCTTCTGCTTTGAATTGCTGACCGTTAATTTCTACAATTGCGTACATCTTATATATAAATGTATAAGTTAGCTCCGGCGGGTGGTCTTTAATCACTTAAAGAACTCTTTATCGAACCCGTTGCGGAATAATCGGGCACAAAAGTACTACTTTTATTCAATCCAAGCAAATGTTTCCGCTCTTTTTTTATTCAATAGGATTACTTCTTCTTCTCTACATAGTTTTTAAAACGCACAAACATCTGCCATCTGCAACAATTTCGCTATAACTGTCAACTAATCAGGTTATTATAGCGTTGCAGATACCTGTTGCAGATAGGTTGCAGAAACGGTATCTGCAACACACTCGTTATTGGTATTGAAAATCGGAAAGTAGGGGAAGACTTTCGTAATCTATAGGGGGACTTTGTGTTTCATGCCTTGAAACTGTTGGTTTCATACGGTGAAACACTTAGTTTCAAGCCGCTGAAACTTGAGTTTCAAGCGTTAGAAACTAAAGTGTCTAGCTGCGGAAACTGAAGTTTCCTGCCTTGGGTACAGGAGTTCCGACCGTTGAAACTGGAGTTTTGGCACAGGATGAGAGTAAAATCGCTATTAAACTTTTTCTGATCTCTTTTTAAAAGTTCTATTATGAGAAAAGAGCTAAACTAACTTTCCGAGATTCTCCATAATCATCCGATGTGGGTAAACACGAAGTTCGTCGGCAGTGGTCATTCCATTGAGTACGCCTGCAAAATCGACTCCTGCATTCCGGGCAGTTTCCGCATCTACGGTACTGTCACCGATGTATAATGTTTCTTGTGGGGTGCTTCCCAAATGTTCCAATGCAAAGAAAACCCCTTCGGGTGAAGGTTTTGCGGCTTTTACATCTTCTCCGCCTACCACTATATCAAGAAAGTCTTCCGGCAGATAATCGTCCAGGAAGTTCAATATGCGGAAACGGTATTTGGTAGAGATGATTCCGATGCGGGCACCTCGTGCCTTTAACGCTTTCAGTGTAGAAAGGGTGTCGGGGAAAAGACGGGTGTTCGCGTTCATGTGTACATCCGCTTCCAGTCTGTACTCCTGTCGGAAAGCTTCGAGTTGTGCCGGGTCAGTGATTCCGGTGAGAATGCTGAAAGACTCTTCCAGCGTTTTGCCGATAGTACGCTTGATGGCTTCATCGGTAACGGTTAAATACTGGTGGCGGGTGAGCACAATTCTGAAACATT
>NZ_CABUHK010000089.1 GCF_902491285.1 uncultured Bacteroides sp. | reverse complement strand
GGTTCGGGGATTTCAACTTTCCTGTAAAAACTAAGATGATTGTAATATCGGGTATTGAAGATATTACGGGCGGTCAGGGTGATTTCTATTTCACTGTTTCCACCTGTCGGAATGTTTAATGAGCCGCCCAAATGGAAAAGGTTTGCCCCGGACGTACGGTCTTCGTTACGGTCGACACGGTTCTGACGGGCGATACTTTGCCATTCGGCATAAAGCATATAGCGTTTATGCTGCCAGGTCAATGTATTCCGCATACCGGGCGGTGGAGAGAAGCTCAACGGGATATGTTCGTCACAATTATAGGTGTAGACATATTCGGCGGAGATACGGTAATTGAAGTTGCGCAGAAAGCGGACATCTATTGTAGCTTCCGTTCCCGCGAATAAGGCTTCTGCTCCGGTATAGCGATAGATTTGTCCGGCATAGGGCAATACAGACCATTCGCCGGTAGGACGCAGGAAGATATAATTGCTGAACCAACTGACAAAGGGGGAAACGGAAAAAGAGATTCCCCGGTAGTTCAGGTTATAAGAGGCGTCCAGTTGCCAGCCTTGTTCGGACTTCAGCGTCGCGTCTCCCTGTTCATGGCGGAAAGTGCCGTGATGAACACCGTTGGCGGCAAGCTCGTTCGCACCGGGCAGGCGGAAGCTGCGTCCTACATTCAGCTTTATCATATGAGCGGCCGAGGGCGTCCACACAAGCCCTAAAGAAAAGGAGTAATCACCGAAGTGTTCCTTCACTGCGTGGCTGTTCCACTTATAGAGGTCTATCTGTTCTTGTTCATATCCTTGTTTCCGAAGATAATCGGCAAGATAGGCGTCTTCATGGGCAGAGATGTTGATATGTCCGTAGTCATATCGTGCTCCGCCGCTAATGGAGAGGAGATTGTTAGGTCGATAGGTGGTGAGCCAAAGCAATCCGGTGGTGGAACGGTGGTATTCGGGCAGTAAGAACGAATAACCGGAGATGCCGTTTCGTTGGTGCTGTCCGTCCCAACCCAGCGTATGCTCCCACGAGGAAGAACCGACAAAGCGGGCTTTAACCGAAGTACTGTAAGTATTCAGGTTAAAAGCCAGTTCTTTGTCCGGGTCTTTCTCCGGTGCGGATTGCGAACCGTAGTGGGTATGGAAGGCACTCCATTCTTCACGATGGTTGTTCTGGAAGCCCAAATCACCTGACAGGATTAGTTTCTCCCACGCGTATTGCTGATGGGTAGTCACTTTCAGATGATTCACCTTGCTATATGGCAATTCAATATTGCGGCTGTCTCCGTCATCTTCTACACGGGACGCGTCGGGCACACCGTGCGCTCCCGGAAAGAAACCGGTCTTTTGATATACATTGCTTACGGAGTAGTTCGCCTTATATCCTTTGTTTTGATATTGGGTGAAGAATCCGACGTTGCGTTCGATACCTGCCGTGTTCTTTAACTTACGTCCGTAGACGGGCATTTTCTGCGTGAGATAAACGATGGTATCCGTAGGGATACGATAATCTCCGAAATGCTGTTCCGAGTAGCGGATATGTGAGTACCAGGCATTCTTCTTTATTCCCAGCATCAGTGAGCCGCCAATCGTTCCATTGACAGATTTGCCCAGGAGAGTAACGTCTCCAAAGACACTGTTGTCAGCAGGGACGGGTAGCGGGGTTATATCAATCACTCCGCCCATCGCGTCGCTGCCGTACAGTAAGGAAGCAGGGCCTTTCAGGACATTGACCGCTTCGATATTGAAAGCATCGAGTTCCAATCCGTGGTCGGCTCCCCATTGTTGCCCTTCCTGCTTGACGCCATTCTCCAATATGGCAATCCGGTTGAATCCCATCCCGCGAATCATCGGTTTGGAGAAGCCGGAGCCTATATCCATTGCTTGCACGCCGGGTATGTTCTCCATCGCCTGCATGAAGTTTCCTGTAAAATGTTTGCGCAGAAAATCCTGATTTATCACTTCAACCGTGAGCGCAGACTTCTTGGCTTGACGTTGCTGGTACGTTTCCGTCACCACAACATCAGGTAAAAGCATACTCTTGATTGAATCGGATTTCTGTGCATGGACGGGTAAGGCTACAATCAGCCCCAGTACGCCCGAAATAATTCCGATACGCATCAATTACAATCTTTATTTAATGTGTAAAAAGAGTGTGAGGACAGGTTACTGTGAATCTGTCTTCTTGGTAAATTTAAGTATGTAATTATGCGACAGGGGGTGCACGCAGTTGATGCGAATAAGTCCGTTTGCAAACGACCTTATCCTGAGTAACAATCAGCTCATAAGGAATGAGCGTCAGTATGCTATGAAATTCTATTGGTTGAGGTTCCGTGAAAAGGGAAAGAGAGTACTTGCATATCGCACAATCATCTGCATGATTCCGGGAATGCTCTGCATGAGAACATGACTTTTCATCCTCGCTTCCATGATAGTGAAAGGTCTTCACTGCAAAGAAAGGAATGAATGTCATGAATAACATCCACGCTATGTATGCTCTTGCTTTTCTCTTATGATACATTCTCACCTATTGATTATATAGAATAGCGGGAGCAAATATAGGCGTATGAAAGTGAACGGACAAATTATCAGGCTTAATATGTGTTATTTAAAAGAATCTATAACAAACGAATTTCAAATTTAATTCACTACTTTTGTTGTATTGAACATTTTAAATTTAAAACAATGAATGAAAACGACAAGTTAAATATCCTGTGGACAACCGACAATAAAGATACAATCTTTAATATGTTGTCAATGTACGCAATAAACTCTAAAAACAGAGGTTGGTGGAAACATATAAATGTAATCCTTTGGGGAGCATCGGTAAGATTAGTGGCAAACGATACACAAGTTCAGACAGAAGTATTGGAAATGCTACAATCAGGAATTACAATTGAAGCATGCCAGGATTGCTGCAACAATTTTGGAGTAACTTCAATTATTATCAATTTAGGTATTACCGTTAGATACATGGGAGCTCCACTAACAGAATATCTGAAAAATGGAGAAAAAATACTATCTATTTAGGAACCTGTTTTTAAACTAGATACTGCATCTCTTTTAATGTCCAAATAAAGATTACAAAACTATAACAATAGAACATTACGCATTGTTTTATTGAAGAAAGTCATGTAATATGATAAAATCTCATATCAAAAACTTTTTGGTTATCAAGCCTCTTTGAAAAATCGATTATCTCATTCTTCCTGTTTCCATACATAAAACACAGTTCGTCCCGAACCTCTTTTACGCAGTTTCCCCTCTTGGATAAAAGTATTCAAGTCATCAACAGCTTTCAATCGGGCTACTCCTGTCAGCCTGCTGTATTCCATGCGGGTGATTCCACCGTTTCTCTTTAGGAACTCCTGTAACATTTGGAGACGTCGTCCGATAGGTATCTCCGTTTTGGAAGTAGTCCCGCCGGAATTCTCCACCCGTTCGAGTTCTATTTCCCGATGTATTTTCTTTTTAAATCCTTTGGAAGTGCGTAGATGAACATTATCGAAGCGGATAGACTCGGCACGGATTTCCTTCTTATTCATTACTTTATGTGTACATTTCAATGAAATGCTGAAATGCCCGAGTTCACCTAGTTCTACAATATATCCGTCTGCCAAAGCTTCGGCAAGTTCATCAACGACAGCACCAAGCACTCCTTCAATAATATTATGGGGAAAAGGCTGATGGCGGGATACACGTTCTAAAAATTCTTTTTTAGAATAAGTTCCACTTGGGACGATGCGGGCATGAAGAGGTTGTTTCTCTCCTGTACTATTAGGGTCAGGTGTTTCATACAAATCATAATATGCACTCATAAGGATATCATTTATTAGTTGTTTATACATTTAATACCTTATTCGCTGACATTTGCCTCTCCCTTCCCTAAGCTTTACGCTCCGTTTAGTATAAAAATAATCGTCTGACAACTGTTTCTTTTGCGTCTGACAGTTGTTAGACGAAAAGAGAACAGTTGTCAGACGAAAGTTCAACAGCTGTCAGACGAATAGCTTATCGCATACAAAGGTACAACTTTATGTAATGCGACCTTTAAATCTTAGGAAGAAAAAGCCAGTTCTTCCTAAAAAATTAATCCCCCAACAGCAACTTAGTCACAGCAGCAGTATTCAACGCCCATTCACGGGTATATACTTCGTCCGCTTCCGGTGCATCAACCAACTTCAATCCCTGTGCCTGTGCTTTGACAGCCAACAGTTCGCCGACGGTTGTTTTCGCATCCAGTTTATCCAGGTACTTTTCGACAGCTTGTGTATCCAAAGAAAGAATGGTCTGTCCGCCGAAAGGTATTTCCAGCCAGACGATTTCCCTTTCTTTCACTTTCAATACCCCGAAAACAAGTCCTTTTTGCAAACTTTGGGAAACACGTACCTGATGCTGAACGCAAGAAGGGTCGTAAGCCACTCCGGTCTTCTCTGATATCTTCATCGGATAAGCTGAGTCCATCCAACCGACTACCAAATTAGGAGAGATAGCACCATTACTATACGCATTGCAAGTGAAAACCACATACTGCGCACCTACACGGTTCAGTTCATTCAAATCCAGTTCAATATACTCGGCAGTACCTTTCTTATCGGGGATGCTTCGGATATCTCCGCTATGTTTGGCACCGATAGCCTGCAATTTGAAATAAGAGCAAACTTCCGTCGTTGACGGCAAAGTGATGTGACAACTCAAGTCCATATCCAAATGCTGTGCCGGAAGCCCTTTTCCCCACTGCATGAACAGGCGCACCTTATCCCCTTCTACCGGGAAACGTGTTCCCTGCAAGGCACAGGAAGTATCCTGAATAGTCTCGCTACGGTCACCGATAGACAACGGGATATGGAACAACATAGGGTCGATATATATGCTCTTGTTCTCTCCCTCAGCCGCTGCATTGGCAAAACGGGCAGCCACGACTTCCTTGCACAAGTCCTGCACATCTTTCACCATTGCTTTAAGCTGGTCTTCCATATAAAGACCCACCAAGTAGTGAGGTTCTATCAAATGAGCATTACCGCCCAAAGGTTTCACCATTCTCTTATGTCCTTGCTCAAAGTAGTTCTCCGCATACATGCCCAAAGTAACCACCAGACGAGCCGGCAACAAATGAACGACTTCCTTGAATGCAGCCAATGTCTCTTCCGCTCCGAACCAAAGCATATTGGCAAACAAGGAACGTGCGAACATACCCGGTCGCTGCTTCAATAAGGCGAATGTCTGTGCAGCATCCGCTTTCAAACGGTAGCAGTCCACCTCTCCCTGCCAAACCGTATATGCCTGACAGTAGAATATATCCATCAACTCCTTCAAATTCCCGAATCCCGGCTTACGGGCATATTCCGCTAAACGCAACGCACGTATCATACGTACCCACATCTCTCTTTTCGGATGCATGATTTCGCAAGCCTTCTCCGCGTTCATCTCCAGGTTATTCAGCCAAAGGGCTACCATTTTACATTCGCGGCGGGTGTATTTCAACTTCAGTTCCTCACGCTTCGCCTGAGCAGCCGAACGGCTTTTATCCAAAGCAGCAGTTATATGCTTATTGTTTCTACCCGCCTTACGGATGATGGTCTTAGGTTCGATGATTTGCAGGAATCCGGTTTTCTTATACCACAGATAACGCAATATATCGTTCGGAGTGGAGAAATAGATTTGCGCTTCCTGCGCCCTGTCCTGCTCTACCAATGTATCTATCACCAGCATCAAAGTTTCTTTCATCTTGATTCCGACTGCCGGCAACGGAAGTTCGCCAAGCAAAATCTTCAAGCTATCCACTTGTGTGGCATCAAGAGCCGTACGCGATTCAAGCAGGTCGCGGAAGAAACCATTCAAATCCTCTTCCCGCCAAAGTTCAAGGACTTTCAGCTTGCTTCCCTGTCCGAAGTATTCCGTAGCGGACGTTTCAAACGGAGTTCCGCAGAACGGGCAGCCGTTGTATCGCTCCAAAGGGAAGGTATTATCGGGAATCACGTGTCCGCAGGGCAGCTTCACGCCTTTCTTGCTATTGAAGATGTTGGCAATCCATGTTATCAAATGGTCTAATCCTGTTTCTCCAGTAGGTGTATCCCAGCCTTTCACCAATGGAGCCCAATTGAGCGTTACGCCCAATACTTCCTTCATCACCTGAAGAATCTCCACCTGCTGCGCCGGATACAACTGATTGACAGCATGCAGCAACTCCTCGGATAAGCTATATCCCACTTTTCGAAGTTGAGCAACCAATGTTACAGTAGTCGAAGTCAATGCTTCGCGCTTTTCTGTTCCTTCTATCACTGGCAAATAAATTGCATTTTGCCTGATAGTTACTTTCAACAAATCTTTTTTCATACGTTGTGTTTTTTAAGTAAGGTAATCGGGAGACTGTGAATCAATGGTGCATTCCTGCAGTTTTTGAAGTAAGCCTTCCTTGACCTTAGTTTATAAAAAGAGGTAGAACAGGCCGGATTCGAACCAGCAATAGCCACCGTTAAGAAGTAAGCCCCGGTTGACCTCATTTCAGATAATTCCGAAGCTACTGTCCTACCTCTATATTTGTCTTTGTGGAGCAGACCGGAGTCGAACCGGTGACAGTCACGGAATAGAAGTAAATCTTAATTGACCTTTTATCAAGATTATCTCAAGATTAAAGATGATGCTCTACCCACTGAGCTACTGCCCCTTTACGAAACAGGAAAACGGATAATCGTACTGGTAATGTTCTACCTTAAAGAGTGTGTTGAAGTAACCCGTACTTGACCTGTTTTCTTGTTTCTTCGACAAAGATAGGCGCAGTGATGCGCAGCCTTTTTGCGTAACTCAAACTTTTTTGCTGTTTTCTCAAAAAAACAGTAAAAAATGAATGAACGGGACTTATTTTGTAAGAATACCGAAGAAAAGCAAAGACACATAGGTGATAACTCAACAGTTTTCATACTTTTGCGTATAGCAGAGATATTAATGCATTAATCTCCCTACCAACAATAAACACATCATATTATGAAAAGAGCATTTATCTATAAAGACGAGAAATCTCACAAATTCTGGTGTATTGATTATAGTGACTGTGATTTCTCCGTAAATTACGGCAAGTCCGGCAGCATCGGCAAGTTTGAAATCAAGGAATTTGAAACGGAAGAGGAATGTCTGAAACAAGCTGAGAAACTTATTCGCTCGAAAGAGAAAAAAGGATATGTGGAAGACACCGGATTTGACTTTATGAACAGAATCTATATCGATTCTGAAGAATACGGATTGCATCCCAAAACTTCCCACCCCCGATTTACCGAACACTTTACGGAAGAATTCTACTACGACTGTATAGACGAAGAAGCACCGTTCGGCAGCGATGAGGGAAGTGATACTTTGGATTCGCTTGAAGAAGCTATCAGAAAAAATCCTAATCTCAACTTCACGGATTATCCCCAATATTTAATAGAACATGACTGGGGCATGGAATATATCCCTGTTGAAACTCTCGACCCGGAATCAATTAAGAAACTGGCTTCAAAAAAAGAAATGGACATGACGCAAAGCGACATGGTGACTTACGCTACTGCCTTTGGACAAATAAAAATCACCGGTCATCTCTCACCCGAATTACAGGAACGGGGAGTAAAGGCTATCAAAAGACTAGCCTTGCTTTGGGGAAATGATTTGACCGAGATTCAAAACAGAATGATTGATGACTTGCTTTCATTTCCTATCGGTAAAGATTGATAATATGAAACTGACAGGTAGAAAATATATGTGGTAGAGGTTAGGAACTACACTATGAGGTGTGGTTATTTATACATTAGTAGCAATCAAAAAAAAGAATACTAAGAACATGAATGTGATAGAACTTATAAGGGAGATGAAAGACAGACCGGCAATGTATATAGGTAGACATAGCATTTTCTGCTTGAAAGCCTATATAGATGGTTGGCACTTTCGTAATATAGATGAAGATGTTCAAATGAAAATATTGAATGACTTTAGTCTATGGATAGATAATTCGTTCTTTAATAGCAGTGAACGCACTTGTAGTTGGTGTGAATTTCTATATTGGATGTCTGCCAACGATGAAAGTAAGGCTTTAGATAAGTTCTTTATCTTATTTGAGCAATTCTTAACAGAAAAGGCGGACAACAATCACCTAAACAGCTAGGCAGTTAACTAAAGTACATTAACAACTTAATTAAAACAATATAATATGGATAAGAACATTGTATTTGAATGCTTTTACACAAAAGCAACAAAAGCGATAGAGAAAATCAGTAAACAAGGTATTAAGGATATTTATGCCATTTCTTTCTGGAAAGACAATGACGAAGATGACCCAAGATGCCCGACAATAACAATTAGTTATAATACCACCTCGCAAGTGGAATCGGAAAAAGCGGATGCCAGTAGCACAATGGAAGCCAAATGGAATTTTGCTTATTGGCTGCAGGAAGATGTTGCAACGATAGGTGGCAATGACAAAAATCTTCGTCAATTATTCAAAGAGGAAGGTTGGTTCTATACTCAACGAGATTTGTCGAAAGCAGAACAACTTGAAGAAGAAGGCGATGATACTGCTTATAAACAATTAGAAGAAAAAGACGAGCAAATGCAATCAGCATTTATGAATATAATCATTTCTGTTGCTCAAGAAATCCATAAAAAAGGTGTGATAAAAGAAAAGTTAGGGAAAGAAATTCCTATTATTATTCACGAATTGGAATACTACGACCTGCCAATCGGGTGGACGACCAAAGGAAATCCCCGACCTTTAATTGATGAGTTCTTGAAATGGTATGAAGAAGGTTGCAAGTAAGGTTAGTAACAATTAGCTCATGACATGGAACAAAAGAAATTAACTGAATTATCATTAGACGAACTTTGGCAATTATTCCTCATAACCCTGACTGCACACCAAGACTGCTGGACAGACTGGTATAAGGAAGAAGCGGAGTTGCTGAAAGAGAGACTTCTCTGCATTGAGCGTATTAGCCATATAGGCAGTACAGCAATTAAAGGAATTTGGGCAAAGCCTATCATAGATATACTTGTGGAAATTCCGAGAGAAGAAAAAATCACCGATTTGAAAGGCACAATTGAAAGATGCGGCTATATCTGTATGACAGAGAACAACAATCGTATTGATTTCAATAAAGGTTACACTTTACAAGGATTTGCCGAACGGGTATTTCATCTGCATTTGTGTTATGAGGGAGATAATGACGAATTATATTTCAGAGATTATCTTCAAACAAATGCTGCTATTGCCAAAGAATATGAACGGCTTAAACTTGGTTTGTGGAAACAATATGAGCATGACAGGGTAAAGGCTATCAAAAGACTAGCCTTGCTTTGGAAAAATGGTTTGACCGAGATTCAAAGCAGAATGATTGATGACTTGCTTTCATTTCCTATCGGTAAGGATTGATAATATGAAACTGACAGGTAGAAAATATATGAGATAGAGGTTAGGAACCACACTATGAGGTGTGGTTATTTATACATTATGTGCAACTTAAAAATGGAAAAATATGAATGATTCAGAATTTGTTAATTCATTGAAAAGAGAAATATTGAATGACTTATATAATCGCTATTTCAACACTCTAAATACATTGCCGGTGAACGGTGGTGATGAGCGATGGAATGATAGCAAAGAATTATATAGTCATTTGAATGAAAAACAACGGCAAGAGCTAAAATCTTTTGTCCGTTTAATCATGACTGATACATTATCTAATGTTTTTGCCAAACTGGATAACGTATCATCTTTTGCCAACCAAGAAGGATTTTTTGAATTAACCTTGAATGGTAAAATAATAAGTGGAAATTTACAGGAAATATTTCTTATGCAAATAGAAGAAGACAATGAGGCACATAACAATCACCTAAACTGCTAAACGCAGTTAGTTGAATCCCATTAGTAACAATTTAGCAATTCTTATATGGGCTTAGATATTTTGATTTATAACAATGACGGAATATGTACGAATAAGTCTGAAATTAGTGAAGACTTACATTATTGGTTGTTCAATCTTGCAAATTTAGATAAAGGACGATTTCGGACTATATTCCGTGTGCAAGACTACTATAAAACGAACGTAAAACTTTCGGGTATAGAAATATCCTCTTTCATTGAGGAACTAAAAGAAATTAGAAAAAAATCTCCTTATAGTAAGGAGATTGAGCGAATATTGAATTGTATAAATCTGGTAAATATATCTAAGATAAGAATTACTGGAGATTAAATAAGTTACTAACGAGCCGGGATAACGGACTAATGCCGCTCCCCGTCAAGCCATTACCAACAATCAAATCATTATCGTTATTATGGATATAGAAAGAATACTTAAAACAAGAGAAAATGCAATATACTACGGCATTGGTGAATACCAAAAAGAATGCTTTAGTTGGGCTGGTGGAAATGCTCCAGCTTGCTTTGATGATAAGAATTTATCTAAAAAAGACAATGTCTATTTTTATCTAACATTTCAAAACCCTTTAAATCCCAACAAGCAAATATCTATTTTCACTCCGGAATTTGATGTTGCATTGGAATATAACACATATCCCGATTGTAAATTGTTGTTGGTTGAACATGAATTAAGTAATCAAAGCAAAAGTGATAGATATAAACACCCCGAAATAGATAATATTTATTCAATATACGAGATGAGTACAGAAAAAGATATGCCTGAAAAAAATTGTGCAATCAAATTTGGGGGTAACGTAATGCCTATTCAATGGGGATTAGATAATGATGGTAAAGTGGCTAAAGATGGAAATAGCTTCATTTTTCAAATCAACGAAATTTGCATGAAAGATATTTCCGTTTTCATGGCTGGCTGTATATATGTTTATGGAAAAATTGAAGGCAATAAAGTTATAAATCCATTTGTGGCATATTGGGAATATTCCTAATAACGATAAATTGATTAATTATTTCAAATAGGTTGCTAACAAGCCGGGATAACGGACTAACGCCGTTCCCCGTCAAGCCATTACTAACAATAGTGCGATGAATAAAACAGTCTTATCCATACTATCATTGACAGCTTTCAGTCTTTTGCTGATAGTGATAACATTCTTTTTTGGCGGCTTAGGCTTCGGGCGGCTGTTCGGAATATATGGTGTTATGGAATATAGCTTTTTAGGTGTGCTGGTAGTTTTAGATATGCTGATAATCTACAAAGTCTGTAAACTATATTTCCGTCATCCCAAAGCTATCATGTTATGGTTCGGCATGGAATGTTGCTCTGTACTTTTGTGGCTTGCCTTTATCTGTTTTGACCAAAATCTATTGGATTGGCAAATTACAAACCTATTATTGCAAGTTGTTGGTTTGGACGGTTTCGCAGGAGATGAACGAGGGCTGAATATACTTGCGGTCTTATGCGGCATTATTTATCCACTTATTGGGATTGGATGTCTATTCACCGGATTAAGATTTATAAATAAGTTAGTAACAGTTGTCAGAAAGATATATAGAGGAAAATATTTCATTTATTGAAATAGCGTTTTTGTTAGGGTTTGATTCTCAAAGTGCTTTTAACAAGTTCTTTCAAAAGCATTTAAAAAATCGACCATCTATATTCAAAAGACAGAAAATGAATAATCCCGATTAATTAAATCATTGACTTATAGAATATAATAATAAAAACACAACATTACCCCAAAATAGAATAACCGTTTTCCAAAACATTATCAAAAGTATGAAAGAGCAAGATATTAACGAAATATACGTCAAATACAAGGAATTTATAACAAACTATGCTGATTTAAAAAAGGTGGCAAATACAATTGTGGAACAAAGACATCTATCTCCTGTCATGAATGACACGAAATGGCTGAAACTTCAAACGGCAATTTCGTCTACGCCTGATTTCGAACCTGCGTATGAAGTACAACTATTGACAGATGATATTGTACGTTCGCCAATATTTGAAAAAGTACCGACTTATTTAGGAGCCTGGGAACTTATATACGAAAACTATGAATTTAGTTTCCACCGTTTTTTAACATTGAGTGGATTGCTATTCATCCCCGATTTGCACGATACAGAGGAAAGCTAGTTAAACCTGAAATTATAGATAAGACGAGCATATTATTAGAGATTCTTCATAGATGCAATATACCGTTTGAAAAAGAAGATGAACATACTTTCATTATTTATGGATATAAATAAGCGTAAAACGATGCAGGCATCCAGTGATACCTGCATCGTTTTTTGAGTAGAAATCAGCGGCTTGCATCCTTGCGGTTCTTCACTTCTTCCACAAGTTTGGTAAAGGATTTCTCCTTTTTACGTTTCTCATGTTCAGAAGCGGAGAAATGCCACGCTTCCCGACGAAGTTTCAGATAGCTCTCATAAACTTTTGAATCTAATGCGCCGCTATTGACTGCTTCTATAACAGCACAGCCCGGTTCGTTGATATGTTTGCAATCCTTGAAACGGCATGACTCCGCATAATCGGAGATTTCCAGTACTTCGGCAAGAGAATCGGGATTGTCAATGGCCAAGCCAAATTCACGGACGCCCGGAGTGTCGATTAAAACACCCGAACTGTTCATCAATACCATTTCACGACGGGTCGAAGTATGACGGCCTTTTCCTGTGGACAGGCTTATATCAGATGTGAGCAATACCGACTTTTCACAAAGCGCATTCACCAAAGAGCTTTTCCCCACACCCGAAGAACCGACAAATACAACCGTTTCACCTTCTGATATGGATTCGCGTAACCGGAGAATAGTCTCCGGTTGACGGATACTCGTAAAAAAGACGGGTATCTGACAGGCGATATGCTTTATTTGTTCTTCAACACTCTGCCTGTCAAAATCCAAATCGGCTTTATTGAGTACCAACACGGAACTTATATTTTCTTCCAATATCTGAGCCATAAAACGTTCTACCCTGCGGACATTGAAATTATCATCAAGGCTTTGTACTATAAATGCCTTATCGACATAAGAAGCAATGGCTTGTTTTTCGGCAACTGTCCCGCTTTTCTTACGATACAGTGTCCGTTCACGGGGCAGCATATCAACTATAATCCCTTTATTTTCATCAAACGGCTGAAAGATTACCCAATCGCCCGTACAAGGTAATTCAAAATCCGATTTCCCGTACATCATGTTTCCTGTCAGTTCACACAGAAACAGTCCGCTTTCGGAAACTATCTCATAACACGTCCGATGCACAATGGATACACGACCGTGTGCAAGAGCACTATATAATGATTCTTTTTTAAGTTGGTTTAGCATCTCATTCCAGCCATACATATTCAGGTTAATGCCGGATTGAGGATTGGTATTATTTTCGTTATTCATTATCTTAATGTATAGAGCGCACGCATTGAAAGCATAACAATGCATTTTCTGTCATTGTACGCAGTTTAAAATTGAAATTATAAAGACACAAGAATTACTCCCGAAAGGAATCATCCGAGAGCAAAC
Source organism: uncultured Bacteroides sp. (assembly GCF_902491285.1). Taxonomy (GTDB): domain Bacteria; phylum Bacteroidota; class Bacteroidia; order Bacteroidales; family Bacteroidaceae; genus Bacteroides. The sequence goes on along the minus strand of NZ_CABUHK010000089.1, from coordinate 7,341 downwards.
GAAAGGACAGTCCGTGTCAGAGACACAGACTGTTTACTAAACCAAATCCAATTTATTATTTTTAGTCATGCGGCAAAGATAGGCATTTTTTTTATTTTATGGCAAAACGGGCGGTCATTTCATATCTCAGCTTGATGACACGGTACTGTTCGGTAGCTGCCGTCCCCATGTTGACATTACTCTGTGCCTGAAAAGGAATATAACGGCTTATGTTGTTATCGGCAGGTTCGACAATACGAATGACTTCACCCAATTGCTGTCCCATTGCTTCCACCAGATAGGATGCCTTCTCACGGGCTGCTTTCAATGCTTCAATCTTTCCCTGCTTCCTGTACATAGGCAAATCTTTATGTTTTAGTTCGCCGATACGCATTGATTCAATTCCCCATGTATTGACAGACCGGATAATAGAATTGATTTGCTCGAAATCCGTAAGACGGATATCCAGTTGCTTGCCTATCAGAAACTCCTTTCCCCGCTGACGCCAATAGTCCCCTACTTCCTGCGTACGGATAGCCTCATCCGATATTCCTATTTTACGCAAACTTTTACGCAAATCTTTCTCTATCACAGTCAACGGCACTTTCGTCCGAAAATCTTCCTCTTTCTTTGATTTACCCGTATATTCTTCTTCCCAGTATTCCTTTATCTGAATCAGAAAGTGTATTTCGTCCGGGACGACTTCTATCTCCGAAGAACCGGTCACTTCAACATATCTTTCGTCACTTTCCTGAGCATTGGCAAGGATACTCGACGCGAACAGAACAAATGCTAATAAAAATACTTTTTTCATATCTATCATTATTATGTTATAGTTACAGCTATTCCGACAATAGCCAAATCTCTGCATTCAAATCCTTTGCCATTTTTTTTATATCTACCAATCTCTCTTTGAATCTATTTTTGTCTATTGGAAAAATAATCGTTTTAGATGTGTCACCTTCACTATCACATCCATATCCTACAATTACAGATAAATCCTCATATTCCTCCATGCGTTCCATACTGTTTACATTAGTATATTTTTGCAGACATTCCTCCATGAGCCCATTATTTTGATACAGTCCTATAGGGCTACCCATAAATCCACATTTAATATCTTTGATAAAATAATGTTCACTTGCACAATATCGCTTGTCTGGAACCATAGTAAACCATGCAATTAATATCGGCAACATTGCTAATGCAAAAAAGAAATCAATAAATCTACCAGCTAAATAAAAAAAAGCGACCGCCAATGGGCCAAAGACATGTACTCCTAAATATCCTCTCACCCATTTCCGAAAGCGCATTCCCACCGGCAATAAGAAAAAAGAAATTATAGCAGACAAACAGGTCACCCACACGACAACATAACCTATATTCCATCTCAGATGATTATCATAAGGAATAAAGAAAAGCAAGACAGAACAAAAGACTATTCCTATCAGATGTGCCACAAACAGATATTTTCCCAATTGTGTTTTCATATGCTTTCCATGTTTTACAATCATATTTTCTAGAATTACAAAACTATAAAAAATTTGCATATAACATTACTTTTCTCTTAATTCATTCACTTAAATGATATTAGATTATGAAATACCATACTCATACAGTTTTAAAATATTTTCCTTATTAATAATTCAAAATCAAATACCCTATGTGTATAAGAATTATATGACGTTTTGGTAAAATTTAAAGAACAAGCTATCCGGAAAAGCACAAAAAGAGTATCTTTGCCTGCGATTTATTCACGAAGATGTGATAAAGCTATTTTTAATCATTTAATAATAAAGACTATGATTAGATTAAATGTTTTCGTCCGCGTAAGCGAGACAAACCGCGAAGAAGCGATTGAAGCAGCTAAGGAACTGACTGCTTGTTCTTTGAAAGAAGAAGGATGTATTGCTTATGATACTTTTGAAAGCAGTACCCGTCACGACGTTTTCATGATTTGCGAAACATGGCAGAATGCCGAAGTATTGGCAGCTCACGAGAAATCTCCTCATTTCGGCAAGTATGTAGGTATCATTCAGGGATTAGCTGAAATGAAACTGGAGAAGTTTGAATTCTAAATGAGCTGCAAGGTTGTCCGAAAAGCCTTGAATTCATAAAATTCCCCTTATTACAAGCTGCTGTAATAAGGGGAATTTGTTGTTTTAGAAACTTTTCAAACTGTCTCGTTAAGTCCGGTATTTCTATCTTCCCAACTAGAATCAGCCCAGATTCTTATGGATAAATGTCCCTTCAATCCAATAAGTTGCGTAATTCGATTCAAATTTCAACAGCACATAGCCCGGGTCAGCAGGACCTCCCGGAAAATGTTTGATAAACCAGTCCTGCCAAAGTTCCTTTTTCATCTTCTCATCGGTTACTACTTCCACTGTTCCTGTTAACGCTACACTGTCTCCCTTATCCTGAAAGCATAATCCGGCTTTCGGGTTTGATAAGAAATCAAGTGTTTTTAATGAATCTGCTCCAGTAGACATCCAAATGGTGGAAATGCCTTCCGCAGAGATTTTACTCATTGGTACAGGACGGGGATAACCTTCTTTATTTACGGAAGCAAGGGTAACAACCTCACATCTCTGCAACAGTTCTGCTGCTTTCTCTTTCATTGTTTTAGCGGTCATAATCTGATTGTTTTTTATTACCTTGCAAAGGTAACGGTATATCATTCCGCTTTATTGTAAAAAATCGACTTTTACCAATCTACTTTCGTGACTCAACATAAGTAAGCGTTGTATCTTCCGGAACTGTAAGCGAAAGAAATGATGCAGGTGTATTGCCTGACATTGACTTAATTTCTTTCGAGAAATGCGCTAAATCATAATATCCCGCATCAACTGCCGTAGTCAGCAAGTTCACAGATGTTGTATTTCTCAACAACTCTACAGCATTTTTGAATTTGACAATACGGCTATATTCTTTGGGGGTGAAGCCGGTGTAATGCTTGAATTTTCGCTCAAAATGACGCTGGCACAAACAGACTTCATCCATCAGACTGCGGACTGAACGCTTTCCTCCGGAATGATTAATCATATTCACCGCCATAACCACACGAGAATCGGCAGGCTGATAATGCCGGGTCAAATACATCAATAAATATTCCTCCACTACTCGTATTCGATCTGCGACAGACTTTTGTTCACTTAATCTTTCAATAAAGGTATCATCAAAAACTGCTTTCATCTCATTGGTACTGATTCTGCTGTTTACAAACTCATGCAGAGATAAGTTGGTGAAACAAGATAACCCGGAAGGTAAAAAACGAACGCCAAACATATGGATGGATTCAGCATAAGTGACAAGTTCGGAATACTTCGTCATCGGCCCTACAAAATAGGAACGGTAAGGTTGCATAATCAGGCTTTCCTCTTCCACAGCAGTAGCCACCTCCCCCAACGTAAAAATAAAATCGGTGCAACCATCCGGCAGGATATGGATGCGCATACCATATTCCGGATTGCCTTTAAATTCCCAATAATTATCAATATAGGGAGCAAGCAGATGAGAAGGCTGATATTCTGTGTACATTTATCTATTTTGCACGCAAATATAACGAAAATAAATTCTAATCAACGATACGTCCGTTTGCCTTTGCTTTCCGAAGCCACTCCGGAACCACTTCTTTCAGGAATTTATCTTTGGCTGCCCTTTCAGCAGCCATATCCAAACCGATATATTGTTGTGCCTTCTCTTTTGTCGAAATATCCGGAAGTGGAACATTACCCGTATATCCGTGCGACACCAGGATTTTGCTGATAGCCATACGGGCTTGGAATACTTTATTCAACCCATGTCCCAAAATACGCATTGTCTCCTGTGGTGCATGAAAAGAACCGCCATGCGACGCTACACCAAAATCCCATCTCCACTGTGCCCGGCGAATCAACAGCAACACTTCTTTCATTTCGTTTTCTGCAGCTCCTCTGTCCCAGGCGAACTTGGCCTCGATATGGGCTTTGGTCAGTTCTTTTTCTAACAGGACACGCAGTTCGTTCGCTTTCCACTGACGTTCATATACATTTTTACAGAGTGTCTCCTTACTCCCACGATGGCAAGTCTGACAAGTACGTTCAATCACAGCCAACGGATTCTGAATGTGATGGTCGCTATATTTTACACCGCCTTCATCATTGTAAGGCATATGGCAGTCGGCACATGACACACCACGCTGACCGTGAATGCCCATTTGGAAAATCTCATAATCGGGATGCTGCGCCTTCAGTATAGGGGCACGACTCAACTGATGGATATAATCGGTAAATCCGATTTCATCATAATACTCTTCTATATCTTCGACCGTGAAACCTTTATCCCAAGGATAAGTCGGATACTTTATATCGCCTTTAAAATAATATTCTGAATGGCACTGTGCGCATACCAACGAACGCATCTCCTGCGGACTAGCTTGTGTGATGTCCCTACCCTGACGCCGAAATGCTTCTACAAGAGACGAACGGCTGATGTGCAAATCCATATTCTTAGGTTCATGACAATCGGCACATCCCACAGGGTTTACAATTTCGGCTCCCCATGCAGCCCACTTATTATTATAAAAGGAATCCACTCCGATAGCTGCTATCATGCGAGGTGTATCCGGACTTTTACACATCCAGCAACTCGCTGGCTGAGGGCCGTCAACAGCACTCACAGGGGCACCGGTACGAAGAGAACGAGTGACATCCTGCAGAGCATACATGTGTCCGCGCGGCGTGGAATAATCCTTAGAAAAAGTATAGCCAGCCCATAAAACGACCATCTCGGGACGTTGCGCCAAAATATCAACAGAAATTCTTCCATTCAGGTCGCTGTGCAAATCGGTCGATGTCGTATCAACCCACGTTTTATATTCACGCAGGTAGTTTTGGGAGAAAACGGAACTGCGTGATTCTATTCCGGTTATCTCAACCTTCTTGTTATAAACCGTATCGTTTACAACTTCCGGCCTGTGTTCCATCAAGAGTGAAATAATTACTCCCGATGCAAAAATAACAGCCATTGCAAAGCCGAACAGTAACCATCCCTGCCAAGGTTTCAGTTTATCTTTCATTGTTTGTTTTTCCTTTTAGGTGTAACGCTGTTTATTGTATTAAATTGTATTTGCCAAAGATAGAATAACGGAGAAGCAACTGCCCTTGCCCACTTCCGACTGTACCTCTATACGACCTGCCAATCGCTCGATAATCACTTTGCAAATGGAAAGCCCCAACCCACTCCCTTGTTCAAACTCATCCGTCTTGTAGAAGCGGTCAAAAATCATCATAAGTTCTTTATCGTCAATGCCCTTGCCGGTATCTTTTACATAGACGCAAATTTCCTGTTGTTCTTTATTCATTTTACATCCCAAGGTAATCATTCCCGTTTTGGTAAACTTGTTTGCATTATTCAGAAAGTTGGAAATGACCTGCGTAAAACGGAAGTTGTCGATGTTAACGGGCAAAGAAACCGTTTCATCCAGTTCGAGAAGAAATTGCAATGAAGGCTGGATCAGCGTTTGATAGGTCATATAAATCTCTTTCACTGTTTTTGTAATGTCACACTCCTTAATCTCAAAGGACAAACTTCCCGAATCCAGACGGGATATCTCTAATACATCATTCACCAGTTTTAAAAGCAAATCATTGTTATTATTGACTATTTCAAGCATGGCTGCTCTTTCTTCCGGTTCTACCTCGTCCGATCCTTCGCCTACCAGCAGATTGGTGAAACCGACAATGGCATTAAGCGGTGTACGGATTTCATGACTCATGTTATTCAGGAATGATTGTTTCAGTTCGGCTTTTTCCGCTATCTGTTTCGCAAGGATTAACTGTTGTTCATGTTCTACCAGTTTCTGTATGTTCTGCATGATGCCTGCCAACATAACCTCTCCTTTCGCATCTTTCAAACTACTGCACCGAAACTCATACCATTTGTAATCCGTTCCTTTCGTTTCAAAGCTAAAACGTATTCGTTGTATTTGCATACCGGAAGATTTATGAGACGTCTCATAAAATGAACTCAGCAACTGTACATCGTCAGGATGAGTATATTTCATCATATCCTCCTTTGTGAATCTACGCTGTGCAAGCCCGACCAACTGTACATAATTGTCATCAAACTCAAGAACACCTTCCTGAATATTCCAAAGTGAGATTTTACCCCCATCCATAGAAAGCGTCAGTCGCTTGTGGACTTCTTCCAACATTTGAAGATTCCGACGTTCCATCAACGAACGCCGATGTGTACGCAGCAGACTGATGGTAACCAAAATAAAAGAGAGTACGAATACCCCGCCCAGGATATAAAATTCTTTCCGGTAGCGGTCATAAAACGGATAATTAATCATACGAACATTTTTCGGAACATTGCTAACATTGCCTGCATATTCGGAAAAATACATCCAGTCCAGTACATATTCTTTTTCCAGCTCCCTTATTTTAGGCATTCCGATCTTCTCTTTCTTCAAAAGGCGCATAGCAAGACCGACAGTAGCCCTTGCCGAAATCTCTTCCGTAACCATATAGCCGCCTACTATTTTGGCATTTCCACCAAAACCTTCACGAATACAACTAAACGAAGGAATATTCAAAGCGATTACTATCGGAATTGACATCATATCCAACTTGTCCAGCAAAAACGCTTGTTTTTCCTGCTCTCTATTTGAATGTTCCAGCATGACCAGCAGAGCGGCTCCTTTTATATAGCGAAAGGGACAGAGACTTATGGTCAGTCCACTCCTTTTAATACTATCATTTGCCAAGCCGGGTGTCAGATTGAAATATTCAATCATCTCCGTCAAATGCTTATAATCGCATTCTTGTACATATGCTTGCTGGTAACCCAGCACTCTTACATTTTTCCTGTCAACCACTCTGGAAAGTTTAGCAAAAGATTTATGCCCGAGGGAAGTAAGGTCTATGTTATAAATAATCTCCATATCGGTATGGGGATACAATGTTTTTATAAAATCAATATTACGCTTCAGGTCAGGACTGTCACGCAATACATACACTTTCTGCGAATCGTATTCTTCTATCAATTCTTCATTTGGAAAATGTACATTACAAGCTACCACAGGAATGGAAGATAACAACCGATGACGAGTGGATAAAAGAGAATAGATTGCATGGTCGCCAATAGTCAGAATAAGATCTGTGGATTTACTTTCAAGCAGTTCCAAATATTTCCTTGTATGCTCCACTTCCTCTTTCTCATTAAATTTATTGCAATCAAGATAAAACGTATCAAATATGGGCTCTATTCCTTGTTGCCGGAACTCCTGGCACAACAGCTTCTCCATGTTTTTATTACCGATATCACTAGTGTCCCGTTAAAATCGGGACGAGTTATTAATTAATCAAATAATCCCGG
>NZ_CABUHK010000088.1 GCF_902491285.1 uncultured Bacteroides sp. | reverse complement strand
ACAACAGCTACAAACGTCTGGCTAGAGAAAACTGGGGTGCTGAATAATTAATCACGCTCTGATACATATAAAATGGGAGTCTGCTCAATGCATGACTCCCATTTTTTGTTTGAGCCGGAGCTGAATAAAAGTTAGCGCCGGCTCAATTTTCTTGATTCTGTTTGTCCTTTGATTCCGGAATCCAACTATCGACCAGCTCACGGTGTTCGTCTCTCCACTTACGCGCTATCTCCCCTTCGTCCATCCGGGCGTCTTTCATAGCTGTCATAAAAGAGCTGAGTTCTTCTGTCGTTAATTTGATGTTACCAAAAAATTCGGCAGCGAACGGGTCTTTTTCACTGAAGCCTTTCCAGGCGATGGCATGTATTTTTTCCAAGTCTCCATACACCTTCTTCAGGTCGTCCAGGAATTTCAAGTCATACTGATCGAACATCCAATGCGGTGTCCATCCTGTGATGACAATCCATTCTCCCTTATCCATCGCTTTCTTCAGAGATGCCAGCATGGTCGAGCTACTCGAAGTCATGAGATTATACCCGTCAAGTCCGTAAGCAGAGATAGCTTTATCCGTAGTTTTCATAATTCCCGCTCCGGCATCGATTCCTACTATTTCAGAAGAGAAACGGTCTTTATTGGCTACCAGTTCGTCTATGGAATTGACGGTGACGTATTGGGGGACGACCAGTCCGACACGTGCTTCTCCATACACTTCACCCAGGAATTCAATGCTATCTCCGTATTGGTCCATATAGTCTTTCATTGTTATCGGCAGCCAGGCATCCAAAAAGACATCTGATTTCTTTCCTGACATAGACACGAAAATCGGAGCAAGGTCTGCATTTTGCAATTCCACTTCATAGCCTTGTTCTTCTAATACGACCTTAGCCAAATGGCTCATGGCAATACCTTCCAGCCAGTTGGCATAGGCTATTTTCACTTTCTTTTTGTCTGCGTCCGGATTCGTACAGGAAGCCAGGAAAAGCAGGACGGAAAGTATTATTCCTGCTAATTTATATATTCTCATTTTCGTTCCTTTCTATTTTTTAGTCCTTCTTATTCTTTCGTCCTGCCATACCTTGTGTGATACGGTCTAAGATAATGGCTAAGATTACCACTGCTATACCACCCTCAAAACCGAGTCCGATTTTCATTTGAGTAATACCTTTCAAGACTATTTCTCCCAGACCACCGGCAGCAATCATTGCGGCGATGACGACCATGGAGAGCGACATCATGATCGTTTGGTTTACTCCGGTCAGGATAGTAGGTAATGCCAAAGGAAGCTGCACTTTATACAGCAACTGCCAACGGGTAGCTCCAAATGAACGGGAAGCCTCCACTACATTCTTAGGAACCTGCCGGATTCCCAATCCGGTAAGACGGACTACGGGCGGCATGGCGAAAATGATAGTCGCAAAAACTCCGGGCACCGCTCCCAAACCGAAGAAAAGGACGGCAGGAATCAAGTAAACAAAAGCAGGCATCGTCTGCATCAAGTCGAGAATGGGGCGGAGTATTTTCTCTGCACGCGGACTGTTCGCCGTCCATACTCCTAAAGGCACGCCAACAATCAAAGCCAGACAAGTAGATGACAAAACGAGAGCAAGCGTTTGCATGGTTGCCTCCCAAAATCCCATTCCATAGATAAGCAATAAGCCTAATACAGTGAAGATAGCTGTCCCGCGTCCTGCCTTCATCCATGCTGCTACGACAAGCACCAGGATAGTTATATAAAAGGGAATTCCGAAAAGTATATGCTGAAATCCGATGATGAAACTACCGATACCTGCATTCACGGCATCAAAAAAAGTGGCAAAATGCACCATCATCCAGTTGATGGCACTTTCTATATATTGTCCTATATTTATCATAAGTCTATTGCGTTTTGAATTATTTCGTTTATTTCTTCTTTATCTTTCCCTGTCACTTCGATAATTAAAGATGAAAGCGGGATGGTTCCCAAAAATTCGTGGGTTTCGTCAATTACCCAAACAGGTGAATTGCTCTTTGTCATCAGGGGAAGTATGTCTTCCAATACCGTGTCACACAATACTGAATGGACTTCCGTACGCACAATCGCTTCTATGGATTTTTCCTGTTTGCCGCGTAACTTAAGCAGGTCGTTCAGACGTACTTCGCCTACCAGTTTGTCGTCGGCATCTATGACGGGCAATACTGTGATATTCTTCGCGCGCATTTTGCGGATTAAGACCTCGGGACCTTCTTTTTTCAGACGGGCAACCAATGGTTTGTCAATCATCAAGGATGAAGCAGTGATAATTTTACTTCTGTCAACGTTTTCTACAAAGCGGGCTACATAATCGTTGGCCGGTTCAGTCAGAATTTCTTCCGAAGTTCCTATTTGTACTACTTCACCGTCTTTCATGATAACAATACGGTCGCCCAGTTTAATCGCTTCGCTCAAGTCGTGGGTAATAAAGACAATAGTCTTTTTCATCTTCGATTGCAAAGCAAGCAATTCATCCTGCATCTGTACCCGAATCAAGGGGTCGAGAGCAGAGAAAGCCTCATCCATTAACAGTACTTCGGGATTATTGGCCAAGGCACGGGCCAGTCCGACGCGTTGCTGCATCCCGCCGGAAAGCTCGCCTACCATCTGATTCTCATAACCTTTCAGTCCTACCAGCTTCATACTTTCCATGGCTTTCTTTTCGCGTTCCTCTTTCTTCACTCCCTGAAGTTCAAGCCCGAATGCTATATTATGTAATACGGAACGGTGGGGTAACAGACCGAAGTTCTGGAAAACCATCGCCAGTTCCTTGCGCCGGACCTGTAACAGTTCTTTTTCAGAAACTTTGGAAATATCCACCCCATTCACAAGCACTTGTCCCGAAGTGGGACGTATCAGACGGTTGATACAACGCAGTAATGTCGATTTCCCACTGCCGGAGAGCCCCATTATCACAAAAAATTCTCCTTCGTTAATTGAAAGATTAGCATCTTTCACTCCTACCGTGCACCCGGTATCTTTCAGAATCTCCGCTTTACTCTTACCTTCTTTCAGCATCTTGAGTGCTTTCTGCTTCTCATGACCAAAGATAAGATACAAATCCTTTATTTCTATTTTACTCATAATATATTGGTTTAGATTATAATATTTGTTTTGCTTTCAACTGCCGTGTCTATCATTCTCAACAATGATAAACAAGTTGAAAGCCGCTTAGTTCGGTCACGTTACAGGATAACATGACAAACTGATGAGTTCTAAATGATTAAAAAAACAGACTGAGTAGTTTAAAAGGAATAGAATTTGATAAGATTATCCTCTCAATAAGCAGTAAAAATGGTATTTTTATATCTGAATAACAGCCTGTTTCTGCATATTATTTCCACAAAGATAGGCAAAATAGATTAAAGATGCAAATTTTATTCAGAAACGGAGTAGTTCCAAAGATGCTTTTCCAAGTCTACGCACCCATTTTGTTTGAAAGAAATCCCTTCTTCCAAAAGTAATAGTTTTTGCTCTTCCCAACCGGGGACAAGACGTCCTGATGCATTGACCACCCTATGGCAAGGTGCGGAAACATCGTCCGGCAGTTGCTTCAAAGCACGCCCTACCATACGGGAACATTGAGGCATTCCCAGTAACCCGGCAATACTTCCATAAGTAGATACCTTACCTGCCGGAATCTCACATACCACCTGATACACTTCTTGGCAGAAGGTTTTTGAAAGACTCGCTTTATCTACTTTATAATCTTTCATTGCTCTGTTTTTTACTGATTTTGTTCTCCAAAGCTAGATAAAAAGAAGAGAATTTGCAAATAATCAGTCTCCATTATACAATATTTACAACTTTACCTGCTTTATCTACAAATAATTCCGAGATTTGCAACGATTAAACAACCAAGTTACTAACAAAGCAAACTACTCTGTTATGAAAAAGAAAAATATCCTATTCGTAATCTGTATGTCGGGCGTCTTCACTTTCAGCTCCTGTGAGAAGAACCTTTACGATGAAAGCAAGCAACCCGAGAAAGAAATTCAAGTAAAAGACTTGGAGATACCGGCAGACTTTCAGTGGAAATTAACTCAAGTAACCGAAGGGAGAGTATCAGCTACCACACCTACTACAGTTTCCCTTTTCCTAGATGAAGTATGTAGTACAGGAGAAAAAATAGCAACTATTCCGGTAGATGCAGAAGCATCCACTCTTCCTTTAAGTATTCCGACCTATGCAAAAATGCTGTATGCCCAATACGAGACGAGTACTAATGGTACAAAGAAGATAGCTATACCCGTAAATGCTGACGGAAGTTTCTTATTGAATATCACTGATGGTAAGGCTAACACTACCCGGACAATCACTCGCGGACACGATATAGAAGATGACACAAAATTAGAAGGAGGAATCATCCTTCATCCGAAGGATGGTTGGGGAACAATCATGTTTGAAGACCAATTTCCCTCATTAGGAGATTACGACTTCAATGATTTTGTAGTCAATTACAAGGTACAATTCCAAGACATCAAAAAGATTAATAAAAAATATACAGCACAGTATATACAAATAGGATTACGTCTAAGAGCTATCGGTGGAATATTCCCCTACTCTCCTTATTTAAGATTGAAAGAGATAGATACTGACGAAGTAGAAAGTATAGAAGTTTATGAGTCAAAAAATATAAGTTCTGCATTCGATGAAATAGAACATATCTCTAAAGAGTATGAGCATCTTATTATCAACCTCAGCCCATTAATTCAAAATCTGTCAAAACCGGCAGGCAGCCAATATTTTAATACAGAACGAAATGCTTTAATAGCTACGGATGATTTACCGGAAATTCATATTCTGATTGAATTGAAGAAGAGAAAAGAAGTAAAAGAAATATTAGAAGACGACGAGTTTGACTTCTATTTAAAACGCAAGGATAGCGGAACTGAAATACACATGAATGGCATTGAACCGGTAGCATACCAATATCCATTCAATGACAAGAATCTATATCCAGTATATAAAGACGGAGATGAAGAAGACGATAACTACTATTATAGTAAAGAACGTCTGATTTGGGGATTGAGAGTACCGGGCAATGCAGCACACGCTATTGAGGGAGGCAATTTCCTAAATGCCTATAAAGGTTTTGCCAAATGGGCACAAAGCGGTGGTAAGAATGAACAAAACTGGTATAATCAGGGAAATGCTAATGATAATCTATTGATTCATAATTAATCCGCATAAATAAAAAGCCTGTCTCCCAATAATGGTAAGTTCATCATTATTGGGAGACAGGCTTTTTATTGTATATTGAGGTAGATTTCCCTGCCCTATCCTTTCCTCTTCAACAAATCCGTTGGGCTCTCACCAAACTGTTCCTTATAGCATTTAGTAAAATAAGAAGGAGAACTGAAGCCGACTTCATAACCTATTTCAGCCACAGTCATATCCGATGAAGCAAGCAGAGACGCAGCTTTCTTCAAACGGGCAATGCGAAGCAATTCATTAGGAGAATAGTTAGTCAGGGATTTTATCTTCCGATAAAGCTGCACACGGCTCAGTCCCATATCCTTGCCCAAGTCTTCTACATTCAGACCGGAATCTCCCATCTTCGCATCAATCAAGGCTTTGAACTTTTCTACAAAGTCCTTGTCCATATCACAGACATCTTCTTTTGCTAATGTCTGTCCGTCACCAAAGAATTGTTTCAGACGACGATGTGAATCTATCAGGTTGCGGACACGTGCCAGTAGTAATTGCGAACTGAAAGGCTTGGAAATATAAGAGTCCGCGCCGCCGTCATAGCCTTGAATCCGTTGTTCATCCAAAGAACAGGCTGTTAATAGGATAACAGGAATATGACATGTTTGCAATTCACTTTTCAGACGGCGACAACATTCAATACCGTCAATGCCGGGCATCATTACATCGGAGATTATCAAGTCCGGGACATATTTCATGGCCTTGCGGATACCTTCCGAACCGTCTGCTGCTTCAATGACAGTATAGTCGGAATGAAGCAATCCATGAACATATGAACGAATATCTGCATTATCATCAATGATAAGTACGGAAGATTTGGAAGAATCATAGTTCTTTTCCAGTTCCTCTTCTTCAATGGGTAAAGCATCATTCAAGAGAGAAGTTTCGGAAACAGAAGATGCGGGAGAGTCTTCCAAAGAAGAAGTCTCATAAGCACAAGCCTGTACTGGCAAATCTACCGTAAAGACAGTTCCTTGCTTTTCATCACTTTCCACTGATATAGTTCCGCCGTGCAATTCTACGAAAGCCTTTACTAATGCAAGTCCTATTCCCGAACCGGCATGGTGCATATCTATTTTATAGAAACGTTCAAAAATACTCCGGATATGTTCTGCGGAAATCATCGAACCGGTATTGGTTACCGTAAAACGAATCCACTGGCTACTTTCTTTCATCAACGAAGCCAGGCGGACTGTTACTTTTCCATTCTCGGGAGTAAACTTAAAGGCATTGGAGAGCAGATTGAAATAAATACGTTCCAGTTTCTCTATATCTGCCAATGTATGGTAATCCGTATCCGGCATATTGTCAAAAGAAAAATGAATATGCTTTTTGCGGGCTGCCGCCAGGAAAGATTCGTTCCAACCTTCGAAAGAGGAAAGAATATCTACCGGAACAGGGGTATATTCCATCTTGCCATTTTCGTATTTACGGAAATCCAAAATCTGATTGACCAAGCGCAAGAGGATATTTACGTTTCGTTGTATCAGCATCAACATTCGATGCTGGTCACCACTTAGTGTATTATCGGCTAACAGATGCTCTACCGGATCGGCAACCAAAGTTAATGGAGTACGGAAATCATGAGAGATGTTCGTAAAGAAAACAAGTTTGGCATGGGTCGCTTCTTCCAGTTGATGGGAAAGCTGTATTAATTGGTCACGCTGTTCTTCCAGTTTGTCACGTTGTTCTTCCAACTTATCCCGTTGCTCTTCCAGTTTATCGCGCTGTTCTTCCAATTGTCTCTTTTGTTCCGACAATTCTTTATTCAGCCTGTTTTTAGAGCGAAGAGACTTATAAACAACTAATAATAATCCTGCCACCAATAAAAGAATGACCAAACCACCATACATGACAACCTGCTGCGTAGCTACACGTGACAGATACCCGCCGATACGTCCGTTTAAGGTTTCTATCTTCTGGTCCAGTTCTGATATATGAGTGGTCTGAAGTTGCATGACGTGTGCGTTCGTACGGTCTACAACAGCGGTATTCATCACAGTTTCTCTAGGATAAGGCTTTTTCTCAAGGATGTTCATTGCCAACTGCAATACCTTGTCGCCATTGGTAGGATAGATAAAGGTGGCGTCCAACACACTGTCTAGCACAAGTTCAAGTCCGTTTCCTTTACCCGGCAGAGCGTCGATACCGACAAACATCATTTCCTTATCCCGTCCCACTTTCTTGGCGGCCTGATACGCTCCCGGAGCTATGCGGTCATTATGAGCATATACGGCATCAATCTTCGGATGACGACGGAGCATGCTATCCATTGCCACTTCTGCCGGACCACGCTCCCAGGCAGCATCCGCTTTATCAATCAGTTTGACGTCCGGGAAGTTACTGATGGCAGCCATAAAGCCTTGATGCCGTTCCATAGCAGGAGTCGAACCACCTAAGCCGGTAAGCTCCACCACATTTCCTTTTCCTTTCAGGCTGGATGCAATGTAGTTTCCCACCGCACGACCTATTTCATAATTATCAGCACCGATATATGCAGTATATTTATCAGAAAGAATCTTCCGGTCTACCAAAACAACAGGAATTCCCTTTTGGTAGGCTTCTTCTACTATCGGAGTCATGGGAGCTGCTTCATTGGCGGAGATTATCAGTAAATCGACACCCTTATCTATGAAATAATGGACATCTTCCGCCTGCTTGCGGTTATCATCTCCGGCAGAACGTATTTCGACCGATACCCCGTCATAGAACATCGCTTCACGGAGAATTTCATCATTCATCTTATGCCGCCATGAATCATCACTGCATTGAGCCACCCCAATACGGAAACGAGGAGCATCCTGCCGACAGGCAGCCATTCCTAAAAGACAAAACAATAGCACTATCCACTTCGTATATTTCATCGCTTTAATTGTTTTCATTCTTTCGTTTTTCTTTCTGTAATCCAAATTCTTTTCCCTTCGTTATTAGCATTCACTACCGGGAAGTACATCAATTCCACTTTCGCAGGATTCAGCGTATATTTACTTGTAAATCTCGGTAACAGAGGAATCTTAAATCCATAAGTGCCTATCAGCAATTTCTCGCTAAAGATAACAGTTTTCTCTTTAAAATATTCACCTTTGAAAAGAAAAACATGAAAAGGAACGACCGGAGCATACCGATAATGAACTTCATTCTGCTCTACATCAGCCAACAGGAAATGTCCCCCGGAAAGAAGATAAGATGAATACAAATATTCACCGGAGAATTATTAAGAAAAGTGTAAATCCTAAATAAAACGCTTAATCAATGTTATAAAACATCTCTTTTTATTTGGATTATTTGCAGATATCACAGAAGTCCGTATCTTTGCACTGTGTTTTTCATAGTATTAGATTTAAGGTTAACAAAGGTTGGAGCAAGGCGTTGCTCCTTTTTTTATGTCCGTACCTTAATTTAAACATAAAAATAGAGGTACATTCCATAAAATGAAACATACCTCTACATATAATATCAAAAAGCCTATAATAACCTGTCTTTCAACACCTGCGGAAGTTCCGGCATCGCCCCGCTCTGCGTACAGACATAAGCAGAAACTTCCACCGCCAATTTATGAGCTTCGGGAACCGGCTTGCCATTCAATATGGAAGCACAGAAAGCTGCCGTAAAGGAATCGCCTGCTCCTACCGTATCGGCTACGGGAACTCTCGGTGTTTCTTGGAAAGAGACGACACCCGGAGTAAATACATAGCTGCCATTGATGCCGCAAGTCAGAATCAACATCTTCAGATTATATTTAGCCAACAGAATCCAGCACTTATCCTGCAAGTCGATGCCTGGATAACCGAACATACGGCTGATGTTCACCAGTTCTTCATCGTTTATCTTCAAGACATTGCAACGTTGGAAAGATTCGCGCAACACTTCCTTGGTGTAGAAGTCTTGGCGGAGATTGATGTCAAATATCTTCAGTTGTCCGTCTATATCGGGCATTGTATCCAAAAAACGATTGATAGTAGTGCGACTTGCTTCATTGCGTTGCGCCAACGAGCCGAAGCAGACGGCACGCGTACTCAGAGCCAAGCGTTTCAGTTCGTCCGTGAAAGGAATGTTATCCCAGGCAACACCCTCCTTGATTTCATAGCAGGGCACACCTTCAGCATCCAGTGTCACTTGCACTGTACCGGTAGGATAATCCACCCGTTCAATCTGAGTGTTCAGTTTTTTGTCTTTGAAGACTGACATTATCTCATCCCCCAGTTCGTCATTGCCTACCGCACTGACCACACGGCTGTCAAAGCCGAATTGCGAAACATGGTAAGCAAAGTTTGCCGGAGCACCACCTATTTTCTTTCCTTCGGGCAGCACGTCCCATAGTGCTTCGCCCATTCCTACTATTATATTATTCATGATAAACAGAGTTTAATTGATTCCCAAATATAAAATTATTTTCTGATACGGAGCGTATAGAACAGCAGATAAAGCACACCGATTGTCATAACGGCAATCGCACCGTTTTGTCCCATAGAGGTGTCCGAAGCCAGTCCCATAGCCAACGGGAATACCGTTCCACCGAAAAGCCCCATAATCATCAAGCCGGAAACTTCGTTTTTCTTACCCGGCAGATACAGCAACGCTTGCGAGAAGATGACGGAGAATACATTAGAGTTACCAAAACCAATCAGGGCAATGCAAGCATAGATTACCGCTTTCTCATGGAAGATGAACAAACCAATCATGGCAACCAGCATCATCACTACACTGATAGCGAAGAAAGACTTCGGAGACATCTTGCGCAGAATGAAAGAACCCAGAAAACAACCTGCCGTACGGAAGATAAAATAAAGGCTTGTCGCAAAAGCGGCATCATCCAGTCCCATGCCGATGCGTTCCATCAGAATCTTCGGAGCGGTAGTGTTCGTGCCTACATCAATGCCGACATGACACATGATACCGATAAAGCAAAGCAGGATAAACGGTTTGCCGAGCAAGGCAAGGCACTGACCGAAAGTAGACGGTTTGCCCTCTTCCTTTTCTTCTTCAATCTGTGTAATGTTGAGCAAAAGAATGGCGATGACAGCCACTATCATATAAATCGGGAAGAGAATCCGCCAACCCAGGTCGAAAGACGGAATAGCTTGCGTCGCTCCCCACATGGCAATATATGGCGCAAGGAAAGAAGCGATGGCTTTTACGAACTGCCCGAAAGTCAGGCTGCTCGCCAGGCGGTCACCCCGCACGATGTTGGAAAGTAACGGGTTCAGGGAAGTCTGCATCAATGCATTTCCGATACCCAACAGGGAGAAAGAAATCAACATCAGCATATAACTGTCACCGAAAACCGGCAGCAACAGTGAAGCGAATGTCACCAGCAGACTGAGCAATACTGTTTTCTTCTGACCGATACGGCTCATCAGCATCCCCGTCGGTACGGAGAAAATCAAGAACCAGAAGAAGACGAGTGAGGGGAAAATATTTGCTTGCGAGTCCGACAGGCCAAGGTCTGCCTTTACATAATTGGAGGCAATGCCTACCAAATCAACGAACCCCATAGCGAAGAAACATAGCATCACCGGGATAAGTTTGGAGAGAGAAGAGTTTTTACTGTTTTCCATTGTTATATCTGTTACTTAAATTTCGCATACCTGTTTGCCCCTTATCTTATTCACACTTCATACCACTATAATAAGATTATACTCTGCCGTAGAGAATAAGGAAAAGGGCACATAGATTAAACAGAAGAAGGCTATCGCTTCAACCGGTAAACCACAAACGAATCTACTTTATAGGCTCCGCCTTTGCTATAAAAGTCAATGTGACTGTAAGGTTCTGATGGAAAGACCTGATTGGTCATTGCAAAACGACCACCGTCACCGAATGCTTCCACACTTGATTTATCTACCAACAGGCGAAGTTTCAATTCATCCCTGCCGCTTTCAACAGCCGTCCATGTCAGCATCGGGAAGTTTTCGTTGAAGCCGACATCTCCGCTTTTACGACGGTCCATAGAGAATTTGTTCTCTTTCATATTATATTGCATATCCACTTCCTCACCTTTGTCATTGTAAAGACGGAAGCCGATAACGTCTGCATGTTGATTCTTGATAGCCAGTTCTATTTCGTAGGTGCCTTCGTTGCCTGGAATCATTTCTTTCACCGTGCGCGTCCCGTTCACTTTGAACGAGCGTTTCTTTGAGATGCCGCGCAGTTTCAGCAGTTCGGGAGAAGGGGCGGATTTGAGATAAATCCCACCATCTACGACAAACAGGCTCAAGTCGCGGGGAACAGAGTTCGGGCTGCGATATTGGGAAGTCGGAACATCGTTGGCATATTGCCAGTTACTCATCCACGCAATAGCGATGCGGCGGTTGTCGGGAGCATCGCTCCAAGTCACAGTGGCATAATGGTCTTTTCCCCAGTCCATCCATTTGGTAGCTTCCGGCTGGTTGTCGCAGACAAATTTCTTTCCGTCAAAGCTGCCGATAAAATACTGGGTGGCGGAGTCGCCGAAAGGTCCGTCGCCAAGGCTGCAAAGCAGCACCCATTTCTTTTCATCGGTTCCCTCCACCGGAAGTTCGAAGAGATCGGGACATTCCCATACATTACCATGGGCACCGTATCCTTCACCGAAGCTGCTTTCGAACGACCACTCTTTCAGATTCGGAGAAGAGAATATTTGCATTTCCTGTCCTACGGCAAGTACCATAATCCAGCGTTTTGTTCCTTCGTACCAAAAGACTTTCGGGTCACGGAAGTCACGGGCTTCGGAGACTAGGACGGGGTTGTTTTCATATTTGGTAAACGAACGTCCGTTGTCGGTGCTGTAAGCGATACTTTGCACTTGGCGTTCGCCGTTCTGCGTATAGATGGCAATGATGGCGCCTGCACCGAAGCCAGCGGTATTGTTGTGGTCTACAACAGCCGAACCGCTGAATATGGTTCCAAACGCATCCGGAGCAATGGCAACCGGACGGTGTTCCCAATTAACCAGGTCTTTGCTGATGGCGTGCCCCCAGTTCATGTTCCCCCATTTGGAGCCATAAGGGTTGTATTGGTAAAACAGGTGGTATTCACCATCTTTATATACCATTCCGTTCGGGTCGTTCATCCATCCATAGAGGGGTGAGAAGTGATAGGCGGGACGGAACTTTTCGCGGTTGGAAGTATCGAACGTGTCGGACAGCTTCATTTCCTTGCAGCAGGCAGTATTGTCCGGAGAAAGGTTGACGCGAACCGGGTCGTTCGAGTTTAGTTTGAATTTGAAAGATATCAGTTGGTCGGAATAATCAGAGAGGTCTACCGGAACAAAGTAATCCACTTTATTGACAGCCAGACGGACATCGAAGTTCTTCACTTCCTTATTATCAACAATCATGCTGATACGCACGTCAGGAGACGCGTCTTCTACAGGCAACAGCAGGTATTTCTGAGTTGTGTTGACACGTACCAGGCAATGTCCTTCTCCTAAATTCTTTATTAAGAAAGAAGAATCAGCCGCTCGGAGTGAGAGTGAAACAGTCATAAGAACCAAACAAATCAGAAGAGTCTGAAGTTTTCTCAAAGGCAAAAATACATTCATGTTTTATGGTATTAAGGTTGCTACTTATTTTATGGTATCACGTTTCTTGTTTACAGCGCAAAGATAGGCGCTCTGCTTCATTGCGCCTATCACATTTGTTTCAAACGCTGTAAAAGATGTTACTTTCCGGTCAATAAGTACTCAGTTTTATATCGGATACGGTGACTTCGCCATCCGTACAGAAGACAGACCACGGATTCTTAGCCAAATCGTAGATACGGTTGGTGAAAGCGTATTTTCCGTTGACATAGACTACACATACGGATTGCTCGGTGTAGGCTTCGATGTGATATACATTGTCTGCTGCCGGAACGATAGCACGCTCTGTGATAGAAACCGCATCGTTCCATTCGCCAGTCTTTTCGTTTACTGTCACTTCTTTCATTTTCAGATAGCCGTATTTATCCTCAATGAAAATACGCGCCTTTTCTTCCTTATCGCTGCAATCTACAAACGACAGTCCGAACACAGCTTCTGTTCCTTCGGGGACGGTTACGGTCATTGTTATCTTATTCTGGTTTCCCAAACGGGCGAAGCGGACAAAGGAGTTTGTCTTCAAGGTGTAAGAAGAAGCGGTAGATGCCACCTCTCCTACTCTCGCCTTTTCGGTCAAGGCAACCGGTTGTGAGTACTTGGCTGAGATAGCCTGCGGAACGTTCAGGCTTAATGTGCCGTCTTCGTTCTGGACCAGTTTATGAGCTACCAAGGCTCCTGCCCAATCGGTGTTACCTGTTGTTTTCCGACCTTCTCGGGTGGCACACCAGCCCCAAAGATAGCGGTTCTGTCCATCACTTGCCGTTTTACCCGCATAGAAAGAAGTAGCTTCCAGTTTTCCTTCATCCGGAAGCGTGGACGGGTATCCGTCACCGGAGAGATTCATCAGTTCGTCCAGTGTGCTTGCATAGAAATATTGCACCATGCGGGTAACGTCCTTATCGGAGTAAATCATGTACCAATAGTTGCCCATTTTGAATACGTCGGGACATTCATAGAAACGTCCCCATACATTCGTAAAGAAAGGTGCTGCCAATGTCCAGTCGTGAAGGTCGGTCGAGGTAAACTGCGCTATCACACTTTTGCCGTCTTTCAGGGTTGAAACCAACATCCGGTAAAGCTGCGCGTCATCATCATAAAAGACATACGGGTCACGGAATTCGTTCTTGTCGTATCCCTGTTCCACGGGAGAAGGCAGGCGGAAAGAACGGTCTTTTGTCCATGTCCTGCAATCTTTGGAAGTGGCTAGCAGAATCACTTCGCGAGGCACGGCGGATTTGTGTCCGGTATAGAAAGTATAATAGGTCTTGCCGGCCTCATCATAGATTGTACTTCCTGTGCCGATGGCGGGGTCGTCTTCTACCGCCGTGCCGCAGGGGATGGCTTCACGGAAAGAGATGTAGTTGGCCGCGTCCGTAGTTGCCAATTCGTGGATGGGATGGTAAATGGTAGAGTTGCCGTCGCGGTCGTCCTGCAGATAGAGGATGCGGAACTCCTTGCTCACGGGGTCGAAGAAAGGCATCGGGTCGCCCACATAGCCGACATAAGGTTTATAGTAGGTGGTATAATTACCAGGTTCTGTCGAACTGAAGAAAGTCGTTGTTTCGTCCAAGTTCTTATCTGTTATGACCGGGGCGTTGTCGTCGCTGCAAGCAGTGAACGACATTGACATACCCAGCATTGAAGCTATTAATATCATAGTTTTCATAATTTTCTTTTCTTTCTGTTAGATTAAACGATGTCACTTACTCAAATAATCAATCGCATTCTCCGTCATTCTCGTCACATTGGACTGATATTGATTGCCGGAATTATTCTCGTCGTACCAGTCATAGAAAGGAGTGCCGATACAGATGGCTCTACCAGTTGTTTTTCCTGCGACCGTGCGCGGAGTAAATTCCGCAATGACAATTCCGTCTTTATCATCTCCTTCGGTTCCTGCGTAGCCCAAATCAATGCCACCGGTGTTATTCTTCCAGTTTTCTACTGATTGATAATCGCCCCAGTTAGAACCGACATACCAACGCAATGTACGGTTGGTGCAACGATAACCGATATCCGTCAATTTAACCAACGAACCGTTTTCGACTGATAAACCTTCAAAGATAGCATGGTCTTCATGACCGGCTCCGATTACGAAGCTGCCCGGAGCATCCGAGGTATAATCCGGTTTGGAATCAGGGAATGTATTGTTAGGTCCCTTCCCGTCTGCCGGAATCATCCAGCGGTCACCGATATATTTCAAACATTCACCTGTCAGCAAGAGATTTCCACCATTTGCGTAATAATCTCTTATCTTATCTTTAGTATCCCAATTCAAGTCCGGCCAACCGTCGTTGCTGTCATGGAACCAAACCGTCCGGAAGTTTTCCGGAGCGAGTATCACATTGCCGTCCCTTATTTCAAGATAAGATACATATCGTGCTCCCGGGAATTTCTCCAGCATCCATGTAGCCGCCGTTTTTTCTTCTTCGGGCAACTCGGCAACCGTAGCAGCCAAGCCTACAAATGCCATCGGTTCCACCGATTTCACTTTCTCTACCGTGACGGTATAGGTAGCCACATTCAGGCGGTTCGTCACAGTATATTCTTTCGGAGTAGTGAAGTCGAGCGTGGTGCCGGACAACGGACTTACCGTAGCCCCGTCCGGAACAGTCACGATTGGCGACAAAGCCGTCACATCTACATCATCGAGCACATATACCAGAATCGTCTTGTCCGTTTCATTGATTCGACCGGCAGACTCTCCTATCATGAACTTGGTAATCTGCGGTTTGTCCGTTTCCACGGAAATTGTATAGTTCATGAACACATTGCCATTGGTGACCTTCACTACTACCGGCATGGTGAAGTTGACTGGTTTGCCGCTCTCAAGACTCGCCGTAGCACCTTCGGACAAAGTGAACACAGGCACCAGGTTTGTTACGTCCGTATCATCCGTCACATGTACCTTTATCGTCTTCGCCTGATTATCCTGCTCTATGATAAAGTGGTCGTTTCCTTGGATACGGAAAGAAGTAATCCATGTATCGCCGTTCAAGGCAAAGAAAGTATCATCATCGTCACTACATCCGGTTGCAGAAAAAGCCAGTGCAACCAGCAGCATCATATATATTTTATTAATCAAAGTCTTCATCGTTTTCCTGTTTATTAATTATCCCAACCATTATTCTGCTGATACAAACCACCGCTATAGTTTATCTGCTTCTGCGGTATAGGCAGATATTCGTTCTTTCCGGCCGTGAAGTTTGCGTTCGAGTAGTATGAGCGGCGACCGGCCTCCGAATGGTAATACTGATTCATTACCGTTGCGGCATCTCCCCAACGAACCAGGTCGAAGAAACGGCTTCCTTCCAAAGCCAGTTCCAGACGGCGTTCCCATTTAAGGTCTCTCATTGCAGCACCTTTATCCGACCAGTCGGCGGACGTATAAGGAGCTACGTTGAAATTTGCTCCGTAGTCGAAAACAAGCGTCGTGCTACGGGCGGCACGGTTACGTATCTCATTGACCAGCGGCAGGGCTTCCGACAGTCGGTTCAACTGAATCAGGGCTTCCGCACGCATCAGTACCACGTCTGCATAGCGCAGCACGATACGGTTCATCGAGTTAGCCACAAAAGGAGAGTTTACTTTCTTCAGGCAAGAACAGTCGGGATCTACGTTCTCTTTCAGCGAAGAATAGAGTCCGTAATATTCCTGGTCGTTGCGTGTCCATGATTTGTCGAAAGTATAGTTTACGTTATACTTATAAGGGAATCCGGGGATGGCTACCGTATGGAACAGACGAGGGTCGTATTCACTTTGGGCATCGTAGTTGTCTTTGGTGTTATAGTTATCAAACAACGGTTTACCGCTTTCGGTACGGAAAGCATTGACAAGATTCTGGCTTGGTTTCTGAAAGTCACAGCATCCGAAGAACTGGGGAGCTGTCAGTTCGTTTCCAAAGTTCAGGTTACCATACATCGTATTGTCATCCTGTGAGTACTGGACTGCCCAAATGGATTCTTTTCCGTTTTCATATTGCGGCAGGAAGTTGTAGGCGAAATCTTCTTCCAGTCCGAAACCGCCGGCAGTCATGGTGGCATTGTCCGTATAAGTCAGTACGGCTTTCAGGTCGTCTTCGTTAATTTCGGTCACTTCGTTCTTTTCGTTTTGGCGATAGGCTTTATAAAGCATGGTCTTTGCCAGGTAGGCGGAAGCGGCGGCTTGCGTAGGACGGCCTTTCTCCACTTGGGTGTCGGGCAAATGGTCGTAGGCGAACTTAAAGTCATCGGCTATCTTTTGCCAAAGCTGGTCGTTGGTGTACTGGCGGTTGGAAATCTTAGTATAGTCCGTGGTCGGGATGGTTTCATCCACATATACGATGTGCTTGAACATTACTTTCAGCAGGAACATATAATGTCCGCGCAGGAAACGCATTTCACCAATACGTTCGTTTTTCTTCGGATAGGTGGCTTCGTCCATTCCGTCCAGTGATTTCAAGGCAGCGTTGGCACGTGCCACGCCCGAGTAGAGGCGATACCAGATATCATCAAAAGCCCAATTGTCGGTAGTCATGCCTGTGGCTATCTCCAGGAAGTGGAAATGCGAGCCGTCTTCGGAATTCGCTCCGCCTTTATACGCATCGTCCGCACGGACATTGCCGTAGGGCCAAAGGCTGAAAGAACTGTTCATGTCCTCGCCGGAAACCATGTGGGCATAGGCGGCAATCACCAAATTGTCTACATTCTCAGGGTTGATGGTCTGCCCTTCGTCAGAGCTCCCCTGTAAATCTCTGTTCAGGAAATCATCACAACCGGTGGTACCTATCAGAGAGGCTGCCAGAAGCAAAGAGGATATATATAGTTTCTTGATTTTCATAATTCTTGTTGTTTAAAGATGAATGAATTAAAAGCCGATGTTGAAACCGAATGTCAGGTTCAAGGGGATTGGATAACCGAAGTTCGGATTTTCGGGATCCATGCCGGTGAAGTTCTTACTCTTGATGGTGAGCAGGTTCTGTGCACTAAAGTAGAATCGCAGGCGTTCCATCTTGATTTTCTTTGAAAGTTCCGTTGGCAGCGTATAGCCCAGTTGCAGATTACGGAGTTTCAGGTAAGAACCGTTTTCGATATAATAGCTTGAGATTCTCTTTTCGTTATTCAGGTCTTCAAGGCAGACGGCGGGAATGTTCGAGTTCGGATTCTCCGGTGTCCATGCGCCCAGCAGGCGGGTTCCGCGGTTGGCATTCATGTCTCCTACCGACCAAAAATCGGTGTTCTTCTTTACTTCATTGTAGACATCTACGCCTTGTACACCTTGCCAGAACATGGTGAGGTCGAGGTTCTTGTATTCCAAGTAGATATTCAAGCCATAGGTGAAGTCGGGGTTCGGGTTGCCAATCCATGTCTGATCTTTGGTGTCGATGACTCCGTTATTATCCAGATCTTTGTAGCGGATACGTCCGATGCCTTTTCCTGTTTGGTCGGCATGGTTGTCTACTTCTTCCTGAGATTTGAAGATGCCATCAGCAATGTAGCCTGCCCTCATATTGATGGAATGACCGATGATGTTCATCACACCGTCGCCACCGAAGTCTCCGGTAGAAGCTACTTCACTGGGAACGAACAAGATTTTGTTGCGATATAATCCGAGATTAGCATTTATGTCATAACTCAATCCAAAGGCGGTTTTGTTGCGATAGCCCAGGTTGAATTCGAAACCTTTGTTCTCCATCGAGCCGGCATTCCGCCACTGACCGCCGCCTTCGCCAAGGATGGCGATGTAAGAGGGCTTAATCAAGATGTCTGTCGTTTTTTTGTAATAGTATTCGGCAGATCCGTACAGGGTCTGGTTGAACAAGCTGAAGTCGATGCCGACATTGGTTTGGGTGGTTGTTTCCCACTTGATGTCGTCGTTTCCTATCTGAGTGCGGACAAAGCCGGAAGGGAGCAGCCCACCGCCGTTATTACCGGTGATATCATAAGAAGTGCCGTAAGTGGGAGGATTGCCTGTGCCGTATTTGGACTCGTAGATGGAATAGCGGGCATAGTTCTCAATATCCTGATTACCAGTCTGTCCCCATGCGGCACGGATTTTCAGGTCATCAATTACGCTCTTGGTCTTTTCCATAAATGCTTCTTCGCTGATACGCCATCCTAAGGAGACGGAAGGGAAAGTGGCGTATTTATTGTTGCTACCGAAACGGGAAGAGCCGTCACGACGGAGTGTAAATGAGAGCAAGTATTTGTCGGCATAGGAGTAGTTCAATTTTCCGAAGAAGGAAACAAGGGAGAAACCGCCGGCACCACCGCTTGCCTGTGACTGTCCTACACCTGCGGACGGGTACATATAATCGGGAGTCAGGATGGCGAATCCTTCGCGGTAAGCGGCAAAGTTGATATCGTCTTCACGATTCAACTCCATACCTGCCATAACATCGCCACGGTGTTTACCTATCTCCAGTTCGTAAGTGGCAACGGCATTCCACATCCATTTGGTGAAGTGTTCTTGTTTCATTTCCACTGCGTCCTTGTCGCTGTTCAGGAAGCCGGTGTTGTAAGGGAGCGTGAAATTACGCTGGTATTTCTGTGCGTAGTCCAAGCCGAAAGTAGAACGGATATTTAGTCCTTTCAAGGGGTTCAGATTGACGTATGCATCACCAAAAAGACGCCAGTAGGTATAGCGGTTGTTGCGGTTGTCGTAGACTACACGCGCTACGTTCTGACGGTCGGGCATGGTACTGTTGGGACCACCCCAGTTGGTTCCGTCTACCGTGCGGACAGGAATCATAGGAAGGGCAATCATTGCATCACTCATGATGTTGCCGGGAGCTTGCACTTCGGTGGTACGGTTGAGGGTGAAATGTTCGCCGATGGTCAAGATATTGTCTATTACTTTATAGTCACTGTTGATACGGGCGGAGATACGGTCGAAGTCGGTGTACTTTATCAGACCATCGTTCTTATAATATCCCAGAGAAAAGAAGTAGTTGCCGCGTTCCGTACCGTTGCTTAGTGAGAGGTTGTACTGCTGGATAAAGCCGGTGCGGGTAATTTCATCGAACCAGTCCGTATCACCGGTGGCAATTGTATGAGCATCATCTATGAATTTGGGGACGTAGATGTTGTTCAAGACGGGGCGTCCTTCGGCATTGTATCCCCAGTCGTATTGATAGCCGATAGAGTTGGCATTCGGATTATTACCGCTGTTTACGTTGGCTTGCCATAAAGTACGGCCGTATTGTTCGGTATTCATCATATCAAGTTTAGACTGGTACATGGAAGCGGATACCGAGGCATCGAAGTTTATCTTGATTTGACCTTTCTTACCTTGTTTAGTGGTGATGATGATTACTCCATTGGCAGCACGCGAACCGTAGATAGAAGCCGAAGCCGCGTCTTTCAGGACTTGGATGGATTCGATGTCGTTTCCGTTCAGTTCGTGCATACCTGCTTTAGATGGTACTCCGTCAATGATATAAAGAGGGTCGTTGTTGTTCAACGTACCGATGCCACGGATACGGACGGTAGCGGAGCCGCTCGGATTACCATCGGCTGTAATGTTCATACCGGGAACACGGCCTTGAAGGGCTTTCACCGGATTGTTCTCACCTTGTTTCTGAATCTCGTCTACCTTAACGACGGATACGGCACCGGTCAAATCGGCTTTGCGTTGAGTGGTATAGCCGGTCACAACGACTTCGTCCACCATCTGTGTATCTTCTTCTAATAGTACACGAATAGAAGCAGCCGCTTTCACGGTCACCGGTTTATAACCGATATACGAAATCTTTAAGGTTGAATGGGCGGGAACGGAAAGAGTGAAGTTACCGTCAAAGTCGGTAATTGTTCCGTTAGCCGTGGCTGTGGTTTCAATGACAGAGGCACCGATAACCGGCTGTCCGTCCGTCTTGGAAGTAACGTTTCCTTTCACTGTAATGTTTTGCCCCCAAAGGGTTGACATGAAAGCAAACAGGAAACAAACGCTGCTAAGAAGTTTTTTGTTCTTCATAAATACTGAGCATTAGTTTAATGTTATTAATTTAAAAGTACGAATTTTCTCTTTATCGATGATGCAAATTACGGTTGATTTATGTCAATCTGATGAAAGAAATGTTTCAAAGGCTGTTATTTTTGTTGCATAGGGCGCTATAATCACAGAAAACGCTACCTTTCCTCTAAAAAGAAAAATCCCCTGCTCTTATATTCGTATGTAACTTACT
>NZ_CABUHK010000087.1 GCF_902491285.1 uncultured Bacteroides sp. | reverse complement strand
AACTAAATTTCAAATATTTCAAAGAACTCTTTTAGATTTTAATGGGACAGCAATGATTTGGCTCCTGTTTAAATTTTCCTCAATATAATCTTAATAGATGCCAATTTGACCATTTTCTCTGCAGAATCAAATGTTAGTTCATAATTTGGGTAGAGTCTTCTATTGTACTCCATCCACGAGAATGTCCTTTCCACAATCCATATCTTTTGAATAGGTCTGAATCCTTGTTCCTTATATGCGCTGATTACTACTTGAATAACATATCCGAAGCTCTTTCTTATGTTATCAATTAGTTCCCTTCCCTATATCCTCTATCGGCAAGTATACCTTTATCCCAGAGCACGTTTCTTTAAGAATTCTCATCAGCAGCTAAGCAACTTTACTGTCATGTACATAAGCTATGGTAACCATAACGCCAATAAGAAAACCATTCTTATCTACTATGACATGGCGTTTTATACCTTTTATCTTTTTATTTCCATCAACACTATTCAAGAAAGCATTGTTTCCCCATTTGACACTTTGATTATCCATGATGTCTACATTTGGCTCCCTGTTTTGACCTCGTTTCACACGTACATGTCCCCGTAATTTTTTTATAACAGGTCTAAGTCAAACTGAGCAGCCCATTTGTGATAGAAGTAATAAACCTACTGTCACTTAGGGAAGTCAAGAGTAAGCATACGCCATTGGCAACCGATCTTCACTAAATAAAAAATGGCATTCCAAATCATTCGTAAAATCATATTTCCGCTTTCTTGCAGGTTCAACACTTTTGTTATATATTGTCACTCGGTTTCCGTTAAATTAGTCTGATACATCTTTTTCTAGTTTAGTCACTTCAAAGAAACTATCCGACTGATACGGAAACTTAGTTAGAAAAAGATTTCAGCCATTTTTTTACAGGCTCTTAAAAATTTTATTTTAAAGAAAAAATGTGTTTGAACTGTGGGTTGTCGCTTTAATTTTGTCTTTTATATGAATTCGCGAAATCAACTATTTAATTTTTTATTAATTCAATTTACTAAGAACCTTTAATACATGAAAAGACGAAGTCATTTAAATGTAGTGCTTCCCCGTTGGTTATTCTTGTTGTTTGGAATGGTATGGGTATTTGCGGTGTCAGCACAAGATGCTAAAATAAGCATCAACGTCAACAAACAGCCCTTGGCTCAGGTCTTGTCAGAACTTGAGCGTCAGACGAATTATAAATTTTTCTATAGCAATGAATTGGTTGCCGGGGTAGCCTTGGTTACTATTAAGGTAGCCAATAAGCCATTGTCATCCGTGCTTCAGCGTATCTTGCCTGAACGAAACTTAACGTACAAAATTGAGGGACGTCACATCATTTTGTCAGGTACTGTCTCGAAAGTGACTGATGAAAACAAGAAGGAACTAAGTGCGCAAACAATTACTATAAGAGGTAGGGTCACTGACAGTGCTGGAGAGCCTCTTATTGGGGTGTCTGTCAAATCTGGAGCTACAGGCGTCATCACCGATATTGATGGTGGCTATTCTATTAATGTAACACAGGGTGCGCAGTTGTCATTTTCTTATATAGGATATGCTACTGTGACTCAAAAGGCTGTTGAGAGTAAGAATTTGGATATCATCATGACTGAAGATGTCAAGCTCCTTAATGAAGTGGTGGTAATCGGTTATGGCACTATGGACAAGAAAGAACTGACTTCGGCTATCAGCCATGTCAGCGAAAAAGACTTTCTTAATATTAGTTCATCAGATCCGGCACGCCTTATTCAAGGTAAGGTGTCGGGTGTCTCCATTGTCAATGTCAGTGCTGCCGACCCCAACGCAAGTTCTAACATTCAGGTTCGTGGTGTGGCGTCGCGTCAAGCGGGTCTGGGACCACTAATCGTTATCGACGGTGTGCCGGGAGGTAGCATGAACAATGTGAACCCTAATGATATTGCGTCGTTTGATGTGCTTAAAGACGGTGCAGCTTCAGCCATCTACGGTACACGCGGAGCCAATGGTGTTATCCTGATTACAACGAAGAAGGGGAGCAAGGACGGTGCTGTGCATACCACATATACCACTACATTGTCGTGGGATAAGATGAAGAACGAACTCGACATGATGGATGCCGATGATTACCGCAGGATACGTCTTGCTTGGGGAGACCTCGGAAATGATTTGGGCGGAAATTACGATTGGCTTGATGGTGTGAGCCAAACGGGCTTCGCCCATAAGCATACGCTTAGCCTTTCGGGAGGCAATGAACGTACCAATTATCGGGTAAGCGTTGATTATCGCGATGCTTCCGGCATCGACAGACGTTCTATGCGCGAGGAATATGGTGGACGTGCTTCTATCAATCATACCACCAAAGGTGGGCTGCTCAATTTCACGGCCAATTTGGCCCCGCGCATCATCTATTCCGACCTTGCCGATTGGGGTGTTTTCTCCAATGCTATTGAAGTGAATCCTACCACACCACTGATGGATCTGCGTAATCCTGCGAGATATTATAACTTTAAAGGACAGACGGCTACATACAACCCTGTAGAACGTCAGGAACTTGAGAAAAAGCATTGTGACACTAAGTTGCTCGATTGGGATGCAACAGCACGCCTCAACTTGTTACCGCTTTTGGCCAAGTCGAAAGAGTGTCCTGTGATGCTCAACACGCAGATTACATTTGCCGACCGGCAGTATGTGTATGATAATTCCGAGTTCATTCCCTCAACAAGTACTACGGCTATCAATAGCGGATTTGATGGAAGCGCCAAGCGTGTGTCCGATACAGATAGGCAGTATATGACAGAATGGATCACTAATCTTTCTGCAAAATTCGGACAACACAATGTAAAACTGATGGGCGGTTACAGTTATACCTATTCTCACCAGTCCGGGCATTCGGCCGAGAACCGCAACTTTCCTAATGATGGTCTCGGATCGGACAATCTCGGGTCGGGCGATTATGCCAAAGACGAAGGTGTGCTGGGTATGGACAGTTATCGCAAAGATAGCAAACTTATAGCATATTTCGGTCGGGTAAGCTACGATTGGGACGGTCGCTATCTCGTCACGGCATCCATACGTCATGAGGGTTCGTCTAAGTTTGGTTCCAATCATAAATGGGGTAACTTCCCGGCTGTGTCGGCAGGCTGGCGTGTAAGTCAGGAGAAGTTTATGGAATCTACCCAAGGATGGCTCGACGATTTGAAGATACGTGGTGATTATGGTGAGACCGGTAATCAGGATTTTGACAGCTACCAGTCGATACCTGCAATGAAGGGCTGGGGCGATTATTTCATTAACGGTAAGTTTATGCAGGTGTGGGGCTCGGAGAGTAATGTCAACCCTGATTTACATTGGGAAAAAGCTAAAAACTGGAACATCGGCGTTGACTTCTCAATGTTTAAGGGACGCATTGCCGGTTCTTTCAACTATTTCAATCGCCGTTCCAATGACCTTTTAGGTACATATACCGTGTCTATCCCACCTTATCTTCACGAGACAACTGTGGTCAATGTGGGGAGTATGTCGAATCAAGGATTCGAGTTCGAACTTAGTTTCATTCCTGTGCAGACACGTAATTTTACGTATAATTTTAATGTCGTAGGCTCGACTATAAAAAATAAGTTCATCAACTTTTCCAATTCACAGTATGTGGGGCAGGACTATTACTATGAATGTTGGACGGAAGCTCCTTATGCTGGCTATACTCTTCAGCGCATAGAGGTGGGACAGCCGGTTGGCAACTTTTATATGTTGCGTTATGCCGGTATCAACGAAAAAGGTGAATGGATGGTTTATGATAAGGAAGGCGACATCATTGAACTCGGTCTTGCTGATGAAAACGACCGGGCTATTGTAGGTAACGGTCTGCCGAAGTTCAATTTGTCTACTACTCACACTTTTCGCTATCGCAACTTTGACTTGTCGCTTTTCTTCCGGGGAGCATTCGGATTTGACTTGTTCAATATCCATGATTTCTATTATGGAACTCGTAAATTCAATGGCAATCTACTTAAAAAGGCGTATGGAAAGAATTTTGACATCAATCCCACGTCACCTCATGCCGCTACCGATTATTTTTTGGAGCGTGGCGACTACTTCAAGCTCGAACAGCTCACTTTGGGCTATACGCTTAAAACACCTCATTGGCGCTTCATGGATGGCCTGCGCATCTACGGTTCAATGAACAATGTGTTCACACTCACTAGGTTTTCCGGTGTCGATCCGTCGACCTACAATGTAAATGGCCTTACACCAGGGGCTATCGGCAGCCGGGGATATTATCCATCTTCCAGACAATTCATTCTGGGAATGCAAGTTGATTTTTAACTCTCTATCTTAATAAATAAGTACCCGAGAAAATATGAAATTAATAAACTATATATTAGCAGTTGTGTTTATTGGAAGCGTTCTCGCTGGATGCAATAATCTGGATGAGACACTTTACAGTTCCATCGGTTCTAATAATTATTACAATACCCGAGACGATGTGTTGCGTGCTGCCTATCGTCCTTTTGAGCATGCTTTCTGGAGTATCAGCAGCCGTCATGTGCTTAACGAACTTAGTGCCGATCAGATTATTACACCCGTGCGTGACGGATGGTGGGACGATGGAGGTGTGTGGCGTTTGTATCATTACCATCAGTGGACCGATGCTCGCGGTGCCGATGATTCAATCATATATGAATGGTCGGGATGTTTTCAAGGTATCGGTCAATGTAACTTTGTGATTGAAGAACTCTCACAACTCAATCCGGCAAAATTTGGTTTCACACAAGTGGACTTTGATAATCTTATAGCCCAGTGTCGTGTATTGCGTGCATGGTTCTATATACGCCTGCTCGATGCTTTCCGCAATGTGCCCTACGTTGTAAGCTTTAACGACCAGTCGAAAAATACTGAGACCCAGGTGGAGCCTTGGAAGATTTTTAAACTGATTGAAGATGAACTGAAGGAGTGTATAGACTTGGTATATGAGAAGGGACCGTCAGTCAGTGCCGGTCAGTGGACGCGTGGTGCTGTTGTCTCCTTACTGGTGCGTCTGTATCTTAATGCCAAAGTATATATTGGCGAAGACCGTTATAGCGACTGCGAGCGATATGCCCAGGATTTAGTTGACGGAAAATATGGCGCTTATGAAATAGCCGACCGTTGGGATGCAGCTTTCGATTGGGACAACGATCAATGTGATGAAATGATTTTCGGTTTCCCCGCAGCGGCAGGCTATACCTCATGGCATTATGAAAATAATACTTTTTGGAATACCGTGCCTGCGAATTCGGAGGTCTATTTTGGCGACCGTAAATGTAAGAAAGGTGCCCACAACTGCCACTTTGCAGCTTCGCCGAGCTACGACCTGAACGGCAAGCTCTATGATTATGAATTGGGTATGCCTGTAGAGAAATTCCGTAAGTATCCGGGCGACGAACGCATGAAAATGTATCGTAACTTAGGAAACGGACGTCGTGAAGGTATGTTCTTATATGGCTACATCGAGTACAAAGGGGATGATGGCAAAATGCATCAGATGATTGCTCCTGAAAAGCCATACAAATTGTATATACGCGATGCCGTGGGTGTTTTCCACGACCTTGCACCCGACAGTTGGCCAAGAAATAAGGAAAGTACGCTTTCAAGCGGTGACCACAACTCAGGATATCATTTTGTGAAATATCCTTTCTATGCCGATGATGATCCGCATCAGCTTGAGAGTGACTATGCCGAAATACGTTTGCCCGAAGTGATCTACTCTTTGGCCGAGTGCAAACTGCGTCGCGGTGCCGTTGATGATGCAGCCGAACTGCTCAATAGCGTACGTCGCCGCAACTATCCAAGTGAACAGCTCAAAGAGGTACTTTATGCTCCCGAGGGTAAAGTGCAGCTTAACATGAACGAGATGCTTGATGAATGGGGACGTGAGTTTTTTGCCGAAGGTCGTCGTCGCATTGACCTGATACGTTTCGGCAAGTTCTCAACTGGTCGCTGGTGGGACAAAATACCCGATGCGGACAATCATTGCCAAATTTTTCCGCTGATACGGCAGACACTTGATACTAATTCTAAACTGGTTCAGAATCCCGGTTATTAAAATCGTTCAGAATATGAAAATAAAACTCAATAACATACTTACGGCATTCTTACTGGTGTGTCTGTGCTGCACCGTCGGTTGCCACGATGAAAAAGAACTTGTCAATTTGGGTAATGACATTCCTACAAAACTTCAAAAACTGTATATGGTAGGATCTGCCAGTCCCGACAACTGGGATATTGAGCACCCTACACCGCTGACAAAGTCAGACGACGATCCCTATATCTGGATATATGCCGGTCCTCTTATTGAAGGAGAATTTAAACTTTGTGTGAAAACCGGAACTTGGGAACAGCCCATGTTTCACTCCATGACATTTTTAGAAGAGATTGGTGAAACACCGATTGTCGACAAACCCTTCCAGCCGGCTCGTCAGGGTGGTGATGATGAAAAATGGCTGGTGGTCAAACCTGGCATTTATACGCTCCGTTTCAATCTGCGAGCACGCACTTATAGCAGCGTGTATGAGGGTGAGATAGGCTCGGAGGTGACGCCTATCGAGACTTCTAATGTGTACCTGTTGGGAACGGCAAGTCCGACCGAATGGAATTTGTCGGGTGCTGAACCTATGGAACGTTCGGATAACGATTCTTACGTTTTCAGCTGGACAGGCGATCTTTATACCGGATCGTTGCGGTTTGCTATTTCGACTACCAATTGGGAAGCCCCTATGATACGTCCTTTCTCCGACAACGAATCTATCGGTAAGGAGCCGATTGAGAACGGTAGGTTTGTATATCGCAATGGTGATCCCGATACGAACTGGAATGTGACTAATAACGGAAACTATACCATTACTCTCAATTTACATGATTGGACTATCAGTACTGTATTCAATTATGAGATAGAGAACAAACCTATTCAGGCAGATGGCGTGTATATTTTTGGCGATCCGGTGAAGTATCTTGACTATAAAGCTTCAATGATACGTTCAGAGGAAAATGAAAACATATTTACCTGGCGCGGATGGTTAGGTTGGGGATGGATGCAACTCAGCTTGGCAGAAAACGATTGGGATCATCTGCTTCACCCGCTTGTCGACAAATCTCCTGTCGGCAAAGAACCCATAATTGACCAGAACTTCAATTATCCTTATGGAGAATATAATGATTGGAACGTAGAGACTCAAGGTATCTATACATTAACCATTGATTTGTCTAAACGCACATTTAGCGCTGTGTTGGAGGAGGAGTGCGATGAACGTCCCGAAGAGATTGAAACGGAAGGCATGTACATCTTCGGAAGTCCGGTGGAATATCTTGGAAGTAAAACTTCAATGATACGCTCTCTGGAAAATAAAAACATTTTCACTTGGCGCGGATGGTTAGATTGGGGATGGATGCAACTCAGCTTGGCAGAAAACGACTGGGATCATCTTCTTCACCCGCTTGTCGACAAATCGCCTATCGGCAAAGAACCGGTGGCTGACCAAAAATTCAATTACCCCAGTGGAGAATATAATGATTGGAATGTAGAGACTCAAGGCGTTTATACGCTGACTGTCGATTTGTCTAAACGTACGTTCAGCGCTGCGCTGGAGGTGGAATGTGCCGAACCGCCGATTGAAACGGAAGGTGTGTATATTTTAGGTGATCCGGTAAAAGAGTTAGGATCGAAAGCGGCGATGAGTCGCTCCTCGGAAAATAGCAGTGTCTTCACTTGGCGCGGATGGTTAACTTGGGGATGGATGTAGCTTAGCTTGTCCGAAAACGACTGGGATCATCTTCTTCATCCGCTTGTTGATGCATCGCCTATCGGCAAAGACCCGATAATTGATCAAAATTTCAATTATCCTTATGGAAGTTACAGCAATTGGAACGTGAATGACGAGGGAATCTATACACTTACCGTTGACCTTGCCAAACGCACATTCAGTGCAGTGTGGGAAAGTGATAGCAGGAACTGATTCTCATTTATAGTGAAATAAACATTTTATACGGACGAGATAATGAAAAAGATAAATAAATATATTATAGCATGTTCAACGCTAATATCAATGTTGACAACATTATATGGTTGCAGTGATAACAACTACTATGACATGAAGCCACCGACGCGTGCGCGCTATACTCCGCTTCCACCGGGGTTGCCGGATGTGGGAGATATCCATACTCATAAGGCGCCGTTGTATTGGTCTACCTATGAGTTTATGAAAATGTCGGAATGGGCAGGCAAAGAGCATGATGATTGCGTCTTCACGCTCGACCAATGGATTGAGGTGCTTGATTGGGTGAAAGAAGAGCTGTTGCCTTATGGCTACGACATGGTGTGCACCGATGGTTCGGGCTCTTTCAGAGCACTTGACGGTTCCCCTTATATGACACATCAGACATCGGTTGCTTTTAAAGATTTGGTAAAGGAGGCTCATGATAGAGGGTTGCGTGTGGGGATATACGACAATCCCATGTGGATACATTGTGATGACAACATATTGATTCCAGGTACTGATATTCCCGTCGGTACACTGCGATATAATCCGGAGACTGACTATGCAGAAACTACTAAACCCGATAAGCCCGGTCCGTCGGACGAACCTTTGGCGGTTATCACTCATCCTGGTGGTAAAGAGTGGATTGATGGCTTTTTCAAATACTATCATGATTTGGGAGTGGACATGATTCGCATGGATTTTTTAAGTCTGTATGAAGAGGGATGGTCACGTACTGACCGTATATTCTACGGTCCAGGTTTTGGACGTGTCAATTATGCTTGGTTTTTGGCTTATTGTGCTGAGGCTGCAAAAAAATACAATATCTTTCTATCATTGGTAATGCCGAATATGTATAATGATGCCGAGCTTGAAGGTCGTTATGGACACATGGCGCGAGTGGTCGACGACACTTATACTGGTGGGTGGTATTTTACATCGTCTTGTTGGCAAGGTAGTGTTTGGGATAATTGGCCTCATTGTAAAAATCAATTTGACGGATTTACATACTGGCATCGTGCCATGAGCCGCAGCAAACTTATTCCTGATGGCGATTTTACGCGCCTTAACACCTATGCTACTGATGCCGAGAAGGAATCTACCATCTCAATTCAGTTGCTTGCCGGCGGACCTATTGCTGTGAGCGATCAACCATCGACTATCGGTGACAATCTGCATTTTTATACTAATGAAGAGATGTTGGCACTTAACAAGGACCGTTTTCGCGGTCAACCTTTGGATTGCACAGTCAACAGTGTCGGTAGTAATATATGGTATGGTACTATGAGCAATGGTGACCATATTGTAGGTTTTTTCAATCGTGATGATGAGCCGCAAAGTTTTAATCTTGTTTTGTCACAAATTGGTTTTGAAGGAGAATATCATGTGCGGGATCTATGGCGTCACATTGACGAAGGCATTGCTTCCGAACTTCATCCTGTTGTGCCTGCTCATGGATGCAAAGTTGTGAAACTTGCAAAATAAATATTCGGAAGGTGGCATCAAGAGATTACGAAATGTTGATGCCGCCTTCCTTTAGTTTTCGATAGGGTATATATAAATACTGTTTCTCTAAAAAATATAGTAATGATTAAATATCTGTTTATAATAGCTGCGTTTTCGGTTACATTGAATGTCAACGGAACAACTGTTATGCCATCATATACTGAGCCGGTCGACACAGCCAAGGTTGATGTTTCGGGCTGGCAGCTGAGCGGTAAGCCTCTCACACTGACGTGGGTGTCGAAAGATTTTCATTACCGCCAATTTGCAACACCGCCTACCTGTATGTCGGCAGATACTACCGTCACAGCATGGCGAGGCGAGCGTTTAGGAGTAGAGGCGTTAATCGTGTGCCGTGAAGAAACCGGTCCGATGCGTGTCAGTCTGTCGGATTTCATTGATGCCCGTGGACGTAAGGTAGCTATGCCGGGTTCGTCAGCCATGTTTATGCGCTATGTGCTGGCTGATGATGTCCGTGATTGCTCATATCAATCAAAAGAAACACCGGTTTTCACTTTGCCTGATATGATTGACTTGCCGGGTACATCCGTTGCAATCCCTGCCAAAAGTGTGCGTCCTATATGGTGTACCGTTGAGGTTCCGCGCAGTCTCACTCCCGGCAGATATGTTGCTACGCTTTCGCTTGAGTCGGAAAAAGGAGACAGACCTGTTGAGAAAATCAAACTTAACATAGATGTGCTCGACCGTACGCTGCCCAAGCCAAAGGATTATGCATTTTATCTTGATTTGTGGCAACAGCCGTATGCCATATCTCGCTATTATGGTGTTAAACCATGGAGTGACCGGCATATCGAATTGCTCAAACCTTATGCCGAGTATATGGCACGGGGCGGTCAGAAAACGGTGACTACTGTGCTGTTCTATGAACCGTGGGGCGAGCAGAGCAATGACAAATTCGAGCCGATGGTAGAAACACTGCGCAATCCCGACGGCTCATGGAGCTTTGACTATACCATCTTCGACAAGTATGTCGAATTTATGGCCGATAACGGTATAGACCGACATATCGAATGTTTCACCATGATACCGTGGGAAATGAAATTTCGATATTTTGATAAGGCTTCCAGTGAATATCGTTTTCTTGATGCACCCTCGTCGTCTTCCCAATACAAGGAGTTGTGGATGGCAACACTGAAATCGTTAGAAAAACATCTCAAGGCAAAAGGGTGGTTTGAGAAATCAATTATATTCATGGATGAGCGGGGGGCTGACCAGATGCGTGATGCGGTGGCTGTGCTTCGTGAGGTTACGCCCGATTTCAAGATGGGGCTTGCGGGAGAGTATCATGAGGAGTTGGTTGACGAATTGTATAATTATACCCTTGGCAACCGTTGTTTCTTTTCTGCTTCAGAGCTTGAACGTCGTCGTCAGAAAGGGCTGGTTACTCTTATGTACACCTGCTGCACAACCCCCGAGCCAAGTCAGTTTACAAGCAATTCGCCGGCAGATGGGGCATATATTCCTGTTTATTGCACGGCGACGGGGTTTGACGGTTATTTACATTGGTCTTTCCAGAATTGGAACAATAATCCGATGGTTGATACGCGTTTCTTCAAGTTCGGTTCTGGCGATACGTTCTTCATCTATCCTGACGGACGTTCATCGGTTCGCTATGAACGTTTGGTCGAAGGAATTCAGCTTAGTGAAAAAATACGTTTGCTCCGTCAGGAAATGACGGCTGCTGATGATATTCGCGGGCTTTTGCGTCTTGAAGAGGCGCTTATACCTTTGCGTAGCGGTGCTTTTTCGGCTTGGTGTCCCACTTCGACTGTCGTTAACGAATTAACAGAAAGGGTTGCGGCTCTTTCTCGTGAATAATCTATTTTTATCATTCAAATTTGTAACTTTATTCAATGAAAAAAGCTTGTTTTCTATTAGCCTTATTGACAGTCTGTCTGTCGGGCTTCTCACGTGAATATGTCCTGTTATCACCCGACGGAGCACTACGAGTGGTCATAAGTGATGAACTGGAATACACGGTCAGCTATGGTGGGAAAAAAATATATACGGGCGTAACCGCGTTAACTCTTGACAATGGTAAGACTCTTGCCAAGGCACGTTCACCCAAATTGAAGAGTGTTGATACATTGGTGTCGTCGCCGTTTTATCGCAATACGTCGGTTGCTGATAAATATAATGGCATGACACTATATGTCGATAAGGACTGGACTGTAGAGTTCAGAGCCTATGATGACGGCATTGCCTACCACTGGGTATATGGTGGACGTAAGTCTGTCAATATCGTCGATGAAACAGTCAGATATACTTTTGCCGAAGATTTCGATACTTTCACACCTTATGTGCGCGATTATTGGGATGGTGATTTCGAAAAGCAGTTTCACAATTCGTTTGAGAGTATCTATCAGGAATTACCCATATCACATTTGTCAGACACTCATTTGGCCTTCCTGCCGGTAGCTGTTGATGCTCGTGATGTGAAAATGCTGATTACCGAAAGTGATATTGCCGGCTATCCCGGACTTTATCTTCTCCATGATAAAGGTACAACGATCAAAGGTGTACATCCCCGTTGTCCTAAAAGCGAACATGCTGGAGGTTATCTTGGAATGCAATCTGTTGTGAGCGAGCGTGAAGATTATATTGCTGCCATAACAGGTGCACGTGGATTACCTTGGCGAATGGCTATTATCAGTCCTGATGATAAAGGACTGGCTGCAAGTCAGCTGACCTATCTTCTTGCATCGCCTTCCCGGATTGTTGACATTTCGTGGATTAAACCGGGTAAAGCTGCCTGGGACTGGTGGAACTCATGGGATTTGACCGGTGTTGACTTCGAGGCTGGTGTAAATCAGAATACATATAAATATTACATTGATTTTGCTGCGAAAAATGGCATTGAATATGTCATATTGGACGATGGTTGGAGTGTACCCAACTGTGGTGATCTTTTTAGCGTCGTTCCGGAACTCGACTTGCCCGAACTTATCAGGTATGCCGAAGGCAAGGGGGTGGGCATTATTCTTTGGGCTATGTATCTGCCCTTTGAAAAAGATCTTGAAAAGGTGTGCCGGCATTATTCAAGAATGGGAGTCAAGGGCTTTAAAGTTGACTTTTTCGATCGCAATGATCAGAAAATGACTGCATTTTTGGATCATGCCGCCGAGGTAGCAGCACGCTATCATCTTATACTTGATTATCACGGTACTTACATGCCTGCAGGCATCAACCGGAAGTGGCCCAACGTTCTCAATACAGAGGGCGTGTCGGGACAGGAAGTGATGCGGGCAGTCACGCGTGAACGCGATCAGATGCGGTATGATGTCCTTATTCCTTTTATCCGTCAGGCAGGTGGTCCCATGGATTATACTCAAGGTGCCATGCGTAATTCTACCTATCAAGATTTTGTACCTGTCGAAAGACATGCCGGTAGTCAGGGTACTCGCTGCCACCAGCTTGCGCTTTATGCTATTTTCGATTCTCCTCTCAATATGTTATGTGACACACCGATAAATTATGAGCGTGAACAGGAATGTACGGACTATATCGCTGCCATTCCCACCGTATGGGATGAGACCGTTGTTCTTGATGGTGAATTGGGCGAATATATTGTCACTGCACGGCGTAAGGGTGATGACTGGTTTATAGGCGGAATTACTAATTGGACACCGCGCGACATTACAATCGATTTGTCGTTCTTACATGTGGAAGATTACGTGGGCGACTGGTATATTGATGGATGTAATGCTCATCGTAATGCTACCGATTATAAACGCGTGAAGGAAGACATCACGGCTAAAAAGACCATACATCTTGCTCCCGGTGGTGGTTTTGCTGTAAGAATCACTAAAAAATAATCTGTGATATGAGAATCTTTATTATACTATTGGTGACAGTTGCAAGCGCATTTAGTGCGTGGGGTTCAGTTCCTCGGGTGATTGATATAGACAGTTCGTTTATGAAAGTCTTTTTACCACCTGGAGATTTGTCTACGGGTAGAGCTATTGTGTGTTGTCCTGGCGGTGGCTATAGCGATGTGGCTATCGGTCACGAAGGCTACGACTGGGCTCCGTTTTTTAACAATCTTGGATTGACTTTCGTGGTTCTACAATATCATTTGCCTGCCGGTGATCTCACCAAACCGCTCGGTGATGTAGAGAAAGCTTTTAAAGTGCTTACTGATAGTGCAGCGGTGTGGGGCATTGACCCCGAACAGATAGGCGTGATGGGC
The DNA here is from genome assembly GCF_902491285.1 of uncultured Bacteroides sp. Taxonomy (GTDB): domain Bacteria; phylum Bacteroidota; class Bacteroidia; order Bacteroidales; family Bacteroidaceae; genus Bacteroides. Next base: position 7,925 of record NZ_CABUHK010000087.1, on the reverse strand, counting down.
TCATCAGCTGGAGGACATTTGGCTTCGGTTGTGGCAACACATCCAACTGCCGCGTGTCGTCCGTCATTCCAACTGCTGTTTTATCCCGTAGTGTCACTTGATAAATGTATAACTCATGCAGGTACTCGTAATGAGTTTTTAGGCTCTTGTGACAGTGATGAACTCGCAGCTGAATATTCGGCCGAGAATAAGGTGAAGGCAGACACTCCCCGCGCTTTTATCGTACATTGTGGTGATGACGATGTTGTACATCCTCAGAATTCTATACGTTATTATTCGGCTCTGCAACGCCATGGGGTACCTGCAACGTTGGTAATGTTTCCCGACGGACGCCATGGTTGGGGATATAGAGGTTGGTTCCCTCATCATGATGAGCTTCTCGGTTTGATAGTTGCATGGCTTAAATCATTTTAATGAGAGGACTTGTTATTCTACGGTAAGAACGAATTTGATGGCATAATAATGAGAGACGAAAAGTATGCACATAATGATAAATACTTATTATCGGCGCTTTGCAAAGGTGATCGTGAGGCTTTCGACTGTATTTTCCGTAAATATTATGTCGATGTGGTAATGTTTTGTGCCCGGTTTATGAATAGAATTGAGGACAGTGAGGATATCGCACAGTCTATATTTCTGCATATATGGGATATGCGTGAGGTATTGCCAGTCATAACTAACTTCAAATCATACTTGCTGAAGAGTGCTCAGAATATGTGTATCAATGAGTTGCATCGTCGTGAAAAAGAGCGTCGATATAGTTCGGAACAGCTCGTGAGGATACAGCCTTATGTCTTGGGCGAAGATATAAATAAGATGCTGTTTTACAGTGAACTGAAGAAACTCATAGCTTCAGCCGAAGCAAGTCTGGACAAAAAAGAATGGGATGTCTGGCGTCTGAGTCGGCATGAGGGACTTAAATATTCTGAAATTGCCGCCATTTTAGGCATATCAGTGCGTGCTGTAGAAGATCGCATGCAACGCGCCAAACGGCATTTTCTTAAAATATTAGACCAATATTGGGCTATTGCAACATTATTTCTAACTTTTTTACAGACATGAATAATACCCGGAAAAATGCAGAACTATCGTCACAAATGGATAGTCTGATTGAGAAGGTTCTTAGTGGAGATGCCAACATCTGCGAAGTTTCACTGGTTGAAGAGTGGATGGGGGCTGATGATGCTAACCGCCGTTTTTTTGAACAAAAACGTGCCATACACGAAGTGATTGATCCCCCGTTCGATGCTGCTGATGTTGATACGGAAAGAGCTCTTAGGCATGTACACTGGAAGATGAAGTTGCGCAATATCAGACGCATGTCATTGGCTAAAGTTGCGGTATTAGTGCTTCCTCTATGTGTAGCGGCTGTCTGGGCTGTGGTGGCCGGGACGGATACTGCTTCCGAGCATATGATATGTCTGACCACACCTTATGGTGCTAAGATCGAGTCGCAACTGCCTGATGGCTCTCGTGTATGGCTTAATTCTAATAGTAGGTTGGAATATCCGGCAGTGTTTGATGATGATAAGCGGCATGTGACGCTTGTTGGTGAAGGATATTTTGAGGTTCATGCCGATAAGGAGCATCCTTTTATAGTCACAGTTGGTGAAACAGATGTTCATGCTACCGGTACAGCATTTAATATTAATGCATATACGAACGATTCGGTGAATGTGATGCTTATTTCGGGACATGTTGATGTCATGACAGGCGGGGAAGATCGTGTTACGCTGTTGCCTAATGATAATCTGTGTATTAATAGTTCGGGAATCAGTATCACTCATCATGCCGATATTGAGAAATGTTGTGGTTGGAAAGACGGTCGGATATTGTTCGATAATGACAACCTGTCTACGGTATTGGCAAGATTGTCGCAGATTTATCCTGTCGACTTTGTTATCGCAGATTCTACACTCTTCAATACGCGTTATCATGCTACTTTTACCAGTGAAGGGCTTTATGATATACTGCATTTACTTGAAATCGCTATTCCGATGCGTTGTGTCCGTAGACAAGGCATTGATTCGAGTTCTCGCACTGTAATTGACGTATATTCTGCCCATAAATAATGGGGAACTAACTAAATAATTAAATGATGAAAAATACATTAATGATACTTTTTTTGTTTGTCGGATTGTTTATTTCCAATAGTGTCGCTTCTCGTGAGATTGTGCAGTATGCCCGGTGGCTTGACACATCCGGTAATCCGATCAATGCTCATGGTGGGGGGATTCTGTATCATGGTGGCAGATATTACTGGTATGGAGAATACAAGAATGGACCTACTTATTTACCCAAAGGATCGTGGGACGGTTATCGTACTGATGTGATCGGGGTGTCATGTTATTCTTCGCCCGATATGGTCGATTGGACATTTGAAGGGATAGTTATGAATGCCGTTTCTTGTGATTCTTCTCACGATTTACACCCAAGCAAAGTGCTGGAACGTCCGAAAGTTGTCCATAACGCCCGAACTGGTAAATACGTGATGTGGTTTCATGTCGACAGTGATGATTACAGTATGGCTGCGGCAGGTATTGCTGTGAGTGATTCGCCTACAGGGCCTTTTAAGTATCTTGGGGCATTGAGACCCAACAATGCGATGAGCCGGGATCAAACACTGTTTGTTGACGAAGACGGACGCGCTTATCAGTTTGCTTCGTCGGAAGACAACCGTACACTTTATATCAATGAACTTACCGATGATTACTTGCGTCCTACGGGGAGGTATACACGTAACTTTATTGATAAACTGCGTGAGGCCCCGGCTGTTTTCAGACATGGTTCAAAGTATTATATGCTTACGTCGGGTTGTACAGGTTGGAACCCTAATGAGGCGGAACTTGCAATGGCTGATTCCATTATGGGACCGTGGAAAATCATAGGCAATCCATGTACAGGTCCGGAGGCTGATAAGACATTTTATGCACAGAGTACTTATGTACAGCCAGTCTATGGGAAAAAAGACCTTTATATAGCCATGTTCGATCGTTGGAATAAAACTGATTTGGGTGATTCGCGTTATGTGTGGTTGCCGATTTCATTTGATAACGGTAAAGTCACTATACCTTGGCGTAAAAAATGGGATATTGACGAGTATGAAGACATTGTTTCGTATCCGTACGAAGACGTTATAGATATTTCCGGTGACGGTTGGCAGGCAGTCATTGATAAACGAGGTGGTTTTCTTAGAGCATATACACAGGGTGACACTGTGCCATTTCGTAACGACTCTTTGAGAGGACCTGCGTGGGAAGGAGTGGATATGATGCCGTCGGATATGGATTCACTTTCTTTTTACGGTCAGAAAGATGGTATTATGTATACGATGAAATATATACCGTATACCGACCATTTGGCAATAGAGTGTGGTATGGTGAATGCAACCGATACGGTTTTTGCTCCTGAGAGGGCAAGTCTTGTTATTGGCATTGATTCCGAGATGCATTCGTTTCCCCAGTGGAACGACCGATATTTTCCTACGCTATTGCGGTGCGAACGAGACTTCGCTTGGGGGTATTTTATGTCCCCCCTTGGAAGAATCGTGGCGGTAGGTGTCGAAGAACCGGTGGCATCATACTCTTTGAATTATATTTACCGTGATGTGAAAGAATGGGTGTGGGGACATCAGATTTTCACTGCAAGTTGGGACATGCTTCATTGCGGCCCGCTCCCGGCCAGACATCCCGTTGATGAGGATCGATTGCTTCCGGGCGAATATAAAAAATGGACAATGCATATCGGGAGCGTGGATAAGATTGATGAGGTCAAACCTGCTCTTGCACGTTGGTTGTCATCGCCATTAATAGAACTTGATAAATATACAGTTACAAATACTGAGCCTAATAGGATGTGGGTATATTCCGACCAACCTTTGGTCAGTATTGTCTGTACAGATGGAGATGGTCAGTCGCGAAAACTGAAATTCAAGTACGATACATCGGGAGTTTACAAAACAACACTTCCTGTTTTTCGTAAGCAAGGGCAGTATAAAATAGAAGCGGTCAATGCTTTGGGTAAGCAATCTGAAGGTATTTTTTATATTCGTGACGATTGGTCGCGTTATCTTTGTCAAGCACGTGATATGGTGTCCCGACACCCGCCTCTGATGGGAAACTCATGTGAAATGTTCTATGGATACTATCCTGCTTTTTTGGCATCACATCATTACCCCATGTTAAGTGATTCCATCCTTGAAAACCGTTTTGCCAAAGCTGTCAGCCTGCTTGTGGATACCGTAACCGGTTTTCCGGCGAGATGTGCCAATCCTGACAGGGTGCAGAATTTTTCATCGGTTATGGGGATATTGGTCGATCTTTATGAAGCTACAGGGCGTGAACATTATCTTACTATCGCATCACGTGTGGGGGACTATTTGGCTGGTGATAAAGTTCAAGCTGCCGATGGCTCTTATCGTTCGCATGGAATTCATTACACGGCCGTCATCTATCCTGCTAAATCAATGCTTGAACTTGCCGATGCTGAAAAGAACCGATTCGTTGTAACAGCCGATTCGGTTTGGCTTTCAAAGGCCATACGACATCGTACTTCTGCCATGAAAGCTATTGATGATTTGGCCGAACGACGAGACAACATAGAGACCGAGGGCGATATGACATTCGAAGACGGTATGATAAGTTGTTCGGCATTGCAGTTGGCTTTGGGGGCACTCTATTCAGATCATAAATCTACTCGCGAGAAGTATTTCAACGCAGCAGAATACATGCTTGAGCGGCACTGCTGTCTTGAGCAGAACCTCATACCCGATGCTCGTATGCGAGGTGCTACATTGCGTTATTGGGAGGCACTCGACATTTATTTTACTCCCAATCAAGCAATGAATTCACCTCATGGATGGACTGCCTGGAAAATATATGCTGTCTATTATATGTATCTGCTTACAGGTAATATGAAATACATGAGAGAACTTAATGATACTTTAGGGGCATGTGTGCAGCTGATGTCTCCCGACGGACATCTTCGTTGGGGATTCATTCCTGACCCGTATATCAATGGCCGTGTATGTATGCCAGCTTCCGGTGCTAAGGGTAATTTTGAATATACTGACTCAATTATCGGCGAGCAATACCTTGATATGATAAGTCCATGGATGCGTTCTGACGACGAGTATCGGTTGCACGATTTCGGTGAGACGGGCGGTGCCGGTGATCACACTGTTTACGAAATTTTTAAAGCCCTCGAAGAAACAGCAATATCCACAGCTTATATTCGGATTGATGACAATAATAAAATCACGGTTGTTAATTGTAAGGTTAAACTTAAAAGTAATAAATTACAGATTGAAACAGACAGGCACATTAAAAGGATACACATTCAAACCAATATTCCTCTTAAAGCTTCTCTGAACAATACTCATATGAGAGAGCTCTCGTCAGGTCCTAATCTGATTTTTGTTGCGTAAGTCTTAATTATGTTAATTTATACATTGATATTATCTCATTGAAACCATTGAAAAACTGACTGTAACCGGTAATAGAAAACTGATGAAACACTATATCAAATATCCGCTGCTATCATTCGTATTGTTTTTGTGCTCTTCTTCTGATGCGAGCGGACAAGCGTATCCTTATAAGAATGCCTTTCTGCCCGTTGGTGAAAGAGTGGAAGACCTGTTGCGCCGGATGACGCTCGAAGAGAAAATAGCCCAAATCCGCCATATACATTCCTGGAATATATTCGACGGACAGACGTTGGACGAAAAGAAGCTCTCCACCTTTGCCGGGAATATCGGTTGGGGATTTGTAGAAGGTTTCCCGTTGACTGGGGAGAATTGCAGCAAGAATATGCGGCTCGTTCAGAAGTATATGATAGAGCGCACCCGTTTGGGAATTCCTGTATTTACCGTAGCGGAGTCCCTGCATGGCTCCGCCCACGAAGGTTCCACTATATATCCTCAGAATATAGCGTTGGGAAGTACCTTCAATCCGACGCTGGCTTATCAGAAGGCAGCTTCTACGTCCCGTGACCTTCATGCGCAGGGGATGCGTCAGGTATTGGCTCCCTGCATTGATGTAGTCCGCGATTTGCGTTGGGGACGGGTGGAAGAATCCTATGGGGAAGACCCTTTCCTTTGCGGGGTATTCGCTTGTGCGGAGACAAGCGGTTATCTGGATAATGGCATTTCTCCGATGCTGAAGCATTTCGGCCCTCATGGCAATCCGTTGGGCGGGCTGAACCTCGCGTCCGTAGAATGTGGGGTGAGAGACTTGCACGATGTCTATCTGAAACCGTTTGAAATGGTAGTTACCCGGCTACCTGTCATGGCTGTGATGTCCACTTACAACTCCTGGAACCGTGTCCCCAACTCCGCTTCGCGCTATCTGCTGACCGATATTTTGCGGAAACAATGGGGCTTTAAAGGATATGTCTATTCCGACTGGGGCGCGATTGAGATGTTGCAGAACTTTCATCATACAGCCGGCAGCCCGGCAGAGTGCGCCATGCAGTCCATCAGTGCGGGACTGGATGTAGAGGCTTCCAGCGAATGTTATCCCTATCTGAAAGGGTTGGTTGAAAAGGGACAGATGGATATAAGCGTGATTGATGAGGCGGTGCGCCGGGTGCTTGCTGCCAAGTTTGCGGCAGGCTTGTTTGAAGACCCGTATGGAGAGAAGTTCGGCAAACAGGAAATGTATGATGCGGAAAGCGTCGCCTTGTCCCGCAAGATAGCGGATGAATCTACCGTATTGCTGAAAAACGAAAACGGATTATTGCCGTTGAATATCGACCGGATTCGTTCGATTGCAGTCATCGGGCCGAATGCCGCGCAGGTGCAGTTCGGTGATTACACATGGAGCCGGAACAATAAGGATGGCGTCACTCCGTTGGAAGGGATAAAGCGTCTGGTGAGTGACAAGGCTACCGTCCGTTATGCCCGTGGATGCAGTATGATGTCCAAAGATACTTCTGCTATTTCCGAAGCGGTGGAGATTGCTTCCCAAAGTGATGTCGCCCTGCTCTTCTGCGGCAGTTCCAGTGCATCGCTGGCGCGTGATTATAACCAGGTGAACTGTGGAGAAGGCTTTGACCTGCACGACCTTCAACTGACGGGAGCGCAGAGCGAGCTTATCCGTGCGGTCTATGAAACAGGAAAACCGGTAGTGTTGGTACTTGTGGCAGGAAAGCCCTTTTGCATCTCCTGGGAAAAAGAACATATTCCCGCCATTCTAGCACAATGGTATGCAGGAGAACAGGCGGGCAACTCCATAGCCGATATTCTTTTCGGGAAAGTGAATCCGTCGGGAAAACTGGCTTTCTCCTTTCCCCAGAGCGTAGGGCATCTGCCGGCTTATTACAACCATTTGCCTTCCGACAAAGGCTTTTATAAGAAGCCGGGCAGTTATGAAGCGCCCGGCAGGGATTACGTCTTCTCGTCTCCCGCATCTTTGTGGACGTTCGGACATGGGTTGAGTTATACCACTTTTTCTTTGGAGAAGATGACGGCCGCTTTGGAACATGATTCCATCCGCGTAAAGGCACAAATCCGGAATACAGGAAATAGAACAGGAAAAGAAGTTGTCCAGCTTTATGTGCGCGACTTGGTAAGTTCAGTTGTCACCCCCATAAAACAACTGCGCGCATTTATGAAAGTGGAATTGCAACCGGGGGAGAGCAAGGAAGTCGTTCTCAGTTTCCCGGTTGCCGAACTTTCCCTTACCTTGGAAGATGGTAGGAGACTGATAGAACCCGGTGCGTTTGAACTGCAATTGGGAACCGCTTCCGAGCGTATCTTGCTAAAGCAGACTATTCATATCGGAGCGGACGGACAGCTTGTCGGAGCAGACGGACAACCCGTTTCCGCCTCGGACAATCTTCCGGCATCTTCCATAACCAAATCCGCAGCAGCCGGAAAAGAGATAACCGTAAGCGGCACTGTCAGAGATGTGCAGGCTACATTGATA
>NZ_CABUHK010000086.1 GCF_902491285.1 uncultured Bacteroides sp. | reverse complement strand
ATCTTTATATGTAGACATATACAAATCGTTGATAAGTCCGCACATTTAAGAAGTTCAAAAGGTTTGTGGGCTGAATAGCAATTCATGCAATCCTTTCTTTTTCCTAATGATTGGTATGGGGGTGTTTTGGGTAACAGAAGGGGCTTATGCACGATATACATCTGATACGCTCACTGTCTGACTAATAGTTTCACTCTATCAAAGCATAAACTCCAAATAAAAAACACTTCCTCAATAAAAGGGGGATGATTTTAAGATACCGTACATCAGAGTTGGTGTATATTAATGATTATCAATGAAAATACATAAAACTGTAATCTTACCATATATTTTTTTATCTTTGCGGTAAATAACTAATTGAATAAACTATGGAAGTCGCTTTGTCAATATTTAGTATCATTATATCAACCTTTATTGCATATCATATTTTCTTTCTTTCTAAACGATTGTCTATGCGAGATAAACTGGCTCACCAAAAAATAATTAATGAATATATATCCAGATTGAAGTCTGAAATATATAGTAAAAAACGCTGTAGTAGAGTTTATTTGGTAGATGCAGATGTTTATGAGAAATATTATCCTAACAATGATAATAAGTTTGGAAGATATTCACATATAAGAGGAGAAATAAAGGATGCATTTTTTAATGGAATAGAGATTATAACAGAAACAATTAATGTGGTACAAGATACAGAAGGAAAATACATTAGATGTTCAAATGAGGAACTAACAGAAAATAACAAAATGAAAGCTATTAAAGTTGGTATTATTCCATATGATTGGGTTATAGATATTAACTTAAAAGGAGATGATACAAATAGTTCTGCTCTAATATATTGCTATTTCAGGAAGAAATCCAACTGGAAATTTGAAAGAAGAGTGAAATTAAATAAAGAAGGGAATATGTATCGTACTAAATTATGCCTCTTATCACGAGAATGGCTACCTTTTAAAACTTATGAATATTATTTACTAAATCCTAACTTTCAAGAAAATATCAATTATCCCTGGGAAATATATTTATATCCAATAAAAGTCTATGATAAAAATAGGTAGGTTTATAAGATATTAGATAACAATTTCAGACATTAATAGGGCGTATCTAATATTCGCACACACCCTCACCATGACATTTAAAACATATCCCTCCCATATAATAATGGTATTGAGGCAAATAGCCAGTTCCTTGACAACGGTCACATACAGGCAAGGCAGAATAAATCAATTGCCTATCTAATGTGTACAATGGAGTACTTGTTTGTTGATGTCTTTTTTGATGGCAACGTGAACATAAGGTTACTAAAGCATTATTATCATACTCCCAAGGCTTTTTATCACGTATATAATATTGGTGATGAATATTTAATGGAATAAAATTGAAAACTGTCCCTTCACTGTAATAATGTAAATGAGAGAAAGAATAATGAAAATATTTATTCTCAAAGAATATATTTAGTTCTAGTATTTCAAGTTTTTCATTTTTGCAAGAATAGTTTATTGCTGCATAGTTCGTCTGCCCCATATCTTCTTTAAATAAAAAGGCAAACAATCTTCCCTTTTCAACTTTTCTATCTTTGTATGACAGATATCATTTATATTTATCTCTTTAAAATGGATATTTGAGACCTCATTATCTGCTGCAAAAAGAAATGGGGATTCAAATATAGAATGTGTATTGATTGTATAAATACATAATTTATTATTTAAAATTTTTATTTGCAAATGGACTGGAGATTTCATAGACTTACCAACCCAATTAATACCATTACAAAATGATTCCAAATTATCACCATTTAATAAGATATCTGGAAGTAGCTTATTTAAATCGCTAATTTTAGAAATAGGGAAAAATATATCATTGTTAATACCTCTGCATCCACAATCTTGACAAGTGTAATTATCTCTAGCCAATATCTCATAGCGTTTAACTTCCCATTCGTCTTTTTCTAATAATTCTTCATATTTCATCTTAGTGTGCAGATATATTAATCAAAAATTCCAAAAACGTTCATCTTGTTGGTCCATATCCAAACCATCATTATAATATTCCCAATTATACGAGTCCGTCGAATCATTGGACATACTTCCTCTAATTTCTTCATAATGTTCATCCTTCCAAAGATATTTAAAATTATTACAATATGAATACCAGAAAGTGTCATTTTTACTAAATATATGTTCCCAGTACTGCGTTATCAATATTTTATGTTCTTCACTTAATTCAAAATCTCTCCAATTTGAAAACTCACAATATAGCAACTCATATAGCTGTGAACCTGTCATTTTCACAATATCCTCTTGATGGATAGAATCTTCATTGAACTTTAATAAAGAACATTGGCATTGATATATCTCCTCTTCTTCTATATATGCTATTTTAAATCCGATAGCTATGTTATTATGTGGATTAGCAATTAAGTTAAATTGTGGTTTTAGCAATTCTTTTGAAATATCCCTTATACCAACTAAACCTTTTTTATTTAGAACAAAAAACAACCTATCGCTTATTGATTTTATGCTTATATATATCGGAGCAATAACTATTCGTTCATTGTTGAAAATAATCCCTGTCAATCGCACTATTGAACCATCGTCCATTGTAACTTTTTTATTTGAGCTATATTTTACAGCGAAGTCATTTATGGAAGAAGCTGAACGAACACTAATTCCTTTTATAATCTTATCATCTTTACTGTATTTTTTACCTTGGAACAATTTGGGACATTCTCCAATGAGCAACCCTTCACCTATAGGCAAATTATTCATTAAAAAATCAAATTCATATTCCGCTTCTTCACGAGTTTGCTCAATCAAATGCCTAGGAATTAGTGACTTTAGCTCTTTATCAACAATAATAGAACACATTTTATCACAATTCAATTCTTCTACTAATCTTTCATCATATTCAATGTCCCCCCAATAAGTTGTTTCCCAGTGTGACTTAATGGTAATTCCAAAATTGAAAATAAAATAATTTGTCCCGATTTGACAATTATTAAATCCACCTATAATCATATTACCTTGTAAATCATATAAATCATATATCCCATAGTATTTATCTTCCCAATCATTATATTCATCATCTCCTACAATAAAATAACCATTAATATAATGAATGGCATGATACTTTACGGGAATTACCTCCTTTCCCTGCCAATTATAACATCCCCAAATACCATTCCATGTGCAATTAGGTTTAGGTTCTTCTATAGCTCCCCAATTAACAAAAACATAGTCCCAGTTTCCACTTTGTTCTATTTTAGAATATATTGTAGGAATGACTTCTTGACCATTAAAATTAACTAATCCTTGACGGTGAGTATCTGCATCCTCAACAAGTATAGTCCCTCTGCATATCATATCATTCGAAACTATTTTGGGAAACTTTAATATTGGAATAGGATTACTATATTTTATTCGAAAGAGCTCCCTTCCTGATGCGTCTATCACTCCCCATCTATTGTCTAATAAAACACTATATCTATCATTTTCAAACTCTTCTCTGTTATCAAATCTATCATAAACAAAAGGTATAACAATCCAACCTTCTGCATTTACTACACCATATTTTTCGTCACGTTTACAAAGTAATCTGTCATTCTCTAAGAGAACAATTGGTATTTCAGACCATACGTCATAATTTCCACAGTCATAATCATCCACCATTATGTAATCATTATCACCTTCCTTTGCTGAATAAAAATTCATATCATCATGACCTTTAAATAAATGTTTGTATTCTAGTGCATGACAGTATTCTGAAAATAGAGGCTTATCCATAATTATTCTTTAATTCAATACGATGTACAAATATAATAAAAGATAAAAACAACAAATAGGATTTATACAGAATAAAAAACAAGGTTATTATAAATCAATGTATTGTAATTCTATTTGATATAATATTACTATTCTCTATACCGCCTTCCTGATTTAATATCCTCTCAAGTGTTAAAATTAGTTTCTTATTAAAAAAAGCCCCAAACCTGATTAATGGTCTGGAGCTTTATTCTTGTCCTGTTCTGTCATATTGGTAGATTCTTATTCAAAGGTAAATACCATCTTGCCAAGTTCATAGCCACTAACAGTTTTTCCATCTATCTTCCTGCTTGCCTTCTCCACATTGTAAAGAGTACAATTCTCTATCAGGGTAGCTTTGGGGGATAACTTGATTCCCAATCTGCCAAACTCATCCTTCAATTTGCTTTTCAAATCCTTATTGCTGATAAAGCCAGGCTGATATATAGCCAAGAAAACTTTATCAACTTGTTTCTTGTCCTCTACAGCTTTTAGCATCTTCTCCCTGTTCCATCTAAGAGTATTCATTTCAGATTCCTTCAAATATCTTTTGATTAGTGGAAATTCTGGATATTCCTGTTCATAAGATTCAGAAGGGGAATCCAGATAATCTTTTAGTAATTGCTCATAACTGACAGCCATAGCCTTTGCCAGTTTTATGTTGAAATCTTTCCATTTATTCTGGTTGGTAAGCTCAAATTTCTCTGATTGCATAAAACTGTCCCTGATGCTGATTCCATCCTTGTATGTCTTCCTTAGTGCCTGCTTATAAATGAAGGATTGTTTTTTCAGATTGTTATACACCATCTTGCCATTAATGATGGAGACTAGTTCAGTGTCTAGGTTCATCCTCTTAATATAGGTCTGTCTCTCTTCCTTATCCAGCTTGCTCCATCCGCTTAGCAACTTGTCAGCTTCCTTCTCTTTGTCCTGCATCAACATCTCAAACTCTTCATCGCTCATAACATTCTTATTGGTGGAGAACAGATGGACTATCACATTCCTAAAGATGTTCTGGTATTCGTCATTGATTCTGATTCTGCCTGCTATCTGTTCCATAGTAGTACTTATATCCACCAAAGTCTGTGTTCTGTATGCGTCACTGGCTACTATTATCAGCCCGTTATTGGTGAAAAGGTTGCATCCCTGAAAGCATTTCTTTGTAAAGAAATTAATCTTCTTATTGTGACTACTGACTGATTCAATCTGGTATTCGCCCAACAGTTTGTTATTTCTAATCCTGTCAGCACAACATATCTTCACATCATCTGGATTCAGTTTCAACGTATCTGCTATCTGCTTGATACTGGTCACAGAATTGATAAAAATATATAGTTCTTCCACTTTGCTGACATTGCCGTTTATGTCTGGGAGTGATATGCCTTCATCCAAAAATATCTGTATGAATCTAGCCAGTCCTTTGGTTAATTGCGTGACCTTGTATCTGATAGGGGTTATTTTCGTCACTCCATTCCATTGGACTTTGTAATGTGGAAGCTGTTTCAGGAAATCTATCTCAAAGTCAAGGTCAATTGGAGTGGCAGACAGAAAAGAATAATGCCTGAACTTCTGTATTTCTTCCATCAAGCCGTTAATTGCATCATATCTGAAATCCATGTCTTCCAAAATTAAATGGTATTCATCTACCAAGACTTTCCACCCTTCTGTACCGCTCAACCATCCAATTAATTTTGGCAGGCTGTCATAGGTCACGGCTATCTTATATGTGGTATTGTTTTTGATATATTTCCTGAACTGGTATTCTCTTATACCACCATAACATTTGAATACCTCATACCTGTTATTCTTATCTGCTGCTATGCTATCCACCAAATCCTTGAATGGGCATACGATAATATAGTTACTACTGCAATTTGCAGCCACATAAGTGCCACCTACATCTGTCTTTGTCTTGTTTACGATGCCAAAAGGAATACCATCTTTAAATCTTTCTAATTCGCCCAAATATCGGGCATTGCCACCATTAATGATTTCTTGTTTCATTGTGTTTAGATTAACTTAGATTTATAAAATTGTAATCTGTGTATTTGAAATATCTGACTTTAGATTAAGTTTAAGTAGGGTTATTTTTTTCTTCCTATATAGGGACGCTTTGAAGAAAAACTCGTCCATAAGAATAAAATAATAAGCGTATTACTACGCCTATTACTTTACCGCTGACTTAGCATAGTCAAGCAATCTAAATGTTATGTCTTGTATTATATCGTTTATGGCGGAAGCGTCTTTTAAAACTTTAGTTTAAAAGTTTTATGAAGAAAACACCTCTTATTATGTTAGCTTGGCGACAGGTTTGGAACTAAAAAATCATTCCTGTTCCTGTTTATGATGCGGTAGGTAGATTGTGTAGGTCTTGCCTTGAACCATTTTGCGCTTTTTGATGTATCGGTCAGTAGCCCAAAGTCCAATGTGCAGCCTTGTGTCCTTGATACCGTGCTCTAGTGCCACTTTACGAATGTCTGCGTAGGTCAGTTCTTTCATTTGAAGTAGATTTAGGTTTGTAGTGGTGAATCTGGGTGACGAGAAACTCGGTCATTTCTGACTTTCAATCACATTGCAAAGGTATAAAGTCCCGACCGCATCACCAAACGACAAGTCGAAATTGTGGAATATTTGAGTTGAGGATGCAATAAAGCAAAAATTCTCCCCTTAACCGTAGCTGTTCGGGGAGAATATGATGTTCAGGCTTACCAGAAGCCTTGATTTCCAAAAAAGCTTGTCAGCCCTGATTCCTTTTATCCAATAAGGCTGTAGTGATTTCTTTTATATTGGTGAATCTTTCCTTATCCAACAAGCCTATTTCCAAAGCCTTATTGATAAACTGCATAATTGCATCCTTACTGATACCAATCTTAACGCACTTGATAATCATTTCCCTAAAACAGTCATGTAGGTCTGACTGCTTCCCAACAGATAACTGTTTCACATATTGTTTTGCCACATCAGAATCAGAAGTGGAAGATAGGGAGAATTTTTCTATCTCGCTTATAAGGGACGTGATTTCATTGTCATAGCTACACAGCTTTCCATTCTTCAAATGACCTACCTGTGATTGTAGTTCAACAGCTTTATTGATTTTAGACGCAAAAAATTGAGTGTCTAGCAAAGTATCGAAGGTGATGTTATTAGTCGTATCGTTCGTAGGCTTTGTTTCATTGAGAGAATTTGTCTCCATCTTGCCCATATTAAAAATGCCATTATTTAAACTTTTGAAAGCATTAGAGACTTTCTTTGCTTTATCTTTACTGTTTAAATGAGAATAAACTTTGTCTATCATTTTTGTATCTTCATGTCCTGTCGCTATAATAACAGTTTCCTTGGGGATGCCTTTTCTACACAATATTGTGATAAAAGTATGCCTTGCTGTATGTGTATGCAGTAATTTATAAAGAGGTTGGGTTTGTTTAATCCCGTTTTCTTCATAAGTGATAGGCTCGTCTAATCCTGCTTGTTCTGCTACTTCTTTTAAGGCTTCATTGACAATGGACTTTCTTTCTTTATAATATAATAATTCTTTATTCTCATATTTAGATATAATTTCTTTGGCTAATGGCAATAGTGGAATTATAGCTCTGGCTTTTGTCTTTTGTTGTATAATAGAGATGGTTCCTGCTTCTTCGTCCATTTCATTATCTCCATTAAAGAATTTTTGCATATCTCCAATTCGTTGCCCAACTAAACATTGTAGTATGAATAAATCTCTGATTTCTGTGTATTTCTTTATTTGTCTTTCTGTTCCTGTGATGATATGCTTGTAGAATTTATTCAGTTGCTCTTCTGTTAATGAAACTTTTTTGTTGTCTGCTAATTCTTTGTTGGATTTATCTTTCACGAACTCAAAACTGTTTAAATTGCTGTCAGACCATTTGAAAGGAATATCCAGTCTTTTATCTGCTATCCCTAGTAAATTAAATATAGTTCCTTTAATTATGTTACGTAAAGTGTTATGAGGATGCAATGGGTTTTCTTTTATGATTTGCTTTTGGTAGCGATTGATAGTATCTAAATTCATGCTCTCCCATGTATTGGGAATTTCATTCTCTTTGAGAAAACGCTCGAATTTGTCTATGTTAGAACGATATTGTTTCTTACTGCTTTCTGCACAAGTCTTTGCTTCTATAATTTGTTTCATTATAAAAGTTGCGGGTTTCTGTAATTCTTTCTTCATCCTATCTTTATATATGTGTTGTTTTAATAGTTTCATACTTTCTCCAATCTCGTCCGGATGCATACAAAGATAATGCTTAAATTCGATGAAATATTCTTTTAGTTTTGTGATTTTCTTGTTCGCTATAGTGTTATTTATATTATCTAACTCTGATAGGCGTACGCTGATATATGCTTCTTGTCTTTTTTCATTCCAGTGGTCTGGATATATCTTTACCCCTGTAGATAGTTTAACTTGTTTGTTGTTTATTCTGCATACTAAATAGAGATTGGTTGGCTTCTCGCTACGTGGTTTTCTTAAATTGAAACGAGCTTGCATCTCATTAATAAAAATCTGCCTTTCCATAATCTTGTTCTTTAAAGTTGTTCTTTAATTCGGTTCTTTGAATGTGTTCTTTTAAGGCAATTCTTTCTGATAGGTATTAATTAGCCCCCCCTCATTAAATATTCTGGCGCACAGTTTGCGCATTTTGAATAAAAACCGTATATTTGCACGCAATAATTTTTAAACGCATAGCCCTATGTCATTTATTGCTGATAAGATTGTAATGGATGGGTTAACTTACGACGACGTATTGTTGATCCCCGCTTATTCTGAAGTTTTACCGCGCACTGTCGATCTCTCGACAAAGTTTTCAAAAAACATTGAGTTAAAAATACCTTTTGTGACGGCTGCCATGGATACGGTAACCGAAGCGAAAATGGCTATTGCCATTGCTCGTGAAGGTGGTATCGGTGTGATTCACAAAAATATGTCTATCGAAGAACAAGCAAGACAAGTTGCTATTGTAAAGCGTGCCGAGAATGGTATGATTTATGATCCTGTGACTATCAAGAGAGGTTCTACCGTTCGCGACGCTTTGGATATTATGGCTGAATATAAAATCGGTGGTATCCCTGTTGTGGATGATGAAGGTTATCTGGTAGGTATTGTTACTAACAGAGACTTGCGTTTTGAAAGAGATATGGCAAAACATATTGATCTTGTCATGACTCCTAAAGAAAGATTAGTAACTACCAACCAGTCTACTGACTTGGAATCTGCTGCACAGATTCTTCAGAAACATAAGATTGAGAAACTTCCGATTGTAGGAATGGACGGAAAGCTGATCGGTCTTGTTACTTATAAGGATATTACAAAAGCAAAAGATAAGCCGATGGCTTGCAAAGATGCCAAAGGACGTCTGCGTGTAGCTGCCGGTGTGGGTGTGACTGCCGATACACTGGAACGTATGCAGGCTTTGGTGGATGCAGGTGCGGATGCTATCGTTATTGATACGGCTCACGGACATTCTGCATTTGTTATCGAGAAACTGAAAGAAGCGAAGAAGCGCTTCCCGAATATTGATATTGTAGTAGGTAATATTGCTACCGGAGCAGCAGCGAAGGCGTTGGCGGAAGCAGGTGCGGATGCAGTGAAGGTAGGTATCGGACCGGGCTCTATCTGTACGACCCGTGTAGTTGCCGGTGTAGGTGTTCCCCAGTTGTCGGCTGTATATGAGGTAGCGAAAGCACTGAAAGGTACAGGCATTCCTTTGATTGCCGATGGTGGTTTGCGCTATTCGGGCGACGTGGTGAAGGCGTTGGCTGCCGGTGGATATTGCGTAATGATCGGATCGTTGGTTGCGGGAACTGAAGAGTCTCCGGGTGATACTATCATCTTCAATGGCCGTAAATTCAAGTCCTATCGTGGTATGGGGTCTTTGGAAGCGATGGAGAACGGCTCGAAAGACCGTTACTTCCAGAGTGGGACAGCGGACGTGAAGAAGCTCGTTCCGGAAGGAATCGCTGCACGTGTTCCTTACAAAGGTACGCTTTTCGAAGTGGTTTATCAGTTGACAGGCGGTCTGCGTGCAGGTATGGGATACTGTGGCGCTGCTAATATTGAGAAACTTCATGACGCGAAGTTTACCCGTATTACCAATGCCGGTGTGATGGAAAGCCATCCGCACGACGTGACGATTACCAGTGAATCGCCTAATTATAGCCGTCCGGAATAACAAATATAAACGGTGAACTGTTAACTAACGGTGAACGGTGAACAAGCTGTGCCAATCAGCGTATGTTTGCTGTTCACCGTTTGTTGTTTATTACTCGTTGGTTGGGATACTTGTTATTGTTGTTTGGAAAAATAAGAATAGATGATGAAAAGAAGTCTGTTGTCAGGGTGTGTCTGTCTCTTCGCAATCTTGGTCTTTGCTCAGGAAGACCCTGTATTGATGCGTGTCAACGGGAGAGATATATCCCGTTCGGAGTTTGAATATTCGTATCGTCATAATGCGGTTGGCGCAGATGCCAATCTTTCTCCAAAGGAGTATGCGGCACTTTTCGCTCAATCCATGCAAAAGGTAGAAGCGGCAAAAGCTGTCGGGCTCGATACGACTTCCGCTTTTCGTGAACAACAGAAAGCTGCCCGAACTAAGTTGACGGATGCTTATCTGATAGATAAGTCGGTGATGGATAGCTGTGTCCGTGCCCGATATCAGAAAATGGGACTGCAAGCACGTAGCGGACAAGTGCAAGTCATGCAGATTTTTAAATATCTGCCGCAAACGATTACTTCCCGGCACTTGGAAGAACAGAAGTCCCGCATGGATTCTATCTACTGGATGATACAGAATCAGCCCGGACTGGATTTCGCCCGTCTGGTAGAGAAGTATTCGGATGATAAGCAAAGCCGTTGGATAGAAAGTTTGCAGACAACTACCGAATTTGAGAATGTGGCTTTCGCTCTGTCGAAGGGTGAAATGTCCCAACCGTTCTTTACTCCTGCAGGAATCCATATCCTGAAAGTGATTGACCGGAAAGAGATGCCTGCCTATGAAGAAGTTGCCGATAGACTGACAGAACGTATGCGCCGCAGGGAGATACCGGATAAAGTTATCGGAAAAGTAGTGGAACGATTGAAAAAGGACTGGCAATATGCTCCGAATCAGGCGGGTATAGAAGAACTGTTATTGAAAGGCGGAACAGAACAGACTTTGTTTACCATTGACGGGCAACGTTATACGGGGAGTCTGTTCAAACGATTTGCCGCTTCGCATCCGCAGGCTGTAAAACGTCAACTCGATGAATTTATAGCCAAGTCATTGTTGGATTATGAAAGCAGGAATATGGATAAAAAGTATCCTGAAATCCGCTATGCTTTGCAGAAATCCGATGAAGAGTATCTCATAAAAGAGGTGACACGGCAAAAAGTAGACTTGCCCGCGATGAATGATCGTGCCGGGCTGGCAACTTATTTTAAGTTTCACTCATCGGATTATCGGTGGGATAGTCCGCGTTATAAAGGAGTCGTTCTTCATTGTGCCGACAAAAAGACCGCCAAGCAGGCGAAAAAAATATTGAAGAAACTGCCGGAAAATGAATGGGTGGATAAACTTCGGCAAGCTTTTAATGTGTCGGGGGTAGAAAAGATACAGATTGAGCAGGGAGTTTTTGCCGTCGGAGACAATAAATATGTAGATAAACTGGTTTTCAAGAAAGGTGGATTTGATCCTGTTGTGTCTTATCCTTTTACCATTGTGGCCGGTGGGAAACAGAAGGGGCCGGATGATTATCGGGAAGTGATAGAACAGGTGCGGAAGGATTATCGAACCTATCTCGACACGTACTGGACGCGGGAATTGAAGGAGTCCGGTAAGGTTGAAATAAACCAAGAGGTTTTAAAAACAGTTAATAATAACTGATGTAACCGATTATTCACTATCTTCGTACCTTAAATAAGTAGATTTCAATTGACAATGCGAATATTAGTCCTCTTACTGATTACCCTTCTTGGTTGTGGAGCGTGCAAGGAACAGCGCGACCACAAAGGAAAGACTCCTTTGGTAGAGGTGGACGGTAACTTTTTATATAAAGAAGATTTGATGTCCGTACTTCCCGTCGGACTGTCAAAAGACGATAGCATTCTCTTCGCCGAGCATTATATTCGTAGCTGGGCTGAAGAGATTTTATTGTATGAAAAGGCTGCAAACAATATTCCCGATAATGTGGATGTGGACAAACTGGTGGAGAATTACCGCAAAGCGTTGATTATGCATACTTATCAGCAGGAGTTGATTAACCAGAAATTGGCGAAAGACATTCCCGAACAGGAGATTGCGGAGTATTACGAGAAAAACAAGGAATTGTTTAAACTGGAAAGCCCGTTGATAAAAGGATTGTTTATTAAAGTGCCGCTGACGGCTCCCCAGTTGAATAATGTCCGCAGATGGTATAAGTCGGATAAACAGGATGCTGTGGAAAGTCTTGAGAAATATAGTTTGCAGAATGCGGTGAAATATGAATACTTCTATGACAAATGGGTGCCGGTGACAGATGTGCTGGACTTGATTCCGTTGAAAGTAGAAGCGCCGGAAGAATATGTGAACAAACACCGTCAGGTGGAATTGAAAGATACGGCATTTCATTATTTCCTGAATGTGAGCGATTATCGTGGAGCAGGGGAGGAAAAACCGTATGAGTTTGCCCGGGCGGAAGTGAAGGACTTGCTGGTCAATCAGAAACGGGTGAGTTTTATGGAACAAGTAAAGAGTGATCTGTATCAGCAGGCGGCAAGCAAGAAGAAGATTATATATAATTATTAAATACAAAGAATGAAGAAGTTTGTGAACTTTAGATTTGTTGTTACCCTTGTCCTGGCAGTTTTTGCTAACGTGGTAACTTATGCCCAGGACAACGTGGTTGATGAAGTAGTTTGGGTAGTAGGTGACGAAGCTATTTTAAAATCAGATGTAGAAGAGGCTCGTATGGACGCCTTGTATAATGGACGCAGATTCGACGGCGATCCATATTGTGTGATTCCCGAAGAAATCGCTGTTCAGAAGTTATTCCTGCATCAGGCAAAGTTGGATAGTATTGAGGTTTCCGAAGCGGAAATCATCCAGCGAGTAGATATGCTGACTAATATGTACATTCAGCAGATCGGTTCAAGAGAGAAAATGGAGGAGTATTTCAATAAGACTTCCGCTCAGATTCGTGAAACACTGCGTGATAATGCACGAGACGGATTGACAGTACAGAAGATGCAGCAGAAATTAGTCGGGGAAATCAAAGTAACTCCGGCAGAAGTACGCCGTTACTTCAAAGACCTTCCGCAGGATAGTATCCCTTACATTCCGACGCAGGTAGAAGTGCAGATTATCACGCTGCAACCTAAAATTCCTGTTGCAGAAATCGAAGATGTGAAGAAAAGGCTGCGCGACTATACGGATCGTGTGACAAAAGGAGAAATCGACTTCTCAACGTTGGCCCGTTTGTATTCCGAGGATAAGGCATCTGCCATAAAAGGCGGCGAATGCGGATTCATGGGACGTGGTATGATGGACCCTTCTTATGCGAATGTGGCATTCAGCTTGCAGGATCCGAAGAAAGTATCCAAGATTGTAGAGTCGGAATTCGGTTATCACATTATCCAGTTGATTGAAAAGCGTGGCGACCGCGTCAATACACGTCATATCCTGTTGCGTCCGAAAGTGTCGGAAAAAGAACTGACCGAAGCTTGTGCACGTCTGGACTCTATTGCAGATGATATCCGCGCTAATAAATTCACGTTCGACGAAGCGGCTGCCGTTATCTCACAAGATAAGGATACCCGCAACAACCACGGTATCATGGTGAACATCAACGAGAACTCCGGTGTCACGACTTCTAAGTTCCAGATGCAGGATCTTCCGCAGGATGTAGCTAAGGTGGTAGACAAGATGAACGTAGGCGAAATTTCAAAAGCCTTTACAATGATAAACGAGAAGGACGGAAAAGAAGTATGTGCTATCGTAAAGTTGAAAGCGAAAATCAACGGTCATAAAGCTACCATCGCAGAAGACTATCAAGACTTGAAAGAGATCGTGATGGATAAACGCCGTGAAGAGATGTTGCAGAAGTGGATTCTGAACAAGCAGAAAAACACATATGTACGCATCAACGAAAACTGGCAGAAGTGTGACTTCAAGTACCCGGGTTGGGTGAAGAAGGATTGATGTTTAACAGCTTGACTTTATATGCTGAAACAAAATAAGAAAGATAAACAACAAGACAGGCATAGATGGCTCCTTATAGGCTTTCTATGCCTGTTTGGTGTATGTCTTGTAGCGCAAGTAAGGCCTACGGGACAGAAACCTGCAACTAATAAGGGGACTTCAACGAAGCCGGCTGCGGATACGTCTAAAACGGCTCGGCCGCCACAGAAGCAGCCGGAGAATAAAAAGACGAAGGTTTATTTGCTCCATGCCGACGAAGGTCAGGCGGACAAGCTGGCCCGCCCTGATGTGCAAGTGCTGATTGGTAACGTGAAGATGCGCCATGACAGTATGTATATGTACTGTGACAGTGCCTTGATTTTCGAGAAAACCAACTCGGTGGAGGCTTTCAGTAATGTACGTATGGAGCAGGGAGACACCTTATTTATATATGGTGATTACCTTTACTATGACGGAATGACGCAGATTGCGCAGCTCCGTGAAAACGTGAAGATGATTAACCGCAATACGACCCTGCTGACAGACAGCTTGAACTACGACCGTCTCTATGATCTCGGGTATTACTTTGAAGGGGGAACCTTGATGGATGAAGAGAACGTGCTGACTTCCGACTGGGGCGAATACAGCCCTGCCACGAAACAGTCAGTGTTCAACCACGATGTGAAACTCGTGAATCCCAAGTTTGTGCTGACTTCCGATACATTAAGGTATAATACGGAGAACAAAATAGCCGTTATCCTCGGTCCTTCGAACATTGTGAGTGATAATAACCACATCTACTCCGAACGTGGATTCTATAACACGTTGACCGAGCAAGCCGAACTGCTCGACCGTTCCATTCTGACCAACCAGGGAAAGAAACTGGTGGGCGACAGTCTGTTCTACGACCGTGTCGTCGGTTATGGTGAGGCGTTCGATAATGTGAAGATGACGGATACTATCAATAAGAATATGCTGACGGGCGATTACTGCTTCTATAATGAATTGACGGATTCTGCCTTTGCCACCAAGCGGGCGGTTGCCATTGATTATTCGCAGGGGGATAGTCTCTTTATGCATGGGGATACCTTGCAGGTGGTATCTTACAATCTGAATACCGACTCTTTGTTCCGTTTGATGAAGGCGTATCATAAAGTGCGTATGTACCGTACCGATGTGCAGGGAGTATGCGACTCGCTGGTGTATAACTCGAAGGACTCCTGCATGACCATGTATACCGACCCGATTCTTTGGAATGACGGCCAGCAGCTACTGGGCGAGCAGATTAAGATTTATATGAATGACAGTACCATTGACTGGGCGCATATCATCAACCAGGCTTTGACGGTGGAAATGAAAGACTCCATCCATTATAACCAAGTGTCCGGCAAGGAGATGAAAGCCTATTTCATAGATGGCGATATGCGGCATATCGAGGTGGTTGGTAATGTACAGACTGCTTTTTATCCCGAAGAGAAGGACAGCACGATGACCGGATTCAATTGTCTGGAAGGCAGTGTGCTTCATCTTTACATGAAAGACAAGAAGATGGAGAAGGGACTGTTTATCGGCAAGTCCAACGGAACGATGTATCCGATGGATCAAATACCGCCCGACAAACTGCGTCTGCCTACTTTTGCCTGGTTCGACTATGTCCGTCCGCTGAATAAGGATGATATATTCAACTGGCGGAGCAAGCGGGAAGGGGAAACTCTGAAACCGACTACCGACCGGCGACCAAAAACAGAAAAGCGAAACTTAATTAATATGAAGTAGTATGGGAATGTTTAATTCGATGAGGAAACCTCGTGGCTTTAATCATCAATACATTTACGTGGATGAGCGCAAGGAAAAGCTCGCCAAGATGGAAGAGAACGCAAAACGCGACTTGGGCATGCTGCCGGAGAAAGAATTTAATCCGGAGGATATTCGTGGTAAGTTTATCGAAGGAACTACTCACCTGAAAAGAAGAAAAGCAAGTGGCCGCAAACCGGTCTCTTTCGGAATCATATTGGTTATCATTGCTTTCCTTTTGTATTTGTGGCATTATTTGGCAACGGGAAGCTGGAACTTTTAATTTTAACTGAATTATGAGCGATATTATTCATTTGTTACCTGATTCGGTAGCTAACCAGATTGCTGCCGGCGAAGTGATACAACGTCCGGCATCTGTTATCAAGGAGCTAGTGGAGAATGCGATTGATGCAGATGCGCAAAATATACATGTATTGGTGACTGATGCGGGGAAGACCAGCATTCAGGTTATCGATGATGGAAAGGGAATGTCCGAAACGGACGCCCGTCTTTCCTTCGAGCGTCATGCTACTTCCAAGATACGTGAAGCTGCCGATTTGTTTGCTCTGCGCACGATGGGATTTCGTGGAGAAGCCTTGGCTTCCATTGCCGCAGTGGCTCAGGTAGAACTGAAGACACGCCCGGAATCGGAGGAATTGGGAACGAAGCTGGTGATAGCAGGCTCTACGGTAGAGAGCCAGGAAGCTGTTTCCTGTTCAAAAGGAAGCAACTTCTCCGTAAAGAACCTGTTCTTTAATGTGCCCGCCCGTCGTAAATTCCTGAAAGCGAACTCAACCGAACTGAGTAATATCCTTGCTGAATTTGAACGTATCGCTCTTGTTCATCCGGAAGTCGCCTTTTCACTTTATAGCAATGATTCGGAACTTTTCAATCTTCCGGTATCTCCATTGCGTCAGCGCATTATGGCTATTTTCGGTAAAAAGCTCAATCAGCAGTTGCTTAATATAGAAGTGAACACTACCATGGTGAAAATCTCCGGATACGTAGCCAAACCGGAAACAGCCCGTAAGAAAGGCGCTCACCAGTATTTCTTCGTCAACGGGCGTTATATGCGCCATCCTTACTTCCATAAGGCAGTGATGGAGGCCTATGAACAGTTGATTCCCACCGGCGAGCAGATTTCCTACTTTATCTATTTTGAAGTAGATCCGGCCAATATCGATGTGAATATTCACCCGACCAAGACCGAAATCAAGTTTGAGAATGAACAGGCCATCTGGCAGATACTTTCGGCATCGGTGAAAGAGTCGTTGGGTAAGTTCAGTGCTATCCCTTCCATTGATTTTGATACGGAAGATATGCCCGATATTCCGGCATTTGAACAGAAGACAACTTCCGAGCCTCCTAGAGTGCATTATAACTCGGATTATAATCCGTTCAAAGTTCCGACAGGCGGTAGCGGCGGTTCGTATAGCCGTTCAAAGGTGGAATGGGAGGATTTGTATGGCGGTCTGACGAAAGCCAGCAAGATGAATAATCCGATGCCGGAGCCTGAAATGGAATGGGAAGACTCTGTTGTCAGCGAAGAAACGTCCGTTATAGAAGAAAAAATGGAGACAATGCCTTCTATGGCTTCTTCTACTTTATATGCCAGCGAACCTGTGATAGAAAAAGGAAACCAGCATTTGCAGTTCAAGGGACGGTTTATTCTGACTTCCGTAAAATCCGGGTTGATGCTTATCGACCAGCACCGGGCACATATACGGGTGCTTTTCGACCGGTATATGGTTCAGATTCAGCAGAAGCAAGGTGTGTCGCAAGGTGTTCTTTTCCCCGAAATATTGCAATTGCCCGCTTCGGAAGCTGCCGTGTTGCAAAGTATTATGGATGATTTGTCGGCAGTAGGTTTCGATTTGAGCAATCTGGGCGGCGGAAGTTATGCCATCAATGGCATTCCGTCCGGTATCGAAGGGCTGAATCCGGTCGAACTGGTGCGTAATATGCTACATACGGCAATGGAAAAAGGGAACGATGTCAAGGAAGAAATACAGAATATACTGGCACTGACATTGGCACGTGCGGCAGCAATCGTTTACGGACAAGTGCTGAGCAACGAAGAAATGGTCAGTCTTGTTGATAATCTTTTCGCTTGTCCCTCACCGAATTACACTCCGGACGGGAAGGTTGTATTGACGACAATCAAAGAAGAAGATATCGAACGTTTATTCAAATAAAGCAAATAATTTCATCTTTTCCTAAAACCTTTTAGTTCAGTTCGTGTTATTTAATTAGTTCAACAATGAAAAAGATTTAAATAACCACTTAACTATTAGGTATATGAAAAAGATTCTGATGTTGCTGGCTTTTGCCGGCGTTGCGTCTGTCGCTTCTGCGCAGCAGACTATGACGGTAACTGAATACGAAGTGATTCAGGTACAAGATAAATATCAAGTAATAACCAACCCGTTCTGGAGCAACTGGTTCTTCTCTGTAGGGGGCGGTGCTCAGGTGCTGTATGGCAATAATGACCATATCGGCAAATTCAGAGACCGTGTTGCTCCTACATTCAACGTGTCTGTCGGCAAATGGCTAACTCCGGGCTTCGGACTGCGTATGCAGTACAGTGGTCTGCAAGCTAAAGGATTCACGATGAATGAAACTGCTGACTATGTAGTCGGTGGTCCGAGAGAAGACGGTTCTTACAAACAGAGATGGGATTACATGAATCTTCATGGTGATTTGATGATTAACCTGAACGCGCTTTTCGGTGGATACAATCCGAACCGTGTATATGAAATCATCCCTTATATCGGTGCCGGTTGGGCTCATTCTTACTCTCGTCCTCACACTGATGCCGCTACTTTCAATGCAGGTATCATCAACCGTTTCCGCTTGTCGAACGCTGTTGACTTGAACCTTGAATTGAGCGCAACAGGTCTGGAAGGTAAGTTTGACGGCGAACATGGTGGCAAACGTGATTATGACGGTATCCTCGGTGCAACTGTCGGTGTAACTTATTATTTCCCGACCCGCGGATTCCAACGTCCTGTACCGCAGATTATCTCTGAACTCGAACTGAACCAGATGCGTAACCAGATGAATGCAATGGCAGCCGCCAATATGCAGTTGCAACAGCAGTTGGCTGATGCAAAACAGCCGGTTGAAGTAGAAGAAGAAACAGTAGTTATCACAGATCCTAATATCGCTCCGCGTACCGTATTCTTCAAGATTGGTTCTGACAAACTGTCTCCGCAGGAAGAGATGAACTTGTCTTATCTTGCCAGCCGCATTAAAGAATTCCCCGGCACTACCTATACCATCAACGGATATGCAGACTCTGCAACAGGTACTCCGGCTTTCAACCAGAAGTTGAGCTTGGAACGTGCACAGGTTGTTAAAGACCTGCTGGTAAAGAAGTATGGAATTCCTGCCGATAACTTGAAAGTTGCTGCCGGTGGTGGCGTCGATAAGTTCGGTCAACCGATTCTGAACCGTGTTGTACTGGTAGAAACAGCAAAATAATAAAGTGATTTCAGCATTCAGCGATTCTCTATAATCGCTTGCTGTAAAGGAAAAGCGGCTGAAAGCGAACCCTAAATGGATGGTTCTCGCTTTCAGCCGTAATGCTGATGGATAAGCCGTTTTGGAGTGGCTGAAACGACTGGAAGCGAAAGCCGAAAGTACGGTATCGCAAGCTGCCGAATATGTTTCTTTTGCGCTCTCATCTTATCGATGATTTAAGGAGAGCAGATGTATTGGCTGGCAGGTATCATCCGGATTATTTTTCCATCTTCTTCGAAACTGTCAGCTTGGCTAGTGGTGACGATAATGCCTTCTGATAGGTTAAATGCTTTCATGGCTTCCAGTAATCCGTTATATTCACGCTTGAAGTTTTGAACGGTTATTTGATGGCAGACTTGGATGGCGCGGATTACTTTACCTTTTTCGATAATGACAAAATCACATTCGCCTTTGTCTTTATAGTAGCAAATATTTTTTGATGTCCTGCGCAGGTGCAGGAAAATAAGATTCTCCAATTTATGTCCGGTTGCATCTGAAAAATTGGCGGAGGCTTCGTTTAC
The DNA here is from genome assembly GCF_902491285.1 of uncultured Bacteroides sp. Lineage (GTDB taxonomy): Bacteria > Bacteroidota > Bacteroidia > Bacteroidales > Bacteroidaceae > Bacteroides. Next base: position 1,998 of record NZ_CABUHK010000086.1, on the reverse strand, counting down.
TAATCCTAAGTCCATGGCATACACTTTCTTGGGGTTTCGTGACTGCACTTTCAGCGAGTAGCTGAATATGGGGACGAACTCCAACAAACGATTTCGTAGTTTATCAGCAAACGATTTCGTTTGCTGCTGGCAAATGAATGATGGTTCTGTTTAGAGTGAACCGAGGAAAATCATTCTAATATGTCTCTCCCAACTCCCTAAACATCTCTTCCAGTTGAATACATTTCACGTTATATTGCATACATACATCTGGAAGTTTGATTTCTCCCGGACTGTTGGGAGCTGACCTCTCCATAGAAACAATTGTCCATTCTGCCGGATTGACAGAAGCGAAAGAAGCTAAATAAATATCAGCTTTATCCATGCGGAGGAACTTTGTTTTAGCTTTGGGAATATAAAACGTATTTGTAGTAGCCCACTGGACTATTGCCGTCAGCTTTTGAACTGACATGGCATTGTCGAATTTTACAAAGAATGAGTCACTGAGACTTGTCTCCATCCAGTTTTTCAGTTCATCACTATTGTTATAAAGTTCATCTTGTACTTTATCAATGCTGCATATTTTACCATTTTCAGCTAAGGTTCTGAGTTTACTCCAAAAGCTCACTCCCACATCTGTAGGACAGAACGAGCGGTGAGGAGTTACGAAGCAGTTGGAATCTATTATATATTTCATAGTCAAATAAAAAATGGAGATTTTATAATTTTGTGGAATGTGTCGCCTTTTAATCCGGTAAGCCGATAAGCATCCATGTGTAATAGCATATTTCTATTCAGTGCGTTATTGACATGAATAAGAAATGTACGGCTATTCTTTTTTATTGCGGATGGGTAGAAATTGCCACCTTTATTGTTCTCTATGTGTGCTATCGGTTCTTTTACCCAAGAATTGTATAACTGAAAAAATCTGGAACTACTAATCAATCCTAATTCCATAGCTCTTCTTGCTATAACAAAGCGACTGACTTTGAAACGTTTTGATAAAGTTGCATAATCTTCTCCGAGATTAATCCAGACTTCTTTGAATAATAATTCCGGTACTAAGAAATTGGCGGCAATTTTATCACAGAATTTCTCTGTTTCAGAAGAATGTTCTATATCAATTTCACCAACTCCGGCGCTATATCCCGTTAGGATATGGGCAAACTCATGTATCAACGTAAACATTTGGGCTACTTTAGCATCCTTGCTGTTCACGAAGATGAATGGGGCATAATCATCTATTAGCGTGAAGCCACGACAAACTTTTACCGGAATGGGACGAGAATTATTAAATCCAACGACACTGTTGTAACTAATGATTACGCCTTTGTCTTCCATCCTTTTGGTGATATATTTTAAGGCATCATCAATATTCTTATACTCAAAAGCCCAATTATGAGGAAGCTGTAATATGTCCCTTATCTTGTCGCATACTTCCTGAATACTATTTTCCGAAGTGAAAATGCCTACGTAATTTACCTTGCCAAAATCCATCTTGCGTAGGTAATTGGAAAGCCAGTCTTGTCGTTCCTGCATTTCTATTATCGTGTCATAGACGTTTATATCGTGAGAACGATCATCTATATTACGGAAAAATGGGATTGGACAAACTTCTTGAGGAGGCTCATTGAGGAACATATATCCCAAAGGAACATAGAATTTTCGAGCAAACTGTTCTATACTTTTAAAAGTCGGTAATTTTGTACCATCTAACCATTGCTGAAATGTAGGGTTTTCAGCTACATATTCATCAACTGTTTTTCCTATTCGTTCAACAGCCCAAATAAGAATGTTTTGATTAATATGTATCCTGGTTACGCTCATAATGTATTTTTGTTGGTTTGTCACTACAAAAGTAACATTTATCTTTCACTTTTGATGGATAAATTAGAAAAATGTAGTTTGTTTGAGATTTATATTTGCTCATCATACTAAATAGAAGAAATAAAACTTTTGGTTCTTCGTCAAATTTGGTGGTAATCTCTTTTTTATTTCGATGGTTTTCCTCTTCTTCTT
>NZ_CABUHK010000085.1 GCF_902491285.1 uncultured Bacteroides sp. | reverse complement strand
TTATAACAGCTTATGATAGATACCACTGTATTTCAAAATAAGACAGCCGTTTATTATACTTTAGGCTGCAAATTAAATTTTTCAGAGACTTCAACTATCGGTAAAATTCTGCGTGAGGCAGGAGTCCGGACTGCGCGTAAAGGAGAGAAGGCAGATATCTGTGTGGTAAATACCTGTTCGGTGACGGAGATGGCGGATAAGAAATGCCGGCAGACCATTCACCGGCTGGTCAAACAGCATCCCGGTGCTTTTGTGGTGGTGACCGGATGTTATGCGCAGTTGAAGCCCGGAGATGTGGCAAAGATAGACGGAGTGGACGTAGTATTAGGAGCCGAACAGAAAGGCGAACTGCTCCAGTATCTGGGCGACCTGCAAAAACATGAAAAAGGTGAAGCTATCACTACTGCGACCAAGGATATCCGTTCCTTTTCCCCCTCGTGTTCACGGGGTGACCGTACGCGCTTTTTCCTGAAAGTACAGGACGGTTGCGATTACTTCTGTTCCTATTGTACCATTCCTTTTGCCCGCGGGCGGAGTCGTAACGGAACCATTGCTTCCATGGTAGAGCAGGCACGGCAAGCTGCCGCCGAAGGCGGAAAAGAAATTGTCTTGACCGGAGTGAATATCGGTGATTTTGGCAAGACAACGGGAGAGACTTTCTTTGACCTGGTGAAAGCGCTGGAGCAGGTGGAAGGAATCGAACGCTACCGTATATCCTCTATCGAGCCCAATCTGTTGACGGATGAGATTATCGAGTTTGTATCACATTCCCGTCGCTTTATGCCTCATTTTCATATCCCTTTACAATCGGGATGCGATGAAGTCTTGAAGTTGATGCGCCGCCGGTATGATACCGCTCTCTTTGCTTCGAAAATAAAGAAGATTAAAGAGGTGATGCCGGATGCTTTTATCGGTGTGGACGTGATTGTTGGCACACGTGGAGAAACAGAGGAGTATTTCGAGCAAGCCTATCAGTTCATTGCCGGATTGGATGTGACGCAATTGCACGTGTTTAGTTACTCCGAACGTCCCGGAACGCAGGCATTGAAAATAGAGTATGTCGTTTCTCCGGAAGAAAAGCATCAGCGCAGCCAACGGCTGTTGGCGCTTTCGGATGAAAAGACGCAGGCTTTCTATGCCCGTCATATCGGGCAGGTTATGCCGGTGTTGATGGAAAAATCGAAAACAGGTACTCCGATGCATGGATTTACGAGAAATTATATCCGTGTGGAAGTGGAAAGTGACAATTCGCTCGACAATCATGTAGTCAATGTACGTCTGGGGGATTTTAACGAAGATAAGACAGCATTAAAAGGTACAATTCTGATATAAGTATGAAATCAAGACTTATCTATTGGCTCGTATCTACTGGAATGTGGCTTTTTTCAGCCCTTCCGTTCCGGATATTGTATATCCTTTCGGATTTCAATTATCTGTTGATGTATCGTGTGGGGAAATATCGCCGGAAAGTAGTCCGGGAGAACCTTGCGAAGTCATTTCCGGAAAAGACCGATGCGGAAAGATTGCAGATAGAACGCAAATTTTATCGTTACCTTTCGGATTATATGCTGGAAGATTTGAAGTTGCTTCATATGTCTGCCGAAGATCTTTGCCAAAGGATGACTTACAAGAACACGGAACAGTATTTGGAACTGACGGAGAAGTACGGCGGAATTATCGTGATGATTCCTCATTATGCCAATTATGAATGGCTGATTGGAATGGGGGCGGTCATGAAACCGGGAGATGTCCCCGTACAGGTATACAAACCTTTGAAAGATAAATATCTGGACGAACTGTTCAAACGTATCCGTTCCCGTTTTGGCGGATACAATATCCCTAAACATTCTACTGCCCGTGAGATTATAAAATTGAAGCGTGAGGGCAAGAAGATGGTGGTCGGGTTGATTACCGACCAATGGCCTAGTGGTGACAGGTATTGGACTACGTTCCTGGGGCGGGAGACTGCTTTCCTGAATGGTGCGGAACGCATTGCAAAAATGATGAACTTTCCTGTTTTTTATTGTGAACTGACAAAGAATCGCAGAGGATATTGTGAAGCCGAATTCAAGTTGATGACGGAAACTCCCAAAGAGACAGCCGAAGGGGAGATAACCGAAATGTTTGCGCAACGTCTGGAACAAACCCTTCGCAGGGAGCCTGCCTATTGGTTATGGTCTCATAAGCGATGGAAATTTACTTCGGAAGAATGTAAGCGGAATGAGCAAGAAGAACAGAATAAGAAAAAAGAACGGAAATGAAAGTATCGGTTGTCATTCTGAACTGGAACGGATGTGATATGCTCCGCACTTTTCTTCCGTCCGTAGTCCGTTATTCGACAGGAGAGGGGATAGAAGTCTGTGTGGCGGACAACGGTTCTACGGATGATTCCGTGAATATGCTCCATCGGGAGTTTCCCTCTGTCCGAACCATCCTGCTCGGACAGAATCATGGTTTTGCCGACGGATACAATCTGGCTTTACAACAGGTGGATGCTGAATATGTCGTTCTTCTGAATTCTGATGTTGAAGTGACGGAACAATGGCTGGAACCGATGATTGCCTGGCTTGATGTTCATCCGGAAGTGGCTGCCTGCCAACCGAAGATACGGAGTCAGCGGCAAAAAGAATATTTTGAATATGCCGGGGCGTCGGGTGGATTTATAGATAAATATGGTTATCCTTTCTGTCGGGGGCGCATTATGGGAGTTGTTGAAAAGGACAGGGGGCAGTATGATACGGTTATTCCCGTATTTTGGGCAACCGGGGCGGCTTTATTTATCCGGCGTGCCGATTATCTGAACGTCGGCGGACTGGACGGGCGTTTCTTTGCGCATATGGAAGAGATTGACTTGTGCTGGCGGCTTCGTTCGCGTGGGCGTGAGATTGTCTGTATTCCTCAAAGTGTTGTCTATCATGTAGGTGGGGCCACACTCAAAAAAGAAAATCCCCGTAAGACGTTTCTCAATTTCCGTAATAATCTTGTCATGCTTTATAAGAATCTTCCGCAAGAAGAGTTAAATAAAGTGATGCGTGTACGGACTTGTCTTGATTATGCGGCAGCACTTACTTTTCTGCTGAAGGGAGATGTCGGTAATGCCCGTGCAGTGATAACTGCCCGCAAGGAATATAAGCAGATATGTCCGTCCTTTTCTTCATCCCGTGAAGAAAATCAAAGAAAAAAAACTTTGAATCCGATTCCCGAACGGACAAAAAGTAGTATCTTGTGGCAGTTTTATGCGAGAGGATGCAAACGGTTCTCTCAATTGTCGGACTTAAAAGGATAACAAGATGGAAGACTCAAAAGTAAGAAGAGGCATCGGGCTGGTAGCGCACGATGCAATGAAAAAAGACCTCATTGAATGGGTATTGTGGAACTCGGAATTGTTGATGGGGAATAAATTCTACTGTACTGGTACTACCGGTACACTGATATTGGAAGCATTGAAGGAGAAACATCCTGATGTAGAGTGGGATATTACGATATTGAAATCCGGTCCTTTGGGTGGCGACCAGCAGATGGGGTCGCGTATTGTGGACGGACAGATTGATTATCTTTTCTTCTTCACCGACCCTATGACTTTGCAACCGCATGATACGGACGTGAAGGCATTGACCCGCCTGGCAGGTGTGGAGAATATCGTTTTCTGCTGCAACCGCTCAACGGCGGATCATATCATCTCCAGTCCGTTGTTTATGGATCCTGATTATGAACGTATTCATCCTGATTATTCCAGTTATACGAAACGTTTCCAGGATAAACCTGTGGTGACGGAAGCTGTGGAAGCTGTGGATAGAAGGAAGAAAAGAAGAAAATAATAATAAAAAATAAGATTACTGAAGTGAAGTGTTCCGCATGACTTCCTCTCCTCCTCGGTAAGGAGGGGGAAGTCATGCGGATTGCACGATTTATAGAAGTTGAATTTATTATCTTTATTGATGAGATAATATACTGTCTTTGTTTGACGATTTACTTTCTGTTACAATGCAACTCTATTCCTGCCGACTCTATATCAGCTCCCATTGGCGGATTTCTTTTGGAAAGGTGAAGTTCAATTTCTTCAATAGTCGGAAACTGTTGAAACAGCTTTTCAACGATCCGTCCTCCTGCGTGTTCCAGCAATTTTGATGGAATAGCCATTTCCGTCATTATCACATGATGTACTTCTGCATAGTTGACAGTATCGGTCACTTCGTCTGTTTGAACAGCTTTGCTGATATCTACTTTCAGCTTCAAATCAATGATGTATTCGTTGCCGATAAGATTCTCTTGTGGAGCCACTCCGTGGTAGGCATAGCAACGAATCTCTTTCAAAAGAATATAGCTATTGTTTATCTTCATATGATGTGATATTAGTATGGTTCTTTTTTACTTTTAACAGGTCTTTCTGTGCCACCATCTGCGGGATTACTTTCAGAAAGACAGGAGTGAGCAGGATACAGATACTCAGTGTTATGAGCAGGAGTACGATTGCCTGTCCCCAGGCGTTATGAATGTATCGTGCAACCAATGGACCTAAGAAATGAAGTATAGGTCCATGGATACTCAACGTGATAATAGAATATCGCCCCAGATAAGAAACAATCTTCACCCTTTTCACTTTCTTGCAAAGTAACATAATCATGAATATTCCTGCAAATGCTGCGATGTAAACTTGGAAAATATTTCCTGAATAGTTGTTTGTGCGCATTCCCAGTGTGGTGGCAGTAAAGTACATCACCACCAGTGCCAATAGTACAAAAGCGGGAATCAGCTTGTCAAACCGATGGCTGGGGAACAGGAAAAAGTTATATCTGCGGATCCAGAAACCTGCAACGTAAAAAGGGAGGGCGGTCATGGAGACGTCTATATAGAGAGGCAGTCCTATCTGTAACTTTCCGAGATAGAATCCGGTGCAGCCTATCAATAAGGTGACGGCGAACATGGCAGGTAAATGTTTTTCCCGCAAGAAGTGTATCAGATAAAACAGAATATTGCAGTTGAACAAGGCAAGCAGAAACCAGATAGGCGGATTGAACTTGATGAGGTCGTGCCCATGGAATACCACCAGAAGTTCTTGCCATGATACGGGAATTTGAAAAACTCCCGGTGCTATTTTCCATACAATATATTTCAGTAGAAAAGCACTTAGATAGAAGAAAAGGAACGGGATAATCAGCTTGTTTATTTTTCGGATGATGAATCCCGGTAAACCCTCATAAGACTTGAAAAAGACTCCCGATATAAAAAAATAAAGCGGCATGCGGAAACAAGATAACATGGAATCTTTATCGAACGTATCGAAAGCTCCGCCGATATGTGCCATGACTACAAGAATGATGCAGACTCCTTTGGTTAAGTCCACAAAATCAATACGTTTGTCGGGTTTGCCTTCCATTCTCTCTCTTAATATCTTTTATTTCACGCGCAAAGATACTTGATAAATTGGAATAAAACGGGGAAGGTGGAGGAAATAAACAAGAGGCTGCGTAAAGCGAAAAATCGGTTGAGAGAATGTTGGAAATATGAACAACGCGGATAATGCAGGTCTCAATATTCTTAAATCGGCCTTATCCGCGTCTTATTCACGTTGTTATATTAACTATATCTATTTTTCAGGATTTCTCCCGGTATATTTAATCAACTCGCGTATCTTATCATTGAGTGCTTGCGCTTTCATCAACTGTTCCAGTGTGATATGCATCCGATACCGCCAATAATTTCTTGGATTGGACGGAACGTTGATTCGTTCTTCCTGCACGTTTGGATTTCTCAGTTTCTTGTCTATGGATAACCAGTCCTGGAAAGACAGGATACAGAGAATCGAGTTGCTGTTAAGATGATTGCGTACAATCTCTTCGCACAACTCTGGAGTCGCAACAACGGGCGCAGTACCGTAATGTCCCAATATCGTATTATAATAACGTTGCGTTTGCTGATAATCCTCTTCCCACCAACCGCGTAGCGTTGACATATCATGCGTGGAGATAGTACAGACAGACCGGTACGGATATTCATCCAAATGTCCGAACTCATGCATCGGATTCTTTGGCATCCGCTGAATCTCCAGGCTGAGAATACGTAACTCGTTCATCACTGACGCTACACAAGCAGGAATCATTCCCAAGTCCTCTCCACATACCAGCATACGGGTGGATTGGGTTAATTGTGGCAACTTCTTCATCGCCTGCTGATACCAGAATTCGTTGTGGCGATGATAGTAATACTGGTCATAGAGCTTGTTGAAAGCATTTTTATCCTCTTCACTCAATGTCCGGAAGATAAAATCACGTTGCACGCCAATGCGGGGATGGTATTTGCCTTCCTCTTTCTTGTCCGGCATAAACAAGACATTGCTGATTAAAGAATATAATCCATCCCGGATCCAGATACTGTCTTCATCGTTTTTACCGGCGAAGAACTGTTTCACTTCCTGTTGCGTTTCAAATCCCGGCTTCATGCGATAAACCCCAGGCTCATCTGTCAATTGGAGAAAGTCTTGTTTCACAAGATGGGTATACGGGCCGAACAATTGTCCGAGGAATGATTCATGAATAAATGGGCTCAGATACTCTTCCCGAAAGGTAAATCCGTAACTTGCTATCTCTTCCCGGCTCATAGGCAAGGAAGGAACAAACTGCCCTAACAATCCGTGTACGGCATGCATCGGAATTTCCCATATACGGAAGAATCCGAGAATGTGGTCGATCCGGTAAGCGTCAAAGTATTCCGCCATTTTCTGGAAACGCTTCATCCACCAGCGGTATCCGTCTTTTTCCATCACGTCCCAGTTGTATGTGGGGAATCCCCAGTTCTGTCCGTTGACGGAGAAGTCGTCGGGTGGAGCACCGGCCTGTCCGTCCAGATTAAAGTAGTGAGGTTCGGTCCAGGCTTCCACACTGTTGCGGCTGATACCGATAGGGATATCCCCTTTCAATACAACGCCGTTCTCGCGGGCATACTTTGTTGCCGCCAGTAATTGCAGATGCAAATGATACTGGATGAAATAATATAATGCGATATGTGGATAATCTGCCGTCTCCGGCTGGCACATTTTTTCTATTTCCTGTGCATTATAAACGGAATATTTCGGCCATTCACGGAAATTAGGCGTCCGGTAAGCGTCACGCAGATAGCTGAAGACAGCATAAGGTTGCAACCATTCCTTGTTGGTCTTAAAGAAGTCCTTAAACCCTTTGGAGGCTAGCACCTTTTCGCCTTCCTGCCGGAATATTAAACGGAAGAATTCCCATTTGGTCTGATTGACAGCTTCATAATCAATGGCGGGCAGACTATTTAGTTCCTTTTGTTTCTTGTTGAATTTGGATGCAGCTTCTTTATCCTTCAATCTCCCCATTTGCTTCACATCCGCATACATCGGATGGAAAGCATAGATGGAAATACTATTGTAAGGATAAGAATCTGTCCATGAATGCGTCATGGTCGTGTCGTTGATTGGTAAAATCTGAATAACCTTCTGATGCGTACATACAGCCCAGTCAATCATCCGTTTCAAATCGCCGAAATCACCGACTCCGAAGCTCGTCTCTGATTTCAGCGAGAATATAGGGATAGCAATACCGGCGCCTTTCCATGCCGGAATATCAAAGTAGGCATACCGGTCGGAAATCACGAGCGTTTCGTTAGTCTTTATTTCCGGGTCTGCCAGGTAACGGTTAGGGTTCTTCTCCCAGCAGTCCACTTTCTTCTTCTGTTTGTTGTAGAGGACAAATTTATATTCCAGCGGATATTTGAGTTTGCTTGCATCCAGTTCCACCTGCCATTCCGGAAAGTTGGCATCGCTCATCAGGACAACATTCTCCGGATTCCAGTTGCCCAGTACCTTCTGATTTCCACAAATTCCCAGACAATAGTCTTTATTGATACGCGGAGCGTAAGCCTTGATTATCACCCCTTTCTTATGCCCTTGCGGTATGTTTTCTCTTTCGGGATGTGACAATAATGCTTCCGTAAAAGCAGAACTATAAAAATATAGCTGTTCCGGAATGTTTTTCCAGCAGTCGTTGATTCTATATTTCTTTCTGGGGACACCGGATAAGAAAAGGCATCGCGGGAAGTTGTCCCATTCTTTGCGGATGATGACTCCGTTTTGTTCTATCTGGTAGTTATAATGGATAGTGAACCCTTCCGGGGGAACCTCGAGCTCCAGTTCTGCCGTCCAGAATATGCCATCTGTTGTGTGCATGGGGACAGACTCCGCAGACAAGCCGGCAAGCCTGACTTCTTCTCCCCAGTTGGTGCGATATTCGATGTTAAATGATAAAATCATATATATTAGATTTTGATTGAATATTTAAGACACTGCAAGTATAAGACATTTTTTTGAATAAAAAATAAAAGGAGCCCGTGAGGACTCCTTTTAACCTTTTGTTTATATATTAATTAACATACGTAAGATGTTTATCCACATCGGGAGGCACCACAGCTAGTACAAATCAGACAGCCTTCCTGATAAATCAATGTCTCATTACCACAGTTCGGACATTTCTTTCCTTTGGCTTCGGTTCCATCCTGAATATACTTCTTCAAAGCACGTTCCACACCATTTTTCCAGGTGTTGATACTTTCGCTGTTCAATTGCAGAGAGCCTACCAGCTTGATAACCTGCTCAATCGGCATCCGGTAGCGGAGTACTCCCGAAATCAATTTTGCGTAGTTCCAATATTCCTTGTTAAACTTCTCTGACAATCCTTCAATGGTCGTCTTATATCCACGTTTGTTCTCGAATTGGAAGTCGTAACGTTTCGTGCCGTCCTCATCGATGTTCTTGATGATACGTCCGCAAGTTACACTCTTAGGCAACAGGATACCTTCGTCATCATCCTGCAAACCGGTGAAGATTTCATAAGGATGTCCGTCAAGCAAGCCGACGAAAGCCACCCATTTCTCTTTGTTATTCTGGAAACGTACTACATCGGCTTCCAGAATTCTCGGACGCACTTCTACAACCGTAGGTGGTTTGCAAGGGGGTAACTCTGTTTTCTTTTCCGACTTGGTGGAAATCAGTACGCCGGAACGTGAACCGTCACGATATACCGTACAGCCTTTACAGCCGGATTTCCATGCTTCCACATACAGACGGTTCACCAAATCCTCATCCACATCATTTGGCAGATTGATTGTCACGCTGATGGAGTGGTCTACCCATTTCTGGATTCTTCCCTGCATCTTCACCTTCATCAACCAGTCAACGTCGTTGGAAGTCGCTTTATAATAAGGAGACTTGGCAACCAGTTCGTCAATCTCTTCCTGTGTATAACGTTTGGCAGGATCGTAGCCGTTCGCTTCCATCCACGTAACGAACTTGTGGTGGAATACGATATATTCCTCAAATGCGTCTCCTGTTTCGTCAACGAAGTCTACATGTACGTTCGTATCGTTCGGATTCACCTTTCTTCTGCGCTTGTAAACAGGCAGGAACACAGGCTCGATGCCCGAAGTGGTCTGAGTCATCAAACTGGTTGTTCCTGTAGGAGCGATAGTCAGGCAGGCGATGTTACGGCGTCCATACTTCTTCATGTCTTCGTACAGTGCCGGGTCGGCTTCCGCCAAACGTTGGATGAACGGGTTGTTTTGTTCGCGCTTGCTGTCATATATTTCAAAAGCACCGCGTTCTTTCGCCATCTCTACAGAAGAACGGTAAGCGCCGAGGGCTACTGTCTTGTGTACCTTTTCAGAAAATTCCGTAGCTTCCTCCGTTCCGTAACGCAGTCCCAAAGCAGCAAGCATATCGCCTTCGGCAGTAATACCTACGCCGGTACGGCGACCTTGTCCGCTTTTCTTGTATATCTTGTCCCAGAGCACACGTTCCGCACGTTTCACTTCTTCGTTTTCCGGGTCTTCATCAATCTTCTGCATGATGCGCTCGATCTTTTCCAGTTCAAGGTCGATGATATCATCCATGATACGTTGAGCCAAAGCTACGTGTTTCCGGAATAAATCAAAATCAAAATACGCATCCGGCTTGAACGGATTTACTACATAAGAGTATAAGTTGATAGCCAACAGGCGGCAAGAGTCATAAGGACACAAAGGAATTTCACCGCATGGATTGGTCGATACAGTTCTGTAACCCAAGTCGGCATAGCAGTCGGGCACAGACTCGCGGATGATAGTATCCCAAAACAATACACCCGGTTCTGCTGATTTCCATGCATTATGAACGATCTTCTTCCATAAGGTAGAAGCGTCAATTTCTTTAGTAAATGCGGGGGTGTCCGAATCAATAGGATACTGCTGTAAATAAGGTTTTTCATCTACGGCTGCCTGCATGAAAGCATCGTCCAGTTTTACCGAAACATTTGCTCCGGTCACCTTTCCCTCTGTCATCTTGGCGTCGATAAAGGCCTCGGAGTCCGGATGCTTGATAGACACACTTAACATCAATGCGCCGCGGCGTCCGTCCTGAGCCACTTCACGGGTCGAGTTTGAATAACGTTCCATGAACGGGACAAGACCGGTGGAAGTCAATGCGGAGTTTTTAACGGGAGAGCCTTTCGGGCGGATGTGTGACAAGTCATGTCCCACGCCACCACGTCTTTTCATTAGTTGTACCTGTTCTTCATCGATTTTGATGATGGCACCGTAAGAGTCGGCGGCACCGTCTACTCCGATAACGAAACAATTGGATAGTGAAGCAACCTGGTAGTCGTTACCGATTCCTGTCATCGGGCTACCTTGGGGAACGATGTATCTGAAATGGTCTAGTAAGTCGTACAGCTCTTTAGCTGTAAGTGCATTCGGATACTTTGATTCGATGCGTGCCACTTCATTTGCAATTCTCCAATGCATATCTTCCGGAGACTTCTCATAAATATTTCCGAAAGAATCCTTTACTGCGTATTTGTTTACCCAAACCCTTGCAGCAAGCTCGTCGCCTTGAAAATATCGTAAAGATTCTTCATAGGCTTCGTCGTAAGAATAAATCTGTTTTTCCACGATTCAATTTGTGTTAAATCTCGTTTTTAATAAGTAATATGTAGAAGTTTACTTATCGTTAACAAATGTAGCCGCAAAGCTAAGAATGTTTTTTCATCTATCAAAATAAAAATGAAACAATTTATTAACAGGTTGCAAGTTTTCCATTCGTGCACGTTAAGTGTTTGATAAACAGATGAATTTGCTTTTTGTTTAAAGGTTAAAGTTCTCCAAAAAGAAAACTATTCTTTTCTGTTAGTATGGTGGAATAGTTTTTTCTTTTTATATCTTTGCAAAAAAAAGATATGTTTGAAACCGTAAAGAACAGAAGAACAATCAGGAAATACCTGTCGAAGGACATTGCTCCTGATTTGTTAAATGATTTGCTTGAAACCTCTTTTCGCGCTTCTACGATGGGTGGGATGCAGCTTTATAGTGTGATTGTTACTCGCAACACACAAATGAAAGAGAAACTTTCGCCTGCTCATTTTAACCAGCCGATGGTAAAAAATGCGCCGGTAGTGCTTACTTTTTGTGCTGATTTCCGTCGCTTCAGCAAGTGGTGTGAACAGCGGAAAGCTGTGCCGGGCTATGATAATTTAATGTCTTTTATGAATGCGTCCATGGATACTTTGCTGGTTGCGCAGACTTTCTGCACGCTGGCGGAAGAAGTAGGACTCGGTATTTGTTATTTGGGCACTACTACTTATAATCCCCAAATGATTATTGATACTCTTCAACTGCCTGAACTGGTATTCCCGCTCACAACGATAACGGTGGGTTATCCCGATGGTATTCCCGCACAAGTAGACCGTTTGCCTTTGGAAGCTGCTGTGCACGAAGAGAAATATCACGATTATACGCCGGAAGAGATAGACAAGCTCTATGCATATAAAGAATCATTGCCGGAAAACAAACAATTTATCGAAGAAAATAAAAAAGAAACTTTGGCTCAAGTCTTTACAGACGTGCGTTATACAAAGAAAGATAACGAATTTATGTCTGAAAATCTATTGGACGTACTCCGCCGACAGGGATTCTTGAAATAATGATTAACGTTTAGTGATTAGTGATTAACGCCTTGAAGTATAAATGCGCAGCCTATTAATCACTAATCACTAATCACTAAACATTAATCACTATTTTAGTTTCTTTTCTTCAGCAACGACTCAATCTCCTGTACCTCTGCGCTAAAGCTCTTGTCCACCTCTAATTGTCCTTTTACGGTCTTGCAGGCGTGAAGTACGGTTGCATGGTCTTTGTTACCGATGAACTTACCTATCTTGGATGTTGAAAAGTCTGTGTGATTTTTGGCCAGATACATGGCTATCTGTCTTGCTTGAACTACTTCTCTTTTTCTGGATTTTGTGTGTATGGCAGCCGGCTCCAAGTCGAAATGCTTGCATACCACTTTGAGAATATCATCAATGGTGACAGCTTTTGTCTCATTATGAACCACCCCATGAACAATGTGTTGTGCCAAATCCATATCTATTTCCTTGTTGAAAATAGTAGAGCGTGCCATGATTGCGATAACGATACCTTCCAGGTCGCGGACGCTTTCGTTCACATTTTCTGCAATATAATCGATAACTTCCTCCGGGAACTGTAATCCGTCACGGTGTATCTTATTACGCAGAATGTTTTTGCGAAGTTCTACGGTCGGCTTTTCCAGCTCTGCTACCATACCCCATTTGAAACGGGTGAGCAGGCGTTCCTCAATACCTTGCAACAACACAGGAGCGCGGTCGGAGGTCAATATGAGCTGTCTGCCGTTCTGGTGTAGATGATTGAAGATATGGAAAAAATTGTTCTGCGTCTTGGTGACACCGGCAAATTCCTGAATATCATCAATAATCAATACATCGATCGTCTGATAGAAGTTTATGAAATCGTTCGTCGTGTTATTGCGCACTGAATCCGTATATTGTACCTGGAACAAATGTGCCGATACGTACAATACTCTTTTCTCAGGATAAATTTCTTTGATTTTCGTGCCTATTGCGTTTGCAAGGTGTGTTTTTCCCACTCCGGATGCCCCGTAAAGGAACAGCGGGTTGAAAGCAGTACCACCGGGTTTTTGTGCTACGGCTTCGGCTACACTTCTCGACAGCTTGTTGCTGTATCCTTCAATGAAGTTTTCGAAGTTATAATTGGGGTTCAAATGCGGATCCAAGTCCTGAACGGCAGGAGCTTTTAAGAAGTTGGGCGCTTTGTTACCGTCAAATATGCTTTTGGGAGTAATAGCCGTAGAACGATTGCTTGCTTCGAGATTCACGGTTTGATTCGGAATCGAAGTCTTGTCGACCATGACGTTGTACATCAACTTGGTGCCTTCGCCAATGACCTTATATAATGTCTTGCGGATTAGATCTACGAATCTCTCCTCCAGAATTTCATAGAAAAACTGGCTCGGGATCTGCAAGATCAATGTTTTGTCCTCATATTTTAATGGAACAATCGGGGCAAACCAAGTATTATATGTCGTCTCGGGAACATTGTCTTTAATTACCTCGAGACAGCGGTTCCAAAGTACGGCATGATTTGATTCAATCATAGTAACTTTTAATACATTTATTAATTAAGCAAAACTTCTACGTTTGCAAAATTGGGAATCTTATTCGGAAAAAACAAATCTGATTTTTCTTGTTTTTTTCGTGTGAACAATAATGTGTTTACTTTCAATGACTTATATGTATCAGTCGCAACACGCTATGTTGATTCACTCTTGCAAATTTATAAGTATCTGTACTCTAATGTGTTATATATTCAATTCTGTCCATATTTCCCTCGTCTACACGTTTGTACGGGAATATTATTTCGGTTTGTAGATAGACATTTGAGAAGCAATGGCGCGCTTTTTGAAACGTTTCGTTATTTAGATAAAATCTATATAACGATAAAATGCTACTTATCTTTCTTACCGAATAATGAGAAGTGAACATAGCGTTTTGGATGCTCTTTCAGGTCCTCCAATAAGCTGGCTGCATTTTCGGTTGTAGCGTTCAGGTTATTGTATAAAGTCGGGTCGTTGAAAAGCAGTCCGAGGGTATTATCTTTGCTGTTCAATTTCTCTGTAAGAATTTTTACGTTAGCTAGCGTTTCGTCTATTTTTTTGAAAGTAGATGCATAGTCCACTTCTTTCAGGTTGCCGCTGATGGCTACGAAGTTATCTCCGATTGTATTCAGCTTGCTGGTGAGCTGCGGAATGTCGTTGCTCATAAGTCCTTTCACTTGCGAGCTGACTACTGCCAGATTGGCTGTGGTTGTTTCTATCGAATGTAAAGTAGCAGGGATACTCTTGTCACCTAAGATGTTGTTCAGCGAGATAAGGATGGAGTCCAGTTTCGGAAGCATTTCCTCTACTTTTGGGATGAGTTTTGCTGCACTTTCCATCATTCCGTTGTTCAGTGTGCCGGGAATGGTGTCACCTATGGCATATTTTTCGCGCGGGTTGTTGGCGAGAAGTATATTCATGCGCACACCGCCCATCAGTTCGGATACCAGTTCGGCGCTACTTCCTTTCGGGATACGCAGTTCTGTGTCAAGTTCTACTTCTACCACCACGTTACCGGGGGTTGTGTAATCATAATCAATGTCGCGTACAATACCCACACGAACACCGTCTGCAAATACCGGGCTCGACTTGGTCAGTCCGTTCACGTTCTGAAATTTGGCATAGAAATAGCTGGAAGGTTGAAACATATGTATCCCTTTCAGCCAGTTAATTCCATAAATAAGCACGCATAGTGCAATGATACCTGCAATACCTATTCTGACTTCTTTTGTAATGTACTTCATTTTATCTTTTTATTTATTTCTTTTTTCTCTTTTTAAATTCAGCGATTGCTTCGTTGACGTTCATTTTCTCCCCGTTCCGGAAAGCGATGATGAAAGCGTCTTTGAATTGCGGCGTAATGGTACGTTTTGTGCGTAACACTTTGTTGTAATCACCGGAGGCGCCATATGTATATTTGTATATGCCCTTTTCCTTATAATAATCCACACCTTTCAGTCCTTTCAGCCGTTTGTCGTTTTTGGCGAGAGGTTTGGAGGAGGTGAGTATCTGTATCTTAAACGTAATTTCACTGTCATTGGTTGTGCTTTGCGATGCAATCGGACGGTTTGTTGTCGTTTTTGTTGCCGAAGCAGGTTTTGTCCTGGCTTCTGCCAATAATTCCTTCTGCTGAGGGGCTGTCACGCTTTCTGTGTCTTTTTGTGCAATTGCCGGAGCATCGTTTTCTTCCCGTTCAGTCGGGATAATCGTCTTGCTGACTCCTGTAAGGCGTATCTCGTGTTCTCTTTTATAATTCAGGAAAGCATGATAAATACCTTTTGCCATGGTTGAGGCTCCTGCTTCGGAACTCAGATAACGCTCTTCCTCGGGGGTAGAGATGAATCCTAGTTCTATCAGGATGCTCGGCATCGCACTTGCTTTCAGGACAAGGAATCCTGCTTGATGCACTCCGCGGTCTGCCCGTTTGCAGGTATGGCGGAATTGTTTCTGCATCAGTGAAGCCAAGTGTACACTCTGTTCCATATATTTGTCTTGCATGAATTCAAATATAATATATGACTCGGCAGAATTCGGGTTAAAACCGGCATATCTTGTTTGATAATCGCTTTCGTAAAGAATCACGGAGTTCTCCCGTTTGGCGACCTCTAGATTGGCATCCGATTTAGCCAACCCCAGCGTCCAGGTAGATGCACCTTTTGCTGTGCGGTTGTTTGCCAGTGCGTTGGTATGAATAGAGATGAAAAGGTCAGCTTTCGCGTTGTTCGCTATTTCTGCCCGTCGTGCCAGAGGAATGAAAACATCTTTGCTGCGGGTGTAAATCACTTTGACGTCATCGCAGTTGTTTTTTATCAGGTTTCCCACCTTCAGGGCAACGCTCAGATTGATGTTTTTCTCTTTGGCAGTTTTGCCTATGGCGCCGGGGTCATGCCCGCCGTGTCCGGCATCAATAACTACAACAAAATCTTTCCCCCATAAATGGCTGGTACATGAGGGGAGAAAAAGTAGCCAAAGGCAAATGCATATATATACTATGTATGGTCTATTCAGTTTCATATTTGTAATACGGTGCAAATGTAGTAGAAATTTGTAGAAAACTCATGATTTGCTATTAAGTTTTGTGTTTTTTTCGGTATAATGATAGCTTTTTTCCTGAAATCTCCGTTACTTTGCGCTCCGAAGCTAAAATATACGACGATGCTTAAGTTTTTGAAGAATTGGACATTACCTATTGCCATGTTGGTAGGTGCCGTGGGGTATCCACTGTTCATCAGTCTTTCTTTCCTGACTCCCTATCTTATTTTTACGATGTTACTGCTGACTTTCTGTAAGGTGTCTCCATGCGATTTGAAGCCTAAACCTCTACATGCGTGGCTGTTGCTGATTCAGATTGGCGGCGCGTTGGCGGCTTATCTGCTGCTCTACCGGTTCGATAAGATTGTGGCGGAAGGTGTGATGGTTTGTATTATTTGCCCGACTGCTACGGCTGCTGCGGTGATAACTTCCAAGTTGGGCGGCAGTGCGGCTAGCTTGACTACTTATACGTTGCTTGCCAATATCGGAGCGGCTGTTGCCGTGCCTGTTCTTTTTCCTTTGGTGGAGGTGCATCCCGATGTCACTTTTTTGGAGGCGTTTCTTGTTATTTTGGGTAAGGTATTTCCGTTGTTGATTTGTCCGTTCTTGGTTGCATGGCTGTTGGGTAAGTGTCTGCCGAAAGTACATCAGAAACTGTTGGGTTACCATGAATTAGCTTTCTACTTGTGGGCTGTTTCGTTAGCCATCGTGACGGCTCAGACATTATATTCATTGCTCAATGACCCTGCTGACGGCTTTACTGAAATCATGATTGCTGTTGGAGCCTTGGTAGCTTGTTGTTTGCAGTTCTTCCTGGGGAAAACTATCGGTTCTGCCTATAATGACCGCATCAGTGGTGGGCAGGCATTGGGACAGAAGAATACGATTCTGGCTATTTGGATGGCGCATACCTATCTCAATCCGTTATCTGCTGTTGCTCCGGGTTCGTATGTGTTGTGGCAGAATATTATTAATTCGTGGCAGTTGTGGAAAAAGAGAAAGAATGAATTGAAAAATCAAGCGTAAGACGTTAGACAAAGAATCGTAATGGATATAAATCAGAATTATAGAGAAGCGGTAAAGAATATAAAAGAAGCTATTCTACGCAGTCAGTATCGTGCGGCCGCATCGGTAAACAAGGAACAGTTGTCTCTTTATTACGGTATCGGACGTTATGTGTCGGAAAATTCCCGTACAGGCTTTTGGGGGAAAGGTGCAATTGAACAGATATCTTCTCTGTTACAGAAAGAGTTGCCGGGACTAAGGGGATTTTCAACTCGAAGCATTAAAAATATGCGGCAATTTTATGAAGAATGGGAACTCATTTTAAATCAGCAGCCATTGGCTGCCGATTTGGAGTTGGATGAAAAATTGCTTCTCATAGAAATTCGGCAGCCAATGGCTGCCGAATTTAACTGGTCTGATTTTCTTTCAATTGGCTTTAGTCATCACATAGAAATCATAGCCAAAGTTAAGACTTTGGAAGCACGATTGTTTTATATACATGAGTGCGCCACTCGCTATTGGAGTAAATACACTTTAAGGGATTACTTAAAAGCAGACCTATACAGCCATCAGGGAGCTTTACCTAACAATTTTGCACAAACATTCCCCGATGCCAAGCAAGCATTAAAAGCTGTTTGTTCATTCAAAGATGAATACTTGCTTGATTTCATCAATGTAGAGGAACTGAATGAGCAGGAGGAAAATTTAGACGAAAAAATAGTAGAAAAGGCAATTGTTGCTAACGTGAAGAAGTTTATCATGACCTTTGGGCAAGATTTCAGTTTTATCGGCAATCAATATCGCATGGAGGTTGCAGGGGAGGAAATGTTCATTGATTTGCTCTTTTTCAATCGGGAACTTAATTCGTTGGTCGCGGTCGAGTTGAAATCCGGAAAATTCCGCACATCTTATTTGGGGCAACTGAATACTTACCTATCTGCCTTAGATACATATATCAGAAAGCCGCATGAGAATCCCTCTATTGGAATAATCCTTTGCAGGGAAATGAATCAAACCTTTGTAGAATTTGCAGTTCGTGATTATAACAAGCCGATGGGGGTTGCTACTTATCGTACATCCAAAGATATGCCGGAACGACTTCGTAACGCCCTGCCTGATATTGAGGAACTGAAAAAACTATTGTAAAGTGAAAGCCTTGTTCCTTTTTTGCAGGTAATTGTCTTTTGCTATTTCTGCAGAATGTCTAAAACTGAACATCGGAACTAAAAAAGAAAAAGCGATGGAGGAAATATTTGAAATAGAAGACTTAAAAGAGCTGGAAGAATTTTTGCAGACTCAATCGGAGATAGAACAGTTGCGCGAACGCTTGTTTGCCGGATTTCTGAAATATGCGGATTATAAAAATGCGGAAGAGTGGAACAAAGCCGTTCGTCTTTGCGAGAGCCTGGCTATTATCGGCTGGGGAAATCACGAACCTGTCGAAGCATTGCGAGGACAATTCTTTAATGGAAATCCCGCGACTTGTTTTCAAAATAAATTTGGAGAAACTCGTTTTGTTGATGCCATTTGGTCGAAAAGAGTCAACGGTTTTACTATGGAGCAGGGAAGAACAAGTTATTATTTCAGTCCTGACGACCCGAATCAAAAGCAATCCGTATCTTGGGAATATGAGATAAAGGAAGATATACAGGATATAAGGCTTGAAAGCCAGAGAAACTGGATTCCTAAAAATCCGGTTTGGATAAAGCGGACAATTGGTAACTGTTATGAAAACTCCAAGGCGGTAATCGAGAGCGTTGACAAAGAACTGAAACCGGAGTTGGATAGAAGGATGCGCCCCGAAATATACGGGCGCGCTATTAATCGAATTATAATTAATTGTTCGTATAGTTATTATGACCACGACCATTGTAAAACAAACTATATCATTGCCGATGAAAAGTTGAAATTGAAACAAAAAGATTTCTATCGGACACTGCTCACTATGTTTACCAAGCAAGAAATAGAGAAGAATGGATATTTCCTTCGCAATCGTTTTGAATTTGGACCATTCAGGGCAGATACCGGGAAAATTAGGATCGGACTAAACCTTGAGAAAGAATTCAGTGAATTAAGTCATGCCGAACAGAAATTAAAGTTAAGCGAATATATTCTGCTTGCTCTAAACTACGCAACCGACAGGCTGAAAAAGAAGAAACTGGATTATGACTTTGACTTGATGCTTGAAGATTTTAATTCAATACTAACCGAATGGAAATCATGAAAGATGTAATAGAGTTATTACAAAACGAAAGGACAAAGACTGTTGACGCTTTAAAACAAGGCGAGCAGGATAAATTATCTCATCTTCAACAGATAGACAAAGCTTTAGGCTGGCTGAAAGTCGTTGAAGATAATGAGTTGGCAACTGTGGGGAACTATAAGATTCATAGATTGCCTGATCCACACTCTGGCTTTTCTTATTATCATTTAATGGTAGACAACGAAAGTAGTGATCCGAAAGATTGGACGGAGTACAAACCCGATAATCAGTCATTGGAACTATGCTTTGATGATATTATAATAACACGAAAGTAATCTTTTACGTCAGTTATATTTTAGAACTGGTTCTGTTTTGTTATCTTTGTGTCGAAACATTGTAACACACAAGAAAACATGAAAAATAAAGCCGTTGTAGTCGTTGTTATTTTAGGAAGTTTGATTATATCGATATTTGCAGGTTGCCGACAATCTCCTTTGAAATACATTCCCCCGACAATAGATTCTGTCAATAACGACAAAAGCAGAATGGGGTTGAACGGAAAAGTCAAAACGTTGGATATCTATTATTATCGTCCGGAAAATGCATCGTCTTTCTTCTCGGTGAAATTCAAAAAAGGCGAGAAATGGGAAGAGGACGGAATACATCACTACCATTTTCATTTCAATATCGACGGCAATCTTGCTCAATGCAACGAGTACGATAAACAAGAAAATAGTATCCGAAAGACCGATTATGCCTATGAGACTTGGGGACATACATGTACACTCAGCTTTCCGAAAACTAACAATACGATTGTCAGTAAGTATAATACTGACGGGAAATTGCTGGAAATTGTGTATAGTGATTCCCATGGAGAGATAAACACTTATGACGACAGAGGAAATCTTATCCGAACCAAACAGATTGACGGCACGATTTACAAACCGGCTATGACCGAATATGATTATAACGAACATGATTTGTTGGTAGAGAAGAGGGAATATTATAATATAGGGGAATTATCGGGCAAGACAGTCTATGAGTACGATACGAATGGTTTGTTGGCTCAGACTCAAGTGTATGATTTGCTGAGTTGTGATATGCCGGAAACGCATTTCATCTATGAATACAGTGATAGTAACCGTGTTGTGGAAAAATACAGGATTGAGGGTGAAGGCAATAAAGAGTTAGAGTCCTGGTGTAAACGTGAATACTATCCGAACGGTAAACTGAAAACCGTTGTTCGTAATAGTATCGTGCAAGAGAAATACGATGAACAAGGGCGACCGATTGACGAGCGGCCGGGATTTGAAATACTCTACAAAGACTTCCAAGACTACGACTATGATGCGAATGGTAACTGGATTGAAACAAGGAATTTTAAAGATTATGTTGATTTTGGCACAGGGCTCGGTCGTATATTAAAACCTTATGTCGAGCGTGTCTTTACTTATTACGAAGAATAAAAAGTTAAAATCAAACAATATGTATACACAAAAATTCAGCCACATGGTAGGCGGTAAAATTCTTGAAGTTATTATGGTAATCTCGGCTATTGCCTTACTTGTTCTATTTCTTATGTTTCTTTTCGCTGATGCACTTGATGTTATCCCTATGCTTGTTTTGCTGGTATCGGTTATAAGTGTGATATGGTTTACCTGCAAATATTATAAACCGGCATTTACTAATGTTATATTTTCGGATGAAGGTATTATTAGTAAAACTCATTTTGAGCAGGAAAAGCTACCGATAGATACTATAAAGGGAATTTGGTATTATAAATGCGGGCATGAAACAGAAATCAAACCATATTCGGATAAAGATAAATTAAAAAATAGTATTATTATCATAGGGGATATCGACTGTTTCACAAATGTTGAACATATAGGTTTAAACGGTTCTACCGTGTTGCGTGATTCATTTAAGAATGGATATACCACTTTGGTATATAGAAAAAGATTGGATAGAGTATTGAAAGGTTTAGACTATAAAATACGACATAACTCAGCCATATAGCAAGCAGCAAGATTCTCGAAATCATAGTAACATTGTTAGTGCATACTAAAAAAAAGAAACGATGGGAAAAGTAATGGAAGTATTCAAAACACTGATAAACGAGTTGTTTGGAACTAAGAGAGAGTATGAAGTGGAAGGTTTGGGCATCTTTACCTGTAAGGTTTGTGATTGGTGGCGAGATAAATGCTACCTTTGGAGTGGTACAGTGCAATTGCCCTTTTACTCGGTAGAAACTCTTGTCTTGATAGAAGGGGACGCTTCTGCTCCGTTCTCCAGGCAATTATTGGAATTACAGGTGCTATTGCAGAACTGGGTACCTATGGCAGAACAACTAGATAGCATGCTGTCCAGCAAAAGCCAGCAGAAACATAAAGAAAAAATATACGGATCCTGGCAGGATGAATTTTATCCCTATACGATCGTGCCGGCGGTACTATATAGTGATAGTTGGGAGATTGTGTTTTACAGGAATAGTGGTGTAAATTATAATTTCACTGTTTTCTGGAAAGACAACAGAGTACAGGATTTACGTTTGGGAGGTTTTTGAATCCTTCCTTTATTTATAGCATTTCCCGTTCCTTCTTTGTCAAACTTTTGACTACGATATCGTAGGAGTTGCTTATAAGCTCTTTGATTTTTTCATCAGGTACATCTTGGTTGAAATAGACACTGATCCAATATTTCTTGTTCATGTGCCATCCCGGTCTTATGCCGGCATATTCAGTTTGCAGTTCTCCGGATTCGTCAGGGTTACATTTGATGCAACAAAAATCGAAAATCTCAATGTTAACGAAACAGAACCATTTGTCTGCTACATAAAAGCATAGAACGTCACGGCTATATTTGTCGGGCACATTGGGAAACGGCATCTTTTCATGGACTCCCTTAAAAGACAGGCAGTATTCTCTAAAATCTTCAATATTCATTTTGCTTTCTTATGTTCGGTTATCTATGCAAAAATAGCTGGAATTAAGGAGTGAACAAATATTTCAAATAAAAATATTCAAATGAGATTTGATTAACAGTTGGCTGTGATGAAATTTGCCTGATGCTAAAGTCAGGGCAACCGCTCAATAATCTCTACATAGTTTTGACTTTTTTCAGCTTTTCTCTGAAAAACCTATAAAACCTTTTTTCCTGTGTTGTTCTATGCCTATATTTGT
>NZ_CABUHK010000084.1 GCF_902491285.1 uncultured Bacteroides sp. | reverse complement strand
ACTTTTTCATTGTGTGTCTAATTTTTAAGATTAATTAATTGATTATTATTATTGTTTTTACTTCTCGTCCTGTTTTCAATTCTGCGGAGAGACGGGGATTCGAACCCCGGATACGCTTTAGGCGTATACACGCTTTCCAGGCGTGCCTCTTCAACCACTCGAGCATCTCTCCTTATGAGTTTTCCGCATTTTCAGCTACAAATGTATCCTTTTTTTTCTTTTCTTGAAGCATTATCCCTTTTTTATCTTGAATAAATACTGCAAATTAATATAATTTAAAACCTTTCGAACCTTATTTGCGGATTCCAAACACTTTTAGTGCATTTTCTGAAGTGACCTGAGACACGTATTCAAAGGGCATTCGATAAATTTCCGCTACTTTTGCAAGAGTATCCTTCACATTCGCGCTTTCATTTCGCTTGCCACGGTTCGGAACCGGAGTTAAATAGGGAGAGTCGGTTTCGAGCACAATACGTTCCAAAGGAACTGTCAGCAGTGTCTCCGGCAGAGCAGATTTCTTAAAAGTAACTACACCGTTAACCCCCAGCATAAATCCTTCGAATTCCAGTAATTTCTCGGCTTCTTCCACTGTCCCGGTAAAACTATGAAAAATACCGGTGAGCGGAGTGTTTTTATAGGGTTCCATTACCTTATATATATACTCGAACGCATCCCTTGAATGAATAACAATCGGCAACCGATATTCGAGCGCCCACTCAATCTGCCTTTGAAAGACCAACAGTTGTTCTTTCAAAAAGGTCTTATCCCAGTAAAGATCAAGACCGATTTCACCAATAGCAACATACCGATTGGTTCCCGCCAACTGCTCATGCACAACGGCCAATTCCTGTTCATATGTTTCATTAACAGAAGTGGGATGCAGCCCAATCATCGGGAAACAATAGCCCGGATAGCCAGCACATACAGATAACATCGGATTAATCGTCGTACTATCAATATTCGGCATAAAAATATATGAAACACCGGCTTCACGTGCACGTTCAATTACTTGTGACAAATCTTCGGAAAATTCTTCTAAAAAGAGATGAGAGTGAGTATCTATCAGCATGATATTTCGTTTTTTTCTTTTACTTTTTCACTGGAACGATAGTAATATACCAGACCGTAATCACGGCATTTTTCCAGTCTGACCTCATTGGGAGTGATGTCCTGATATTTAGCTTCAACCTGATTCCAAATATCCAATATTAATTCATCGGCACGGTCGCGCATGGAAGCCAGTTCGTCAAGGCTCCGACTTGTCAATGCCTGATAATTCTTCTGCCGCTCATAGCTATCTAGAAAGATATCGTAATGCACTTTCACACGTGCAATAGTAGGATTATAAATAGGTATACCACCCTGAGATGTCCTCCGCTGTTCACCTTCAATAATCTTTTTCCCCCACTCCACCAATGCGGCTTCACTCAGCAAATCCGGTACCGTACTCGCATTAGGCAGACCGTACAATTCTTTATGTGCCACTTTTATTTCATCACGGAGCACAGCCAAGTTGAGTACCTGGATGAAATGAGAAATATACAGTCGGGCGGTTTTCACATTTGCCTGATGTCTCCTGCTCGCCCGCGACTGATTATCATAGCATTGTGTATAATAAATCTGCGCCGCTTCAAACCTTTGCAGAAAATTACGCGCTTCGAACAATGTCTTCAGCGTAATTGCCAGGTCACGTACATTATACAGTTCTCCCTTTTCAACCGCTATTTTCAGCGCCCGAACCCTCGCCTGGTCTGTATTTGGTAGTCGTCTGTATGGCATATTTTCAAGAGCTTAGCTACATTTCACGATACATCAATAATTTCACCAAGTTCTTTAATTCTTTTTTTCGATCCTCTGCCACTGCTACTGCCGAAAGACTTTCCATGGCAAGTGTATAATACTCGCGCATCTTGTTTTCGCAGACATTACGAATATCCAGTTGATTATACAGTTCCGTCACTGCTGCTATTTTCTCAGCAGGCTGATAAGTTTCAGCATTCAGCCAACAGTCCAGTTCTTCTTTTTGCTTTTCGTCCGCACGGTTCAGCGCTTTGATAAGCATATACGTTTTTTTGTTGCAAAGAATGTCACCGCCTATTTTCTTACCGAACACTTCCGGATCTCCATAAACGTCCAACAAATCATCCTGCAACTGGAATGCGATTCCTATCTGCATTCCGAAATTATACAGGTTCTCGGCATCTTCAGCAGTTGCTCCTGCCAAAATAGCACCGATTTTAAGACTACCTGCCAGCAATACGGCTGTTTTCAGACGAATCATTTCGATATATTCATCTTCTGTGACATCACAGCGAGATTCAAATTCCATATCCAGTTGCTGTCCTTCACAAATTTCAAGTGTGGTCAGACTGAACAGTTCCATCACTTCTTTCAAATATTCCGCTGGGCACGCTGTCATGTACCGAAATGCCAAAATCAACATAGCATCGCCCGAAAGCACGGCAGTATTATCATTCCAAACTTTGTGCACAGTCGGTTTCCCTCTGCGTACCTCCGAACGGTCCATCAAGTCATCATGCAGTAATGTATGGTTATGGTAAACCTCGATAGCAATAGCAGGATCGTAGATAGATGCGACATCCTCACGATACAGATTATACGCCATCAACATTAATACAGGACGTATCCGCTTCCCCCCTAGAGAAAGGATATACTCAATCGGTTCATAGAGCCCTTCCGGTGTCCGGGTAAACTGAATTTCAGAAATATGACTGTTTATTTTATCAAGTAATTGAGAAGCTGTGAACATGATGGATGAAAAATATTAATGAATGAAAAAGAGGCTGCTTACGGCAGCCTCTTAAATTATTGTATTACAAATTACTGCAGCCTGAACATTACAGGAACTGTAAATTTAACACGTACCGGTTTACCGCGCTGCATACCAGGTTTCCACTTCGGCATGGTATTTATCACACGGAGGGCTTCTTTATCCAAATACGGGTCAACGCTACGTACAACTTTCGCATCTACGATACTACCGTCCTTGTTAACAACGAACTGTACGATAACACGTCCTTGAGTTCCGTTTTCCTGTGCTATAGTCGGGTATTTGATATTCTTAGCCAGATACTGCATCAAAGCTGCCTGTCCGCCCGGGAAGTCCGGCATATTTTCTACAACTTCGAAGATCGTTTGTTCTTCCGGCTCTTCTTCAACAACCTGTACCGGTACATATTTTACCTCTACCGGAGCAGCATTATCTTCATTGATAATGGTTGTTGTTTCATCAATTTCGGCTTTATCGTCGACAATCTCCAATAATTCAGCCACTTTCGGAGCTTCGGGTGGTGGTGGAGCTTGTTGTTCGGGGGTCTCGGTAATAGGAATGATTTCCTCTTCAAACACAACGTCAGCTACTGCCTGGCTTGTATCAATTTTCACGTCACGCTGGGTCCATTCGAACGCCACGAACATGAAAGCTAACACTACCACGTAACCAACGAGCAACCATGTAGACTTCTTGCCTTCCAGGTCTGCTTTGGGTGATTTTTTAACTTCCATAAAAATAATTAATATAATGATTAATAAAAAAAAGTGTCTTCCTATGTATCTTTGGGCAAATATAGTACATTTTCAGTTAACCGCCTGTTTCTTCCTGTCTTTTTATCCGGCTTTTTAACTTTTTTAATTCTTTCGTACTTACTTCACTCTTTTTTAGACCGAACGTTCGGTCTGTCTTTAAAAATAAACGTATCTTTGGCGGACAAATTAGATGAACTGAATATGAAAAAGATAGTAATAGCAGTCGACGGTTTTTCCTCTTGCGGAAAAAGCACCATGGCCAAGGATCTTGCCCGTGAAATAGGATACATTTACATTGACAGCGGAGCCATGTATCGCGCGGTTACCTTATATGGTATAGAGAACGGGATTTTCGACGGTGATGTTATCGATGTCGAAAAACTGAGAAATGAAATCAAGAATATTCATATTTCTTTCCGCTTGAATCCGGAAACAGGGCGTCCGGACACCTACCTCAACGGCATGAATGTGGAAAACAAAATCCGTACGATGGAAGTTTCATCGAAGGTTAGCCCTATCAGTGCGCTCAACTTTGTACGTGAGGCAATGGTAGCTCAACAGCAGGCAATGGGAAAGGAAAAAGGAATCGTGATGGACGGCAGAGACATCGGGACTACCGTTTTTCCGAATGCAGAATTGAAGATATTCGTTACCGCCACACCGGAAATCCGCGCACAGCGCCGTTATGAAGAGTTGAAAGCAAAAGGCCAGGAGGCCAGTTTCGACGAAATATTGGAGAATGTAAAGCAACGGGATTACATTGACCAAAATCGCGACGTAAGCCCGCTGCGCAAAGCCAAAGATGCTCTTTTGCTGGATAATACGAATTTGACAATCGAGCAGCAGAAAGAATGGTTGTTCGAGAACTTTAACAAAGTAGGCAAATAGCTTCCCTTCATGGCTTGAAGGATATTCTTTATAATATAAGTGATATCCTTATAGTATAAGTGATATTATTCAATATGGTATAAGTAGCTTTCTATATGATTAAAGTAGAGATAGATGAGGATTCGGGTTTCTGTTTCGGGGTAGTGACTGCCATCCACAAAGCAGAAGAAGAGTTGGCAAAAGGAGAAACGCTTTATTGTCTTGGAGATATAGTGCACAATAGCCGGGAAGTGGACAGGCTGAAAACGATGGGATTAATTACCATCAACCGTGAAGAGTTCAAGCAGTTGCGAAACGCCAAGGTTCTGCTCAGAGCACACGGGGAACCACCTGAAACTTACATGATTGCCCGCGAAAATAATATAGAGATAATAGATGCTACCTGCCCGGTAGTATTACGTTTGCAAAAACGTATCAAGCAAGAGTTTCTACAAGACGGAAATCAAGAAAAACAAATTGTCATATACGGCAAAACCGGTCACGCAGAAGTGTTGGGACTAGTGGGACAGACAGACGGAAAAGCGATTGTCATCGAAAAAGCCGAGGAAGCGAAGAAACTGGATTTAAGCAAGAATATCCGGCTTTTCTCGCAGACAACCAAGTCGCTCGACGAATTCCAGGAAATTGTAGAATACATTAAAAAGCATATCTCACCGGACGCGACTTTCGAGTATTACGACACGATTTGCCGCCAGGTTGCCAACCGCATGCCCAAGCTCAGGGAGTTTGCGGCTACGCATGATTTGATATTTTTCGTCAGCGGGAAAAAGAGTTCGAACGGAAAGATGTTGTTTGAAGAGTGTCTGAAAGTGAATCCTAATTCACATTTAATAGACAACGAGAAGGAGATAGACGTTTCTTTGCTCCAAAATGTACAATCAATTGGTGTGTGCGGGGCTACTTCAACTCCTAAATGGCTGATGGAAAAGATATACAGTCACATTCAGGCACTTATATAAAAACAACTGCCTATTTCATAAAAGAATAACAGCAGAGAAACAGATAAGAATAAAAAGAAAGCAAAGAACAGCTATTTGAACATTTTTAATGTTTTCGTCATGCGAAAAAAAACTTCATAAACATTGCTTTCAACTTTTTATTGTACATTTGCCACGTCAAACTAATTAATGAAAAGATTGTGTTATGGGAACAGTAAAGTGTATCGGAATTTTAACTTCCGGCGGTGATGCGCCGGGAATGAACGCAGCTATACGTGCAGTGACACGTGCGGCTATCTATAACGGACTACAAGTTAAAGGTATATATAGAGGCTACAAAGGTCTGGTGACAGGCGAAATCAAAGAATTCAAAAGCCAAAACGTAAGTAACATCATCCAACTGGGGGGAACTATTCTGAAAACAGCCCGCTGCAAGGAGTTCACCACTCCTGAAGGACGCCAACTTGCTTATGATAACATGAAGAAAGAAGGCATTGACGCCCTGGTCATCATCGGTGGTGACGGTTCGTTGACAGGTGCTCGCATCTTCGCGCAAGAATTCGATGTTCCATGTATTGGACTGCCGGGAACAATTGACAATGACCTTTACGGAACAGATACAACTATCGGTTACGACACAGCACTGAATACGATTTTGGACGCAGTAGATAAGATTCGCGACACAGCCACTTCGCACGAACGTTTGTTCTTTGTGGAAGTAATGGGACGTGATGCCGGTTTCCTCGCGCTGAACGGAGCAATTGCTTCGGGAGCCGAAGCTGCTATTATTCCTGAGTTCAGCACGGAAGTCGACCAACTGGAAGAATTTATCAAGAACGGGTTCCGCAAATCAAAGAATAGCAGTATCGTGCTGGTAGCCGAAAGCGAACTGACAGGTGGCGCCATGCATTATGCGGAACGTGTCAAAAACGAATATCCTCAATATGATGTGCGTGTGACCATCCTCGGACACTTGCAGCGTGGCGGTAGCCCTACTGCTCATGACCGTATTTTGGCAAGCCGCCTAGGTGCGGCAGCTATTGACGCGATTATGGAAGACCAGCGTAACGTAATGATTGGTATCGAACATGACGAAATCGTTTATGTACCGTTCAGCAAAGCTATCAAAAACGACAAGCCGATAAAGAGAGATCTTGTGAATGTACTGAAAGAACTTTCAATCTAAGAGAAAGAGGTTTCATTCAACCATAAAAAAGAAACGGTGGATAACTGGAAAACAGATTATCCACCGTTTCTTCTTTCTACTCAAACCATTGCGCTAACGAACGCTCCGTTATTTCCCACAACTGCTCTCTCTGCACATGGTTTATGTATTTGTCAGATAAGATTTTCCGATGATTATTGACATAGAGTTGTCCCGTCACACCGGCTTCCTTCTCGTCCAACAACAGCCCAATTGCCGTAGAAGCCCCTTTCGCGGGCTTACGGATAAAAGGACGGAAAAATATATCCGTCAAGGGGTCGAACCACTTGTGCATCGTGATGATATCGGTAGAGACGATTCCCGGATCAGCGGCATTGACAGTGATTCCTTTCCCGCGAAGTTGTTCGGCAAGTTCGAAAGTAAACAGTAATAAAGCCAATTTCGTATTGCTGTAAACAGGTATTCTCCAGAACTGCCCCTGCTTTCCCCTATGCAGGAAATCAGGAAAATCGAGTCTCCCGATTGCATACGTGCACGAAACCATATTTACGATACGTGCTCCACGCACCATAGCCGGGATTAATTTACGCGTCAACAAGTAAGGAGCCACGTAATTTACGCTGACCGTCCGTTCAAACCCGTCGCTCGTAATAGAAAATCCCGTTTCCATTGTTCCGGCATTGTTCATCAATAGGGAGACAGGAAGGTTGCGTTCTAAAATCTGCCCGGCAAAAGAAACGACAGATTTCATGGAAGATAAATCAACCGCTATCACTTCCAAATTCGGATTTCCCGTTTCTTCAATTAGCCGTTGCCGGACAGTCTCCGCCTTCCGGTGGTTATAACAAG
Organism: uncultured Bacteroides sp.; assembly: GCF_902491285.1. GTDB lineage: Bacteria > Bacteroidota > Bacteroidia > Bacteroidales > Bacteroidaceae > Bacteroides. Next base: position 15,835 of record NZ_CABUHK010000084.1, on the reverse strand, counting down.
CCATTATTACCCGATAACCAGCTTTGGCCACAGCACGGGTTATTTCTGTACCCATACCGCCATCAGCTCCGGTGATGATTGCCCATTTCACTTCATTCATTACTTTTCAAGTTTTTCGATCTCCTTCTGCAAGCAGGAAGGTAGTGGTTCTTTCAAATGTTGATGGCAAGCCATCTCTATCGTATACATACGTCCTATGCAATAATTACTGTGCCCGCAGTTGCAACGCGCCTGCTCTTCCTGCGCCATCCGGTTGACGAATCCCGGTTCGTTGAGTAAAGCGCGAGCCATCTGCACAGCATCAAAGCCTGCATCCAGCACTTCGTCTATTTTCGGACGGGAGACAAGACCGCCGACATAAATCAACGGAGCGCCCGGAAGGGCTTCACGGAATTTCAACGCATCTTCGAGGAAATACGCTTCTTTGAAAGGCACGGACGGAATCATCCACTTCCCGAATATCCGCACTCCGTACTTCAGCCACCAGCAGTCCATGTAGTAAGACATTGAACGGACAGGCATCGCCCCCCGCATCACATACATCGGTGCCTTGCTTACAAAACCACCGCTTAACACCAAGCCATGGGCACCAAGTTCCAACAAACGTTTCGCCACTTGTATGGATTCTTCTATTTCCATTCCACCTTTGAAGCCGTCACGCATATTCATTTTGACAAAAACAGCCATATCGCTGCCTGCCGCTTTCATTACTTCTTCCATCACCAGTTCCATAAACCGCATCCGGTTCTCCAGCGAGCCACCGAATTCGTCTTTCCGATGATTTGTGTAAGGAGACAGAAACTGACTAATCAGATAGCCATGTCCAGCATGCACCTCAACAGCGTCGAATCCGGCTTCCCGTGCCAAGTTGACTGCATTTCCATAGGCTTGTGCCAGTTCCGGCAACTCTTCTTTTTTCAATCCGCGAACAAATGTAGGAGAATAAAGATTGAATCCCGAAGAAGCGGATACAGGGGTGACACCACAAATATTCTTATGGGACATATTCCCGCAATGCCCTATCTGTATGCCTACTGCAGCACCTTCGTCATGCACTGCTTTCGTCAATTCATGTAAACGCGCGATGATAGACGGACGCAGCCATAACTGACGGTCGAAAGAAAGTCCGCTTTGTGTCACAGCAGCATAAGCCACTGTCGTCATACCTACCCCGCCCGCAGCTACCGAGCGGTGGTAATCCAATAACATTTGTGAAGGATTGTTCCCCGGACACATACTCTCGAAGGCTGCCGAACGAATCGTCCGGTTCCGCAGCGTTAAAGGACCAAAAGTGACCGGAGTAAAAAGTTTGGATTTCATAGTAATTGAAATTTATTCAAGTCTTATTTAATTTACGAAAACATTCATTATTAATAATTCATTCCTAATAAAGAAAAGGGAACACCCGTTTCTTCTCTCCCACCGCGTCACCGAATTCTTCGCGATAACGACACCAAAGCGCGTGGGCGCGCGGAACAAGATTAGCAATCGTCCACCAAAGAAAGACAAATCCGGAGAGAGAGCAAGTGAGTATTGCCCAACCCGCCCATTCTATTATTTCACCGAAATAATTGGCGGACGTGACATAGCGGTACATTCCTTTTTGCGGCAGATAATGCCCTGTATCTCCCGGTTTGCGCAAGTGGCGGATGACATAATCCGAATGCCAGTTTACCAGCATGCCTGTGAAAAACAACAATGTACCTACAATAAACCATGGAGACGTAAACCATTCGGGCTGATACATCGTTTCGGGAGCCAAATAGAATATCCATTCGCCTTGCATATAGCCATTCAGCAGGTTAAAAAGAATTCCCATCGACATGATTGCCACCGGCATTTTGCTTTTTCCGGTCAGCAACAAAGGAAAAATGAAGGCGCGCTGAAAATAATGTATCTGGAAAAACAAAAAGAAAGTCAATATCACCGGTTCAAAACGGCGGTCGGAATATATCCACATGGCACACATCACTAGAAAGACGGGAGCTTCCATCAGCACCCAGGCTAATTTGTTGGATATAGCCGCTCCCCACGATGCCGTACGAAAAATGCCGTATCCAGCTTTCACAAAGTAAAGGGCAATAAAAACAAATAAAGCTATCAGGCTCATTATGCCCAAAAACAGATTAAAAGCAGTCGTAGTCATATAGAAATTCTTTTGCGATATGCAAAAGTAACAAAAATAGGACAATTTACAGCACAAAACTTCTTAAATTAAAAACTCCATTATATATGAACAGTTTTCTTTAATAAGTTTCAGCGAGTTAAAACGCCATTCATTGTATGGAAAAACGCCTTTTTCTACTCATAACTGCACTACATCAAATGCAAACGACATTGCAACCGTTAAATGTTAAAAAATTGTCTTGAATAAGTACTCCCCGAATGTATATTCCGGAAATTTCCGGAATATACATTCGGGGAGTACTCTACAATATATTCAATAAAAGGATTTGTCCTTATCAGCGTTTCTTAATCGGAATATAAGCCAAATCATCAAGAACATTCTTGTAAGCGGGACGGATGATACGCTTGCCGTCGAAAGTCAGTTCTTCATTGCGGTGCGCACACCAGCCTACAATACGTGCCATTGCGAACAGAGGGGTGAAAATCTCCTGAGGTAGCCCAATCATTTCATAGACGAAACCCGAGTAGAAGTCGATGTTGCTGGAGACGGTCTTTCCGTTGTTCTTGACACGGCCGAAAGTAGCGATAGCACGTTCTTCCAACAGTTCGAGAAAAGCAAATTCGCTCTCTCTGCCTTTCTCGCGGGCAAGGTCACGGGCAAGTTCTTTCAACAAGAGCGCACGAGGGTCGGAAATGGTGTAGACGGCATGACCAATACCGTAGATGAGCCCGGTCTTGTTGTACACTTCCTTGTTGAGCATACGAGTGAAATAAGTATCTATTTCGTCTACGCTAGTCCAGTCCTTGATGTTTTCTTTCAAGTGCTGGAACATATCGGCAACCTGGATATTCGCGCCACCATGGAGCGGGCCTTTCAGTGAACCGATACCTGCGGCGATAGCCGAATAAGTATCCGTTCCGGTGGAGGAAGTGACGCGGACGGTGAAGGTTGAGTTGTTACCACCACCGTGCTCTGCCTGAAGAATCAACAACAGGTCGAGGGTGCGGGCATCCAGTTCGGTGTAGTCCTTTTTCAGCATATACAGGAAGTTTTCGGCAATAGACAGCTTTTCCTGCGGGTGGCGGATATGCAGAGAACGTCCGAAAGTGGCATGGCGAAGCATGTTATAAGCATAAGCAATGATGGTCGGGAATTTCGAGATAAGATCAATACTCTGGCGCATCAGGTTGTCACGCGAGGTGTCGTCCGCATTCGCGTCGAAACGGTACATTTCGAGTACGCTGCGCGAAAGGATATTCATGATATTATTGCCTTCCAGTTCGATAATATTCATTTTTGTCTTCTGTTCCAACGGCATATTGTCGTTAATCAGTTCACGGAAAGAAAGCAGTTCTTCCTTGTCCGGCAGACGACCGGAGAGCAGCAGGTAAGCCACTTCTTCAAAACCGAAACGTTTCTCCTTGATGATGGCGTGCGAGATATCTTCCACGTCATAGCCGCGATAGAACAATTTGCCCGGTATGGGTTTCAGTCCGCCGCCCGAAATACGCTCGTAACCTACCACATTACCGATTTTAGTCAAACCGACCAATACACCTGTACCGTCTTCATTACGCAGTCCGCGCTTCACGTCAAACTTGGGGAACAATTCATTGTCAATCCGGGTAGCTTCCTTCATATCTTCGGAGAGCTTGTAAATCAAATATTCTTTCTTCATCTTTCTTGGTATTTATTCGTTGCTGTTATTTTTCAATCCGTTCCACTATTTCGCGTGTGAAGGCGGAAGTCGGAAGAGAGGTTCCATTCGGCATAAAACGAGCCAAATCATGTGTAGCGCGGGCTTCCAGGAAACTTTGTTCCAAGGCTTTTTCAATCAGAGTTGCCGCTTCTTTCCAGTCAAAATACTCGAGCATCATCACTGCCGAAAGAATGATGGAGCAAGGGTTCACCACATCTTTTCCCGCGATGTTCGGAGCAGTTCCGTGAGTGGCTTCAAAGATGGCGTGACCTGTATTGTAGTTGATGTTCGCTCCCGGAGCGATGCCGATGCCGCCTACCATAGCCGCCAGTTGGTCGGAAACGTAGTCGCCATTCAGGTTCAAAGTCGCTATCACGGAGTATTCTTCGGGAATTAGGAGCGTGTTTTGCAGGAAAGCGTCGGCAATGCAATCCTTTATCACCAGTCTTCCATCTGCCAAGGCATCTCCAAATTCGCGCTGTGCCAGTTCATATCCCCATTTTTTGAAACCACCTTCGGTGAATTTCATGATATTTCCCTTGTGTACCAATGTCACGGAAGGAAGATGATGGTCGAGTGCATACTGGCAGGCGGCACGTACAAGACGTTCTGTACCTTCCTTTGATACGGGTTTCACACCGAAAGAGGACGTTTCCGGAAAACGGACTTTTGTCACGCCCATTTCGTCTTTCAGGAATTTGTAGAACTTCTCAGCTTCCGGAGTGCCTGCTTCCCACTCGATTCCTGCATAAATATCTTCCGTATTTTCTCGGAACACGCACATATTCACTTTCTCGGGAGCTTTCACCGGCGACTGTACTCCCTGATACCAGCGGACGGGGCGAAGGCACACATATAAATCGAGCGTCTGCCGCAAGGCTACATTCAGCGAACGGATGCCGCCCCCGACAGGAGTTGTCAACGGACCTTTGATACCTACCAGATATTCCTGAAAGGTTTTCATCGTTTCGTCCGGTAACCACGAACCTGTCTCGTTGAAGGCACGTTCGCCCGCCAGCACTTCTTTCCATTCGATGCGACGCTTGCCGCCGTAAGCTTTCCGAACGGCCGCGTCCACCACAGCCTGCATGGAAGGAGTCACTTCGGCTCCCACTCCGTCTCCGGTAATATAAGGTACGATAGGTACATCGGGCACCAGCAGCGTACCATCTGCTTTCATGGTTATTTTGCTCATCTTTTTATCTGGCGTTTAGTTATCTTGCGTTTAAGGCAGAACCGGCGCGAAACCAGGCAATCTGCTGTTCATTGTATGTATGTTGCACTTCAAAACTCTCTTTCGTCCCGTCATCGTGATGAAGGACGACGGTCAGGTTCCGTCCCGGCGCAAAGTGCACCAACCCAAGTACGGAAAGGACGTCGTGCTCACGAATCCTATCGTAATCGGCCTTATCGACAAATGTCAGGGCAAGCATTCCTTGTTTCTTCAAGTTCGTTTCATGAATACGGGCGAAACTCTTGGCGAGAATCACACGGACATTCAGAAAACGCGGTTCCATAGCGGCATGCTCGCGGCTGGAGCCTTCACCGTAATTCTCTTCGGCAACAACGATAGAGGGAATCCCCTGGGACTTGTACATCTTCGCCGTGCCGGATACTGTTCCGTATGTATTTGTCGAACGGTTCCAAACCTTGTTCGTTTCTCCGTTGAAAGCATTGACAGCTCCCATCAGCATATTGTCGGAGATATTCTCCAAATGTCCGCGGAAACGAAGCCACGGTCCCGCCATAGAAATATGGTCGGTAGTGCATTTGCCTTGCGCTTTGATTAACAACGGCATATTCAACAAGTCCTGGCCGTCCCAAGCCGGGAAAGGAGTCAGCAACTGGAGACGTTGGGAGTCCGGTTTCACCTTGATTTCCGTTCTCGCTCCATGCGGGGCGATATAGCCCTCGTTTCCTTGCGCAAAACCCTTCAAAGGAAGTTCGTCCCCGACAGGTTCCGCCAGTTTCACCTTTTCGCCGTCGTGGTTCACGAGTCTGTCTTTCAAAGGATTGAAGCACAAGTCACCCGCGATAGTCAGCGCCATAGTCAGTTCGGGAGAAGCGACGAAAGCGTAGGTGTTGGGATTGCCGTCAGCACGTTTCGCAAAGTTACGGTTGAAAGAGGTAACGATGGAGTTCTTCCGTGTCGGGTCGTCCGTCTCACGTTTCCACTGGCCGATACACGGTCCGCAGGCGTTCGCCATGATAGTAGCTCCTATCTGTTCAAAAGCACCAATCATTCCATCCCTCTCGGCAGTGGCGCGAATCTGTTCCGAACCCGGATTCACAATCAGAGGGGCAGCTACACTCAGGTTCTTTTCGGCAACTTGTTTGGCCAGAGAAGCGGCACGGCTCAAATCCTGATAAGAAGAGTTGGTGCACGAACCGATAAGCCCGACTTCCATCTTGCGGGGATAACCGTTCAACAACACTTTCTCCGCAAATTCAGAGATAGGAGTGGCGGCGTCCGGCGTGAAAGGACCGTTGATATAAGGTTCGAGTTCCGACAGGTCGATTTCGATGACACGGTCGTAATATTTCGCAGGCTCATCCGTCACTACTTCGTCCGCCCGCAGGTCGGCGCCAACGGATTCTGCCCAATCGACTACACATTCCCTTCCGGTAGCCCTCAAATAGGTAACCATGCGCCTGTCAAACGGGAAAAGCGAGGTGGTAGCCCCTACCTCGGCACCCATATTACAGATGGTTGCCTTTCCGGTGGCAGAAAGAGATTCGGTGCCAGAACCGAAATATTCAATGATGGCATTCGTTCCGCCCTTCACGGTGAGGATGCCGGCGAGTTTCAAGATGACATCTTTCGGAGATGCCCAGCCGTTCAGTTTTCCGGTCAGACGAACACCGATAATCTTCGGCATTTTCAGTTCCCATTCCATGCCTGTCATCACGTCCACGGCATCCGCGCCACCGACACCGATAGCCACCATGCCCAGACCGCCCGCATTGGGAGTGTGAGAATCCGTTCCCACCATCATTCCGCCGGGAAATGCATAGTTTTCGAGTACCACCTGGTGGATAATGCCGGCTCCCGGTTTCCAAAAGCCGATACCGTAGCGGGAAGATACATCGCGAAGAAAGTCGTACACTTCTTCGTTAGTCATTCGCGCCGTGGCGATGTCTTCCTTCGCTCCTTTGTAGGCTTGTATCAAGTGGTCGCAGTGCACCGTTGAAGGCACGGCCGCCCGATCTTTGCCGGAGTTCATGAATTGAAGCAGAGCCATTTGGGCGGTAGCGTCCTGCATTGCCACCCGGTCAGGGCGGAAATTCACATAGTCCTCTCCCCGTTTGTAGTCTTTCACATCAGCCACATCATAAAGATGAGCATACAAGATTTTCTCGGCCAACGTCAAAGGACGTTTCAATACAGCCCGCACGTGTTCCAGCTTTCCTTTATAAGCAGCGTAGAAGGCTTCCAACATAGTCACATCATATACCATATCGCTTTTTATTTTTTTAGTCTATCTATTAAAATAACGAACATCGTTCGAGTAATGTTTAACAAAATGAAATATTTTTTCGACCCAGGGAGAAGATTTGTTACCTTTGCCTCTATTATGAATAATAATCCGAAAAGTCCGACAGCCGACCTTCAGCAACAACAGCTCCTTCTACGGATGGAGTACGAATACGAGAAAGAGGAATTCAAGCGGCAGACCGAAACGATGGGTATTGCCCGGAAAGTGAAACGCGGTCTGTGCTGGCATCCCGTCTCTCCCGGTCGAAGTTACTACAATTCTCTGAATCAGCTTGTAATAGATATTACACGTACCGAAAATAAAGAAATAGAGCACTCTTTTGAGTTCGGGCGTCCCGTCTGCTTTTTCCATCAGTCGCTTGAGGGGAAAATGAAGTACATGAACTTCGTCGCTACCGTCAGTTACGCGGATGAAGAGCGAATGGTGGTCGTGCTGCCCGGAGCGGGGGCTTTGGCGGAGCTGCAAACTCCCAATATACTGCTTGGCGTACAGCTTTATTTCGACGAGACGTCTTATCGGGCTATGTTCGAAGCGTTGGAAGATGTAATCCGTGCCAAAGGCAACCGGTTGGCAGAACTGCGCGACACATTGCTCGGAACACAGAAGCCCGGATTTCGTGAGCTATATCCGGTACGCTTCCCGTGGCTGAACAGTACGCAGGAAACGGCTGTCAACAAGGTGCTCTGCACACGTGACGTCTCCATTGTCCACGGCCCGCCGGGAACCGGAAAGACGACGACGCTTGTCGAAGCCATTTATGAAACGTTGCACCGGGAACCGCAGGTGCTTGTCTGCGCGCAGAGTAATACCGCCGTCGACTGGATTTGCGAGAAACTGGTAGACCGGGGTGTGGCGGTGCTCCGCATCGGCAATCCCACGCGGGTAAACGACAAAATGTTGTCTTCCACTTACGAACGACGGTTCGAGAGTCATCCGGTTTATCCTGAGTTATGGGGCATCCGTAAGTCTATCCGCGAAATGAACGGCCGGATGCGCCGGGGAAACTACGCCGAACGGGAAGGTATGCGCAACCGCATGAGCCGCCTGCGTGACCGCGCCACGGAACTGGAGATACTCATCAATGCCGACCTTTTCGACAGTGCCCGCGTGATTGCTTCTACTTTGGTGAGCAGCAACCATCGCCTGCTCAACGGACGGCGGTTTCCCACCTTATTTATAGACGAAGCCGCCCAGGCACTCGAAGCTGCCTGCTGGATTGCCATCCGCAAAGCCGACCGGGTCATCCTCGCGGGCGACCATTGCCAGCTTCCGCCTACCATCAAATGCATAGAAGCTGCCCGCGGCGGACTGGAACGCACCTTAATGGAAAAGGTAGTCCAACAAAAACCGTCTGCCGTCTCATTGCTGAAAGTACAATACAGAATGCACGAATCCATCATGCAGTTCCCTTCCGACTGGTTCTACCACGGTGAACTGGAAGCAGCTCCCGAAGTACGCTACAGGGGAATCCTAGATTTCGATACACCGATGAATTGGATAGATACCTCGGAAATGGATTTCCACGAAGAGTTTGTGGGCGAGAGTTTCGGACGTATCAACAAAGAGGAAGCAAACCTACTCTTACAGGAACTGGAAGCGTATATCAACCGAATCGGCAAGGAACGGATATTGGAAGAGCGGATTGATTTCGGGCTGATTTCACCTTATAAGGCACAGGTGCAATATCTGAGAAGCAAAATCAAAGGAAGCAGTTTCCTGCGCCCTTTCCGCAGCCTCATCACCGTGAATACGGTAGATGGCTTTCAAGGGCAGGAGCGGGATGTCATTTTCATCAGTCTTGTCCGCGCCAATGAGGAAGGGCAGATAGGATTTCTGAACGACCTGCGAAGAATGAACGTGGCTATCACCCGGGCACGAATGAAGCTCGTCATACTGGGAGATGCAACCACTCTGACCAAGCATCCTTTCTACAAAAGACTGATGTCGTTCATTAAAAAAGAGGATTAACTTATTAATCCTCTTTTCAGTGGTTAAGAATCCACTTTCTCACGAAACCAAATTCCTTATTAACACAAACAAAACAAACAATATTTTATTATTTTAGGTACTATTATTTCTATCTCATCAATTTACCGCTACGGCAAATTAAAACATATGTATATCGAAAGAGTCCATCATCAGTATCCACATGAATCTTTCTTCAATGGAGTTCCGAAAAAATCAAACTATAAAGGGAATAATACAACCGTCTACCGGCTTGGAATAATCAGTATCTTTAATCAACCAAACTTATCATCACACAACTATCCAAAAATATGCTGCGAATGCAGGCTAAAGTTAAAAAATAAACAAAACACTTCTCATACGGTATCATTTGTTTCAGTTTGATATCGCAAAGATAAACATAAACTTACATTTTTCGCCTATAACCGCCATATATTTTCCCAAAAAACTTTTATTTCCCTAGAATACAGATTAACAGCTCATTATCGGGTAAAAGAAAAGGGAGAACCCAAAGTTCTCCCCTCTTATAAAACTTGTATAATCCAGTCGGATTAATTATTCTCAGGACGAAGTTTGCGTACTGTAACAGCAGTCTGCCACATTTCGCTTTCGCGAAGTTCTTTCAGTTCCACTTCCAGTTTCTCACGATAATCCGGCTTAGAGTTGGAGTCGATAGAAATCTGGGCTTCGTTACCAGTCTTAACACTGTGGTACAACTTTTCAACTACCGGCTTGATAGCGTCGTGGAAAGGCCCCATCCAGTCGAGAGCACCACGTTGGGCAGTAGTAGAGCAGTTTGCATACATCCAGTCCATACCGTTCTTTGCGAAAAGCGGCATCAATGACTGAGTCAGCTCTTCTACAGTTTCGTTGAAAGCTTCGGAAGGAGAATGACCGTTTTCACGCAATACTTCATACTGTGCCAGCAACAGCCCCTGAATAGCCCCCATCAATGAACCGCGTTCGCCTGTCAGGTCAGAAGTAGCTTCACGTTGGAAAGTAGTTTCAAACAGATAGCCTGAACCGATACCGATACCCAGTGCGATTGTCTTTTCGTAAGCCTTGCCCGTAGCATCCTGATAGATAGCGTAAGAAGAGTTCAAGCCACGGCCTTCAAGAAACATGGTACGCAAAGAAGTACCCGAACCTTTAGGAGCAACCATGATAACGTCGATATCAGCAGGAGGAACTACGCCTGTACGGTCGTTCCAGGTGATAGCAAAACCGTGAGAGAAATAAAGAGCTTTTCCGGCAGTCAGGTAAGGCTTGATAGTAGGCCAAACAGACATTACTGCCGCGTCAGACAACAGGCACATAACGATAGTACCTTTCTCGCAAGCTTCTTCGATTCCGAACAACGTTTCACCCGGAACCCATCCGTCTGCTACTGCCTTATCGTATGTTTTTCCTTCACGCTGTCCAACGATTACATTGAAACCGTTATCACGCAAGTTCAGTGCCTGCCCCGGGCCCTGCACACCATAACCGATTACAGCAATTGTTTCATTTTTCAATACTTCACGAGCTTTTTCTAATGGAAATTCGTCACGGATTACTACTGTTTCAATAGTTCCGCCAAAATTCAACTGTGCCATTTTCTTTTTTGTTTTTAGTTTTGATGGCTTATGCCATCCGTTATTAATTGATTCTATATCCTATTTATTCAAATATTACTTTCGAGCGGCAGACTACCTCACTGCCATTCTTCTTCACTTCGACATGAAACTCGTTCTCATTGGCTTCGTCACAGAAGAACGAGAGCTCATCTCCGAAATAACTTTCCGCCACATACGCCATTTCAAAACGGTGGATACGCTTGGTCTTATACAGTTCTATCGGGAACAAATCGAGGATATGTTCTATGTAGCGGATACTGTTCACATGACCGTTGATGTCGATATCGCTGTATTTTGCCGTCAGCGTAGCCAACGGCTTGTCACTGGTCACCTTGATGCGAGAGGGCTTGTCTATCGGACAAGGTTCATCGCACACATAGTCTACGATGCTTCCACCGTGCAGCGTCAACAAGTCCGCGGGCTTGCGGGTATTCAGGTTAATCATAGCCCATACCGAACGGGCGTAGCCTATCTTTTTGCCGTCTTTGTCGATAACGGCAAAGTTACGGTCGGTGAACAGGCGATACACGTTCTCCACCCACGTCTGAACCGAGAAGTCTTCATATTGGTAAGGCATTTCGTCCAGTTCAATAGCTAGGCGGGAAAGCACCCAGGTGTAATTATCCTCGTTCAGCGTCGCAATGCCGAAGCCACGGTCATTGGCATGGAAACCTGCGCAATTCAGCAGATGGTTGCCCAATACGCCCATTGTCAGGCGTCCGTTGAAGTCGACGTGGAACGGTTCCGCAACAAACTTATAAGTTCCTATTTTATTTGATTCGCTCATTATTCCTGTTGTTTTTTACTTTGGTTATAGCCGGCTTCCCGCCCGTCGAGAAACTCGTTCACCCGTTCGAAGCAACTGGTAGTGATAGCCACGCGTCCCGAACGCACAAACTGCAGAACACAATTCAAAGCCTTCAGTTCACCATAAAGTGAAGTAATGTCCTCACTCATGCCGTTCTTCTCGACAATGGAGAATACAGGATTCACCTCTACCACGCGAGCGTTATACCTGCGTATCACTTTGGATGCTTCCGGTGTCTCTTGAAACTCAGGGGTAGATACCTTATATAAGGCAATCTCATGGAAGTAAATTTCATCTTCCGTAAAGTAGTGAGCCTGGATAACGTCAATCTTCTTCTCTATCTGCTTCACCACCTTCTCTATCGTATCCTTATCCGTCCAAGCCGTGATGGTATATTTATGTACGCCTTTGATTGACGACGCGGATACATTCAGGCTTTCAATATTTATCTGCCGACGGGTAAATACAGCCGTTACCTGATTCAGCAATCCGGCGATATTCTCCGAATGAACAATGATGGTATATAATGTCTTATCACTCATAACTCTAAATTTTAAATGCGAACTCTCAACTCTCCGTTCCCAACTCTCTATTTCTCCTAGCACTCCAGCAACATTTGATTTACCGAGCCACCCGGGGGAGTCATCGGCAAGACATTGCCCTCTTCCACCACGCAGGCTTCAAGCAGGAACGGGCCGTCCGTAGCCAGCATTTCCTCGATGGCCTCCTTCAGTTCTTCCCGGGTGAAGACACGTTTGGAAGGAATGTCATAGGCCGAAGCTATTTTCATGTAGTCCGGGTTCAACATCGGCGTAAATGAATAGCGGCGGTTGAAGAACATGGCTTGCCATTGGCGTACATTGCCGAGGAAGTTGTTGTTCAAGCAGATAATTTTCACCGGAGCTTTCCGTTCCATAATAGTTCCCAACTCCTGGATATTCATCTGGAGTCCGCCATCGCCCATAAATGCGCATACGGTACGTTCCGGTGCGCCGAAAGTTGCACCGATAGCGGCAGGAAGACCGAAGCCCATGGTTCCGAGTCCGCCGGAAGTGATGATGCTGCGTTCTTTCGTATATTTAAAGTAGCGTGCGGAAATCATTTGGTTTTGACCTACGTCCGTCACCAGGACAGCTTCGTGGCGGGTTGCGTCACTTACTGCACGTGCCACTTCGCCCATGCTCAGAGAATCCGTGGCAGGATGAAGTTCGGGGCGTATTACTTTCTCTTCTTCAACTTTCTCATATTCCTTGAAACTGTCTATCCATTCAGTATGGGTGTTCTTCTTCAGAAGTTCCGTTACGGATGCCAATGTATGCTTGCAGTCTCCCAAGACGGCCACATCTACTTTCACATTCTTGTTTACTTCCGCAGGGTCAATGTCGAAGTGGATTACTTTTGCCTGTTTGGCATAGGTAGCGAGGTTGCCTGTCACACGATCATCGAAACGCATGCCGACAGCAATCAGGACATCGCATTTGTTGGTGTTGATGTTCGGCCCCAAGTTGCCGTGCATCCCCAACATCCCCTTATTCAATGGGTGTTCCGTCGGCAAAGCCGAAAGACCGAGCAATGTGCAACCCGCAGGCATGTCCGCCTTTTCGATGAAAGCACGCAATTCGCTTTGCGCATTACCCAACTCAACGCCCTGTCCCACCAGTACAAGCGGACGTTCGGCATTATTTATCAGTTCGGCAGCCGCTTTTACAGCGTCCTCGTCCGTATCGGGCACGGGGACGTAGCTGCGGATAAAGTCCAGTTTCGTCGGTTCGTATTTCGTTTTCTCCACTTGCGCATTCTTGGCAAAATCCAGCACTACCGGGCCAGGACGACCACTACGGGCAATATAGAACGCACGCGCTACAGCCCAGGCTACATCTTCCGCCCGACGAATCTGATAACTCCATTTAGCGATTGGCTGCGTGATACCTACCAAATCGACTTCCTGAAACGCATCCGTTCCGAGGAAAGCAGTTCCTACTTGTCCGGCAATCACCACGATAGGCGTACTGTCTATCATTGCGTCCGCAATACCTGTAATCGTATTGGTAGCACCGGGGCCGCTTGTAACCAGACAAACACCTACTTCACCCGATACGCGGGCATAACCTTGTGCCGCATGGGCAGCTCCCTGTTCGTGACGAACCAAGATGTGGTTCAATGTATCCTTATGGTCAAATAAGGCATCAAACACCGGCATGATAGAACCACCGGGGTATCCGAAGATGGTGTTTACTCCCTGATGTTCCAAGGAGCGCATCAACGCCTCTGCACCTGTTATTAAGTCTTTACTCATTCTTTTTTTGATATTGAAAGATGTGTATCAATCGATTATTCTCACTGCTCCCTTATCGGCGGAACTGACCATACTGGCATATGCCCTCAGACTCTTCGGCACGTAACGGTCGCGAGTGACAGGTGCCATCGGGCGGGCAGCCAGTTCTTCATCCGTTAATCGCACGTTAATCGTCCGGGCGGGAATATCGATTTCAATAATATCTCCATCAACAATCTTTCCGATATTACCCCCTGCTGCCGCTTCGGGCGAAATATGTCCGATACTCAAGCCGGAAGTTCCACCGCTGAAACGTCCGTCGGTAATCAAGGCACATTCTTTCCCGAGATGGCGGGATTTTATATAAGAGGTAGGATAAAGCATTTCCTGCATACCCGGACCACCCTTCGGACCTTCGTGCGTGATGACGACGACGTCGCCACTGACGACTCGACCGCCGAGGATGCCTTCACAAGCTGCTTCTTGCGAATCAAAAACTTTGGCAGGGCCGGTAAACTTCCAAATACTTTCGTCTACGCCTGCTGTCTTTACTACACAACCATCTTGGGCGATGTTGCCTTTCAGCACTGCCAGTCCGCCGTCCCTGCTGTAAGCGTGTTCCAGGTCGCGGATGCATCCGGCCGCACGATCTTTGTCCAATTCCTTATAGTACATGCCCTGTGAGCCGAGTACAAGGTTGAATTTGTTGGCGGCTGCGCTCGAATATTTCTTGATGGCTTTCTCGCTGACATTCGGGCTGGTGATTGAGTTTTCGTTGATAGCTTCCGCCAGGGACATTCCGTCTACGCGGCGAACAGACGTATCAACAAGTCCGGCTTTTGCCAGTTCGTGCATAATAGCGATAATACCACCGGCACGGTTTACATCTTGGATATGGTATTTCTGTGTATTCGGAGCTACCTTGCAGAGGCAGGGAGTTTTGCGGGAAAGCATGTCAATATCATCCATCTTAAAATCCACTTCCGCTTCGTGGGCAATAGCCAGCAGATGGAGCACCGTATTGGTGGAACCGCCCATCGCGATATCGAGTGTCATTGCATTCAGGAAGGCCTCGCGGGTAGCGATGCTGCGAGGGAGTACACTTTCGTCTCCCTCATTATAATATTTCATTGCATTCTCTACAATCAGCTTGGCAGCATCTTTGAAGAGTTGCGTACGATTTTCGTGAGTAGCTACGATGGTTCCGTTTCCGGGAAGAGCCAGTCCGATAGCTTCATTCAGGCAGTTCATGGAGTTGGCGGTGAACATGCCGGAACAACATCCGCAGGTAGGACAGGCGTTCTGCTCGATATTGGCCACTTCTTCGTCACTTACGCTCCGGTCGGCGGATTTAATCATGGCGTCAATCAAGTCGAGGTGCTGGCCGTTCCACTCTCCCGCTTCCATCGGTCCGCCCGATACAAATACGGTAGGGATATTCAGGCGCATGGATGCCATCAACATTCCCGGAGTGATCTTATCGCAGTTGCTGATACACACCATCGCGTCCGCCTTATGTGCGTTGACCATATATTCTACACTATCGGCAATGATGTCGCGCGAAGGAAGCGAGTAAAGCATTCCATCGTGCCCCATGGCGATGCCGTCGTCGATGGCGATTGTATTGAATTCCGCAGCGAAGCATCCCAGCTTTTCAATCTCAGCCTTCACCAACTGACCGATTTCATGCAGGTGCACATGTCCCGGCACAAACTGCGTGAACGAATTGACGATAGCGATAATGGGCTTGCCCATCTGTTCTTTCTTCATGCCGTTGGCTGCCCATAACGCGCGGGCTCCCGCCATCCGACGGCCTTGTGTACTAAACGAACTGCGTAATTGCTTTT
>NZ_CABUHK010000083.1 GCF_902491285.1 uncultured Bacteroides sp. | reverse complement strand
CATATTTTCAGAGTATTTATTGGTGATGGGCAAAAGTAAAATAAATAACTGAACTGTCCAAAAAGATTGGAGCATAAAAAAGAAGATGCCGGATATAGCATCTTCTTTTTGAACGGAGAGAATATTCTCTTGTTGTTTAAATTATATTTTTATTGGTCAGTAACTTGCCTTTGTATTCTCCTGTCAGTGTACGAAGGAAACCGACGATTTTGTCTACTTCCGGTTGCGGCAAGTCAATGCCTAGCTGATACTTGGCCATAGCGCGGACGGCATCGTCCATGGTAGCCATGCTGCCATCGTGGAAGTAAGGAGCGGTAAGTTCGATGTTTCTCAGTCCGGGGACTTTGAAACGGTGACGGTCGCGTTCTGTCTGTGTCTGCTTGAACCGTCCGTTGTCTTCTTCGGTCATTTCTGCCTGTCGTTCGGCAAAATAATCACCTTTTACACCGATTAGTTCGTAAGACTGTCCGCCCAGGATTTCCCCTACGTGGCAAGTGGCGCAATCGTATTTCTTGAAAAGCTCGTATCCGGCGATTTCATCTGTGGAGATAGCTTCTTTTTCACCTTTCAGATAACGGTCGAAGCGTGAGTTGGGAGTCAGCAATGTCTTTTCAAATTCCTCGATTGCGTTTGTGATATTCTTCTCGCTGAGTCCGTCGGGATATACTTCGGTGAATGCCAGGACAAAGTTCTTGTCTTCTGCCAGTTTGTCGATAATCTGATTGAAAGACTCGCAAGCCATTTCTACCGGGTTCAACGGGGGGCCGGCAGCTTGTTCGGCAAGTGTTCCGGCACGTCCGTCCCAGAATTGGACGAAGTTGTAGGCTGCATTGTAGACTGTCGGGGCATTCACACCGCCAAACTGACCGCCTACGCCTTCGGAATATTGCTTGTTGTCTACACCACCGGTATCCAGTCCGTGACAACTGGCACAGGATACGGTATTGTCGGCCGACAGGCGGGTGTCGTGGTACAACAATTCGCCAAGTACTACTTTGCGGACATCTACTGCGATAGAGTCGGCGATGGGACGAACCGGTTCGTTAATAAAGTCGGATGCGACTGCCAGGTCTGTGTATAGTCCCATGCGATGGTTTTTCACCCAACTGAGTGCCACTTCTTTTTTGGCATCGTTGAAAGAAGAGCCCCAGTGTACGAGATAATACTTTGCTTGCGGCATTTTTCCGTCAAGGATTACTTTCTCTACTTTTGCCAGGTCTACCGGATTGATAGGACGGCCTTCTTTCAAATCTTTCTCCATCTGAGTCATGTCGAAAGCACGGTAAGCGTCGCTCACATCTTCCATCACGATTTTTCCAGCTACGGGCATACTTGCGTAAAACGGTAAATCGGGAGTCGATGTATGACATCTCAGGCATCCTGCATCCGTAATGATTTGCTGCATCTGGGCGTTTGCTTCCAAATCACTGGAAGGCACCCGGTGCATAAGCCGGTAGGTGACTGCCAGTGCTGCCACTACGACCAACAGTGCTACAATTAGTTTTGTACCTTTTTTCATTTCACATTTGATTTTAATTAGTTGTTATTACGATTATATAAATGCACGCTTTGTTGGGCGGCCGGCAAGTAGTTCACTCCATACCAGCACATTTGCAGAGCCAGGAAGGAGATGATGAGCAAGGCATACAGACATTTCCGTCCGGTTTTTCTGAAAAGACGGAGATGTATATAGAGCAGGTATCCCATCCAGGTGATAGCTGCCCAGGTTTCTTTCGGGTCCCAGCTCCAGTAGTTTCCCCAGGCTTCTTTTGCCCATAGAGAGCCGAGAAGCATTCCGATGGAAAGAAAGGCTACTCCGGCATAGACAAGATTGTCCGCCGTATGCAGGTATTCTTCCTTGTGGCGGAATAATCCGGTCAGTGCAATGATAAAGGCGCATCCCAGTACCGAGTAGGAAAACATATACACCGTGACGTGCGGAATAAACCATATGCTTTGCAACGCCGGCATCAGTGACTGGTCATGTATCTCGGGTTTCATCAGGTTGATGATGACGAATACGGTGGAGAGGAGTGTCGAGAAAGACAGAATCCAACGGTATTTCCATCTTATATAAGTAAGCAGTCCTGCCACTCCCATGAAGAAAGAGTACCATAGCCGGGTTTCTCCCATGGTGCGCAAAGGCGGGCGTTGAAGAAATACCCACAATCCGGCAATGAAGATGCCCAAAACAATGATGCCGGATGATGTAAAGGCTATTGCCGTCTTGCTCTTCGTTGACGAACGAAGGGCGGATACAGCTCCTGCCAACCACAAGCAGACGGATATTGCTGCAAATACATAGAAATTATCCCAGTTTATCATACTTTTTCCGGTCCTTTAATGAATAATAGAATCGCTCCTGCCAGCATCATCAGGATGCCTGCCACTATCACATATTTCCAGGGTTGCTTTACTACTTGCAAGATGCAATATTCACTGCCGTTGCCTTTCATCACATTATAGCCGGTGAGGTATATATCTTCTCCCAACCGACAGGCGTAAGGGTGATTCACTTCGAGCACTACTTTTTCATCTCCCAGACGTACATTTGCCGCAAAGCGGGAAGGATGTCCGTTCGGGTAATATTCTACGGCAAAGGAGTCGAGCTCTATTTCATAATCCAGATAATGCGGCGCGCCGTTCATATCGAACGCTTCGCGTGCCGGTTCACCTTTATATACAGGTATGCGTAGTGTCCGGGTATCACTGCTTCCGAAGAATCCGGCAAATAGGGCGAGCCATAGTCCGGCGTGGTTCAGCACGAAGCGCCACCGTGCTTGTTTGCGGTGTTGGAAGGCGTGGATGGTAATCATGCCGAGATTACTTAACAATAGGAGAAGTATGGCTATAAAAATCCAGCCGGTCATGAAATTATAACACCCCAGCAGGGCAGGAATACCTTCGCGCGCCTTTGCCGCTGTGTCCGATAGTTGGGGGAGAAGACCTATCACCAGGCAGCCGCCGATAAATAATCCAATGGATAGCGCACTGGTCTGAGGTGAGCAAAGAAAACGGGTGAAGCCTGAATTTTTGTATTCCTTATATAATGTCCGGAGTATGAGGAACCATATTGCCGCAAAGATGATGTTGAGCGGAAAGGCAAGGAAGGAAACGGGGAAGTTTCCTGTAAATAGCTGCATGGCAACTGCTAATAATATATATCCTGTCGTATAGATGTAACGCATACTTGTGTTTTTGTTTGTAATCTTTTGCAAAGTAATGAAATAAAAACGAATAAACACCTAAAATCTTTATAAAATTGTAATCGTTACAATCAAATAGTGATGGGACGCCCCGAAAATTAGAGAAAGGCTATGTCTGTTATAATAAAAAGAGGAAGCCACGCTCGCCACGGCTTCCTCTTTTTTATTTAGAATTAAAATGGATGCTTCTTATTTTCTCATCTTCGGCATCATCTTGCCCATTTTACTGCTGGTTACCATCTTCATCATCTTACGGGTCTGGTCAAATTGTTTCAGCAGGCGGTTTACTTCCTGAATCGTTGTTCCGCTACCTTTGGCAATACGGGTGCGGCGTGAACCGTTCAGGATTTCCGGATTGGAGCGTTCTGCCGGAGTCATGGAGTAGATGATGGCTTCGATGCTCTTGAAAGCATTGTCGTCGATATCAATATCCTTGATGGCTTTGCCTACTCCCGGAATCATGGAAGCAAGGTCTTTCAGGTTACCCATCTTCTTGATTTGAGCTATCTGGCCGAGGAAGTCATTGAAGTCGAACTGGTTTTTGGCAATCTTCTTCTGTAAGCGTTTGGCTTCTTCTTCGTCATATTGTTCCTGAGCACGTTCTACCAGTGAAACGATGTCACCCATACCGAGGATACGGTCGGCCATACGGGCAGGATGGAACTGGTCGATTGCTTCCAGTTTTTCTCCTGTACCTACAAACTTGATTGGCTTGTTGACTACCGAACGGATAGAAAGGGCCGCACCACCACGGGTGTCACCATCCAATTTTGTCAGTACCACACCGTTGAAGTCAAGGCGTTCATTAAATTCTTTGGCTGTGTTTACGGCATCCTGTCCGGTCATGGAGTCTACCACGAACAGGATTTCGTCCGGGCGAATCGCTTCTTTGATGGCGGCGATTTCGTTCATCATCTGTTCGTCTACCGCCAGACGTCCGGCTGTATCGACAATGACGAGGTCATATCCTTTGGCCTTTGCTTCCTGGATGGCGTGCTGTGCGATTTCTACCGGATTTTTGCTATCCAGTTCGCAGTACATCGGAACTCCGATTTGTTCTGCCAGTACACGCAACTGTTCGATAGCTGCCGGACGGTAAACGTCACAGGCTACCAGTAACGGTTTGCGATTCTTCTTGCTTTTCAGCATTTGTGCCAACTTACCGGAGAAAGTAGTCTTACCCGAACCTTGCAAACCTGACATCAGGATGACTGCCGGACGGGATTCGATATTGATTTCGGCTGTCTCTCCACCCATCAACTGGGTAAGCTCGTCGTGCACAATCTTCACCATCAACTGGCTCGGTTTTACAGCCGTAAGTACGTTCTGACCAAGAGCTTTCTCTTTCACCGTATCGGTGAAATTCTTTGCAACCTTGTAGTTTACGTCGGCATCAAGAAGTGCCTTGCGTACGTCTTTCAGCGTCTCCGCCACGTTGATTTCGGTGATTTTGCCTTCACCTTTCAGAATCTTGAATGACCGTTCCAGTCTTTCACTTAAATTATCGAACATAGTTGTTTAATTACTGATTAATATTTGAGCCTGCAAATGTACAAAAATCTCTCGGATTTATATCTTTTTATTCTGCCATTTTGCTTTTTTGAGGTAAATATAACTTGTAATCAACAGCAAGGTATAATACACTATCTCAATCGTAAAGCAGATTTCAATGGGGGCTTTCAGCCACATTCCGATGAATATGATGTATGAACCGTAGATGATGATTGTAATTGTTTCGAGTAATAAGGCGGCCTGCGTGTTTCCTGTGCCGGAGATGCCGTTGAATACGACGTTGGCTACCGACGCGATGAGCATGGCGATGCAAATCACATAGACCGAGGGGACGGACTCTGTGATAAGCGCAACCTCGCTGGTGTAGATTGAAAGCAGGAACTGCGGAAACAGTGCCGACAGTGCAACGAGTCCCAGCATAATGAAGAACGAGAACCGGGCGATTTTATTGATAAGCGGCATCACGAACCGGATTCCTCCTGCGCCGATAGCGTTGCTCACCAGGCTGTTGGCGGTGGTTGCCAGTGCATTGACCGGAATCAGCAGCACGACGTAGATGCTTCGGACGATATTGGCAATTGCCAGTTCGCGTTGTCCCAGTCGCTCTACGGCTACAAAGAACACGAACCAGGTAGCCATCGACAGGAAATATTGCAGCATCGTGAAACAGGAAATGCTGAGAATCCGCATCAGCAGCGCGGGGTCGAACGAGCGCAGACGATTCAGACCATATTTTTTCAAATCGACTGTAATGTACGTGTAAATCAGGAAGAAGAGAATTGAAGAGGCTTCGGCCAGTACGGATGCGATGGCGGCTCCCTTGATACCCATTTCCGGCATGCCGAACTTTCCGAAGATTAACACATAGTCCAGTGCCACATTTGTCAATGCCATGACGACGGCGTTGATTGTGAGTACTTTGGTGCGGGTGATGCCGATGTATAATGCCCGGAACATTACGTTGACGAAGGAGAAGAAGAAGCCGTAGATACGCCAGTCGAGAAATTCCATTGTTCCCTCGTAGATGGATTCTGAAGAGACGAGCAGTCGCATGATGTTTCCTCCGAAGGCTTTGGTGAAGCCGAACAGTATCAGTGCCATGGCAAACAGGAACATGATTCCTTGAATCATGACCGGGCCTACATCCGTATAGCGTCCCTCGCCATTGCGTCTTGCAATGACTATCTGCGAACCGGTGCTGAATCCGAATGCGATGGTGAATATGCATATATAGAATAACCCGCCCATGGCAGAAGCTCCGAGGGCTACTTCACTCACGTGTCCAAGGAATGCCGTGTCGGTGACATTGATAACATTTTGTGCCAGCAAGCTCAGTAGTATCGGATAACTGACACTCCAAATCTGTTTGTTGGTATACATAATTAAGCGTTTAAGTTTACACTTTGCAAAGATAGCGCTTTATTTCGATTCGGAAGTAATGGGGTAGATGAAAACTATTTCCGGTTCTTCGGAAGTTTTATTATCAGCGAGGTAGTCGCCGCCGAAATGTTTCAGCAATAATCGGTTGATGTCATGCCGGATGATGGTTTCTTGTGATACGAAAGCACGTTCCGCTAAAGGGGAGTTGGATATACGGAAGTGAATCATATTTCCGCTACGGCTTACCGTAAAACGGATGATCCGCTCTTGTTGCTGTTCTTTTCCCTGCGGATAAACCAGTGTGCTAAGCAATGCCTGTGTCAGCCGTGCCGTATCGGTACGGATTATTTGAGAATCCGTATCGGCGGAGAACTGAACCTTGATGCCTGTTTGCTCATTCTTTATATGTGCCATGTAGCATACTTCCTTGCATAATTCGATAATGTCATAATCTTGTAGCTGGAATTTCATCATTTGAGCTTCCAGACGGGACAGGTCGAGGACATCATTGACGAGCCTCATCAGTACTTCCGTACTTCTGTGGATGATATTGGAGTATTCCTGTCTCGTTTCCTTGTCTATATCAGGTTCGCAGGCGATGAGTTGTGAGAAGCCTACTACATTATTGAGCGGAGTGCGGATATTATAACTCATGTTCGAAAGGAAGCGGTTCTTTATTTCATTTGTTTTCCGTACGTTTTCTGTTGCTTTCCGTATTTCGTTTTCCGAGTGCTTCAATGCTTTTCGCACTGTGAAAAGCCGTGCCATGAAGATAAATAGCAAAATCAGAATAACAAAAATAAAAATCAGATAGCTTAGTTGGGTTTTGTTGTTTTGCTTTTCTTGTTCCAGTTCTGTCCTTTCTGTATGGTATTTGTTTTTTATCTGTTCCATTTGGGTGTTGGAGAGTACGGTTGCGGCCGAGTCTTTAATGGCCAGTGCCTGCTCGTACAAAGGGATGGCTTTCTCGCTTTGCTCCGCCTGTTTCCAGATTCTTGCCTTTTCGAGCAGTTGTTCGGCGTAGTCACTGGTGAAATCCTTTTTCAGCATCGTCAATGTCGTGTCGATATAATCTGATGCTTGCATATATTCTCCTATTTCCTGATAATATTTGGCATGGGTATCGAAATAAAGTACTTTGTACATGAAATAGGTGTCCTCGTTCAAGTATTTTCCGGATTTTTGCAGATGGGGGTAAGCTCGTTTGGGCTGATGGATATTCAGATAATAATAGGTGTAGAAAAGCTCATTGAAAAGATATACATCGGCAAACCCTTCTTTTAAAGACGGATTTTTACTGATGTGTTTATCCAGTACATTCTCCAGTTCCTGCAAGTATTTGAGCATTTTTTTGTTGTCTTTCTTTTCTTTGGTGACGGATACCAACTGTGACAGTACCGAGATACGAACCACCGGATTCTCTTGGGCGGTAAGCATCTGGTAGGCGTTTTCTAACGATTCGATACCTTTGTCCCAGCGCTGGCTGCCGATATAGGCATTGCTCAGACATTGGTAAGCGGCTATGACTCCCTGGCTGCAATTCTGTTTGTCGGCTTGCTGCTTCATCTTTTTTGCTTCGCTGATAGCCAGTTCGTATTGTTCATTGTAGGTGTACAGGTCTATTTGGAAGCGTTTGGCGTCAAAGAAAAAGCCCCAAATCTTAGATTTCCGGATATAGGGTTCCATAGTGGTAATCCATTTGGCTACACTGTCCTGTTTGCTGTGATTGTAATAATACAGGACGTGATAATATGCTGCCATGCCGGCGTATTTGTCATTTTCCAGCCGTAGCGCTTCTTTCAGTAATGTATCTGAGTATTGGATACATTGGTGGTTGTTCTGTTCTATTCTGATAATTTGGTTCAGGACATTCAGACGCATGGTATCACGAGGTAAGGTTTGCAATACTTTCAGCAGGCTGTCTGATTCGGATACTGCTCCGGTACCGGCCTTTCCGGTCAGGGTACAACATAATAAGGCTATCAGGAGTATGGTCTGTTTCATTCTGCTTTCTCCTTTTCTGGTTGGTTGTGGCGATGGATGGGGTGTGTAAACAGGAAACGCGCGCCTTTATCGTAATCCGGGTCAATCCATATCCGGCCTCCCAGTTGCTCGATGATAAGTTGGCAGATAGACAGGCCGAGCCCTGTGCCTTGTGCGTTTTCGTTCAATTTTTCAAAACGGTTGAAGATTTTTTCCTGATTGTCTTTGGTGATTCCGCAGCCTGTATCGGTCACGGAAAACAAGGCTATATCTTCTGTTTGCTTCTCCAATTCCATGATAATGGAGCCTTGCGGGGTGAATTTAGTGGAGTTGATGAGCAGGTTGATTAATAATTGTTGCAATCGGGCATTGTCCGTTGTCAATTCCAATTTCCGGAGTGAGGTGGAGAAGCGGACATCCGCATTGGTCTGTTTTATCTTTTCGACCATGTCGATTACGTTTCTGCATATAGCTACTGCGTCACATTGCTCATATTTGAATGTCATTTTACCGACTTCAAGGCTGGACAGGTCGATAACGTCGTTAATTAGCTTGAGTAGCAGTTCGGAATTCTGCTGAATAATATCACTGCATTGCTGCCGGGTTTCATTGTCGATGGACTCTTCCGTCAGGATAGAGGAAAAACCGGACAGCGCGTTGAGTGGCGTGCGGATTTCATGGCTCATATTAGACAGGAACAGGCTTTTCGTCCGGATGGAGTTTTCTTCCTGTTTTTTGGCTTTTCCCAGTTTTAATTGCGATTGCCGCAGCCTTTTATTGCTGCGCTTTATCAGGAAGATGAAAAATATGATTAGCGTGACTATGGACAGGATTGTAAACCAACTCCAATAGAGGATTGTTTTCTGCCTGTTCAGGCTGTCTAACTCCTTTTTGTCAATTTGGTAAAGTGTATGCAGTTCATTGATTTGGCGGATGTAATTCAAGGTTTCCAAAGAGTCTTTGATGGCATTCAATGATTCATAAGTTTCGCAGGCTTCCTCGTTTTTGCCCATCAGTGCCAGTATTTGTGCGCGTTCTTGCTGGATAGGAATGGAATTGTATGAAGCTGCAGTGCTTATGTGCAAAGGTGTTTCGTCAAATATCTTTAATGCCTGAATATAATCTTCGGATTCGGTATAGTAGCGGGAATACAGATACTTAGTCATCAGGAGATAGTAGGAATTGGCGGAATGCTGATTGATTGAGTCGGCTTGTTGCAGATAAGTTAATGCTTCCGGAAGATGGCGCGTCTGTATGTTGTAGAATGCTTGGCAATAGGCCAGGTAAAAGGCGTCCTGACGATTTTTGCTTTTGTCGGAGAGGGATTTGAGTTGCCGGATATAATTTCCTATATCTGTCAGTTGGCGATATTTGAGCTTGGTCAGAATGAGTTGGGATAGGATTGTTTTTGTGTATGGGGTTGCGTTAGGAATTTTGCGTGCAGCTTCCAGTGCTTCTTCGTAAGATTCGATGGCTGCGACGGCGGCTGACGAGCTTTGATAAGTGTTTCCAATGGCCTGCAGTGAGAGTGCTGTTCCCGGCGCGTAATTCATGTCCTTAGCTTTTTGGTACATCAGGTTGGCTTTATCTATGGCCAGACTGATATTGCCTTTTGTAATTAATGCCTGGACGGTCAGGTGTTTTAGTTGGAATAGAAGTGAGTATTGTTGCTGTTGTTCCAGTTCGGGTTCCAGTATCTTTTCCCATTTGATGATGCTGTCTATCGGTACTTCAGTGCTGAATGGTACGTTGTAGTCGAGCAATGACTGCAATAGAGCGATGCGTTCTGCATTGCTGTACGCTGCATGCAGAGTTGCCGGTATAAGCATGGCTGCAACGATTGCAATAGTATGATATCTGTGTTTATTCACTTGATATTAAGTTGTTTGTTTGTCAGATGATGTGCAAAAGAAATAAAAAGAGCGAAGATTACAAAGAAATCTCCGCTCTTTTTATTATTTTATTTTTTTTTGAGAATCTCACGTGCTCCGGGGCCTTCGTGATTTGGATAACCCGGGGTGTGATTTCTGCATCGTGGGTCGGCGTCTACTTTCAGGCTGCGATAGTCGTCTTTTGTCCGGGCGATGTAGTCATCGAGCATTGCACGGTGTTCTGCCAGGACCTTGGTGTATTTAGGGTCTTTGGCGAGATTCTTGCGTTCTCCCGGATCTTTTTTCATGTCGTACAACTCTTCTCCGTTGCCTTCCAGATAGTGGGTGTATTTGTATCTTGGCCCGCGTACCATGCGTCCGGGTGTTGTCACATACTCATATTCACTATGCCATTCGGAGACGACATACGGGTGGGTGTTCGTTTGTTTTTCTCCTTTTAGGGTAGGGGCAAGGCTGATTCCTTCTTTCTCTGCCGGAACGGAAATTCCTGCCAGGTCGCAAAGAGTAGGCAGAAGGTCGAGCGTGGGCTGTGCGAGCAGGTGGTCTACCGGCTTTTTCTGTTGTTTGATGCCGGGACCTGCAAAGATGAACGGAACGTTTGTCATTTCGTCGTAGAAACTGATGTGCTTGGTCACCATGCGGTGCGAAGCCATTCCGTCACCGTGGTCGGCTAAGATGACTACGATGGTATTTTTTCCGGCAGGCGTAGAGTAAAGTGCTTTCAGCACGCTGTCTACTTGTTTGGATACCATCTTCGTGTAGTGTTGGAAAGCTGCGATGTAGTGGCGGTAGTTTTCTTCGCTCCAATGGGAAGCCTGTGTCATTCGGCGGTGGCTGCAACAAATATACTGTACCGGAGTGGGGATGTTGCTCCAGTCCTCGACATCAAAATTGGCAGGCAGTTCGGGAAGAGTGCCGCTGATGGGGCGATCTGTATGCACGCCTTCATTAGCTCCTACAAATCCGCAGATATTGTGAGGGTTCTGAAAATCGGCTATGCAGATGAAAGGTTCCTGGGGCGGATTGCTCAGATAGGCTACTGCGTCCTCGCAGGTTCCCACATCCAGAAAGCTGTCGTTGTTGACAGGAAATTCAGGATCGGTAAATGGTTTTGCTACCGGTTCTTTATGTTTGAATCCTCTGAGTGACCCCATGTCATGGGTCTTTCCGAAATGTACGGCTTCGTAACCGTTCTCGGAGAAAAGACTACCTAAAGTCGGTACGCTTTCCGGTATGCGTGGATTGACCGGTTCGCTGGAATTGGAACGCACATTGGTTTGATGAGGCATCATGCCGCTCCATAAAGCCGCACGTGAAGGTTGGCTGAGAGGACAGCCTACATAAGCATTGGAGAAGATGACTCCTCTCGAAGCAACTTCGTCAATGGGAAGGGTGCAACCTTGTGTATGGCCGTAGGCACCTACGACACGTTGCGTCAAATGGTCGCATTGGATAATAAGGAAATTCGGCTTTTCTTGTGCCTGGGCTGTTATGCCGCATAGGGCCAAACCCATGAAAGGATAAATCGTTTTCATTCTTGGTTAGAATTAAGTAATATTGATTTTGGAACAAAAGTAGAAAAAAAGGAAATGTAAAAAAGGGTAGAGGGGTGGTTTTGGACGTAAATGAAAGGATTTTGTACAAAAGTGGAATTTTGAAAAAAGAGAAGAGGGGGGCGCAAATAAAATTTAATATATAAATAAAGTACGGATTATATGGAAATCGCGGTTTTGGTAAAATAAGAACTGCGCTATCCGTATAATCCGTGCCTGAATAATAGTGGTTAGGATGTTTTTTATGTCCTGGTCACTATTTATCGTTTTCCGTTGATTAGCTATTCATGCTCATCAGGAACTCGTCGTTGTCTCTGGTTTTTTCCAAACGGTCTTTTACGAAATCCATTGCTTCGATCGGATTCATGTCGGCAAGATATTTGCGTAAGATCCACATACGGTCAAGCGTTGTCTTGTCAAGCAGCAGGTCGTCGCGACGAGTGCTGGATGCGGTAATGTTGACAGCAGGGAAGATACGTTTGTTGGACAGGTTGCGGTCGAGCTGCAACTCCATGTTGCCTGTACCCTTGAATTCTTCGAAGATAACTTCGTCCATCTTGGAGCCGGTGTCGATCAGGGCGGTAGCGATGATGGTCAGTGAGCCGCCGTTCTCTATATTACGTGCAGCGCCGAAGAAACGTTTGGGCTTGTGCAGTGCATTAGCGTCAACACCACCGGAAAGCACTTTGCCGGATGCCGGAGAAACTGTATTGTATGCACGTGCCAGACGGGTAATAGAATCGAGGAAGATAACTACATCGTGACCGCACTCTACCAGGCGTTTTGCTTTTTCCAGTACGATACCTGCGATTTTCACGTGGCGTTCTGCCGGTTCGTCGAAAGTGGAGGCGATAACTTCCGCATTGACGCTGCGTGCCATGTCGGTTACTTCTTCAGGACGTTCGTCAATCAACAGCATAATCATGTACACTTCCGGATGGTTGGCTGCGATTGCGTTGGCGATATCTTTCATCAAGATAGTCTTACCGGTCTTTGGCTGGGCTACGATCAATGCACGCTGGCCTTTACCGATCGGAGCGAAAAGGTCTACGACACGGGCTGACATGGAGTCTGAATAACCGCCTTTGCAAAGTTTGAACTTTTCATCCGGGAAGAGAGGTGTCAGGTGTTCGAAAGGAACGCGGTCGCGAACAAAAGCTGCGTCACGTCCGTTGATTTTCGATACTTTGACCAGCGGGAAGTATTTTTCTCCTTCTTTGGGCGGGCGGATAACGCCTTCTACTACGTCACCGGTCTTCAGACCGAACAGTTTGATTTGTGACTGTGATACGTAGATGTCGTCCGGAGAAGAAAGATAGTTGTAATCGGAAGAACGCAGGAATCCGTATCCGTCCTGCATGATTTCCAAAACGCCTACTCCATTGAGGATATCGTCAAATTCGTAAGGTTTTTCGCGTTCAATAACTTTGCGCTCCTGCGGTTGTTGTGCCGGAAGGTGTTCGTTTGCATTGTTCTGCTGAGTGGCACGCGGCATAGGCAGGCGCTGTTGGTTCTGATTCTGGTTATTGTTACGCTGGAAATTATTGTTGTTGGTAGCGTTATTGTTATTATTGTTGTTGTCACGCGGGCGAACAATGCGCGGACGTTGCTGCTGCGATTGCTGCTGTTGTTGGGATTGCTGCTGCTGGGAATGAGACGGTTGTTCGGGTGCAACCTGTATCGGTTCTGTCTTGGTAGCCTCGAATTTACCGAACAATTCGGTAGGGAGCTCTATTTTTTCAGAAGGCAGATCTTCGATTGGAATGAAATCATCATCGTCTGCACTGGACAGGATATTGCTTTCTTCGTCAATAACAGGTGCAACTTTTTTTTGTGGTTTTGCTATTACTTTCTTCTCGGCATCAGGCTTGTTTGCTTCTGCAACCGGCTTATTGGTTGTCTCCTTCTTTTCAGCAGGTTGTTGTGCCGGAACTGCTTTCTGTGCAGTCTCAGCAGGTTTTGCTGCTGCGACAACAGGTTTAGCTTCCGCTTCTTTGATAGCTACTGCCGGCTTAACATTCTCTACTTCTTTTTTCTCAGTAGTGTCAGCATTCTTGCGTGGACGGCCTACTTTACGTTTGGGAGCGGCAGCATTTTCAGCTTTGGCTTCAACGGCAGGAGTTTCTTTTTCTTTGTTTGTACCAGCCTCTTTGGAAGGTTGTGCCTTAGCAGGAGTAGTCTCTTTGGCTTTTGTAATTTCTCCGCCCTTGGTTGCGGAAGCCGCCTTGTCTTCTTTCTTGGCAGGAGTTACACGCGGTGAACGTTTTTTCTTATCGTCTTTGCGCTCTTCTTTGAGCTTGTCTGCGGCCACTTTCTTGGTAGCTCCTACAATTGCCTGTTCATCGAGTATTTTATAAACAAGGTCTTCTTTTTTGAATGAGTCTGCTTTTTTTATGCCTAAATCTTTGGCAATAATTTGAAGCTCCGACAGATCTTTGTCGTTTAATTGGATAATGTTATACATATAGTATGGTAAGTTATTAATATTTCTTTTAGCTGAATTACGGACAGCATTACTACAGCTTATAGCTACAGATATGCAAGCATACGTTTTGTTTTTTATTATGAATTAGGGATGTATGTGTTGAATCGTAGAATGTTTCAACGGGGCAAAGATAATAATTTTTTTTGGTTTCATGAACAATCAACCATTTTTTTCCACGTAAAAGTGTATCTTTGCTAGATAAAAGAAAATAGTATGACAGTAAATGAAGCTTATTTAATTTATTTTTCGCCTACACATACATCAAAACAAATAGCTGAGGCGATTGTTCACGGAGCAGGCATAAAAAATATTCTTCCCATAAATGTCACTCAACAGGCTACTGAGGAAATTGTAATTCCTGCGTCTGCATTGGCTATTATTGTGGTTCCTGTGTATGGGGGGCATGTGGCTCCTTTGGCAATGGAACGTTTGCAGGGTATCCGCGGTCTGGATACTCCCACCGTTCTTGTAGTGGTTTATGGAAACCGCGCTTACGAAAAAGCTTTAATGGAGTTGGATGCTTTTGCCGTACCGCATGGTATGAAGGTGATTGCCGGGGCGACTTTTATCGGAGAACATTCGTATAGTACCGATGAACACCCGATTGCTGTCGGACGTCCTAATGACTCTGATCTGGCTTTTGCTGCGGAATTTGGGAAAAAGATTATGGAGAAAATAAACGCGGCCGGTAATATGGATACTCTTTATCCGGTAGATGTACGCGCTATTAAACGTCCGGGACAACCTTTCTTTCCTTTGTTCCGTTTTCTGAGAAAGGTCATTAAATTGCGTAAAAGCGGTACGCCGCTTCCCCGCACTCCTTGGGTGGAAGATGAAAACTTATGTACTCATTGCGGATTATGCGTGGTTCGTTGTCCGGCAGGAGCTATTACCAAGGGTGACGAGTTGCATACGGATGAGGCCAAATGTATCAAGTGTTGTGCCTGCGTAAAGGCTTGCACAAAAAAGGCCAGAGTATATGATACTCCTTTTGCTGCCTTGCTGTCTGATTGTTTTAAGAAACAGAAATTACCTCAGACTATTTTATAGATAACGACACGTTTGGTCGTTTCATCAATACGGAAGCGGTTATCTGTCCGTTCACCTATCAGCCACGCAATGCGTTCTCCGCAACAGAGTACCCACTGGCGTTCTTTCTGGCTGATAGAAAATTTGCGGTCGGTCAGATAATCGCTTATTTTTTTCTTTCCTTTCATTCCGAAAGGGATAAAAGTATCTCCTGTCTGCCATTTCCGGTAAGAAATTTCTTCATTCAGCTTGTCTGCATCAAAACAGGCAATTCCTTTTTCTCGTGGAATCTGAAAGTCTGATGTATATTCTTTTTCCTCTTTGATGATTTGGAAAGGGAGTCCCTCTCTGTTTCCCGGCCGGATGCTTTCTAATAAAAGGAGTTTCCTGTCTTTGATTACTCTCCATTCTTTGCTGTTGAACTGCTTTCCCGGTTGTCCGTGAAGTGAGTTGGCAATATCTCTGATTTGTGCGGAGTTGAAGCCCAGAGGATGCAGGAGTTCAAACAAAAGAGCTTCGGGTGCCGGCTCTTTTAATAATTCGTGGATTCGGATGCCTTCTGTCGTGACTATCCTTGCTTTGGCTTCTTCTGTATATCTATTATATATAACAGATATGTCATTCAGATAATTACTTGTTTCTATCAGGCTGTTTTTTACCGATGGATTCATGGTCTGCATGAGAGGAAGGAGGTTGAGCCGGATTTTATTACGGGTGTATTCGTCTTCCAGATTGGTGCTGTCGGTCACATAATCCTGCCCGATGCTTTGCAGGTAATGCAGGATTTCTTCCCGGTTGATACAAAGTAAAGGGCGCACGATTACTCCATTGCGGGGACGTATTCCTAATAATCCGGTAATTCCTGTTCCACGGATTAGATTCAGCAATATCGTTTCTACGCTATCGTCTTGATGGTGGGCAACGGCTATGACATCGGCCTGGCATTCGTTTCTTATTTCTTCGAACCAGTTGTAACGTAATTCTCGGGCGGCCATTTCGATGGAAATATGTTTTTCGGCTGCATATCGGGTAGTGTCAAAATCAACAGTGTGCAGGCGGGTTTCATATTTTCTGCATAGTTGGCGGACAAATTGCTCGTCGCGGTTCGATTCTTCACCGCGCAAATGGAAGTTGCAATGTGCAGCTTCGCAATGATAGCCTGCTGCATGAAGGATGCATAACAATGCTACCGAGTCGACACCGCCGCTCAATGCTACCAGAATCTTACTGTCGGAAGAAAATAAATCTTCTTTATCTATATACTGTATAATTCGTTGTTGTATCATATGCTGCAAAGATAATAGTTTATTAAAGTATCTCAAGTGAATGGGCATTGTTTTTAGTTGCAGACAATGGGTTTTAGAAATTGAAAACACCTGTTATTTAAAAACAATCTAAATAATTTGCGTGCTCCGAAGTTATGAATTATCTTTGCCGAAAATTTTGAGTGTTATGCGTTTGTCCGAATTGAAAACAGGCGAAAAAGGTGTCATCGTTAAGGTATTGGGGCACGGTGGTTTTCGTAAACGTATTGTGGAGATGGGTTTTATTAAAGGTAAGACAGTTGAAGTGCTGTTGAACGCTCCACTGAAGGATCCCATTAAATATAAAGTTCTGGGTTATGAAATATCTCTTCGTCGTCAGGAAGCTGAGATGATTGAAGTGGTCAGTGAAGAGGAAGCTAAAAAACTGGCTGAAGAGACTATTTATCATGAAGGGCTGCCTGAAGATATATCTGTAAAAGAAGAAGAGATGAAACGGTTGGCGTTAGGTAAACGTCGTACCATCAATGTGGCGTTGGTCGGAAATCCGAACAGTGGCAAGACTTCTTTGTTTAACTTGGCTTCCGGTGCGCATGAGCATGTCGGCAATTATAGTGGTGTGACGGTAGATGCCAAAGAGGGGTATTTCGACTTTGAAGGTTATCATTTCCGCATTGTCGATTTGCCGGGAACTTATTCTTTGTCTGCATATACACCGGAAGAGATTTATGTCCGCCGTCATATTATCGACGAAACTCCGGATGTCATTATTAATGTGGTAGACTCTTCCAATCTGGAAAGGAATTTATATCTGACTACTCAACTGATCGACATGAATGTCCGTATGGTGGTAGCTCTGAATATTTATGATGAATTGGAAGCCAGTGGAAATACATTGGATTATCATTTGTTGAGCAAATTGTTCGGAGTTCCGATGCTACCTACGGTAAGTAAGAGAAATCGCGGACTGGATACGCTGTTCCATGTTGTCATCAATCTCTATGAAGGGGTGGACTTCTTTGACAAACAGGGAAATATGAATCCGGAAGTGCTTAAAGACCTGACCGAATGGCATGATTCCCTGGAAGACCGGAAAAAACATGAAGAAGAGCATTTGGAAGATTATGTGCGGGAACATAAGAAAACCGGACGTGTATTCCGGCATATTCACATCAATCATGGTCCCGATTTGGAGAAAGCGATTGATGCTGTAAAAGAAGAGGTTTCCAAGAACGAGTTTATCCGCCATAAATATTCCACTCGTTTTCTGTCTATTAAGCTGTTGGAGAACGATCCGGACATAGAGAGTTTCGTGCGTACTTTGCCGAATGCGGAAGCTATTCTCAGTATTCGTGATAAAATGGCTAAACGTATTCAGAGCACGATGAATGAAGATTGTGAATCGGCTATTACGGATGCAAAATATGGTTTTATCAGCGGTGCTCTGAAAGAGACGTTTACTGACAACCACTTGGAACAGGCGCAGACAACAAAAGTACTGGATGCTATTGTCACTCATCGTATTTGGGGATACCCTATCTTTTTCCTTTTCATGTATCTGATGTTCGAGGGTACGTTTGTGCTTGGAGAGTATCCGATGATGGGAATTGAGTGGCTGGTGGAGCAGATTGGCGATTTGATTCGCAATAATATGTCTGAAGGACCGCTGAAAGATATGCTGGTTGACGGTATTGTCGGTGGAGTAGGGGGCGTTATTGTCTTCTTGCCGAATATTCTTATTCTGTATTTTTGCATTTCGTTGATGGAAGATTCGGGATATATGGCACGTGCCGCATTTATTATGGATAAGATTATGCATAAGATGGGATTGCACGGGAAGTCGTTTATTCCGTTGATTATGGGATTCGGATGTAATGTGCCTGCTATTATGGCTTCGCGTACGATTGAGAATCGGAAAAGTCGCCTTATTACGATGCTGGTGAATCCGTTGATGTCTTGCAGTGCTCGCCTGCCTATCTATTTGTTGTTGGTAGGGGCTTTCTTCCCGAACAATGCCAGTCTGGTGTTGTTAAGTATTTATGCGATTGGGATATTTCTGGCTGTGCTATTGGCGCGTTTGTTCAGCAAGTTTTTGGTGAAGGGTGACGATACTCCGTTTGTGATGGAGCTTCCGCCCTATCGGATGCCGACAGCTAAATCAATCTTCCGTCATACATGGGAGAAAGGAGCTCAGTATTTGAAGAAGATGGGAGGAATTATTATGATTGCTTCTATTATCATTTGGTTCTTAGGGTATTATCCGAATCATGACGCATATGAGACGGTAGCCGAACAGCAGGAAAATTCTTATATAGGTCAGCTTGGCCGTGCGATAGAGCCGGTGATTGCGCCTATGGGGTTTGACTGGAAACTGGGTATCGGCTTGATTTCGGGAGTAGGAGCGAAAGAGTTGGTTGTTAGCACTTTGGGAGTTTTGTATGTAGACGATCCGGAAGCCGATGAAGCCAGTTTGGCGGAGCGGATACCGATAACTCCACTGGTTGCTTTCTGTTATATGTTGTTTGTGCTGATTTACTTTCCGTGTATTGCGGCATTGGCGGCTATCAAGCAGGAGTCCGGTAGTTGGAAGTGGGCACTCTTTGCTGCTGGTTACACAACGGCATTAGCTTGGCTTATTTCATTCGCGGTTTATCAGATTGGAGGACTATTTGTATGAATAATTGGCAGGAATGGGTGGTCGGAGTACTGATCGTACTCTGTATTGCCCGGGTCATATACGGGATTTATATTTTTTTTCATCGCACGCGCGAAAGCGCTAATCCTTGCGATAGCTGTGTAAGTGGCTGTGAATTAAAGGATATGATGGAGAAGAAGAGACATGAATGTGGTGTAAAGAAAAAAAGTACAAAGAAAAATTGCTGCGGATAGTTGGTAATTTCAAAATTTGTACTACCTTTGCAACCGCAAACGAGAAATTACGGTTCCTTGGATGAGTGGCTTAGTCAGCGGTCTGCAAAACCGTGTACGGCGGTTCGAATCCGCCAGGAACCTCACGAAGCCCTTTCAGATGATTTCTGAGAGGGTTTTTTCTTTGCCTTAACTGAAAATGTTCCCACTTTGTTCGGCTCAGTCTGAAATTTTTGCATTGAATGATTCTGCAAATGCATTCGTTTCCCTGTTAACAAATCCATGCGTGAACATTTGGAGGCAATTAATCATGCGGAAGCTATCAGCTATATATTATTCAAATCATTCTATTTATATGTTCTTACATTATTTGTTCCCTATCCAAGTCCATTTATGCCATATTGTCTCCAACGGCCCTTGTTTATGTTTGGACAGCCACCATTTACAGAATTGAACCTGCAATATGCAAAGAACAATGCCAATAACCAGGCTTAGAGTATATCCGCAATAAGGAGCCAGATAGAATCCGAATGGGAAATAGATAATGGCGCCCAGGATAGATTGGGAAATATAGTTTGTCAGACTCATCTTACCGTAGAAGCGCAGGTGGGAGGCGGCTTTTTGAAACTTGGTTTTCTGATAAAGTAAGATGAAAGAAGAAATTAATACGATAGTGAACGCGAATTTCTGCCACATATCAAAAGCGGTACCTACTGTCTGTTGAATCAGGCTGCTGTCACTCTGCATGATTTGCTCTTTCAAAGAGTAAAGAGGCGCGAAGCTGATAGCAGCGATGATGAGCGCTTTCACCCAGAATTTCAGATGAGATTCGGTGGTGACGAACAACTGTTTGCGTCCGATATACAGACCGAACAGGAAAAGTCCGGCAGTCTGTAAGAAACGTCCGGCGCCGATAGCCCAGAATAGGCTGGCTTTCTGCCCCAAAGTGATATTACCTATTAGGAACTCCCAGAAGTTGCCGTCTTTGGTGTAGGCAGCCACTTCGGCATACATCGCTCCGACGTTTAAGTCGGGCAGGGTATAGGCAGGGTTGAAAAGGCTCATAATGTAGTGGAACCATTCAATAGGTTGCAGCGAGAACAGGATAGCAGTGATTAAAATAGCCTTATCGCTCCATTTGCGTACGATAAACAGTACGATGCCGACTACAACAAACAAAAGCAGGACATCACCTGCCGGGAAAAAGGCAGCGTTAAGAGTGGCAAAGCCTGCCAGCAATACCATTCTCCATAAAAAACGGTAGCCGAAGTCTTTTCCTTTCAATTGCTGGTTGTGCGACTGGATATAGAAGGTGAATCCGAAAAGCAGGGCGAAGATGGCATAAGATTTTCCTGCAAACAGTGAGAATATTGCGTTAAATACCCCGGCATCCAAAATGGTGAGCCATTCGGGAGAACTTTCCGGATAGACGGGAAAAATGAAATGCTCCAGGTTGTGTACCAAGAGGATAGCCATGACGGCAAAGCCTCTGAGAGCGTCTACTACTTCAATTCGCGGTGTTTTTGTTGATAATTCCATGAGGTTGTTTTATGATTGTTTTTTCCGATTCCATGTGGCCGAAAGTTCTTCCTGCGATTTGTCGGATACCGGATAATATTGTCGGATACCTTTGATAATGTTTTCCATACCTGCTTATTTGTTAGGACATTCCAACCACCAGTCAATCATCTTCCGTGCAAGGCTCAGCTTTCGGGGAAGTTCCGGCAGGTTATCCCGTGTGTAGAAATCTCCGGAGCTTAACTCTTCCTCTTGCAGTTTGATTTCTCCACCGGCGTAATCTGCGATAAAGCCGACCATCAGTCCGCTGGGATACGGCCATGCCTGATTGCCGAAATAAGTAATATTCTTCACGTCCAGTCCTGTTTCCTCTTTCACCTCACGTGCTACACATTCCTCTAATGTCTCTCCGGTTTCCAGGAATCCGGCAACGAGACTGTTGAATGTTCCTTTGAAGTTACGGGCATGGACAAGGAGCAAAGAATCTTCTTTTCTCACTAAGACGAGCACTGCGGTTGAAATGGAAGGATATACTTCCCGGCCGCACTTCGGACAACGTTTCATGATGTCCTCTTTCTGTTCCATAGGAGTGCCGCAGGCAGAGCAAAAACGGCTGTTTCTGTCCCAGTGCAGAATCTCGTGCGCTTTTCCCGCCGCCTGATAATGAGCCGGCGGGAGGTACTCATAAGAGGCACGAAGCCCTATCATTGCATATTGTGCTGATTCTTCAATGGGTGAAGAGAGGGAAAAAGATTTGCAGTTCTTTCCCTCTAGTGTCGTTATAGTATGTACCGTAGTTTCTTCTTTAATAAAGATAGGCGGAATCTCTCCATAGGGAAGGGCAAATATACCCTTCCCTTTCTTTTCAAGTAATAGCTGGTCTTTATAAAAGACAAACCACCATGATTGTGCTGTTTGACTCATTTTATTTTTTTTCTTTTGTTTTGCGCTGCGAAGGTATAAAAAACTGTATTGATATTTGAGACTTTATCGGATAAAATATCAATGGATTAACTTAATACAATACGTTGGTCGATACCGATTTCCCGAATGAAATAATTATCGTGTGAAATGGCTATGACAGTACCTGCATAATTCTTGATAGTCGCAGTGATGATTTCAATGCTCTGTATATCCAGATTATTGGTCGGTTCGTCCAGGATAAACATATCGGGTGTATTATTGCTAATCATCAGGCAGCAGAAAGCGAGCCGCATCTTCTCACCGCCGCTTAGTTTCCGGCAGGATTTATCCCATTCGGATGCGGGAAACAGGTAACGGTTCAGAATAATCTTTATTTCGTGCTCCGGCAGGTTCCGGCTGTTGAAAGCGTAAGCCTGTTCGAGGATACTATTCCGGTCGTCGATGATAGAGTATTCCTGATTCAGATAAACGTAAGAGAAATCTGCCCGTGTGAGCGTTCCTTCCTGTGGCTCGAGTTGTCCGGTGATGATTTTCAGAAGAGTGGTTTTTCCGCTGCCGTTGGTTCCTTCTATGCGGAGACGGTCGCCGCTCTTTAGTTGAAAACTGATGGGAGCTTGCCAAAGCAGTTGCGCTGGCAGGTTGCTGCTGTTGCTGCTGTCGAAGGTATTATTTTCACTTGGATTATCATTCTCGTTCTGACTATCATTGTCGTTCTGGTTAGGATAATAACCGAAATTAATGTTTTTCGCTGTAACTAACGTTTTCCCGTTGTGCAGGGAAGAACTGTTGAAATCAGTTTTTAGCGCAGCCGTTGGAGAGAGTGAACCTCGAAGTTGGTTGCGTTCATCAGTCAGCTTTTCGGCTTTCTCCTGATGGACGCCGTTTAGTTTACTGGTGCTTTTCTCTGATTTTCCCTGCAACGCATTTAGTACGATGCGTGGAACGCCTTTTTTAATATTGGCTTTTTCGCCACGCACATTTTGTTTATCCCTTCGCTCTGCCGTTTCACGGGCTACCTTGCGGGCTGCCCGCAGCGCTTTTTCTTTTTCTTCGATACGTTGCTGCAAGGCTTCCTGCATCAGGGCTTTCTGCTCTTTGTAAAATTCGTAATTCCCACCGTAATACGTGATTTGATGTTTCTCCAGTTCGCAAATTTCGGGAAGAAGATTGAGTAAGGTACGGTCATGGCTCACTACCAGCAATGTTGAGCGCCATTTCTCTACCCAATCATACAAACGTTGCCTGCCCGAAGAATCGAGATGATTCGTAGGTTCATCCATGAGGATGACAGATGGGGTGTGAATATCCATACCCGCTAAAAAGACACGGGTCTTTTCTCCGCCACTGAGCAGATGCAGCGGGTAGGATAGGGGAAACTGCCCTATCCCCCACGAATCGAGGGCGGCGATGGAACGTTCCTCGATATTCCAGTCATCATCCAGTAGTGTGAAATTCTCTGTTGAGGCATCTCCTTCCAGAATAGCGTGTAGGGCTTTTTGCTTGCTGTCTATATGTAAGGCTTGGGCGATAGTTAATGAATTATATTGTCCAAAATGTTGTGGAATGTAATAAAGGTCGTCCGGTCGGACAATGACACCGGAAGACGGTGATAATTGTCCGGCAATAATTTGCATCAGGGTCGATTTACCACAGCCGTTGTTGCCGACTAATCCCAGCTTTTGCCCTTTACTGATGGCAAAGTTGAGGTCACTGAATAATACTTCTTTATCCGGATGGATATAGCTGATTTGTTGAATACTTATAG
>NZ_CABUHK010000082.1 GCF_902491285.1 uncultured Bacteroides sp. | reverse complement strand
GAAGAAGAAGAGGAAAACCATCGAAATAAAAAAGAGATTACCACCAAATTTGACGAAGAACCTTTTAAATATCCTACTTCAATGACTCATTCAAACATTAGTTCATATAAATATGTTATATTTGCAGACTAAGAATCAAAAAAAGAACAACAGATGAAATATATCGGAGCACACGTAAGCGCATCCGGCGGTGTAGAATCCGCCCCCGTCAATGCGCACGAAATAGGAGCAAACGCTTTTGCACTATTCACAAAGAACCAGCGCCAATGGGTAAGCAAACCGTTGACAGAAAAAAATATCAGTCTTTTCAAAGAGAATTGTGAGAAGTTCGGTTTTCAGCCGGAGTATATCCTACCTCACGACAGTTACCTTATTAATTTGGGACACCCGGAGGAAGAAGGATTGGCAAAAAGCCGCGCCGCCTTTCTGGACGAGATGCAACGTTGCGAACAACTCGGCTTGAAACTTTTAAATTTTCATCCCGGCAGCTCCCTCAATAAAATATCGATAGAAGATTGCCTGGCACTTATCGCAGAAAGTATCAATATCGCTTTGGAAAAGACTAAAGGAGTCACAGCCGTTATTGAGAACACTGCCGGGCAAGGTAGTAATCTGGGAAGTGAATTCTGGCAACTAAAATATATTATTGACCGGGTGGATGACAAAAGCCGGGTGGGCATCTGCCTTGATACTTGCCATACATATACAGCAGGTTACGATATAGTGAACGATTATGATAAGGTATTCGACGAGTTCGATAAGGAAGTGGGATTCAATTATCTACGTGGCATACACCTGAATGATTCAAAGAAAGCACTGGGAAGCCATGTCGACCGCCATGACAGTATTGGTGAGGGACTGATTGGAAGAGCCTTTTTTGAAAGATTAATGAAAGATCCAAGATTTAACAATATGCCGATAATACTCGAAACTCCGGATGAAAGCAAGTGGGCGGAAGAGATTGCCTGGCTAAGAAGCATCGAGTAAAAGACCGGGAAATACAAGTTATGCAACACATTTGCGAAAAAATCCTCAACTTTATGTTATAATATTGAATATTATATGTATTTTTGTACCCGTAAACCTTTGGACTTCAAAGTACTTACGGGTATTTTTATTGCAAAACAAACATTTTAATAATCGCATAAACAAAAAACAATATATATGAAAAAGTTTTGGTTAGCATGCACAATGGTCATCGCAGTGGGTATAAGCGGTTGTGTAGACAGTGATAAAGACTTATACCAGGAAGCTCCGGAAAAAGAAACAAATCTATCAGATTTCTCTACAAAGCAAGTAGTACAAGTAGAAGCAGACTATTCGAACGCCGATTCGCACGTACCTTTTTATATATATGACAAGAATCCGATAAAACCACAGGAAGCTGAATCCAACACTATAACCATTGACGAAAACATCGAGCCGCTGGATGGCGCTTGGACAGATGAAGAAGGCAAGTACAACGGTAAAATGTCTCTTCCTGCCTATGTATCAGAAGTGTATATTGTCTCCACATCGCCATTTGCAACAAAACCTGTAATAGAAGGTAAAGTGGAGAATGGAATATTGAAGTTTTCCGA
Source organism: uncultured Bacteroides sp. (assembly GCF_902491285.1). GTDB lineage: Bacteria > Bacteroidota > Bacteroidia > Bacteroidales > Bacteroidaceae > Bacteroides. Next base: position 21,954 of record NZ_CABUHK010000082.1, on the reverse strand, counting down.
AACTGACGAACAAACCAGAACAAGGGCCTCAGAGCCACAGGGCAAAAAAAACACCCAATATAATGCCAACCGATTTACATCATTAGGATGGAATAATGTCCTGGGGGCTTTTGACACAGAAACAGGGAAAATAGGCTACCTATATAATGGTGACTTAAAATTAAGCAAATCAGAGATGAAAGAGCTCAAGACTACCATAAATAGTGTTTTGAAAAATTCTACTAGTTTTGTCTGTCCGCAAGCATACCGTACAGGAGCTGATTTATATATTGAAAAAGACCAAACTGCTGTAGCATTAACCGCATTGTCCGGATGGACTTGTTGGAATAGCTCATTGGGATACTATTACTATAGAGCTGACAACGTTCCAACTAATTTAAATGATGTAACTATATATACAATATTCCCCAATACTCAAACCAGTTGGAATAACGGATACGGAGTGTATTCATACCCAAGAGGTATTAGCGAAGGAGAATCCGTGCAGTTGAAATACTTCGATAAAGATTATCCGGAAGGAACAGAGTATTTCCCGAAAGGTTATAAAATCGGCTTTGTCCTCGCTACAAATGCTTGGGACAGGTACTTCTCAGCTTTCAAATCCGACTTTCCTTATTATGCTTGTTCAACAGAAGGTATTGGAAAAGTTCGCACTGCTATGTTCAAAGATAGTAAAGGCAACATTGCCATAACTTTTGAGGATTACAAAGACGACCAGAATTTCACTGATGTTCTGTTTGCTCTAAAAGCAAATCCGAAAATAACGAATGTTCCGACTGTAGATCCGGAATCAAATACCACCATCAAAAAGACAGGTGTGTATTCATTCGAAGATTATTGGCCTAAAGCCTATGATTACGACATGAATGATGTAGTTGTACTTTATACCTATGAAAAAACATTCAATATTTATAATGAAATTCTAAAGGAATCATTCACTTTAGAACCTCACACATCCGATTGGCAGGCAATGTTGAACAACGGTCTGGCATTTAGCTTAAAAGACTTAGGTAACTATCAGAATATGACAGACTCTGCCAAGACAAGTAATGACACAAAGTTTAAGATAACCAACTTCGTACACGAAAACAATGTTGTCATACTGACGGAAAAAGTAAAAGAAAACTCGAAAACGCAGTACAAGGTAACTATTGAATATAAGAAAGGTCAGAAAACGTCTGAAACCTCATTAGATGCTTTTATTTTCCGTCCTAGCAACAATGGAACCCGCTTAGAAATACATATTCCGATGCAGGCGCCAACAACCAAAGCTGATATGACATATTTCAATACAGGAGATGATCGTTCGGATCCGGCTAAAGGCATTTACTACGTATCCGATAAAGATAAAATCTATCCGTTTGCATTTTTCTTGCAAGGTGCCAACCTGAGTGATGTGGATAAGCTTCTGACAAAAGAAAATGAAGGAATTTCCATTAGTGAACTTTATCCGAAATTCATAGGCTGGGCAAAGAATAATAACACAAATAAGGATTGGTACAAAAAATAGCCAGCCACATTCATATATAAAAATAGCCGGAAGTATATTTCCGGCTATTTTTATATATACCAGATACTTAATAAATATTCGCCATACTGACCAAAGGCTCATACAGTTTTTCTATATCTTGCGAATCCATTTCTATCTGCACCTGGTCGCCGGGCATTAGTTTCTGTCCTTTAGGAGTCCAGTCTTTCCGGTCACGGTGAACATTAATAATCATGCAACGCTCCGGCAGACGAAGTTCATCTACAATCTTTCCGTCCAAATAAGAGCCGCTCATGACTTCAACCGATAATGTGTAGCGCGCTTCCTCCTTGAATGCGGGCGAATGAATCATGTCCTCGTATAAAGTCACATTGAGAGGTTTTATTTGAAGCATTTCCGTGAAGTAATAAGTTAATCCTCCCACTACGATAGAAGGATAGAAAACTTCTAAATGTCCCGTTATCTCGGTTATCAGCACGATAGCCGTTAATGGAGTACGGACTACTGCAACAAGAAAGGCGGACATACAAATCAACATGATATAAGTGATATTCTCGTGAGCGATAAGCCCCTGTTGTACCATAATCAATGCTACGATTTGTCCGAGTAATCCTCCCGTCACCAATGTAGGTATAAAATTTCCGCCCGGCAAACCCGAAGAAAAAGAGAATATGCTAAAGACCAAGTGCAATAGCATCATACCGACAATCCAGAGAATATGTGTATCCGGATGTATGGCTTGCGAAAGCAGGAATTGCTCTCCCCCACCGGTCAGATTGAATTCTGCCATAGAGATAAGAAAGGCTATAAAAAGAAGATAGAGCATCTTCACATATTCCGGATGTTTAATAGCAGGATAAATACGCTTGACTTGAAGGGTAGTGATAGAAAAGAACTTTCCGAAAATGGAAACTACGGCAGCCAATAGAAGAAACAGTTTCACCTGCCCCCAGAAAGTCATACCCGGCACGATGGCATCTATATGAAAATAAGGATTCATAGGAAAAATCCAACTGGCTACCCCACCGGCGACCACCCCTGCCAAAAGCGTAGTAATAGCTGTTTTAGGCGCATCGAAGCGTTCGATGGATTCGATAACCAACAGTGAAGAAGCCAACGGCGCAGCAAAAGCAGCCGCTAACCCCGCACCGGCACCGGCGGCCAATAATTGTTTCCGTTCGCCGCTAAGCACTCGCCCCCATTTGGATACCAAATATCCCACATACGAGCCTATCTGTACGGAAGGCCCTTCACGCCCCAAAGATAATCCGGTACTTAATGCAAGTATTCCACCTACAAACTTGGCAATCAATTCAAGAAAAGGATGTTTATAATCAACCCGTCCGTTAATGACTCCACGCGTTTGTGGAATCCCTCCACCCGTAATGAGAGGCATTTTCTTTACCATCCAGGAGACGAAGATAAGAATCCCCCACATCAACAGGAAAAGAGGAATGTACCAATACCACTTCAAGTGGGCATCAAAGAAATCATGACGAAGATTGAAGAAAAACTGTAATAAATAATGGTAGGGCACGGCAATAAGCCCTGTCAGCAGTCCCACGAAGATACTGACAAAGTAAAGCCGCGCATCAATCAACTTCAGTTTAAAGATTCGCCAACGGCCCTTATCCTTCAATTTATTGACATAATCAAACATTCGGCAAGGTTTTCATTGTTTTTACGTACGACAACAACAATCAAAACCCTGCTGTGGTTTCAGACAAACGGAATTTTAATTTTTAATCAGCGCCCCATCATATTCAGACGAAGAATAGCGTGTACCATGAAATAGGAACCCAGCGCGTTGTAATCAGTATCACGAATGGCAGTGGCAGTAATCGTACGTATCATTGAGACATCCTGATGAAGAATATCATATATCTTGAAACGGAGCAGCAATTGTTTCCGTTTCAGGAAGGCTTTCGACAACTGGCAGTTCCACATAAAATTCTCACGGGCATAGCCACTGTATCCATAGCCGGAACGTTGAAAATAAGTGAGATCGCTGAATAGTTCTATCCCCCATGGGAAGTAATATTGCATTTCCGTACCAAAGCGGTAATCGTAAGTTTCCGTCCGTGTCTCTGTCACATTGTTATGGGAATTGTTGTAAAGCAATTCTGCACGGGCACTGATTTCCATTTGTTTCGTGCGGTATGTCAATTGCAGGCGTTGACGGGCTGTAAGATGTTTCACTGTACTTTTTACAGGGGCTTCCTTGTTGATGGTGCTGTATCCGTTCTGGTTTCTATATTGCAGATATGAATAGGTGCGGAATATCCAGCTACGGTTTTTGAAAGGAGTATTAAGAGAAAAAGAGCCCAAAGCCCGCCAGTTACCGTTCAGATTGAGCGGAGTAGTGGTTCGCACACCGGTTTCGCTGTCATAGGTCACTTGATTGGTCACACTGTTGATGGTATTTTCCACTAGTGCGGTAACGACCATATTCCGTTGATGTTTCATATTATAGGAATTGAAATTCAGCGTAAACGTGTTGGTATAAGAAGGCTTCAAAGAAGGATTGCCCACACGGATATTTAATGGGTTGGTACGGTCGGTTACCGGTTGAAGGTCACGTATATTAGGCTGACGGCTCTTCCCTCGATATACAATCTGCAAACGGGTACGTTTGGAGAACTTATAACGGAAATTGACAGTAGGCGAGAAATTAAAGACGGTTCTTTTCAACTGGTTTTCCGGGTCATTCTTCAAGATGGAATGGCTTACGGATTTTTGAGGTTCGAAGTCGGCACCGATATTATAATTGTACTTTTTTCGGGAAGTACGGATGGCAAGGTTAAACAGATGGTTGCTGTACTGATTCTCAAATTGGTTGCTTGCTTCTTCGTCATAGTCGGGAGTAAATTCTTCCAGTTCCTTATCCCAGTTGTAGACAAAATGATCGGAGTTGTTCACACGGTATTGATAGCTATAACGGAATTGTAGAAAGTGCAACCAGGGCAGCGGCTCTACATAGACCAATTGCAAGCGGTAGTTGTAGCCGTCCACTTCGTCTTCTATCTTTTGGTTCTGAACTTTTTCCGTGTTATTCTTAAAATAGTGTGTAGTAGAAAGATTCTTTCTGTCCATTGAAGAAGCATTGGTGCCATAATCTACTTTCAATGCAACATTTCTCCCCATCCGGCTGAGTTTACGGCTGAGTTGCAGCATCATTGTCATATTATAGGAAGAGTTATGGTTTGTTCCAGATGATTCTTTTTCATTGAGCAGGACATCATTCCCCCACCCTTGCTGGAATCCTTCATTACTTCTGTCGTTGACTGCCGTACGATACTGGGGACGGAAAATCAATGTAGTTACGGAGTCCATTTTCCATTCCAGAAAAGCATTCGCTATCAGATTGTCATTTTTCAGTCGGTTGCGCCCGGTACTCTGAGTGATGGACTTGTCCTGACGAAGGAAATTATCAACCGTTGTACGGCTATCTTCCAGACGATCGGTTCCTACATATTGAATGTTCGACCGGAACTTGACCCGCTGCCAGTCATAAGTGGCATTCACTCCCAGAGAACGGGAAGTGGTCAGTCCTTTTTGCGTACGCAGATTACCGCTGGAACTGGCGGATTCTCTCTGCATCTCGGAAAAGCCTTGATTATTCGTATTGTTCAGGTTTCCGATAATTGTCAGTTGGGAGTTGTCCCGAAAACGGTTCAAGGTATTGGCTAGTTCGTAACGGTCTTTACTTCCATATCCGCCCATAAAGTTCTCCATCCAACCGCGCTTCATATTCTTCTTTACGGACAGGTCGAGAATCATTTCTTCTTCCCCGTCGTCAATACCTGTAAGACGCGCCAAGTCAGATTGACGTTCGTATGCTTTCAGCTTCTCTATCATTTCTACAGGAAGATTCTTGAGCGCCGCTTTCGGGTCGTCGGAAAAGAATTCTTTTCCGTCCACCAGTATCTTCTTCACTTCTTTTCCATGAATCAGCAATTTTCCATCCGCATCTATCTCTCCGCCGGGAAGTTGTTTCACTAAATCTTCCAGCATCGAACCTTCGGGAGTGCGATAAGCAGACGCATTAAAAACGGTTGTATCTCCTTCGGTCACAGCCATAGGCGCCTGACCTACCACAACTGTTTCATCCAAAGCGATTGTTTCTGAGCTTAAAGGAATATCTCCTAAGGTATTCTTATTGCTGGTTGCCGCAGGTGAGACAGCGCGATAAACCGGAGTGTATCCGATAAAAGAGATATGAAGTAGCAAAGCCTTATTCTTAGGAGCAGTGGCGGCTAACTGGAATTTTCCCAGTGCATCGGTTGCCCCGCCCGCCAACATTGCACTGTCCGGTAAAGCCAAAAGCCGGACCGTAGCAAACGGTACCGGCTCATAGGTTTCCGAGTCAACAACACGTCCGGCAAAACGCTCTCCACCGGACTGTGCATAAACAGCCAAACTAATCAGTAAGAAGACATAACAACTAATCAAACGATACTGAAAAGAATACTTATGACTGCCTATGTTCAAATTGTGTTGATTTAGTAAAATAAAACTCTAATAAAATAACCTAATCCCTGTTCTTAGCCTTGACGCGGAGCACGCGGTTTCTGTCCTTGATGATGGTGTCCTTGTCCGGACTTCTGTCCTTTTCTGCGGTCAAACTCTTTTTTGAACTTATTCGCATTGCTTTTCTCCTGCTGATAAATTTTCATTATCTGCTTCTGAGACAGTATCTTGCTGAATTCATTGTAATACTTTTCACGGATATCAAGCATCTTACGGCTTTGTGCAAACTGATTTTTCAGCATTGTTGCTATTTCAGCATCAGTCATAGAGGGTCTTTGCCCTTCTTTTTTAGCAGTCGTTTCCGTACCCTGCGGCTTTTCAGCTCTCGGCTTGCGGTTCACCATGCGACATTCGCGCAATTCTTTCAGATATTTCTCATAAACCGGAGTAAACTTAGCGGCCGTTGCATCATCCAACATCAGTGTCTTAACCATCTGATTGGTTTGCATCTGTACCATTTGTTCCTGTGTAGGACGTTGTTTCTTTTCTTTATTGTCCTTATTTTGAGCGGAAAGACTCATCTGGCTACCTACCAAAAGGGCTGCCAAAACTACATAAATAAATTTCATCTTCATAATCTTCACGTTTTAATAATTGATTGAGTTAGTTAATTCAAAAATATATCGTTTTCAGAGAAGCTGACGAGCTCTTCCAACTCCTCATCCGACAATTCTTTAATCCATTTGTCTACCGGGTCGGTACTGTTGCTTCTTTCAACAGCCAGTACATTCGACGGGGACGGTTTGATATCATCCGTCCGATAGAAAGACGGAACGAATAAAAGCCCTGTCAACATGGCTGCTATGGCAACTGCTGTAGAAATAACCAGCTTCATGTGAAATTTCCGCTGTTGTTTCACTCCCGCACGTTCCATTACCTTGCGCTGCATATCCTCGAAGAATCCATCGGGGGTAGTATAAGGTGTCCGTTTAGCAATATCGTCAAAATCAAAATCCTTTTTCATCGTTCTATCTGTTTAATATATATTCCTTTATCTTTTCTTTCGCATAGTGGTAATTCACTTTAAGCGTATCCACTTTACTATCCAATACACGTGCAATCTCGTCATATTCAAGTTCATCGTAGTAACGCAAGTTGAATACAAGCCGTTGCTTTTCCGGCAAACTTAGAATGGCTTCCTGAAACTTCACTGCCAGTTCGTTTTCATAATCAATGTAATCGGAAGCTTTCAGTTTGCCCATCAACTCTTCCTGTACATCTTCCGCAGAAACGACTCCTTCGTCCTTACGGCTGTTCAACAGGCGTAAACTTTCATTCGTCGCAATCCGGTAAATCCAGGTTGACAGTGAACTTTCTTCGCGAAACTGGTCGATATGCCGGAATACCCGGATAAAAACTTCCTGAAGTACATCTTCTGCATCTTCGTGAGATACAACCAATCTACGGATATAATTATATATCGGCACTTGGAAAGAGTCCATCAGCATCTTGAATCCCCGTTCGCGATTCGAGGAACAAGCTTCACGAATTTTATTCTCGTTTATCATCAATTCTTTTTCTGAGCTTTATTAGTTAGAACGCAGAAGAATGTGGAAGTTAAATACGGGAATTCGTATTTTGCTTTTATTAACAGGGGGAAGGAGAAAAGAAAGGTTGCGAGATTGGATGGAAAAAGCGCTGTCCAAGCCTTTACAGAGGCTACGGAAGCGCTTCAAACGTTTTATCTATAAACAGTAAACAGGAAGATTATTACCAGAACTTATTATGCTCCGCACTATATTCAAAACCGGCAGCTTTCAACTGATTCACTAATTCATCCTTATTTACGTCCATATCTTCACAAAGTTCGTCAAGTGAAGAATAACAATCACGCAACTTCATATTGATGACGCTGAACAGCATCATCGGGTCTTTTGGTAATTCCATAACATACAATCTTTTAAACCGGACGCAAAGTTACAGCAATCTCATCGAATGGCAAAACAAATCAATCACCTATTTCTTCTATCTTTAAAGAGACTTTTTCTATCAGTTTGCTGATTTCCGCCTCCAACGGAATGACATTGAATTCCTTCCAAAAATCTTCGTCATATTTGAAGTTCGTATCAGAAAAGATGGTACGGGTGGGCAACCTGTCCATGCGGGGAAATGCCGTCACTTGTTCGGTATCCACTTTACAAGTAATCATCTCGAACCAAATATGCAGGTCTTGGCTACTAAAGAGCATACGTCTCCGTTTAACCTTAAAATGAAGGTCGCCACGAATGTGATAGATATAATAAGTTCCCTGCCAGGGCTTATAAGAAATGGTATATACCACTTTTTGCGGAATTATCCGGATATTACGCGTACTTCTTTCTACAAACATGCCGGATGCATCTTTTACATATTTCGGATGGACTTCCAAACGAGCCTGCAATAGAGCGCACGTTTCAGAATCAAGATACAGCTCACCGCAGAAAAGAGGTTCGGTTATTCCTTTTCTTTGCTCGAAATGCACAATATTAACAAAGCGGTTATCTAGAAATGCCATTCCTTCCGAAGTATAGGCGTAGGTGTTATTTTCTACATTAGGAGTCATAAATGCGGGCATATCTTTAATCAAATCCATCTGCAGGCAAGCCTGAATCCCGGATTTTATCTTCACGAGCAGGCTATCCTTCACTTCGACATTGCTGAGGCGGCTCATTTTCAACAGCTTCACCTGGTCTGGCACAAAAGAAGAAGAGAATGTCTTATAAACTTTGAATACGGCTTCGGAAAGATTCTGAAACTTATTTTTCAGTTGAACTCCTTCGCGGTAAAAGGTTGTCAGATAGATGGGGGCATGAGAGTAATTCCGTTCCCGCCGTTCGATCATCTCCCGCAACAGTTTCTTAGGCTCACTTCTACGGATTACGACCTCCTGTAAAGGGACTACTTTCGGTTCGAGAGCAAGTATATTGTGCCTACCCAGCAACACCGAAAGTTCTATATCCTGAGAGATATAGCCTATATGCGAAAAAACGATTGGAGCTTGCTCCAAAGAGTCCGGCAGAGACAGTTTGAACTCCCCGTTTTGATTGGTTATGCTGCCTACGGATGTTCCCCGGACTCCGACGGTAGCAGAAGGTATGGGTATTCCCGTTTCCTTATCCAGCAAAGTGCCGACAATTATTAAATTCACGGTCTGCTGAACCGGAAGAGAATCTTGTGGTATTTGGCTGTTTTTCTCAGAAGGGGAAGTTATCAGGATATGAGTGCCCAGGACTTTAAATTCCAGACTGATGTCTCCTATTATATCATAGACAGCCTGACGAACGGTACGCTTTCCTTCTTTTATTTTCACTACGGCATCGTTGTCTATGAGCTTGCTATCATAAATAAACATATATCCCGATTGTTGAGAAATATCACTCAGAAGGGAATATACCGTTGCTTTCGTTTTGGGTAACCGGACTATCTGATTCAGCGCATCTCCCCCATCCGCCCTCATCGTATCAATTACGAAAAAGAGCAGTAGCAGGACAAGGAGATAGTGATAAGCCGGTTTCATTTTTTCTGGTTTTAAAGAGTTTTATTCCGACAAGTAATAGGCATTATCCTGTCGGATACATTTCAAATTGAGTGCATTGGCAATCAAGTTAGCAATCACTTCAGGGGATTCGTCGGAGAACTCTACAGTCAGCCTGCGTTCTTCCAATGCGGGTGAATCAACTAGAATCCGCAAACTATCCGAACTCAGATTCATCACCTTTAAAATATTAGCCAAAGTTTCATCCTTAAAACGTATATGCTTGAAGAAACGGTTCCAGTCTTCTGATTCTTTATCAGCAGACTGTACTACCAGTTTTTGAGATTGTACGGTAACCGTTTCTCCGGCTTTTACATAACATTCCTGATTCCCTTTTTTAAGGGAAACCCTTACGGTTCCTCTCTGCACGGACAGACGGAACGGAGTGTTTTCATTACTTTGCACACTAAAAGCCGTTCCCAAAACTTCGATTTTAGCTTGTTCCGTATTTATCAAGAAAGGTTGTCCCTGCTTTTTAGCTATATCAAAGAAAGCGTTTCCTTCCAGGCTTACTTCCCGTTTGTCGGCAATAAAATGTTCCGGGTACAATAACGATGTTTCTTCAGCCAAAAGTACAACAGAACCGTCTTCAAGGGTAGTTGCCAACGTAAAGGCACTCAGGTTTTCCTGCGTAAGCAGATTCGGTACAGGTTCTTTGAAACTTAATGCCCAATACATCGCTGTTCCACAAACAATGCCAATCAATACTGCGGCAACTGTCCCATACCGTTTCCACGGTGATAATGTACGTGTATGGTGACCTTGGTCAACTTTCGCAAGTAAACGGTCATTATCCAACCGGTTATATAGCCGGTTCCACGCCTTATCTGTCTTTATTTTATAAATATCTGTTTTCATCACTCCATGTGAATATAAGTTTCAACTTCTTTTCGCAACGTCCGTAGGGCCTTTGTCATTTCAGCTTCCACTGTTTTGACCGAAAGGGAAAGCCGGGCTGCTATCTCCGAATATTTCCGCCCTTCCATACGATGCATTTCAAAAATCTGCCGCCTGCGGACAGGCAGTTTATCAAGGGTATTATTTATGAATTTCTGTAATTCCTCATACTCCATTTGCTGATGAGGGTCGGTTGGCTGTTCCGAAGCAGATGTAGCTAACACTGACTCACGATGGCGGTTTCGCACTTCTTCATGTTCGCAATATTGAAGGGACTGGTTGCGTGTCGCTCTATAAAGATAGCTTTTGACGGACTGGAAAATCTGCAAATGTTCTCTTTCTTTCCAAAGTACATAAAAGAGTTCTTCGACTATTTCTTCCGCCACTTCCATTTGTCCAGTAATGCCTGCCGCATAACAGCAAAGAGGGAAATAATAACAGCGGAAGAGGTCTTCGAACGCTTTTATGTCGCTTTCCTTTATCTTTTTTAATATGAGCAGTTCATTCAGCATATGCGCTTCTCCATTATGATTGACCTCAAATATAAGAAAACTATCCCTATTTTATTCTAATCTGATTGCTTTTTCAGTTTATCCACGGCGTGTTCCAAAGATTCCGTAGGTTCTATTATATTATAATTCCCCCAAAAACCTTCATGCCAATATTCGTCCACTTTATCATAGAATATTTGGTTCAGGCTGAAGGCTTCCTTGTTGGGTATAGTTTCTAATGACCCTTCTTTCCTGTCGGTCACGACCATTTCCGAAGTTATTGCATAACTTGTGGAAAAGAGTTTTCGTTTCCAATCGCATTTAAAACGAATCGTGTTACGGATATAGTTCAGGTAAGTTCTTCCGTCTACGTTTTTATAGGTAATCAAATAAGAGAGTTCCTGCGGCTTAAATCTTAAACCGAGAGGTTTCTTATAAAGAATGGCTGTGGTTGCCTTCGACTTATTCTGCATATCCAGGCTCATTTCGACACGGGTGAATGACAGCCGTTCACGGTCGATATACAGTTTGCCATACAATAAAGCATACATAAGAATCACTTTCGGACGGAAATTTATTACGTATTGCATACGATTGTCTATAAGGACAGACTCCGCCATCCAAAATTCATAATTGTTCAATTCTGCAAAATCGAGCAATGCGTCGCTGTTTTTCACCACGTCCAGCGTCACACTCAAATTAGGACCACCTATCACTTTAACAGCCAGCGTATCACTCGCTTTCTGACTAAGCAGACGACGACCTTTCATCACCCGCACTTTATCATAATTGATATTCCGATTGGTATATGCAGTCTTGGATACGTCAATCACTGCTTCCGATATACCAATATATCGCCGACCTTTCTGCACCGTTTCCCGGTAAAATCCTGTAAGCATATCACGTTTGTCACTGTAATTCTGCGGAATCTTACTGATAGCTTTCTCCACAATCATACGCGGGTCGTTGGCATACACTACGACTTCATTCAGTAAGTTGGCATGAGGTGTCATCCATACTGTCAATTTTGCAGGAACTTCTTTCTCAATAGAGATATGGCTATTGGCATAGCCGATATGAGAAATTTCCAGTTCACTCGGTGCATCCGCCTTTTTGAGTTTCAAAGCAAACTCTCCTTCTGCATTCGTCACTGTACCGATATTACTTCCGTGTACAGATACATTCACATTCTCCAGAGCTTTTTTATTTTGCTTATCCTTCACCATGCCCACAATCGTGAGATAATCTCCGGCATCTCCTTGCGCCCACACAGGAAAGCTGCAAAGTAATAAGCAAATCGTCAGCCATCCAATCAGGTGTTTTTCTACATTCTTCATACTGATGCTTTTTAAAAGGTAAATAAATTGCGTTTCTACTAATAAGAGCGCTCAGACAGGAAATACCCTACGGTTTTTACAAAAAAAGAAATCGGATTCCAATACAATATCCGGGAATTAATAGTAAATTCCCGGCAAATTAGCTCTCGATAGCCGCAGATATAATTGTTAATTATGCTTGTGAATATGTATTTCATATAAAAATAGTTTCTACATTTGCAACCGTTATGATGAAGTACATATTCTGTATATTATTAGGTATGTTTCTTAGTTGGGGATTCCATCTGATTTCCGACGAAGAACAGGAAGCATATCGGTTAGAAACCGGTAGCACCAGCATACGAACTTGCACCAATTCATATTATTCCAAAGCCAAGGCTAGTATAAAACAACTCGGAAAAGAGAAAAAACTCATCAAAGCAAAAGAAAATACAGGAAAACAAGACTATAATGACAGTGACGGTGTCTTAAATCCATTCTCTTTCCGCCATTTTTCTCCTTCCAAGTTACTCAGGTCCAATATCCCTTCCGGCACTATCCGGATATTAAGTTCTTTAAAGATTCAACTTCCCAAGAATCAATGGACAGGTTTCTCATATTACACTAATTTTATCAAATATTCTGATAGATATCACATCTATACATTAGGGCACATACTCATTTAGCGATTTTATATACTTTTCCGACATAGAGACTCTCTTTTCTATGTCTTACTTTTTGTTTTCAGTTTTCCTTTTAATAACAACCAAAGTATATAAAATGGACTTTTTACTGGATTTTATACTCCATATCGACCAATATATGGTCATGATTGTGCGTGATTATCACGCATGGGCTTATGCTATCTTATTCATTATAATCTTTTGTGAAACGGGATTAGTGGTCACTCCTTTTCTGCCGGGAGACTCTTTACTCTTCGTTACAGGAGCTATCTCTGCGTTACCGGATATGCCTATCAACATACATATACTTGTCATCATATTATTTGCCGCTGCCGTATTAGGCGATTCATGTAATTATATGATCGGGCATTTCTTCGGTCGAAAGCTGTTCAATAATCCAGAATCCAAGATATTCAAGCAAAGTCATCTGGAAAAAACACATGAGTTTTACAAAAAATACGGTGGCAAAACCATTATCCTGGCACGCTTTATCCCCATAGTACGTACATTTGCACCTTTCGTAGCGGGAATGGGAAAAATGAATTATTACTATTTCATGGTATATAATCTAATTGGCGGCGCTATTTGGGTGTCTATATTTTGCTATGCAGGGTATTTGTTCGGTGACCTTCCGTTTGTACAGGAAAATCTGAAACTGCTGATTGTGGCTATTATCTTTATATCCATACTACCTGCTATAATTGAGGTACTACGCGCCAAACTGAAATCTTAATCAGACCAAACTATAATCTGTATTCATTTGTTACTAATAGATATATAGTAGAAAAAACAATTTAAAGTTTTTACACTTATGAAAAATTCTTTTTTTAGCCGATTCACTCCAAAGGAACCGAAGTTTTTCCCATTACTGAAACAATTGTCAGAAGTACTTTCTGCCTCATCTGCTGTTTTAGTAGAAAGTCTGCAACATGACCAACCGACAGAACGCTCGGACTATTACAAAAAGATAAAAGACCTCGAACGGGAAGGAGACAGGCTGACACATCTGATTTTTGACGAATTAGGAACTACATTCATCACTCCTTTCGACCGTGAGGATATCCACGACTTGGCTTCCTGCATGGATGATGTTATCGACGGAATAAACAGTTGTGCCAAACGAATCTCTATCTATAATCCCCGTCCCATTTCCGACAGCGGCAAAGAATTGAGCCGACTGATTCAGGAAGAAGCCGCATATATATGCAAAGCTATGGATGAACTTGAAACTTTCCGCAAAAAACCAACTCTACTTCGGGAATATTGTTCCAAACTGCATGAGATCGAAAATCAAGCGGATGATGTCTATGAGTTCTTCATCACCAAGCTCTTCGAGGAAGAAAAAGATTGCATCGAACTTATCAAAATTAAAGAAATCATGCATGAACTAGAAAAGACTATTGACGCAGCAGAACATGTAGGCAAAATTTTAAAAAACCTGATTGTAAAATACGCATAAAAACAAGCCGGAACACATGGAATTATTAGTGACTATTATTATTCTGGCTCTGATATTCGACTATATCAACGGCTTTCACGATGCTGCGAATTCAATTGCTACTATCGTATCCACCAGAGTACTTACTCCCTTTCAAGCTGTTCTATGGGCAGCATTCTTCAATTTCGTCGCATTTTTCATCGCCAAATACATAATAGGTGGCTTTGGTATTGCAAATACAGTATCAAAGACTGTAGTAGAACAGTATATTACTTTACCGATTATACTAGCAGGAGTTATCGCTGCTATCACCTGGAGCTTAATTACCTGGTGGAAAGGCATCCCCTCTTCCTCTTCGCATACCCTTATTGGTGGATTTGCGGGAGCCGCCATCATGGCAAACGGGTTTGAAGCTATCCAGCTTAATATTATCTTGAAAATTGCAGCTTTCATTTTTCTAGCTCCCTTTATCGGCATGGTCATAGCATTCGGATTCACATTATTCGTTCTTTATATCTGCCGACGCGCACATCCTCATACAGCCGAGCAATGGTTCAAGAAATTACAACTTGTATCCTCTGCCCTTTTCAGTGTAGGACATGGTCTGAACGACTCTCAGAAAGTAATGGGTATCATTGCCGCTGCCATGATAGCCGCCCATTCAATGGGGCTGGGCATGGGCATAAACAGTATCAATGACCTTCCTGACTGGGTTGCCTTCTCCTGTTTTACCGCCATCTCATTCGGAACAATGTCCGGTGGCTGGAAGATAGTAAAAACGATGGGGACAAAAATCACCAAAGTCACTCCATTGGAAGGAGTGATTGCCGAAACAGCAGGGGCTTTTACTCTCTACATCACAGAAATGCTGAAAATCCCTGTCAGTACCACACATACCATTACGGGAGCAATCATTGGAGTAGGTGCAACAAAGCGTCTCTCCGCTGTCCGTTGGGGAGTAACAAAAAATTTGATGATTGCGTGGATTCTCACGATTCCGGTCAGCGGGCTTTTAGCAGCGGGAATTTATTTTATTGTTTCTTTGTTTCTATAAAAGACTACTCGAAAAATAATTATAGAAAAACTTGATATAAACATATAAATATCAAAAGAAAACGGTAATTTTTAACGGTTTCTTCAGTTTTATCATTTACCTTTGTAAATGATATCGGGTTGTCATACCCGAACAACAACAAGAAAACCATGCAGATACATAATAAATCCAAATTATAAAACAACTTATTATATTGAACGTATGTCAATATGGAGCCGACTCATAGGAATCAGGAAAACTGAGGACACTAATAATGTCATCAGTAATAAAAATACATCTGTACCATATGATGCCTCACGCTATGCCATAGTAGATGTTGAGATTGGGTTGAAAGATCGTAAAATTCATGATATCGGAGCACTCCGCCATGACGGCGCAACATATCATAAAACTTCAAAAGAGGAACTGTTTGAATTTCTCAGCGACACAGACTACATCTGCGGGCACAATATCATTCATCATGATGCCAAATATCTGTTCCCTGACAAAACATACCGCTGGATTTTAGTCGATACACTTTATATTTCGCCTCTACTGTTTCCAGAACGCCCTTACCATAGGCTTGTGAAAGATGACAAACTGATAAGTGAGCAGATGAACAACCCGGTGAACGACTGCGAAAAAGCAAAAGACTTGCTACTTGACGAAATAGCACGCTGGCATTCGTTGCCGGACGAAAAGCGCAAGCTATTTGCATCATTGCTAAAAGACCAAAAAGAGTTTGAAGGATTTCTCAGTATGGTGGGGGCAAAATCTGTCAATGAAGGGATACCCGAACTCATAAGGAATCTTTATGTGGGAAAAATCTGCCAACATGCTGATCTTAATACGCTAATCAAACAGCATCCATGCGAATTGGCATATGCACTGGCTCTAATAGATACTACCGACCATCGCTCCATTACTCCCGGATGGGTACTGCACAATTATCCGGAAGTGGAATTTGTTGTGAAACTTCTGCGTCATACCAGTTGTAACGAAAGCTGCGTTTACTGCAATACCCGACTGGACGTACTCCATAACTTAAAAGCTTTCTTCGGATATGAGCACTTCCGTACCTATGAAGGTGAACCGCTTCAAGAACAAGCCGCCCAAGCAGCGGTAAAAGGCAAGTCATTATTGGCAATATTCCCTACCGGTGGTGGAAAATCGCTTACTTTCCAATTACCTGCACTTATGGCAGGCCGTTCCGTGCATGGACTTACAGTTGTCATTTCTCCATTGCAATCACTAATGAAAGATCAGGTAGACAATCTTGCTGATAGAGGTATTACTGATGCCGTAACCATCAATGGCCTGTTAGACCCAATCACAAGAGCGCTGTCAATACAAAGAGTACAAGACGGAGAAGCCTCACTTTTATATATATCTCCTGAAATGCTCCGCTCAAAAACCATCGAGAAAATTTTGACGGCACGCCATATCGTGAGATTTGTGATAGACGAAGCACACTGCTTTTCTTCATGGGGACAAGATTTCAGGGTTGATTATCTTTACATAGGTAAATTCATCCGGGAATACCAACAAAAGAAAAGATGCAAGAACCCGATACCTGTATCTTGCTTCACTGCTACGGCAAAACAGAAAGTAGTGCAAGATATTTGTGACTATTTCAAACAGACATTGAATTTAGACTTGGAGTTGTTTGCATCAACGGCTTCAAGAACAAATCTGCATTATTCTGTCGTACATGCCGAAAATGACAATGATAAATACTTAAAGCTGAGAGGCCTCGTGGCTGAATCCGATTGCCCGACAATTGTTTACGTATCACGCACTAAACGTACAAAAGAACTGGCAGCCAAATTGACCCGTGACGGTTATAAG
Source organism: uncultured Bacteroides sp. (assembly GCF_902491285.1). GTDB lineage: Bacteria > Bacteroidota > Bacteroidia > Bacteroidales > Bacteroidaceae > Bacteroides. The sequence goes on along the minus strand of NZ_CABUHK010000082.1, from coordinate 4,715 downwards.
GCATTACCTTTCAATGGCAAGATGGAAGCTGATGAAAAGATTGTGAACCAAGATGCATTCATGAATGACCAGGTACGCATCATCGTGGCAACGTCAGCTTTCGGCATGGGAGTCGACAAGAAAGATGTCGGTCTTGTGGTACATTACGACATTTCCGACTCACTGGAAAATTATGTTCAGGAAGCAGGCAGAGCAGGTCGTGATCCTAACCTCAATGCACGTTGCTATGTCCTTTATAGTGACAATGACCTGGACAAGCATTTTATATTGTTGAACCAGACAAAGCTAAGCATCAGCGAAATCCAACAGGTATGGAAAGCGATAAAAGACCTTACCAGGCAACGCATGAAAGTCAGTTGTTCTGCATTGGAAATTGCCCGGCAAGCAGGCTGGGACGATTCGGTGTCCGATATTGAAACACGTGTGCGGACGGCTTTGGCTGCTCTGGAACAAAGTGGATATCTGGTAAGAGGAAACAATGTACCTCATGTATATGCTACAGGTATCACAGTAAAAAACATGGATGAAGCAAGAGAACGCATATCAGCGTCACTGTTATTTGGCAACGATGAAATAGAGAAGGCTGTCCGAATCATCAAATCACTGATTTCGCAGAAGCATATTACTAAAGCTCAAAATTCAGAAGCTGAGTCACGAATTGATTATCTGGCAGATATATTAGGAATAAGTAAGCGTGAAGTCATATCTGCCGTAGAGCGAATGAGGCAGGAAGGCATATTGGCAGACAGTAAAGACATATCTGCCTATCTGCTGGATGTCGGTGACTCGGAACGAAAATCGCGGACACTCCTCGAACGTTTTGCGAAACTTGAGCAATATATCCTCAGCCACATACCTGACGAATCTTTGCGGATATCATGCAAGCAACTAAATGACAATGCTGTAAACGATGGAGTCAATGCCTCCAATGAAAAAGATATCCGGACACTACTCTACTTCCTCACCGTCAAAGGATATATTCGCAAGAAAGAGGATGCGGGCCACAATATGGAAATCAGCCGTCAGGCAGATTCGGAATCAACTATCAAGCGTTTTGAAAGACGATTGGAAATAAGCCGTTTTACTGTGGAATGGCTATACAGGCTAGCAACTGATACGGAAAAGGGAACTTCAGAAAACAAAGCTGTTCAATTTTCTGTGGTAGAACTTCTAAATCAAATAAAATCAAGCCCTCAATCCCTTTTTAACAGATTTGACAATCTACAATTGGAAGAGGTGGAAGAAGCACTTCTATATCTGTCGAAAATCGGAGCACTCAAACTCGAAGGCGGTTTTTTGGTTCTTTATAACGCAATGAATATACAAAGAATAAAAGACAACAAATCGAGATATAAGCAGGATGACTACCGGATGCTTAATGAATTCTACAAGCAGAAAATCCAGCAAGTTCATATCGTGGGCGAATATGCCAATTTGATGGTAAAGGATTATAATGCAGCTTTACAATATGTCCAAGATTATTTTCAAATGGACTATAAGAAGTTCATCACAAAATACTTCAAAGAAGAAAGAGCCAGTGAAATACAGCGTAACTTGACACCACAGAAATACAAACAATTATTTGGTCAGTTGTCCAAATGCCAAATGGAGATTATTTCCGACAAGGATTCACGTTGCATCGTTGTCGCAGCAGGTCCCGGCAGCGGAAAAACACGAGTACTGGTACATAAACTTGCATCTCTTCTACTACTCGAAGATGTAAAACACGAGCAACTTCTGATGTTAACGTTTTCAAGAGCAGCCGCTACGGAATTCAAACAAAGACTCATGGAACTGATAGGCAATGCCGCCCACTTTGTCGAGATAAAGACATTTCACTCCTATTGCTTTGACCTTTTGGGGCGGATAGGTAATCTTGAGGCCGCCAAGAATGTTGTTTCAAAGGCAGCCGAAATGATCGACCAAGGAGAAGTGGAGCCTAACAAAATCGGCAAAACAGTACTGGTCATAGACGAGGCTCAAGATATGGGGGTTGAAGAACATGCACTTGTAAAGGCTCTTATGACTAAAAATGAGGAGATGCGTGTGATAGCAGTAGGTGATGATGACCAAAACATCTATAATTTCCGTGGGTCTGATTCTCAATATATGTACCAACTGACACAGGAATCCGGAAGCAAGTTCATTGAGATGACTGAAAATTATCGCAGTACACACCATCCGGTTAATTTCGCCAATGAGTTTGTACGGAGTATCAGTAAAAGGATGAAAAGTACGCCAATTATCTCAATGAGAAAAGAAGATGGTTGGGTTGGGGTGACACGCCATCAATCAAAGTATATGTATCAACCGCTCGTTGAGGAATTAATTCACTATCGGAAGGACGGCAGCACTTCATGTGTACTCACCCAGACAAACGAAGAAGCTGTAATCCTTGTAGCTCTCTTACGAAAACATGGCATAAACAGCAAGTTAATACAATCTATGGATGGTTTCCTTTTTTGGAACATGGCTGAGATGAGGTATTTCTTGAGGTATATAGACAAACGAATGAAGACACCCCTAATTCCGGAAGATTTATGGGAAGATGCCAAACATGCAACCTTTTCCACTTATGATAGAAGTCAAAGCCTGACATACATAAAACGTTGTGTGCAACTGTTTGAACAGACCAACAAAGCTAAATATTTTAGTGATTTCAAAGAGTTTGTATTTGAGTCATCAGTGGAAGATTTCTGTGATGTTTCAGGTACAGATGTTGTGGTATCGACTATTCATAAAGCTAAGGGCAGAGAATTTGACGACGTATATATGCTCATTTCTGACAATTATTTGAAAGATGCCCATTTGATGCGTCGGTACTATGTGGGAATGACGCGCGCAAAAAATCGACTGTTTGTGCATACAAATGGCGATTGCTTTAATCACTTAAGTGTAGACCAATATAATATCAGTCAAAAAGAGTATGCAATGCCTGAAGAAATAGTTCTGCAACTCTCTCACAAAGATGTCAATCTGGGATTTTTCAAAGAACTTAAGCATGAGGTATTAGCATTAAAAGGGGGAGATTCTTTAAATTACAATAATTTTATTTTATATAACGCCTTGACCAATAAACCGGTAGCAAAGTTGTCACAAAATATGCAAACCACATTATCAGAATGGCAAGAAAAAGGTTATAACGTGAAATCCGCCTCTGTTCGATTCGTTGTAGCATGGAAACCAAAAGAGGCACCGAAAAACGAACCGGAAACAGCTGTCCTGCTAGCTGATTTGGTTCTTTCCTTGTAATTCAAAATGCATGAAATACATGAAAGTCTTTTTTCGTAATTAAACGGGGCTTGTTCTACAAAGTAAACGATAATGGAGTGAGTGCAGGTTAAAAAAAATCGCAAATAAATGTAAACGTAAAAAGCGTGCAGCTCAATGAGTTGCACGCTTTTGCTTATTGTTTATTATCTGTTTCCTTATCGGAATCATTTCACCTCCTCAAAGTCAGCATCCTGAACGTTATCACCATGCTTGCTGTTATCTTGCTGACCAGCACCACCATTCATATCAGGACCAGCCTGTGCACCACCTTGAGCACCGCTTTGTGCATACATTTCAGCACTTGCAGCTTGGAAAGCAGTATTTACTTCTGCCATAGCAGCATCAATAGCAGCCAAATCCTGAGCCTTGTGAGCGTCTTTCAGTTTCTGCAGAGCAGCTTCAATCGGAGCTTTCTTGTCAGCAGGCAACTTGTCACCTAATTCCTTCAACTGATTTTCAGTCTGGAAGATTACGCTGTCAGCCTGGTTCAGCTTATCGATTTTTTCACGTTCTTTCTTATCTGCTTCAGCATTAGCTTCAGCTTCAGCCTTCATCTTTTCGATTTCTTCCTTGCTCAAACCGCTGGAAGCCTCGATACGGATGGCTTGTTCCTTACCGGTAGCCTTATCTTTTGCAGATACCTTCAAGATACCGTTAGCGTCAATATCGAAGGTAACCTCAATCTGAGGAACACCACGACGAGCCGGAGCAATACCTGTCAAGTTGAACTGACCGATTGATTTATTCTGTGCAGCCATCGGACGTTCACCCTGCAATACATGGATAGTAACTTCCGTCTGATTGTCGGCAGCAGTAGAGAATGTTTCACTCTTACGAGCCGGAATTGTAGTGTTAGCATCAATCAACTTAGTCATTACGCCACCCAGTGTTTCGATACCCATTGACAGCGGAGTAACATCCAACAATACTACACCCTTGATTTCGTCTGTCAAAACAGCACCCTGTACAGCAGCACCGATAGCTACTACCTCATCCGGATTCACACCCTTAGAAGGAGCCTTACCGAAGAAATCTTCTACCAACTTCTGTACAGCAGGGATACGTGAAGAACCACCAACAAGAATCACTTCGTCAATATCAGCGTTGTTCAAACCAGCATCGCTCATAGCTTTCTTACATGGTTCAAGACAAGCCTGAATCAAATTGTGAGCCAGAGATTCGAATTTAGCACGAGTCAAAGTCTTCACCAAGTGCTTGGGCACACCGTTTACCGGCATGATATACGGCAAGTTGATTTCTGTACTTGTAGAAGAAGAAAGTTCAATCTTAGCCTTTTCAGCAGCTTCTTTCAGACGTTGCAAAGCCATCGGATCCTGAGTCAGGTCGGCACCTTCGTCATTCTTAAATTCCTCTACCAGCCAGTTGATGATTACCTGGTCGAAGTCGTCACCACCAAGGTGAGTATCACCGTTTGTAGAAAG
>NZ_CABUHK010000081.1 GCF_902491285.1 uncultured Bacteroides sp. | reverse complement strand
CACCAGTCCCGCCCGTCGGCTTCCGCTCGCGCTGTCGGCGCTTGCCGATTCCGTCCGGACTTCCCGGTTCATGCTCTTTCGGTGACTCGCGCAACCTGTCAAGCACAGGGCAATCGTCACGATGAGGACAGTTTCCGGCTGTATCAATAGCTTTTCTAAGACGGGCCATCTCGCGCGTATTGCGGGCCAGTTCTTTCTTTGTTTCACAAAATTCATCTTTTAGAGGTTTTACAATATTTTCCATCAAAATGCGGGTGGCATGTTCGGCGTTATCTATGCGCATGGCCTCTGCACCGGCCTCGGCCTTCATCGCTTCCGCTTTCGCTTTTCTCACAGTAGCCCGCAAGGAGCCAATGGTCGCCACCGTACCAACCAGGCCGCCGCCAAGGATAATGTTCATAAATTCGCTCAAGTCCATACCACCCGGTTTTATTATTGATTAATACCTATTTCTTTCAACCATTCCTGCACATCGAAGCTCGGACAGGCTTTCGCTGCCAGTTCGTTGTGTCCTATAATGCGTACATCAGGGAATTTCCGATGAAAATCCTTCACATACTTCTCCAGTGCCTTTTTCTGGCAGCCAGTGCGGGTGTCTTTCGGGGTCTTACCGTCTTTTTCCACGCCTCCGGCATACACGATGTGACGGCTTACACTGTTATATCCTTTGGCTCCGTTGGTCACTTCCCAAGGGTCCACCTGTGCATCCTCATTGTTTTCTACCAGACGTTCCACGCCTCCGTTCAGGTGGAACAGGTCGGTATAGCCAACCTGCTTCCATCCTCTTCCTCCCTGGGCAACCGGAGAAGTATGCCATTTGCGGATGTCCGCCGATGATACCTCACGCCCCTCCGGGGTTGCCGTACAGTGTATTACCAGATATTTCAACTTTGCCATAATCATCATGCTTGATAGCCGCTCATCATTACCACTCCGGCATCCTCTTTCTTGGGCATGCAGATGAAGTAATGGCGGAAGTTAATCAGGTTACGCTGGTTCAACGGGTCATTCTTTGACTCGGAATAATACATCTTGGTAGAACCTGTTGCCTTGAAAACCCTCTGTTTGTAGAAGGCAAATGAACACGGAAATTCACCGGCTTCTGCCGTTGTACCCAATGCCTTCTTCACTCCGGCTGTAGTATAAAGCGGGTTGTTGCCATACTCGTAGATTTCAAAGCCGTAAAGGTTACCTACCTTGCCGCTGTTGCGGTCAATATTGTACTGTTCACGGAATGCCTGGCTGGTCAGCAGCAGGTCATTCACATGGTCGGGGCAAAGCACCAGTCTGCGGCCGTCTGACGGTACGCGCAGGTTGTCAAGGGCACGCTTCATTTCCACAAGGTCATTCACGGTAAGGCGCAGACGGTTTGTAGCCGGATCTTTCTCGCCGGTAGTCTTAAGCACCGGAGTAGTTTCCGTATTTTTGTTCGCACAAAGCGCATGGGCCGCCTTGGTAAACTTCGCATCATTGATACTGTTGGCATGTCCCTCTTTCACACGGGCGGTCTTGTCATAGCTGATGGCATAAAGCTCATCGTCTGTAATCGGCGTAGCCTTGGTCTGGAATTTGTCCAGCTTGATGGCAATATCCTTGTCTTCCAAAGCCTGCACATCAATCGGATAGGTTTTATTGTTTATCAAGACATCCGGATCTACACCAACTTCTACCAGGTGAATCACATCGTTATTCACGATACTGCTTTGGTCGGGGATTCCTGACAGCCAGGTTCCTTCCAGTCCGGCACGGAGCACCTTAACAAGTTCCCCTGTCCAGATTTCCGTATAAACCCCTTCACGGAGTATTGAAGTACTTTGCGGGGCCATTCCCATAAAGGCTGCCACCGCATTCATTCCCACAGCTCCGGCCACCGGAGAGAATCCCAATACCGAAGCACACACGACACCTGTCAGCGTATTGAACAGAAGTGCCGTCAAAAGCATTACAATTTTTCCCATTTTCTTCATTTTAAAGGTTTTCAAATTTCACAGGTCATGCCGTATTCAGCCTTGTACAGGCGCTTGTACTCCTCCGGGTTATGCTCGCGCATTTCAAGCAGCGCATCACTCGGGACATCGCTCAGTTTGGCATAGGTGGACGGCTGTGCCTGCTGCTTGCCGCCCTGATAGCTCAATACAGTGGAAATCTTCACCTGTGGTTGCATGGCATCAAGCACATTCTTCAGTTCATCGACACCAACCTTCTTGCCAAGTTCGATAAACTGTATCTTCTTGTCTTCTCCCAGACGCTTTTCCACCACTGCCTTTTCTACAAGACCAGTGATACGGGCCAAAGTCAGCTTCCCGTTTTCTTGCTTCAGGGAATCATTCTCTGCCTTGGCTGCTTTCAGTTCATTTAAGGCTTGATTAACATCAGCCTCCGTTGCCGTTTCCGGCAGCCCCAATTGAAGGGCCAAAAGTTTCAGTTCCATTTCTTCTGTTGTTTTTTGGTTATTGATTAGTGGCAAAGGACAATCACCATCCTTTCCCAATGTGATTTGTTTTCCATCCTTCATCAGTACGATGGCATCATCATTGGAACCTACATCCACCAGTGATACCTCATACAGCTTGCTTTTGGTTATTGTCGGGCTGGTCTGCCCCTGCAGCAAATGTTCGGGCTGGTCACTCAGTTCCAGAATGTCTATTCCGGCACTCACCATTCTCAGACTGCCGAATTCAAACTGTTTCTTGCATCTTTTACTGAGGTCGGTCGCTTCGTCAAACACCAGTTCCCCGGTTACTTCACCATCCTCTACCCGAAGGTCCTTCACATAACCAATCACGTTTCCGCGTTGGTGCATGTACAGCAGTACCGGGTTTCGGCAATACTGCTCCACACTCATGCCCGATGTCAACACACGGCTTCCGTAGCTGTTCAGGCTGTCGTTTGAAATTCTTACACGTTTACTCATTTTCTCATGCCACGCCTTTATGCATTGGCGCTGCAATATTACAGAGCACTTACCGGGAAGCCAAAAAAGTGTGCAATGGTTGCACACTTCTATGAAACCGTTGCACATTATTTTGGCTGCAAGCTGATAAGCGGACAACTTTGCGAATAAATCGGGCAGGTGCAAGGGACTCCGAAGCCTGCCTTTAACCCTATATTCTTTATTATATGACAAAGGCAGAAATCGAAAAGAAAAAATCTCTTGCACGCTCACTGTTCCTTTCCGGCATGGAACAGACTGAAATTGCGGAGAAAGTGGACGTGTCACGCGTCACCATCTCAAAATGGTGCACGGCTGACGGATGGAAAGAGGCAAGGGCGGCAAAGAACGTCACCCGGCCGGAACTGGTGAACAAACTCCTGCTCACCATTGATACACTCATTACTCAAGTCAACGAATCGAACGACCCTGCACTTGTAGCTGGTCTCGGGGACAAACTGGCCAAACTTTCGGCGGTGATTGAAAAGTTAGACAAGAAGGCCAACGTAGTGGATGTCATTGAAGTGTTCATGGCATTCTCCAAATGGATTGAATACCGTTCAACCATCGACCCGGAAGTGACTCCGGAACTGGTCAGGGCAATCAACAAGTACCAGGATCTGTATATCACCGAACAGATGGGCATAAAATAAAACGGCTATGGCAACAGCAGCGGAAAAGAAACAGGCATACGAACAGTGGAAGGAACACTGTAAAAGAGTGCAGTCCATCACGGATACGGCTTTGCTCGCGGGCGAGACACCGGCACAAAAGGACAGGCGTATTCTGCGTCTGCAGGGTAACTATGCCGCGTTCTGTGAATATTACTTCCCCCACTTTCTCACCTTGCGTGACAAAACCACCGGGGAAGTCATACGCACCATCCACAATGCACCGTTCCACAATGCGGCAGCGGCTAAAGTAAAAGGCACACCCAACCTGAAAGCGGTATTCATGTGGCCGCGTGGCCATGCCAAGTCCACACACATGGACATTTTTGTTCCGCTGTGGCTGATGTTCCAGCCCAAACGTCTCATCAACTTCATGGTGGTGGTCGGCAAAAGTGAGGACTCAGCCACACGTCTGCTGGGAGATATTCAGGCAGAACTGGAACATAACCAGCGCATCATTGCCGACTTCGGCAAGCAGCAGGGGAATGCCTCCTGGCAGGATGGGGAGTTCAAGGCGGCCAACGGGGTGAAATTCCTGGCTTGCGGACGCGGACAGTCTCCACGTGGTTTGCGAGACCGGGAAGCACGTCCGGACTACATCGTCATCGATGACTTGGATGACGACGAACTGTGCCGCAATGAGAAACGGGTGCATGACATTACAGACTGGGTGAAAGAAGCCCTTTTTGGTGCACTGGATGTGGGCCGGGGGCGTTTTATCATGGTCGGGAACCTCATTTCTAAAAACTCGGTGCTGGCCAATCTCACCAAGACAAAAGGGGTACATGTATCCGTCATCAAGGCAATAGACAAGAACGGAGAACCGGTATGGCGCGAAAAATGGACGAAAGAAGAGGCGCAGGAATACAGGGATTTCGTAGGCTACCGGGCATGGGAAAAGGAGATGATGCACAACCCCATCGTGGACGGAACTATTTTTCGGGCAGACTGGATTCGTTACAAGAAACTGCCCAGGCTATCCAAGTATGAAATGCTGGTCTGCTATACCGACCCCTCTTTCAAATCGACCACTTCCAACGACTACAAGGCTTGCCGCCTTTGGGGCAAGATTGGGAAGGAACTGCACCTTATAGACTGTTACGTCCGGCAGGATACCGTTTCAGGAATGGTACGGTGGCTTTACGACCTCTACGAGCGTACACGTGATACGGCAGCCGTCCAGTTCTTTATGGAAGCGAACTTCATGCAGGATGTCATTCTGGATGAGTTTGAGGCAGAAGGGAATCTGCGTGGATACCAACTGCCCATCATGCCGGACAAACGAAAGAAACCGGACAAGCTCCAGCGCATCGAAGCGGTGTCACCATTATGGGAACGCGGTTTCGTATTCTACAATGAGAAGTTGAAAGAATCGCCGGATATGCAGACCGGAATCGAACAGACCTTGGCACTGGAGCGTGGCAGCCGTATTCACGATGATGCACCGGATGCCGACGAGGGAGCCATCTGGATGCTGCAGCGCAATTCAAGGCAGGAGAGTTTTCAACCGGTGTTCGGTAAAAGGCCGACCGCCAAAAATATATGGTAACATGATACAGCTGATTAAAAGAATGATTTTTGCATGGCGCTATAAACGTGCCGTTGCCCGTGCTTGCAAGTACGCCAAGCTCTACGGAAGAAAGTACTACGTCCTGTATATGGGTGGCAAACTGAAAGTTGTCCCCAAAAGGAACATCTGTGAACTGATTCACCGCCACCGTTTCCGCAAGGGAACCACTATCCGGGATATAGAAAAAATGGCATTGTTCATCACTAAATGAAAGTAAAGTCATGTTCATTACAGAAGAAGATTACAAAGTTGTCATCGGCGACAACGCATTAAAGGTTATCTCGCAGGTAAGCCCGGAAAACCGTACCAATGCAGAAGCGGAAGCCCGGGAAGAAATTGCCGGTTATCTACGGCCGAAATACGACTGTACGGCCATTTTCTCTGCACAGGATGAACATCGGAACCGCCTCATTGTCATGTACACCTGCGACATTTCACTTTACCACATGAGTGCAGCCATGCCGCAAAAGATGGGAAGCGAGATACGCAAGGAACGGTATGAACGGGCCATCAAGTGGCTTGAAGGCGTACAGGCCGGAAAAATTGTCCCTGATTTGCCTTTGGCTGTCGGAGAAGATGGGCTTCCGTCCGGAAATTCATTTGTTTACAGCTGTCAGAAGCAGCTTCATCATAACTGGTAGGATTATGGATATTAAAGACTTTTTCAGCGGTATGTTTTCCAATAAACCGAAAAACGTACTGCAAACGCCATACGGCAATTTTAATCTGGCCAAGGGGAAAGACATCAAGCGGGTGCAGAAAATGGTCATCGACCTGCAACGCACCACCGATGCACTCACCCGGAAGGACATCAAGAACTGGCGCGATGCCTGGCAGTATGCCATCAATGTGGACAGTCCCAGCCGCCAGCGCCTGTACGACATCTACCGGGACGCGGAAATAGACCTTCACCTCTCCGGGTGTGTGGAGCAGCGCAGAGGTTTTGTCATGGCACGTTCTTTCAAAATCGTGGATATGAAAGGGGATGAGAACGAGGAAGCGGTTCACTTCTTTGACCAGTCCTGGTTCAAGCAGCTCATGCGCTATGCACTTGATTCAATCTACTGGGGACATTCGCTCATCGAATTGGGCGACCTTTGCACTGACGGCGACGGCTGCATCTGTTATTCGGATGTGAAGCTTATTCCGCGCAAACATGTCATTCCTGAGTATGGGCGTGTCATTACCGACCTCGGGCAGGACTGGACTACAGGTATAGACTACCGCCAGCCTCCTTTTTCCGACTGGCTCATTGAGGCAGGTAGGCCCGACGACCTCGGGCTGTATCTCAAGGCTGCTTCACAGACTATTCCCAAAAAGAACATGCTGGCCTTTTGGGACACCTTCGGGGAAATATTCGGAATGCCCATGCGTATAGCACGCACCACTTCGCGCGATCAGAAAGAGATTGACCGTCTCGACAAGATGTTGCGTGAAGCCGGAACCGCCCTCTCCATGGTGGCAGGAATGGAAACCGAAATCGAATTTGTGGAAAGCGGCAAGGGGGACGCATTCAATGTCTATGACAAGCGTATCGATCGGGCCAACTCCGAACTGTCAAAGCTTATCATCGGGCAGACGATGACCATCGAGGACGGAAGCAGCCTATCACAGTCGGAAACGCACCTTGAAGTGTTCCAGAACCTCGTGGAAAGCGACTGTGATATGCTTCGGGATATAGTGAACAACCAGCTCATTCCGCGCATGGTGCGCCACGGGTTCCCTGTTAAAGGGCTGCGCTTCGATTGGGACTACTCCATTGACTACACGCCCGAACAGCAGAAAGCTTACGAGGAAATGGTACTGCAACACTACAAGGTAAAGCCTCAGTACTTTGAGGAAAAATACGGTATCCCGTGCGAGGAGAAGGAACCGAAAGAAGAGCCGGACCCGACAGAACCGAAAAAAAAGAAAGACGGCAAACCGGCTGAAACGCTGTCCCGTTTTTTCGACTGAGCCCCGATGATTATTCGGGGCTGCACCAGCGGTATGCCCACCTGTTGGGCAAACAGAAACTATGCCTCTCCATGGAGGACGAGGCAAAACTCATGCGCGACAAGCTCACGGAACGCTTTGACCGCATGATGAAGGTGCTGTTCCGGCAAGAAGGGGCAAACCTTGAAATAGGTATCCTGGCATCCGAAGAAGCGCAGGATTTTATAGAAGCTCATTCTTCTGTCTTGAACGGTTCATTCCGAAAGGTGGAAATGTCCGAGACCATGCGCAAGCGGCTGGAGCGTTCCAACTATGTATTCTCCGGCTTGAAGACCTTCCATGAACTGAATGAAGCCTTTCCCTCCCTGTTGGATGAAAACGGCAATAGAAAGACGTTCGAACGCTTTTTGAATGATGTCCGGAAGATCGACGAAACATACAATTCAAACTATCTACGGGCTGAATTCACCTTTGTACAGGCTTCGGCTGAAATGGCAGCCAAATGGGAACGGTTCATGCAGGACGGCGACCGCTATTATCTACAGTACCGCACGGCCGGGGATGCAAAGGTACGTCCCACCCATGCAGAAATGGCCGGCATCACACTCCCGGCTTCAGACCCGTTCTGGGCAGAATTCTATCCTCCTAACGGATGGGGCTGCCGCTGTTCCGTGGTCCAGGTACGCAAATCCAAGTATCCGCCTACAGACCACGAAGAGGCCATGGCAAGGGGGAAATCAGCTTTGGAAGTTGACAAAAAGGGAATGTTCCGGTTCAATGCAGGCATGGAACAAAAGACGATGCCCGACTATAATCCATACACCATCAAGCGCTGTAAGGATTGCGATATGAACAACGGAAATATGAAACTGGTCTTCGTTCCGGAAAATGAATTGTGCGCCGCATGCAAACTGGTAAGAACATTGGCCAATGCAGATGCCAAACAGATAAAGAAGCAAGCCAAGCCATTGCAGGGAACAGTTATCACGAATAATGAATTCCCATTCCCGGTAAACATATCAAAACGCACGCTTCAAGAATGGACCAACCAGCCATACAAGTTCTACCATGAAAAGAACCTCATGCTTCTGGATATAAAGAATGTATTTGCCAAAGCCAAATACCTGGGAACAGCAGATAACCACAAAGGTATTCCACACCTCATACAATCGCACATTTTCGAGATAGAAGTAAGAGGTGAAAAAGCACTGATAATAGTTCGGGAATACGACTGGCACGAATACACGCTGCACAGTCTTTCAGAAGGAGGTGAATTATACAAACATATAAAAAAGAAAGAATAGCGAAAGACGCAAGCTCCGGGAACTACAATCCCGTTCTGAACATCTAACGCTATTCCTCACTGCAAATATACAAAACAATTTTTAAAAACAACCCGTTATGAACAAAATTATCGAATTTCTCAAACAAAGCAACCGCTACAAACACCTTATTGGCGGTTTGTTGGTAGGCATTTTGGCCTTCACCCCGTGGACAGCGCTCTATGCTGCAGCTGTCGCAGCCTCCTGTCTGGAACTGAAAGACAAACTGAAAGGCGGACTTTGGGACTGGATAGACTGGTCTCTTACCGTCATAGGCGGCATATTGTCGGCCCTATTTTGGTGGATAGTGTAATGCTTTAGCTCATTTTGCCTGTTAAATCAGTAACTTTGTACCCGGTGGAGCTTCCCGATAGTCCGTGTGGTCTATCGCGGGTACAACAATGCGAACGCGAATGGCGGTGTGTCGAATGCGAATGCGAATAACGATGCTTCGAATACGAATGCGAATATCGGCTCGCGTCTGGAAATCTAATTAATCGGCGTACAGCACCGGGGACGTGTCCCCGAAGCGGTGCCGAGGGAAGCAAGCCACAGCAACAGCACCCATTAGGGTGGAAAGCTGAAAAATCACGCGTCGGGTGGAGTTTGGTAGGCTGTTATCAGTTCGAAGAAGTCAGACCCGGGGAAAGGAAGGCCCTCATCTTCCATGTTTATTAACCAATAGCTTATGCGCAGGGAAGGATATATTATCGAGGAAATCATCGAATACTCCAATATGTCGGAGGCATTCGATTCGGTACTTCGCGGAACCGGTCGTAAGAGGTCAAGGCAGGGACGATTCCTGCTTGCCCATAGGGAGAAGATTATCGCCGAACTGACGGCTTCCATTGCGGACGGCTCATTCCGGCTGGGCGGCTACCATGAGAGGGAAATTGAAGAATACGGTAAAAAACGTATTTTGCAGATCCTGTCCATGAAAGACCGCATCGCTGTGTTTGCCATCATGAATGTGGTGGACCGCCACCTGCAAAAACGTTATATCCGGACAACCGGTGCAAGCATCAAAAGGCGCGGTACTCATGATCTGATGAACTGCATACGTACCGATTTGCAAAAAGACCCGGAAGGCACACTTTACGCATACAAGTTTGACATCCGTAGGTTTTACGACAATGCGCGGCAGGACTTTGTTATGTGGTGCTTCCGGAGGGTGTTCAAGGACGAAAGGCTGTTGGTGCTACTGGAGCGGTTTGTTAAGCTGCTGCCGGAAGGTATAAGCTTCGGACTGCGCAGTTCACAAGGGGCAGGAAATCTGCTTCTGTCTGTATTTTTAGACCACTATCTGAAGGATAAGTACGGGGTTCGTTATTACTATCGCTATTGCGATGACGGACTGGTACTCGGTAAAACGAAAGCGGAATTGTGGAAGATTCGTGATGCTGTTCACGGGCAAATGGGAAAAATAGACTTGGAAATAAAGCCGAATGAACGGGTGTTCCCTGTAGAAGAAGGCATTGATTTCCTTGGCTATGTTATCCGTCCCGACTATGTAAGATTGCGGAAACGCATCAAACAGAGGTTTGCCCGGAAGATGCACGAGGTAAAATCGAGAAAAAGACGGCGGGAACTGATTGCCAGTTTCTACGGCATGACGAAGCACGCCGACTGTAATAAGTTGTTTAAAAAATTAACAGGCAAAGAAATGAGAAGTTTTAAAGACTTGAATGTCGCTTACAAGCCGGAGGACGGCAAGAAGCGATTTCCCGGTGTGGTGGTAAGCATCCGGGAACTGGTAAACTTACCGATTGTAGTGAAGGACTTTGAGACCGGTATCAAGACCGAGCAGGGAGAAGACCGCTGTATTGTGGCCATCGAAGTGAACGGCGAAGCAAAGAAGTTCTTCACCAACAGCGAGGAAATGAAGAATATTCTCGCACAAGTAAAGGAAATGCCGGATGGTTTCCCGTTTGAAACGACCATCAAGACAGAGACATTCGGCAAAGGTAGAACCAAATACGTGTTTACATGAGAAGAGTTGAAGGAAGTGCCGGTGTATCGCTGATGGAATGCACGAACCCGGTTAAAGACAAATGGCGCATCCGCTGGGATGTGCAGGAAAAAGAGAACGGCTCTGCCTCCTACATGGAAGAGGAGTTCGGACACAAGCCTACTGATGAGGAAATCCGCACATTGGTTATGTCATGGTATAACAGCCAGACTGATGCAGCTATCCTATCCGGATTCGCCTATAATGGCGCCCCTGTATGGCTTTCTACGGAGAACCAATACAACTATAAGGCAGCATACGATTTGGCCGTTCAGACGGGCGGAGAGACCCTTCCGGTTACATTCAAATTCGGTTCGGATGAACAGCCCGAATACCATACCTTTGAAAAGTTGGATAATCTGAAGGACTTCTACATTCAAGCGGTCAGACACATCCAAAACACACTGGCTGAAGGATGGAAAAGGAAAGATGTATTCAACTTGGATTTATATCGGATTGAATGATTGACAATCCCTTCGGGGGAAGGATAAAAAAAAGCCCCCGGCCTGTTAAATAGTCGTCTCACTTACCATTTAAACATAAAGCACCTCTTACCGGCACGACCGGGGGCAGATACCCTCGTTCGCCAGTAAGAGGCTTTTTTATGTAAGCGCTATTCTGCGCAATGATAAGTGAGACAATGCAAATGTACGAAATTTAACTGGATATGAAAGTAATTGAGATACTAAAATTGAACAGAGAGCTTTTAAAAACGTGCCATTACATGGGCATACGACCCGATGACGTGCAATATATAGAACTATATAATGAATATAACAAGTTGCAGACCAATGGTGAAAAAGTGTCTTATATCGTAGCTACGCTTTCCCTACGATATGGCATCAGTGAGCGAAAGGTGTATGACCTGATCAAGCGTTTTAAAACCGACTGCAATTTGTGTGCAGTGTAATCAGGACTTCCTCCCACTAAAGGCAAACTCCCCTACCCTACCTTTGTATCGCAATAAATAACATTCATATCATGGACAAGTATTATCAAATCTTAGGCAAGGTGCTTTCGTCCGGAAAGATGCAAAGCAATAAAAAAGGGAATATCCGCTACCTACTGAATGAACAGCTGACGCTGCTCCCTGCCGACCTTCTTGATATATTCGAGGGGCATACCATAGCGCGGAAGAAGTTAAAAAACGAGTTACAACTGTTTATGAGGGGCGAACGAAACGTGGAAAAATACAGGGAGGCCGGAATCAACTGGTGGGACTACTGCGGCTCTATCCTTGTGAACAGCTACCCAACCTATTTTGAAAAACTGCCGCCACTCATCGAACGCATAAACAGGGAAAAAAGGAACAGCAAAAACTATATATTGTTTCTCGGATCTACAGGAACAGAAAGCAACCAGGCTCCATGCCTTAGTCTTGTTCAGTTCCAGATAGAGCAAGGAGAACTGGTCATGACCGCCTATCAGCGAAGCAGCGATGCGAATTTAGGACTGCCGGCAGATATTTATCATTTGTATCTAATATCAAGACAGATTGAGTTGCCACTAAAATCCATCACCCTGAATCTGGGGAATGTGCATATTTACGAAAACAACATCGACAAAACAGAACAGCTGCTTGCCGGCAATGAAAATGTAAAATTTGAATTGAACGTATGAGAAAGATGTATCTGTCAGCCCCTCTCCCATTTGTCGGGCAAAAGCGTATGTTAGCCAAGGAATTCATGAAAGTGCTGGAGCAATATCCGGATGGAACATTGTTTGTTGACCTGTTCGGTGGCTCCGGATTGTTGTCTCACATTACCAAATCCCTCAAGCCCCACTCTACTGTTATCTATAATGACTTTGATAACTACCGCTTCCGCATGAAGCACATTCCGCAAACGAATCAGCTGCTTGCTGACATTCGCGAAATGGTAGGGAATTCCGTACCACGTCATAAAATCATTAAAGGAGAACTGCGTGAACGAATATTCAGCCGCATCGAGCAGGAAGAGAATAGCACCGGATATGTGGATTTCATTACCCTCTCCTCCTCTATCTTGTTTTCCATGAAATACAAACTGTCTGTTCAGGATATGCGGAAGGAAGCTTTATACAACAATATACGCAAGACCGGCTACCCGGAATGTACGGACTATCTCGAAGGGCTGGAAATCGTATCTTGCGATTACAAGGAAGTATTCAACCGGTATAAAGATATTCCTGGAGTAGTATTTCTTGTTGATCCGCCCTATCTGTCCACTGACGTAGGGACCTATAACATGTACTGGAATATGGCAGACTATCTGGATGTGCTGAATGTACTGAAGGGGCATTCATACGTATATTTCACATCCAACAAATCTTCAATTCTGGAGCTGTGCGAATGGATAGGTAAAAATAGGGATTTAGGTAATCCTTTTGAAAACTGCACAAAGGTGGAATTCAATGCTCACATGAATTACAACTCTTCTTACACAGATATGATGCTTTACAAGAAAGAGGCTGCCTGATTGCGTTTACTTTGCCTGTATTGAACAAAAAAGCCGCAGACGGTAATTTGTACGTCCGCGGCTTTTTCTGTCTAATAAAGACGGCTATTGCAGCCGCTTGATGGCCACACACTGATATACCTCGATACTTTCCACAATATCCTCATGGTTGTGATTGGTATCACTCTCCACCAGATCCAGCTCCAAAAAGGTCTCCCCGCTCAATCCGGCAAGCTGTGCATGAAGCAGTCCGGACAGGTCAAACACCTTCAGCGCATCCTCCTGCAGCTCGCTGCCCTCAGCACTCGAACCTTCCCAGTCCGTCACGATGTGCAGTTTAATCAAAGGTTCTGCCCGGTATTCCACACCGGGAACAATCGCATTCCACTGTATAGGGCAGAATTCCACAAAGACAGCCGGACGCTCCCAGTTTTCTTCCTGTTCGATGAATTCCACATTATGGTTCCACAAGTCTATGTGCTTGATAAGGTCAATGGCCTTCAGCTCCCGGCAAAGCATCCGGTAAAGTTCTTTTCTCATTTTCTTATGATATTATATTCAATGGTAAAATACTCTGTTAGGTTCTCTTCTACAATCTCACGGACGGCTTTTTCCACTTCAGGCGATGTGCCGAGGAAACGGCGTCGGGGAATCCTGATGGTGCTTCCTGCTTTCTTTAAAGCCATGAACATCCAAAAATCGGCTTCTGTATCAAGCCGGACATTTCGTTTGTCTTTTCGAAGTTTGCCGTCTTTTCTTCTACCGAACGCTCCGGTTGCCTCATAATACTTATGCCAGAAGAAACGCTTCATCCGCTTGGTCACCACTATTTCACCGCCATCATTATGAATGGCCGCATAGGGCAGAGAGGTAAAGAAGGTAATGCTGTTTTCCGTTGTCCGACTTCCGATACTTTTCCGAAGCGCCCCGGTATCTGTTAGTATGGCTCTACCTTCATTCCGGATGGGGCTTTTCCGTCGCTGCCATTTCTCACTGAAAAAAGCCTGCCGTTCAAAGTTCTTGTCAAACTCATCACTCATTTCCACCTGAATGTCTTTCAGTATCCGGGCCACTACTTTTTTTACGTTTTCATTCATTCCCAGTCAAAGTTAAATTTCAATTGTACCGTATCGTCCGGCAAATCATTTTTAGGGTCTGCGGACGCTTTAAGCATATTGTAGAATGTACGCTCACTAATAGCATACACAGGATATATGTACCGCCGCCATATTTCACGGTTCGGTACACCGTGACTGGCATAATGGTCATATATCCTGTTTACTTCTACTACACGCTTCTGATAACTGACTCCGTGCCGCTTTCCCATATAGGTTTAATCGTTCATAGACGGTTCTACTTTAGGTTTATAGGGACGGATGTCAAGCGTCATTTTTGCGCTTACCGTTACCCGGCCACTTCCTTCACACTGTCTGCAGACTTCCTCAACGGTTTCGCTTCGCTTCTTTCCAAAGATCCGAGAGGGATATTCTACAACTTTCTTTACTTTACCTGTACCGTAGCAAGCACGGCACAGGGCTACTTTCGGAGATTTCTCCACTTCTTGTATCATAGTTCTATTATTTATGATTCTGTCATTCCCAGAGGGATAGGTTTCCACATTCCGTTTTCGTTTTTGATTTCAGCACGGATAAACTGTTTGCTCACTTCCGGCTGGTAGGCTTCCTCAATGATACGCACACCTTCAATGAAACGGTCATCTCCGGTTTCCATGGCCACTTTGCGAAGCTGCACGATGCGTGAAGCCTTCAGCGTTCCCTTGGCATCACGGGCCAACAGACGAAGCACCATGCTCACCAGTGCCTTGGTCTTTTCATCTTTGGCCAGACCTTCGATGTATTCCTTCACAATGGCTATACCGTCTTCCACCGTGTCACGGTAACCGTCGGTCACATACACACCCAGCGTGATTCGTTTGTCGCCTTCACTGTTAGTAAAGGTATGGCTGCGCTGGTCATCCTTCACCTTGGTCTTGAAAAGGTCTGCCTTCATTTCCAGAATGGTTTTGAAGTTGTCCATCACAGTCTGCTTGCTTGCCTTGATCTGCTCACTGATGCCCAGCAGTACCGGAATGGAGTTTGCTATCTCCTCATCCACCATCTGTTTGTACATTTCGCGGTCATTCTTGGCTTTTTCCTCTGCCGCTTTCTTTGCTTTTTCTCTCTGGAAGGCTTCAAATTCCGCCTTTTCCTCTGCCGTCATTACCACGGTCGTTTGTTTCATTTCTTCCATGATTCTTGTTTTTTGGGGTTATTGGTTTTCATAATCCTGCATTTCAGGTTCGTCTTCCATCAGCATAGCCTCTCCGTTGGCGTATGCCCAGTCAGCCAATTCACTATAAAACTCGGCTGCATCTTGCTTCTCCATATCAGAGGCAAGCAGGTTGATTTCCTTTTTCAGATTCTCTAAAATCTTTGTGTTTCTATTTTCCATATCCTATCAGTTTGCCGGAGCATCAGGGTCAATCTGAATGAGTGATACCATGCTCACGGGGTTAATCGTTTGCTTTTCTTTCCTGGGCTTCAAGCCGCCTTTCCGTTGTATGGACCGAAGCTTTACCGCCAGTTCATCCAGTTCGTCCACCGTAATCTGTCTGAACGCTTTGCCGACTATTCGGGGATTACTGCAGAAGTCATTGATTCGTGCCCAGTCGGATGTATCTATGCCCAGCTTCTGCATCAGGTTCAGACAGAGACTCCGTTTCCGCCGCAGCTCCTCACGCAGCTTCTGTCGCCATTCGTCTTGTCCGCTCAGCTTCTCCAGAGCCGTACAGCAGGCTTCATACTCCTTGGCTGTCATTTCCTTCAGACTGTCCGTCCGGTTCCACGTGTACTGCAGCACAATGCTTTTCTTGAATTCTTCCCGGTCTCCTGTACAGGGAAGCTTGTTGAACAATGTGTAGAACCGGGCGAAATTGGTTACTTCCTGTGCCATGTCATTTACCATTAAGAATCATTTCACATTCCGTTGATTTGGTACTGACACGATAAATTATCTTATCCGGCTTCACTGATTTACCTTTGTATTCAGCCTCAATTTGCTTAGCAAATATCTTTTTGAACTCATCACCCATTTTAGAAAGTATTTCTTTATTGTACTCCCCGCAAAAACCTATGCGTGAGGATTGGATTTCACGAATTGTTCCTCTATATACCGTAGCGGTCAACTTCATCACCACAACACCGGTTTCCATTTTTATTTTTCCCATATCGACTAATTTTATTCAAACAACACTTTAATGCCACACGAACTGGCCACGTCAAGTTCCAGTTTGGCTCCCTTGCTCAGTTCCCAGTCCTTCAGCATATAGATATAGTCACAAGCCAGCAACAGGGCAATGTCGGCCCGCATGTGGGCTCTCCAATGAGCTTCATCCGGCAATCCGTTCCTGAAAGGGTTTACAGGATCATAGCCTTGTGCCATCAGTTTCTCCTCGGCACGGCTGAAGGCTTCCTTGCGCTCATTCATATCATAGTGCGCGATGGCTCCGCTGATGTACACTTTCCCGGCACCGGTCGCTTCACCACGTTGAAAAGCCTTGTGTCGTTCCCACCGTTCCGGAACCACCACACTGTAGTTGCACGATTGGCAGCAGCAGCCTTCTTCTTTCACCGGGAACGGATTGTATCCGTAGCCCTCATACTCTTTGCCGCAGATGCAGCACACTTTCTTTTCTTCTTTCTTTTCCATCACTTCAAATCTTTTTAATGTTTACTTTACAACTTGGATTCCATATCAGCACATTACGTGCAAACAAGACATCACCCGTTTCTATTACGACATGACCGGGCATTTTCGCTCTTCTCACTTTTAAGTCGCTTTGGATGTTTCGCTCCAGCCAGTCATCCAATACGGACCGGCTGGAATTTCCGTCCAGCAGTATCTGGAACACTTCAGTTCCGGTGTAGCTTTCAAAAGCCTTCTCGTTATTATCCATAATCATTTTGGTAAATTATTACTTGTTTGAATGATTCCGTCTTCCCATACCACATAATAGCTTCCCGGGTCTCCAATGGCGCGTCCTTGACAATAAGCTTTATAACCGACCACCCGAATCTTCATATCACAGATATATTTCAATCTTACTGCACCGCCACCCATCGGCTGGCTTTTCTTTTCCTGGCTGATCCAGATGAAACATTTCTTCGGAAAGGTTTCCATCAGTTCCACAGCCTGCGGATAATCCCATCCGGCCACCTGAAAGGAATCGATGATGATAAACTTCGGGCTTTTCGGTTTTTTCAGTCTGGCAATCACTTCCTCCAGACTGCCTTCTGTCACCACACGAAATTTACCCTGCACCTCATTCATCTTCAGATAACCCATACGCCGTTGGAAGCTTTGGTTGATTTTCTCTTCGTAACTCATGTACAGCACCGTCCCATAGTTGCACAGTTCCTTTCCAAGTTGCATCACAAAGCTGCTTTTCCCACTGGCACTGGCACCGCTGATGAACCACGAAGCGTTCTCTGCCGGGAACCCGAAAGGTTTGCTCCATTTCTCATCCCACGGCAGAGTAACCCATTTCTTGGCGGCTATTTCCTTCGGACTGTACGCACGCTTCATTATTCCGCTGTCATTTTAAGTTTCTCAATCTCGGTATAGACTCTTCTCAAACCACCGCATGTCTTCCGTACAATCTGGGCTATATCAGCCCCCGCAGGAGCATTTACCTTGGCTACAATACGTGCCTGGTTGTTCAAGAACTGTTCGCGCTCCTTTCCATCATCCGGAGTCACCTTGCTGTACCGGTCACCATAACGGCTCAACATTTCGGTATAGCCCACCTTCTTACATTCTATGGACCGGTTGATTTTCTCTTTCAATCCGTCTGCCCCCATCATATACCAGGCGCAGCAGCGCTCAGTGGCATTCCATAAGGCCTTCAGTTCCAGGAAAGCTTCATACTGCAGGTCGCCTGCTTCATCGAGGATGATAAGCGGGGTTTCCATCGAACGGAGGTAATATACCAGGTCTTCATACACATCAGAATACTTCCCCTTGCTGTCCACACCAAACTCTGCAGCAATCTTGCGTACCAACTTCAATTTTGTCTTTACCTGCGAGCAGTCGATATAAACGGCATTCTTGTGGCTTTGCACATAATAACGTGCCGTGAAAGTCTTGCCGATATTGGGCATGTCGCACAAGATGCCCGACAGACTGGACTGCTGTGAGAACTCCAGCTGGGCAGTTATATATTCAAAGGTCGGGGTCTTGGCTGCTTTCCATTCCATTTCACCACGGAGGTTCACCCCTAATTTGCGGGCAATGCTTATCCAGTTGGCATCGCTCAGGGCTTTGTCTGTCTGTCCGTTCTTGATTGCACTGTACACAGATGTACTGATGGCTAAAGAGGCAGCATGCTTGGCATCACTGGGATAGTTCGCACGGTTGGCGGCTATCGCTGCTAAAATCTTCTGTTTTTGCGCTTCTGTAATCATAATTCTAACGCTGTTTTAATGTTGTTCTAATTCTATTCTTACATGTCACTGATGGCCCTCATTGCCTCGCTTATTCCGGAGTGCCATTCATAATCTGATTCCGGATCTGCCGACAATTCGGCTGGCAAATCATCGGATAGTTCCACCGGGGGAAGTTCCAGTTCCTCTTCCGGGTCATCCGTTGGCTGATCCGGTGTACCGGTTCCCACCTTTCCGATGGCGTGGTCATTGAGGTATTTGCTGAAATGACTCAGAACTTTGTTTTGCTCTGTATAGGCTACCCGGTCTTCTTCGGTCTGTTCTGCCATCACCCGGTTGTAAGTCACTACCGGACGAACCTTGTCAAGGTAGCGGTCGTTCTGGTACAGGAAGACATCCGTAGGCTTGCCCTCTTCATCCGGCAGATAGTAAGCCGTCACCTTGCGGTTGTTTGGTTCCAGCTGCTCCAGCACTTCCGGACCGCTCAGCCACCAGTCCGCATTTGCCACACGTACTGTGGAATTTCTACGAATACTGGTATCTACCTTTTCTCCGATATATCTGCTCAAGGTCAGTTTATCAAGCGGTCGAAGGGTCGGATTGATTTTGGCTACGAGCACATCCCAACGGGTCATTCCGGGATATTTCTTTTGATTGGGGTGAAGCGTATTGTTCCATTCTTCACAATCGCGCCGGTCGTCCGCCACAAGCTCTTCAAACGTATAATACTTTCTGTCTTCCCAGGTGTGGTTGCTGCTGTCACTCACTTTCTTCTGGTCCACCCGCCGTGCACCTTTGTTATGCCAGCGACCAATGGCTTCATGGTTCTTATGTGCTATGGTTGTCTTGAACGCACCGTTCAGAGCTTCAGCATATTTCTCCTGTGAGTTCTGTGGGGCACAGAAATGCACAAACTTAAATACCTCACCTGCCTTCAGGAATCCTTCTTTATACTTGCTCATCAAGTGCTGCTCCACCTCAATACCGGCTGGAATACCCCATCCGTTGCGTTCGATGAGCCGGAACATATCACGAAAACAGTCCACTACCAAGGCATCATCCTTATCCCGCCCGTAGGCCAGCCCGATACGGCACTGGCTCACCACATCATAAGCATAATAGGCATGCACATACTCGCCGCCTTTCATCCGACGCGGCAAATCCACGTCATCCATCGTTATTTGTGACAGGGAGAACTTACCACCATGGCGGTGCATGTGCGGCATTTGCTCATGATAGAATTCCATACGTCCACGCAAGGCTTTTTCTATCAGCAGCTGGCTTGCCGGGTTGTTCAGTATGTTCCGGATAGTGCTTTCGCTCAGTTCTTTCGGTTCCCCGTTCTTATCCGTAAAGTTTTCCGGATTGAATATCTCTCCTGTTTCCAGATCCCATACTTCCAGTTCACCGCATACAAACGACAGATACATTTCATGCACATCACTGCCGTATGGTTGGTTGGGAAGTACTTTCAAACTCATCACCAGGCGTTCGTCCATGTGAGTTACCTTCCGTTTGTTCTGGTTGCCGAATTTTCCGGTTATCAAACATTCATAACCGTATTGCTTATATTCGTTCACTTTCTTGCGGAAACGAAGGGTACTGGCAGGAAGATCATGACCAAAGTCTTCGCGTAGGGTCTCGATGGTGGTGGCCATCATGTCCCAGTTATATTTTTCACCCATCAGTTTTCGGTAATCATTGTTTCTGTTATAAAGCTTGATACAAGTATTCAACACGGAAGCATTCACCGCATATTTCCGGGCAAGTTCGTCTGTTGCTCTGTTGCTGGAAGAATGAGAAGCCCAATCCAAAAAATAGGCTACTGCAGCCTGATCCAGCACATAGTTTGAGAGTATCCAGTGGCGAAGTGCCTGCTCTGTTCCACCGGGGTTGTCTTCCTTCACCCGTTCCAGACACTCGGTAGGCAGGCTATTGAGGGCGACCAACGCGCAATTTCCAGCAGCACCTCCACCACGACGCACCACCTTGATACGGCCACGGTTCACCCAGTTCCTGTAGCAGGATTCGGTGATATAGCCGCCATCTATGAGCTCACGTGCAGAAATACACTGTATGTTACCGTAATACACCAACATAGCCGCCTCCTATCTCAATGCCGATGCAAACGCTTGGATTTGGTTAATATCGGCAACCATCACATGCTCGTAAGTCTTCACCGTTTCTCCCTTGAATATTACCTGACCGCTACCATCATTACGGTCAAGCTCTATCAAGGCACCGTTCGGACAGTACTGACGCATCACATTGTCATAATCATGGAAAGTTTCTATTTCCGGAATAACAACCATCACAATACCGCCACGATCCATGGCCAACTTACGGATCTTTGCAGAAAGTTCGGAGTTGCCACGACGGTCATCAAACCGGATAGCATTATAAACAGTCTTCTCTGTCACGTTGAGTGCCTTTGCGATAAAGTCGCGGTCGGCTTTCGTAATGTGAATGTACCTCTTGTTCATATCTCACTTGTTTTAATGATTAATATTGGGGGGAGTCCGGGGAATCGAACCCCGGCACAAGAACCATGCACTCCCGTGTGTCTTTCCACACCGTCACCCGTCTCTTAACGCCTTCCGGGTTGTCACGCTGGGTTTACTGTTGTCCCTCAACCTTTTCACCTTTTTCAATAATCCCAAGAAGTATAGTGAATTTCTCACGTATCTTCTGGTTCACTTCCAGTTCCAACGTATGCGCCAAATTTGAAGCCGCACTGGTGCTGTTCTTGCGGATGCTTCCGGTAAGAAGACTATCAGTCAGACTGTTTATCTTGCTTTCCATGTATAACTTTACATCATCATGGCTACCGGCAGATAAAACCACCTTCAAGGCACGGTAACAGGAAAGTTCACGTTGCGTCTTGTACATATCCTCGGCATACCAGCAGAAGAAATGTTCAAAATCCTCATTCATGTCTTTGGTGTACTTGTCAGCCTGTCTTACCAAATCATCTATATGGGTCTTTACAGAACTGAATACAAAATCCCAGCAACTCATTTTCTTGTTTTCCATAATCTCACTTATTTAAATTCGTTTATAATCGGTTTCAAACTCACGCCGTAACAACTCATCAGGCGGCGGATAAGGTTCTTCACATAAAAATCAGGTGCGGAAAACACAATCCCGGTCTCTTCGGTATATCTGAAGCTGATACCGTCCATCATCAACACGTAAGCCACCTTGTGCTTCACGCTCTGTGTCTGCCATTCTTTTATTTCTTCGTTCATTTTCTTTAATCCTTAAAATTCGCTAATCACATGCCTTTTTCGTATATTTGGCGCGGTGTTCCTTTTTGAACACGCTGCAAATATATAGAATATTTTCGACACTAAAAAGTTTTATGTAGATAATTTACGACTTATGACGAATATTTCCGACAGGATTGCAATCCTAATTAAAGAAAAAGGTATCAGTACAAGGGCACTTGAACAAGCTATTGGGTGCTCGAATGGAGTAATTTCAAGATGCATTAGCAAAGGAACAGATATATCAAGTTTATGGGTGTCGAAAATTATCGAAATACATAATGATATAAACCCTACCTGGTTACTTACTGGGAAAGGTGATATTTACTATAATACATCATCTACAACAACACAAACAACCGAACTATCCTCTCTCCTTGCCTTAATTAGAGAAAAAGAAGAAATCATCAGGGAACAAGATAGAGAAATCGGACGCTTAGAGGAACGAATCCGGCAAATGACAATCGAAAAGGAAAAACATGTATCGGATGCGCCCATTTCCGGTACTGCAAATGTCGGGTAGGCGGATTTACTATTACCATACACCGGTGATGGAAAACGAAGCGTACCCCCTATCATCCCCCATGATGTCCCCCTCCCAAGCAATCCCCCTCCCCTACCATTATATAAGGGCATAAAGGCACTGATATTGGGGAATTTAAAAAGTAAAACGTGAAAAATGATAGGTTTTTAGGGGGGGGCTATCAAATAAAAAACAAGGGGTATTTTTAAAATTGTGGTATTTTAGCATGTCTGTATCGCACACCGCCAAAACCCTATTTTGAATATCCAGTTCTATAAAAGTGAATATCCACTTTGAATATCCACCTGAATATCCAGCGTCAAAAAAGACCGATTTCAAGCACAAAAAAAGGGGAGGTATAACCACCTCCCCACACCGGATCATTCTAAAGCCGTTTTTATTGCCTTTTTAGCCGCTTATTATTCGTCTGATACATTTCCACTACGCCCGCAAGAAATGAGCGTAGATTGCTTTATTATAGCCTTTTTGGTGCATACAGTCCCGTTACCAGATAATCCTGCATGAAGCAGATAATTCTTCGTTGCGCCCACCTGTTCTGCCGTCAAAACAGTATAAATGGCCGTTATACTACTAAAATACCAGTCTTTCCGCTTTGTTCCTTCTATTCCGTGTGTCAAATGTATATGTATTACCTTTGCCATAACTAATAATATTTTGTCGCAAATATACCAAATAACTATTATATGGAATAATTTAAGCAGCATTATATCAAATAATCAGGCACAAAAAAAGCAGCCGCAGCTGCCACTCACTCCCCCACCAGAATCAACCATGTAAGCCTTATGTAAACCCAATTAAACCTATCTGCAAATCTGTATGCCTAAAAAGCACATAAATGTAGCTGCAAATTAAACCCACGTAAACGTTTCGTTTTGCAGAGCCATCCACTCATATTTTGCATAACATTTTGTATATCAATAGGTTTGATATTCTTTCCGCTCAATCCTCAATATACGTTTCGTTCTGTGCCCCATATAGTACAAAGGGCATAGGATAAAGAAGTTTATCCTAAAAAAGTGAGAGGTGTGAGGGAGGAATTGCAACTTTTATATTTTTATTTCACTGTTTCTACTCTCTAATTTTCAACTAAAAAAAATACGAATGTTAGAAATCCTCTCTCACTCCTCTCACTTTTTCCCCTTTATTTCATGAAATTCGGAAGAAAGTACAAAAAGAAACAGAGTTCAAAGAGTAAAACGTGGTGGGAAATCCGGAAAACATAACCATCTTTTCCGAACTTCCCACCACGTTTTATCTAGTTCGCACCGTCCGGTGATTTACTCACCCAACTCGCCCAGCAAATCATACGACGGCGCAAAGAAAAGCGTCCCCGTTATTGCCGTACTGAAATCGAGCAAGCGGTCGGTATTGCCCGCCGGACTGCCGATAAACATATTCTCCAACATCCGGCGAGTCGTGCTGAATGTACTAGCATACCCAATAAAATACGTACCATACTCCCCCTTCGAAGTATTGGCAAACGGCATATTGGCACGTACAATCTTCAGATCATCACCGATATTGGTCACAG
>NZ_CABUHK010000080.1 GCF_902491285.1 uncultured Bacteroides sp. | reverse complement strand
TGAGCCGTCAGGCAGACCGTGAAGGTTATCCTGAAGTAGCTGAAGCTTTCAAACGTTATGCTTGGGAAGAAGCTGAACATGCTGCTAAATTTGCTGAATTGCTGGGTGACTGTGTTTGGGATACTAAAACAAACCTGCAGAAACGTAAAGATGCTGAACAAGGTGCATGCGAAGACAAGAAACGTATCGCAACTCGTGCTAAAGCTTTGAACTTGGATGCTATCCATGACACTGTACACGAAATGTGCAAGGACGAAGCTCGTCACGGTAAAGGTTTTGAAGGTCTGTACAACCGTTATTTCGGTGATAAATAATCAAACCTCATAATAACTCTTAAAAGGTCTGTATTCGAAAATGAATGCAGACCTTTTTTGTCTATATTTGCTCATCAACTTTTAATACTATAGTTATGAGAAGAGTACAACTATTGTTAGTTTGTCTAGTGCTTTCGGCAGCTACTTTTGCTGCTGATAAAGTGATTAAGTTGCCACAGCCTAATTTGAACCGTACAGGTACGGTAATGAAAGCGTTGTCCGAACGTCATTCAACCAGAGAATTTGCTTCAAAAGCCCTGAACCTGGCTGACTTGTCTGATTTGTTATGGGCTGCTAATGGAATCAATCGGAAAGATTCGGGTAAACGAACAGCTCCGTCGGCTTTGAACAAGCAGGATGTGGATGTATATGTAGTGTTGCCGGAAGGCAGTTACCTGTATGATGCAAAGAATCACCAGTTGAATCTGGTGGCTGAAGGAGATTACCGGGGCGCAGTGGCTGGTGGACAGGCTTTTGTGAAATCGGCTCCGGTTGCTTTAGTACTGATTAGCGACCTTTCTCGTTTTGGAGATGCAAAGAATGCACATACCCAATTGATGGGGGCTATGGATGCGGGAATCGTTTCACAGAATATTTCAATTTTCTGTTCTGCAGTTAATTTAGCTACGGTGCCACGTGCTTCGATGGATAATGCTCAGTTGAAGAAAGTGTTGAAGTTGAAAGACACTCAGATTCCTATGATGAACCATCCTGTAGGTTACTTTAAATAAGGGTCGATAAGTATATAAAAATAGTGACGCTATCCTCGCGGGATACCGTCACTATTTGTTCATTATAGCGTTACTATCCTTACCGGATAGCGTCACTATCTTTTTCCTTTTTTACTTTAATAAAAACTCATCAATTGCCTTTTTGTAGGTTGCTTTATCGGCAGCCCCACGGAAAAGCTGTGGATCTCCTTTCATGGGGATGAATACGAACAATGGAATACTTGTTGCGTTGAACAGAGTTGCCAGTTCTTTCTGCTTATCCACATTTACTTTATAAATGATTATTTTCCCTGCGTATTCCTTTGCCAATTCTTTCATGATAGGAGCCGTCTGGCGACAAGGTCCGCACCAATCAGCGTATAAGTCGATGATGGCGGGCTTGTCACCTTTGTAATTCCACTCCTTTGATTTTTCATAATCGAAGACATCTTTCAGAAACATTTCCTTGTTCATTACGACGACTTCACCGTTACCTGTTACCTCTTTTTTACTTTGATTGGTTTCTGCCTTATCATTGAAAGCGTATACAATTACGCTTATCATGACAAGTGCTACCACTGCTAATACTTTCTTCATTCGAAATCTTTATCTTTTTTATGTGTAATGCTTCTCGATAACCCCTTGTAGTTCGCTGCTGTGGATTACACCGGAATGTCTCCAAACTGCTTCTCCATCTTTGAACACTATAAACGTGGGCACGGCCTGTATGCGATATTTAGTTGCCAATTCTTCATGCTGGTCAACGTCTATCTTCACAATACGGGCTTTGTCACCTACGACCAATTTCAGCTCTTCCAGAACAGGTTTCATAGCTTTACACGGTCCACACCATTCTGCAAAGAAATCCACTAAAACGGGTACCGGTGACTTTATTAAATCTTCAAACTTTTCCATAATCTTTTCTTTCTTATAGTTAAATGGCAGTCATTGAAGACTGCAAATATAAATTCTATTTCATTAATATAAACGGGAAAAAGCTGTTTTTGTTCACAAAATAGTAGTCTTGGGGATATTATCTTGTAGTGTAAAAGAGAGAATTTTGCATATCAAAAACAAAAGAATGGAATAATTGATGAGATGTATATGATGGAAGACTTCTTTTGATTGACGGGAAGTTGGAAAAGAAAAATGGATAATGAGTGACGATGTAAATTCATCTGTCTTCATTATCCATTTTTATAAATATTTCTTCTGTTTATTCCGTAATGGTCAATTCATCAATGATATGGGATGCTCCCGCAAATTTATCTATGATAAAGAGCGTATAGCGAATATCGACACAAGCCGCACGTTGTGATGAGGGACGGAAAGCGATGTCACCCGTCAGTCCTTCAAAGTTACGGTCGAAAGCAGTTCCTACCAGTTGACCTTTGCCGTTGAAAACCGGGCTGCCGGAGTTTCCTCCTGTATTGTCGGTGTTTACAATAAAGCAAACAGGCATTTCACCGTTTTTGCCATAGCGTCCATAATCTTTGGTTGCATATAACTCTTTCAGCTTTTGAGGTACTACAAATTCCCAGTTTCCCTGGTCTTCTTTCTCCATTACTCCTTTGAGAGTAGTGTGGGCATCATAGACAGCACCATCAAACGGCTCATAAGAAAGTACCTGACCGTATGTCAACCGTAAAGTGGAGTTTGCATCCGGATAAATAGGAATACCTTTTTCCTGCTTCATATCCATCATGCCTTTCACCCATACTTTGTGGGCGGCATTATAGTTTTGATTGGCTTCTTTCATGGCAATAGCCGTTTTCAATATTCCATCGGTAATGGAGTATTTGAATAGTACCATCCAGTCATAACTTATTTTGTATAGGCTCGGTTTTTTGATAAACTTCTCGAAATTTTTAGGATTACCGAAGATGGAATGTTCGAAACACTCGTCAACGAATGCGTCAATATTTCCTTTAAAACGGGAATTGATAATTTCAAAGATATTAATCCGTTGTTCTGCGGGAATATAACTGGCGTAGGTTTTCATCATCTCTTTACCGACCATCTTTTCCACTTCCGGGAAAGGAACAGAGGCAAAGTATTTCTCACCCTCTTTTTTCAGTTTTTGGGTAGCTTCCTTTATTTTCTCTTTGTCTTTTGATTTCAAGGCTGCAACCATTTCCATTGTGGAAGGAATACGCATAAAATCGAGGGCGGTTACCAATGCTTCGTTTATTGCCTGTTGATGGTAGAGAGCGTCACGGCGGTGAGCCACGATAGAACGAATTTCATCGAAAGCTTTCTGATAAGAACCATCTCCCTTTTCGCGGCCACGTGCCAGAAGCTCTTCTTGTTGCTTACGTTTGGTATCTAATACGTTGAGACGTACCAGTCCTTCATTCATGCCGATGGCATTCTTCCAATAGTTGGCAGACGACGCATACTTGCTGGCATAATGAATACGTACGGCAGGGTCTTTCAGCATTTGTTCCATAAGTACCTTCTGACGGGCTCCGCGTACATGCTGACGCATGAAGTTGGTAGTCTGCATACGTTCTTCCACTTCATCGGAAATCATATATCTCCAGTTACGTCCGGGGAATCCCATAACAAAGGTGAAATCACCTTCCTGTACTCCGGCAAGGCTGATAGTGAGATGCTTCTTTACTTTCAAAGGAACATTGTCCTTTGAATATGCTGCAGGTTTTCCATCCTTGTCCGCGTAAATACGGAAAAGGGAAAAGTCACCCGTGTGACGCGGCCACATCCAGTTGTCGGTATCTGCTCCGAACTTACCAATGGAAGAAGGAGGAGCACCCACCATACGAATGTCGCTGTACACTGTCTTGACGAACATATAGTATTTGTTTCCGCCATAGAAGGCTTTTAGTTCCAACTTGGTTGCGGGAGTGACTTCTATATTTTCGGCCTTGGAAAAACGTTCCGCTACTTTGCTGAGATAACTTGGCGACAGGTAATTGACACCGTCTGGATCCGGGTCTTTCTTTAGCTGCTCGTTGACGTAATCAGTCACATCGAGAATCCGGTCGATGTATGTGACGGTCAGTCCCGGAGTAGGAAGCTCCGCATCGCGGTTCATAGCCCAAAAGCCCTCTGTCAGGTAATCATGCTCTACATTGCTGTGTTGCTGGATAGCTCCATAGCCGCAATGATGATTAGTCAGGACCAGCCCTTCGGAAGAGATGACTTCTCCCGTACATCCGCCGCCGAAGTGTACGACTGCATCTTTCAGGGAAAGACCGTTTGCGTTATATACCTCTTCGACAGGTATTTCCAGACCTAGTTCACGCATGGCAACTGCATTCTGTGTTTTCAGGTCAGT
Organism: uncultured Bacteroides sp.; assembly: GCF_902491285.1. Lineage (GTDB taxonomy): Bacteria > Bacteroidota > Bacteroidia > Bacteroidales > Bacteroidaceae > Bacteroides. The sequence continues at coordinate 20,356 of NZ_CABUHK010000080.1, read as the reverse complement.
CAGCATCCACATACCTTCGTCGGCGTGGATGCTGAGAGTTGCCAATGAAAATATAGCAAATAGAATTTGTTTTCTCATTTATTCTACAATTGTCATTTCGTTAATCAGATGTCCGCAATTGCCTAATTTCTCAAGGATGAACAGGACATAGCGGATATCCAGGTTGATGCAACGTTGCAGGTTATTGTCAAAGTTGATGTCACCGCTCAATGATTCCCAGTTGCCGTCAAAAGCACAACCGATCAATTCTCCGTTTTCATTCAATACCGGGCTACCGGAGTTGCCACCGGTGATGTCGTTAGTAGACAGGAAGCAAACCGGCATATCACCGTTCGGCAAAGCATAACGTCCATAATCTTTCTTTTCTATCAGTTCTTTCAGTTTGGCGGGTACTACAAATTCACGGTCTTCCGGGTTCTCTTTTTCAAGAATACCTTTGGTGGTAGTGTAATAGTTGTAGTGTACTCCGTCTTTCGGGTCATAAGGTTTCACGTTGCCGTAAGTCAGACGAATCGTAAAGTTAGCATCCGGATAAGAAGGTACGGGTAACTTCATGTCGCCAAGACCACGAATGTATGTCTTATGCAACAAAGCCAGTTCCTTATCCATATCTTTCAGTTGTGAAACGATTTGATCGAACAAGTCATATTTAGACTGGCAGTATTGTAAAGCAAGGTCGTTGTCGATAGCCTTTACTGTCGGCTTTTTGATAAACTTCTCAAAGTTTGCACGGTTGGCAAAGATGGAGTTATCGTACATGTCGTCGATAAACTTGTCATAATCACCTTTGTATTTCTGTTCGATAACCTTATAGATAGACGGACGCTGGTCAGCCGGAATCATTTCTGCATAAAGCGGGAACAGTGCTTTGGCTACTTTGCGGTCTACTTCATGGTCGTAGTCTTTATTGTGAATACCATCATATGTCTCTTTCAGAGCTTCTATGCGTACCTTAATTAAAGAATCATTCTTTTCTACCAGTGCTTCCCGTGTTTTAGATAACAGGGTGCTGCCGAATTCAATAGCTCCGAAGAACGTTTCCCTTAAGCAAGTGAACTGATAGTTGAGGGGAGCTGTTTTAGCTACCAGATCATCTATCTTCTTTACTACTTCCGCATATTCGGAATTGTTCTTTTCTTTGGCAAATTCAGCGAATTTAGCTTCCTGGGCAGCTTTTGTACCAAGTACATCGTTATCGATAATCGCTTTATTCATACCGATGGAGTTCTTCCAATAGTTGCTGGAACCGGCATACTTGTTGGCATACTGAATACGGATTTTGTCGCTGGCGTTCATTACTTCTTTCAGGACTGCCAAGCGGGCACCTCGGATACGAATACGCGGTTCGTTCTCTGATTCCATACGTTCTTTTACTTCCGATACGGTCAGATAGCGGCTTGTGCTTCCGGGAAATCCCATAATCATAGCGTAGTCTCCTTCGTTCAAACCTTTGATAGAGATAGGCAAATGTTTTTTCGTTTTCAGCGGTGTATTGGCGGCATTGTATTCTGCCGGTTCGCCGTTAGCGTCTGCATAGATACGGAACATGGAGAAGTCGCCCGTGTGGCGGGGCCACATCCAGTTGTCTGTTTCGCCACCGAATTTGCCGATAGAAGAAGGCGGTGCGGCAACCATACGTACGTCCGGGTATATCTTCTTATAAAACAGGTAGAATTTATTTCCGGCATAAAATGGAAGTGCTTGCGGCACAATGCCTTTTTTATCTTTCAAGTCGCTTTGGGAGTAAAGTTCTTCTGCCAGTTTCTGAAGGAACGCACCAGTGAACGATTCGGACTCTGTGATTTCTTTAGCGGCTATTTTAGCATTGACAATATCAGTAATGTCCTCAATGCGTTCGATAAATGTGAATTTCAGTCCCGGAGTGGGGAGTTCCTTATCTCTGGAAGTAGCCCAGAAACCATCTGTCAGATAATCATGTTCAACACTGCTATGTTGCTGGATAGAAGCATAACCACAGTGATGGTTTGTCAGGATCAAACCTTCAGGAGAGATGATTTCTCCCGTGCATCCGCCGCCGAATATGCCGACGGCATCCTTTAATGAAACGCCGTTCGGGTTATATAAGTCTTGGGCTTCCAGCTTCAAACCTTGTTTCTTCATCATATCTATAGAATGCTGTTGTTGCATCAATTGCAATAACCACATACCTTCATCCGCCTTGGCGGAACATACGATCAGCGCGGTCAGCGCCAATAAATAAAGTCTTAGTCTATTCATTAATTCAGTGATAAAAATTAAATATATGATTGTTAATATGTTCCAGTGTTTAATATTCTGCTTTGAATGTTCCACTTTTTAAGGCTTCCATAATATTTGCCGGCGGGCGTTGGTTCATCAATTCGTTTTTCATGAAGTCCATATATGGAGCTACATGCTTGAAGAACTGGTAGTATCCTTTGCAAAGATAATTCAAGCCGGGTTCGCCTTCTGATGTCTGGCTGAAACGGTTCTTCGGACATTCTCCGTTGCAGGCAAAGAGGAACTCACATTCTTTGCATTGAGTCGGGAGAGACTGGTATTTCATATTTCCGAAGTTATGCTGGCGTTCGCTGTGCATCATTTCCACGAGAGTCTGGCTGTAGATATTTCCCAGTTTATATTCGGGGAACACAAAATGGTCGCAGGAATAAACGTCTCCGTTAAATTCCATAACGCCGGCGTGTCCGCAGGTTTTTGCCATGGAGCATACACCGGGTTGCTCGCCCATCCAGTTGGCAAGTGTAGAATCAAATATTTGTATGTAGTAGTTGCCTACGTCTTCTTTTACCCATTCGTCGAAAAGAGTGCAAAGAAACTTCCCCCACTGTTCGGGAGTGATTGAGAAGTCAGCCAGTGTGCCTTCCTTGTTTTCGGCAAGAGAGGCGAGGTGACGTCCGTCTTGATGCGGAAGGATACGCTCTACAATGGGGGCAAACTGGATATAATGGCAATCTATTTCTTTGAAAAAGTGGTAGAAATCCAAAGGATAGTCGGCGTTGAAGTCATTAATGACAGCCATTGCGTTCCATTCCACTTTATGCTTTTTCAATAGATTGATTCCCTGCATCACCTTCACAAAAGAAGGTTTTCCCATCTTGTTCTTGCGGTATTCATCGTGGAACTCCTGCGGACCGTCGATTGAAACTCCTACCAGCCAGTTGTTGTCGTGAAAAAACTGACACCATTCATCGGTGAGCATTGTTCCGTTGGTCTGGATACAGTTGTCGATCGTACGTCCACGGGCATACTTCTTTTGCAGTTCCATTGCCTTTTTGTAGAAAGAGAGTGGACGCATCAGCGTTTCTCCTCCGTGCCAGGTGAAAAGCACCTGAGGCATGGTCTGTGAGTTAATGTACTCGTCGATGAACTTTTCGAGAAGTTCATCGCTCATTACGTGTTTCGGATTGTCTTTGTATAAGTTGGCCTTCTCCAGATAGTAGCAATAATCGCATGCAAGATTGCATACGGCACCTACTGGCTTTACCATCACATAAAGCGGTTTGGCAAAAGGGGCAAAAGTCGATGTTTTCATGACTACAAAATTAGATAAACTAAATGAAAAAAAGTCCCTTGTAGGTATGTTTATAAGGATTATTAAAGAAAAGAGTCTTACAAGATTTAAATATTGATAAAATGTTTCCTTGAAATCTGAATCAGTTGTACCTTTGCACTCAGAATTTTAATGAATAAATGAACGTGAATAAAATTTTGCCTTTTTTACTTTTGATTCCGTTTCTGACTTCTTGCACCAGCAAGTACAAGATTGAAGGAACATCTTCAGTGAATAGTCTGGATGGAAAAATGTTGTATCTCAAATCCCTGAACGATGGTGAATGGATAAAGCTGGATTCTGCCGAAGTGGTACACGGCCTGTTCTCAATGAAAGGGAAAATAGACTCAGTACAGATGGTGACGCTTTACATGGATAATGAAAGCATTATGCCAATAGTGCTGGAAAATGGCAAAATCAAGGTTACTATCAGCAATACAGACCTGAAAGCAGTGGGCACTCCTTTGAATGCAGCATTGTATGAGTTTATCGACAAAAGAAATCGGTTGGAAGAAAGCATAAGTGAATTGGAACAGAGAGAAACCCGCATGGTAATGGACGGTGGTGACTTGGAGGAAATACATTCACGGTTGATAGTAGAAGGAGATTCATTGATGAAAGAAATGAATCAATACGTAAAAAACTTTATTTCAACAAATTATGAAAATGTGTTGGGGCCAAGTGTATTTATGATGCTTTGCAGCTCTTTACCATATCCAGTTATGACTCCTCAGATAGATGATATTATAAAAGATGCTCCATATTCTTTTAAAAGTAATAAACTTGTGCGGGAATTTCTTTCCAAAGCGAGAGAGAATATGAAATTGATAGAAGAACATCAACGATTGGAACAAAATACTACAACCAATAAGTAACCCTTGAGCCTTTTGGATGTGTTTTGTGTGGCAGAACCGAATAAAAAGAAAACGGCATTTATCAAAATAGCCGTTTTCTTTTTATTCGGTTCTGTCTGATTAATAGAGTGTCAATTGAGGAGTCCGTATTGGCACTACCTATCTTGATCTTCGTTTTTCACCATGCCTTTATATTTCTCGGGAAGTGCGCTTTCAACCGCGGCATAGGCTTCCGTCATAGTTGCTTTGATATTCTCCATACCTTTTCCCTTAGGCGGAATAGGGTCATGAATTGTCAGAATCATGCGGTGGCGGTGTATCCACTTGCCTGTACGCGGCAGAATTTCAAAAGAACCGTCAATAGTGACAGGAACCACTGCCAACTGTAAATCGTCAGCCAACTGGAAAGCTCCTTTTTTGAAATACCCCATATGTCCTGTGAAAGTACGTGCCCCTTCCGGGAAAACTACTAACGAAACTCCGTCTTTCAAAGACTCTTTGGCTTGCCGGATAGTCTCCAATACTTTTTTGGGACCGGAACGATCAACAAAAATATGCCCTGCACTTTCACAAGCCTTTCCGACGAACGGCAGTTTGCGCAGGCTCTTTTTCATCATCCACTTAAAGTTTCTTCCAATGAACCCATAGATAAGGAATATGTCGAATGAACCTTGATGATTAGGAACGAAAATATAGGAAGTCTTGTCATGCAGTTTCTCACGCCCGTGAATCTTTACGGGAATCAACAGGAAAAGACAAATTAATTGTGACCATATCTTTCCCGGATAATATCCCCAGAAGTGGGCTCCACCCAAGAGGGAACCTGCTATAGTGACGATTGCCGTGAGGATAGTCAACACTAATAAAATAGGCAAAGCAATGCAAATCTGATAAATATAATAAAGTATCTTCATAGGGCTGGATTTTAATGTTGCAAATATACATGATTATTGGTAAAAAAGGGATGCAGATGCCATATAATCTTTTTGATTGTATTATTTTTGCTTCTTTAAAGATGAATACAAAATTATGATACGTATATTACATACCGCTGACTGGCATTTGGGACAAACTTTCTTCGGCTATGACCGTACTGAAGAACACGAAGCATTTCTGAATTGGCTGGCAGAAGAAATTTGTCGGAAAGAGATTGATGTATTGATTATAGCCGGGGATGTTTTTGATGTCTCCAATCCTTCGGCTGCATCCCAAAGTATGTATTACCGTTTTATTTACCGGGTGACGGCTGAGAATCCGAACTTGCAAATAGTGATTGTTGCCGGTAATCATGATTCGGCGGCACGTCTGGAAGCTCCTCTGCCTTTATTGCAGGCTATGAGGACAGAAGTCAGAGGAGTAGTGCGCAAACTGGAAGGCGGAGAAATAGATTACGATCATCTGTGCGTGGAACTGAAAAACCGGATGGGGGAAGTTGAATTGCTTTGCATGGCTGTCCCTTTCTTGCGGCAAGGAGATTATCCGGCAGTGCGGACGGAAGGCAATCAGTATGCGGAAGGAGTACGTGAACTTTATACGCAGCTCTTGCAAAGGTTGTGGAAGAGGAGAAAAGCAAATCAGTCGATTCTTGCCATCGGCCATTTGCAGGCTACCGGTTCGGAGATTGCAGAGAAAGATTATAGTGAACGTACGGTAATTGGAGGTTTGGAATGTGTGTCGCCGGATGCGTTTTCTGAACAGATAGCCTATACGGCATTGGGGCATATTCATAAAGCCCAGCGGGTATCCGGCCGGGAGAATGTACGTTATGCAGGAAGCCCTATCCCGATGTCTTTTGCGGAGAAGCATTATCGTCATGGAGTGGTGATGGTGACTTTTGATGATGGTTGTGCGGTAGGTATTGAACGGCTCGAATGTCCGAAGTCAATACCTTTGGTAAGCGTGCCGGGTGGAAAACCGGCATTGCCGGAAGTTGTGCTGGAAGCATTGAAAGAACTGCCGGCAGTAGAGGGCATGGCTCCTTATCTGGAAGTAAAAGTGTTGTTGGAAGAGCCGGAACCTATGCTCCGGCAGGAAATAGAGGAGGCACTGGCAGATAAAAACTACCGGTTGGCACGTATTGTTTCCACTTATCGTGGTGATGAGGGAAGTATAGAAAAAGAGGAGGCGGATTGGAAAAGAGGACTGCATGAGATGTCTCCCTTACAGATTGCACAATCTGCATTTGAGAAGATTTATCAGGCGGAAATGCCGGAAGAGTTGACCGAACTGTTTCAAGAAGCCTATTTGGCTGCCACCCGTAAAGAAGAGGAGAATGAAGGATGAAAATATTAGCTATACGATTAAAGAATTTGACCTCGATAGAGGGAGTTGTGGAAGTCGATTTTACATCAGAACCGTTACAATCTGCGGGAATATTTGCTATCTCGGGGGCTACAGGGGCGGGTAAATCTACTTTGTTGGACGCACTGTGTCTGGCATTATATGATAAAGCGCCCCGTTTTGCCGCTTCGGTAGAAAGTGTAAATTTGGCAGACGTAGGAGATAATCAGATAAACCAGTCCGATGTCAGGAATCTGCTGCGCCGCGGAACGGGTGACGGCTATGCGGAGGTTGATTTTTTAGGGATAGACGGTCATCGTTACCGTTCTCATTGGTCGGTGAGACGGACAAGAAATAAGGTGAGCGGTTCTTTGCAACCACAGGCATTGGAAGTGAAAGACTTGGACACGGAGAAAGAGTTTCAAGGTACTAAGAAAGAACTGTTGGCTCAATTGGTCGAGTTAATCGGTCTGACGTATGAGCAGTTTACCCGTACCGTACTGCTGGCTCAGAATGATTTTGCCACCTTTTTGAAGTCGAAAGGAGCTGCAAAAGCAGAATTGCTTGAAAAACTGACGGGGACAGCCGTTTATTCGCAAATCTCTCAAGAGATATTTGCTCGGAATAAGGCGGCACAGGAAGAGGTCGCTTTGATTCATAATAGAATGAGTGTGATTGAACTGATACCGGAAGAAGAATTGCTTGCCTTACAGAAAGAAAAAAAAATATTGGTTGAAAAGCGTGCTGCGGGGATTAAATTGCTGGCAGAGCAGAATACGCAACTAAATGTTGTCCGTTCATTAAAAATGCAGGAGGAACTTCGGAAGAAGAAACAAACAGAAGAACAAGGGAAGCAGGTGAAGTTGAAAGGGGCTATGGAAAGGCTTGTTTCACAAGAAGAAGGGCTGTTGCATTTTAAGGCTCAATGGGAAGCTATACAACCGGATTTGAAGAAAGCGCGTCAGTTGGATGTGCAGATACAATCGCAGCAAGACGGATATGTACAGGCGAAACAGATGTTACAAGCAGCCTGCGACCAAGTGACCGGACAAGAGAAGAAGATGCGGACGGCTACGGAGCACTTGCAATCATCTTATCAGTCCTTGAATCGCTTGTTGAATCATACAGGAGTGGAAGAGCCTTTGCAACTTGAACAAGTGGAAATAATCTTGCGGCAGGAAGAAGAAAAATTAACTATTGGAATAAAGGCAAACGAAGAACGCTTGGAGCGATTAAATTCTTTTGGTTATCCGTCATTGGCGGAAGAGCAGGTGAAGTTGCAGAAAGAATGGACGCGTCAGCAGAATATCCGGCAACTTACTGAAACGAAGGCAAAAGCGAAAACAGAAATTGAAAGATTAGAGAAAGAGACGGCAGGTTGTTTAAAGCAACTAGCAGAGCAAGAGAGTACGTTAAAAACTGTTCAGCGGCTTTATGAAAATGCACGTATGGCGGTTGGGAGAGATGTGAAGGCTTTGCGTCAGCAATTGCAGGAAGGTGAAGCTTGTCCGGTTTGTGGCAGTACATCGCATCCTTATCATCGGGAGCAAGGGGTAGTGGATACTCTTTTCCGGAATATTGAACAGGAATATAATGTGGCGGCAACGGCTTGCCAGCAGATAAACAATCGGACTATCGCTTTACAACGTGATTTGGCACATCAAAAGACAATTGAAAGGCAGGTGTGCGAACAATTGGCTGTATTACAGAAAGAAGGTTTTGACGCGGGCAGCGAAGAACAGATATGGCATCGCCTGGAAGAACTGGCAAAGCTGATTCTGGAATATCGCGGTCTTTATGCGGAATGGCAACACTGTGACGAAGCGGTTAAAAAGATGCGTGCTCATTGTGAGGCTCTGCGTGAAAATGTCTCTTTCTGCCGTTTGGCAATGCAGAAAGTCTCGTCTGCCAAGGAGCAATTGGCTACTTTGCAAAATGTAGCCAATTCCGAGCAGAAACGATTTGCTACAATAGAGAAAACATTGGATGCTCTTCGTCAAGAACGTTCGGTCTTGTTAAAAGGAAAGAGTGCGGACGAAGCGGAAGCAGCCGTGGCGAGAAAGGAGAAAGAACTGAACCTTGCTTTGGATCAAGCGCGTAAAGAAGTAGAAACTGTGCAAAACTGTCTTTCAGGCTTGCATGGAGAAATGAAACAGATTGCTTTGGCTGTTGAAGAGTTACAAGAACAATGTAAACAGATTGAATTTCCCGAACAACTTCCTGAAACGATCAGGAAGCAACAGGAAGAAAATCTGAATACGGAACGAAGTCTTTCTACTATTGAAGCCCGTTTGCTGCAACAGGTCAAGAATAAGGCAACGGTGGAAATGATTGCTAAAGAACTGGTGGAGAAACAATCAGTTGCCGAGCGATGGGCGAAACTTAATAAGCTGATTGGAAGTGCAGACGGAGCGAAGTTTAAGATTATCGCGCAAAGTTATACTTTGAATCTGCTGCTGCTTCATGCCAACAAGCATTTGTCTTACCTTTCTAAACGCTATAAATTGCAGCAGGTTCCCGGTACGTTGGCGCTTCAGGTCATTGACTGTGATATGTGCGATGAGGTGCGGACTGTTTATTCCCTTTCCGGGGGCGAATCATTCTTGATTTCCCTGGCATTGGCGTTAGGACTGTCTTCTTTATCCAGTAATAATCTGAAAGTGGAATCCCTTTTTATTGATGAAGGATTCGGCTCTTTGGATGCGGAAAGCCTGCGGACAGCTATGGAAGCTTTGGAACAACTGCAAATGCAGGGAAGAAAGATTGGAGTCATTTCTCATGTACAAGAAATGAGTGAACGGATTTCCGTCCAGGTGCAGGTACATAAGAAAGTGAATGGGAAAAGTGTGCTTACCGTCGTAGGGTAAGCACCGTTATTTCCGGCCATGCGCCGAAGCGGAAAGGTAATCCTACATAACCGATCCCTACATTGACATATAAACCGCGTGTACCTTCCAGATACATTCCACCCCATTCGGGGTAGATGTAAACGGAAGGAGAATAGTCTCCGAATTGAAGTTGCATGGCATGGGTATGCCCTGCCAGCATTAAGTCTACGTTCGATTTGGGAAGTACTTCCCGTCTCCAATGCGTAGGGTTGTGGCTTAGCAATATTTGAAACATGTCTTCAGTACCGGCCTTTGCTCCGGCGAGATCACCGTGTTGGGAGAAAGGCGGTTCGCCTTCGTTTTCGACTCCGATAAGTGCGATGCTGTCATTTCCTTGAATCAGGAATGTATGTGAGTTATTTAGTAATTTCCATCCCATAGCTGCCTGCCTTTGCTCTAAGTCAATCAGATTGTCATCCTGTTCCTGCTTGTTTTTCCAACGAAAGTAGGGGCCATAATCGTGGTTTCCCAATATGGAATAAACACCGTCTTTGGCTTTCAACCGTGCGAGAATCTCTTGAAAACCATCTAACTCCACCGCACGGTGGTTTACCAAGTCTCCGGTGAAGACGATAAGGTCAGGCTGTTGGGCGTTCACCAGATTCACCATTCTTTCGATAGCGGAAGCATTTCCTATCCAGCTACCGATATGCAAGTCCGAAAGCTGTACAATACGGTATCCGTCAAAGGCTTGGGGAAGCCGGGAAGAGGAGTAGGTGACTTCTTTGACTTCAAACCGGCTCCGTCCGATGAAAGAGCCGTAGAGAATCATGAAAATACTGAGGACGGCTAATGTTAATCCAGTACATATGAACGGGGTACGTGGCATCCGGAGCCATTTATGGAAAGGTATTCCGACAACGGTGCAGAGAGCCAATAATAGTTTGGGAGCTGCAAACAGGAAAAAGAAGATGGAGAACCATCCGATATCCCGTGTATGGCTTTCGGAAAACGGATTGTTAGCGAAAAACACCAGGTATAGCAACCCCGCAATTAAAAGGACACTCGGTAGCCAATAGAGGATTCGCAACCACCGCTTTGCTGTGAGCTGAACGATAAACCGGAGATACAGGTAAATATCCGGTAGAATCAGTACTAATAACAGGAATATGAATAAGCGTTGTAACATGCTGACTTTTTAGTTAGTATATTTTAGATTGTATTTTCTATATCAGTTCATTTAATTCACTTAGGTTCTTTTTGATTTCATGGATGCGGTTCAAGAACTTCTTACGATAAATCCATAGGATCAGTCCGAGTCCGCCACCCCATAACAGGAAGAAAAAGAGCATCATCCCTATTCCGTATTGCCACACTTGCCAGTAGATAAATGAAAGTATGGCCAGTATCAGAAGAAAAGCAATGGCAAACAACCGTTCTCTGATAGTCCACCGATGAATACGGTTGACACGTCCTACCACTTCTACAAGAGGCATTTCGTCTATTTGAGTCCGTTGGAGAAAACGGGTGGTGATGATGTCCCAGCAAAGTGCCGGAATCCAGGCAAGGAGAATAATGATATAGATCGGATTCAACCGGTTATGTAACAGTACTTCCGCTAAAAACAAGATTAATACCGGCAGGGAAATCAGGATCAGCTTGATATTCAGGCTGGCAATAGCATGGATACCTTTGTCGGCATGTGCTATCAGCTTCGAAAGTTCTTCTTCCTTGATAAGCTCCTTGTCTTTTAAGTGCTCATCAAGTACATTCCAGGATTTTTTCAGTTCTTCCAGTTCCATATATCTTATTCCTCCTTTTTCATTCTTTTAAGTTTGTCCTTGATACGACTTAGCTTGGTCGCTACGTTCGTCACGGTTAGTCCGGTGATTTCTGCGATTTCCTCATAGCTTTTATCTTCGAGATAGAGTAGGATAATTGATTTATCGAGTTGTCCCAATTGGTTAATCATCCGGTAGAGCTGCCTCAGCATTTCATTGAGCGGATCGTGAGCTTCGACTGTCCAGTCTATTTCCTGGGTAAGGCTGACTATTTCTGGTACATTCTTTTCTTTTCGATAGAAGCTGATACAGGTGTTGAGGGAAATGCGGTAAATCCATGTAGAGATTTTACATTCTTTTCTGAATTTAGGAAAAGCTTTCCAAAGGTTCAGTATCACGTCCTGATAGAGATCATTGAGCGGAGCGTTGGGATTGGCATACAGATAGCACACTTTGTAGATAACCCGCTCGTATTCGCGGATGACCGACAAGAACTCTTGCTCAATAGGGTTATTTGCCTCTGTTGTTCGTTCTCTCATGGAGTCTATAATTGCTATTGTAAATTGGCTGCCAGGAATTTACGGATTTCTTCTACACTTTTTCCCCGGCGGCGGGCGTAATCTTCGAGCTGGTCTTCTCCAATCTTTCCGACAGAGAAGTACTCGGCAGCCGGGTGAGCGAACATAAGTCCGCAAACGGAAGCATGAGGATACATGGCTCCGTTTTCAGTCAGCGAAATGCCTATCTGTTTCATGTCCAGCAGTTCGTCCAGCAGGAAGTTGACGGATTGATCGGGCAAAGAAGGATAACCGACTGCAGGGCGGATGCCTTGATATTTCTCAACTAATAAATCTGCTATACCTAAGTTCTCGTCTTTAGCGTAACCCCATGCTTCTTTACGTACGTATTCGTGCATTTTCTCCGTAGCTGCTTCTGCAAGGCGGTCGGAGAGGGTTTGTACAAGTAAATGTTTATAAGGATCCTGTTCATACAATCCTTCCATATCTGCGTCGATGGAAGAGGCAAAAGCGCCGATGATATCCGGGATACCGGAAGATAGCGGGCGAATGAAGTCGCTCAGGCAAACGAAAGGACTGCCGTCTCTTTTATGTGTTTGCTGGCGAAGCAAGGGAAAGGTGATGAATTGGTCTTTTCCCTTTTCAATCAGCAGATTATCTCCATCGGAATTAGCCTTGCAGAGTTTGAAAATTGTTTTCACTTCATAGTCCCGGTCGAGCGAGTCCAGCATCCGGTTCGCTTCTTTGAATAGCTGCATGGCTTCGGAAGCTTTGCTGCGTTCTTCTTCAGGGAAGGTGGTCAGCCACAAAGCACGGCAGGAATCGCATCCGTGAATGTTGGCGATAGCTGCGAAACGCGGCTGAAAACCCCACGCGTGGAAAAAGTAAATCCAGTTGATGTAAGGGCTGACAGAATGTATTTTGTAGGATAAAACAGTACTCATATGCTATTGATGACGAATATTCTTTATCTGAATCTTAATTCTTGCCCGCGATAGGTGTCGTCTATTTCTCCATTATTGTATAACAGATGCCCGTTTACAAATGTTTTCTCCACTTTCCAGTGTAAGGTGCGTCCTTCCAGCGGGCTCCATTTGCATTTACTTAAAATACAATCTGCCGTTACCGTCCATTCGGAGTCGGGGCGTACCAATACAAGGTCTGCCTGATAACCTTTATGAATAAATCCACGGTTATTTATTTGATACATTTGAGCTGGTGCATGAGACATCTTTTCCACTACTTTTTCGATAGGGAAGATTCCCTTATCCACAAGTTCCAACATACTGACTAATGAAAACTGTATCATTGGCATCCCGGACATGGCTTTTAAAGCTCCGCCTTCTTTCTCGTTTAGCAGGTGAGGAGCATGGTCGGTTGCAATGGCATCAATCAGGCCGCTGTTGACAGCTTCCTGCAAAGCTTTCCGGTCTTCGGCAGTTTTAATGGCGGGGTTGCACTTGATGCGTGCGCCTAGTGTCCCATAATTGTTCTCCGTAAAGAGTAAATGTGAAACACAGGCTTCTGCTGTAATTCTCTTTTCCGCCAAAGGAGCGTCAGAAAATAAACGTAGTTCTTTAGCGGTAGAAATGTGCATGATGTGCAGGCGGGCGTTTGCCTCGCGTGCCAGTTGTACAGCCAGTTCGGAAGAGCGGTAACAAGCCTCTTCCGACCGGATCACAGGATGGAGAGCCAGAGGCACATCGTCTCCGTATTCTTTTTTATATTTATCCGTATTTTCTTTGATGATTCCCTGGTCTTCGCAATGGGCAGCGATAAGCAAATCGGTTCCGCCGAATATATTGCGCAGGCTGGCCATGCGGTCTACCAACATGTTCCCGGTGCTCGAACCCATAAATAACTTCACTCCGCAAACACGGTGCTTGTCCAGTTGTGCAAACTGGGTGTAGTTATTATTGGTTGCTCCGAAATAGCAGGAATAGTTGACAGATGACTTTTCTCCCAATAGAGCGAATTTCTCATCCAAGACTTCCAGAGTGGTTGTCTGCGGGTTCGTATTCGGCATATCCATGATAGAAGTAACGCCCCCGACTGCTGCGGCACGGCTTTCTGTGGTAATGTCCGCTTTATGAGTCAGTCCGGGGTCACGGAAATGTACATGTTCGTCGATGACGCCGGGCAATAGGTAACATCCGGTTGCGTCTATGATTTCATCACAAGGTACGGTTGTCTTTTCTTCACCAGTCAATATCTCGGCGATTTTCTCGTCTTCGATTACGACTGAGCCCGGTACTTTTCTTCCTTCGTTGACAATAATGGCATTTTGGATCAGTGTACGTTTCATTTCTTTTGCGGGAATTTATGGAACCAACTATTTGTTTTTAATTTAATCACACCGAATATGGCTTCTCCAAAGATACTGCTGTTCATCTTGGAAGTGCCTAGTTCGCGATTGATGAAGATGACGGGAACTTCGATGATTTTAAACCCACATTTATAAGCGGTGAATTTCATTTCAATCTGAAAAGCATATCCTTTGAAACGAATATGGTCTAAATCAATCGTTTCCAATACCTGGCGGCGGTAGCAGACGAATCCGGCTGTAGTGTCGTGCACGGGAATACCTGTGATGAATCTCACATATTTGGATGCGAAGTACGACATCAGTACCCGTCCCATCGGCCAGTTTACTACATTCACTCCGCTGACATAACGGGAACCGATAGACACATCTCCGCCTTGTTCCGAGCAGGCCTGATACAGACGTGGGAGATCATTCGGGTTATGGCTGAAGTCGGCATCCATTTCGAAGATATATTCGTAGGCATGTTGCAGTGCCCATTTGAAACCGGCGATATAGGCGGTGCCCAGCCCTAACTTTCCTTTGCGTTCAATCATGAAAAGACGTTCAGGAAATTCTTGTTGCAGAGTTTTTACTATATTTGCCGTTCCGTCCGGAGAACCGTCCTCTATAACCAGAATATGGAATACTTGGGGAAGTCCGAAAACGGCACGGATGATATTTTCTATGTTCTCCCTTTCATTATAGGTGGGGATAATTACGATGCTATCCGATGTTTGCATATAGTTACTATAAAATTTAGAAACAAAAGTAGCTCTTTTCCTTTAGTTATAGATGAACTAAGGAAAATTTAACGTGTGCTATACTTCATTGGGAAGCGCCTTCCTGTAATACTTCTATCCTTTAAGTATGTACTCCCATTATTTTTTGTACTTTTGCGGTGAAATTTTTAATAGGTATGACAATAACTGAGTTGCAACAACAATATGCTGCCCACCCCAATACGGCAGTTATGAAGCGCTTGTTGAAGGACACTTCTGTTCAAACTATCTTTTGTGGCGGGCTGTGTGCATCTGCTGCTTCCCTTTTTTCTTCTGTATTGGTGCAAGAGGGTGGTTGTCCGTTTGTATTTATTTTAGGTGATCTTGAAGAGGCCGGATATTTCTATCACGACCTGACACAAATATTGGGTGCGGAGACAGTGCTTTTCTTTCCCTCTTCCTTCCGACGTTCCATCAAGTATGGCCAAAAAGACGCGGCGAATGAGATTCTTCGTACGGAAGTACTGAGCCGTTTGCAGAAAGGGGAGAAGGGATTGTGTATCGTAACTTATCCGGATGCGTTGGCTGAGAAAGTTGTGTCCCGTAAAGGATTGAGCAGCAAAACGTTGAAACTGAATGTCGGCGAGAAAGTGGATACCACTTTTATAACGGACGTTTTGCATAGCTACGGCTTTGAATATGTAGACTATGTATATGAACCGGGACAATACGCTGTTCGCGGCAGCATTATCGACGTCTTCTCTTTTGCTTCGGAATATCCCTATCGTATTGACTTCTTTGGCGATGAAGTAGAGAGTGTCCGGACTTTTGAAGTGGAAACCCAGTTATCCCGTGAGAAGAAAGACGGAGTGTCTATTGTACCTGACTTGGCAGTGACGGGAGATGTGACTACTTCTTTCCTTGATTTTATCCCGAAAGAGACGACTTTGGCGATGCGTGATTTCCTTTGGTTGCGTGAACGGATACAGGTGGTGCATGATGAGGCGTTGACTCCGCAGGCAATAGCTGTTCAGGAAGCCGAAGAGAATGGGGGGATTACTTTGGAGGGAAAATTGATAGACGGCAGTGAATTTACGATACGTGCGCTTGATTTTCGCCGGTTGGAGTTTGGTAACAAGCCGACCGGTACACCGAATGCCAGTATCACTTTCAGTACTTCCGCCCAACCTATCTTTCATAAGAATTTTGATTTGGTGGCAAACTCTTTCAAAGACTATCTGGAAAAAGGATATTCGCTTTACATCTGTAGCGATAGTACAAAGCAAACGGAGCGCATCAAGGCTATTTTTGAGGATCGTGGTGATAAGATACAATTTACGCCTGTCGAGCGTACTATTCATGAAGGATTTGTAGACAACACTTTACGGCTTTGTATCTTTACAGACCATCAGTTGTTCGACCGTTTCCATAAATATAATTTAAAAAGTGATAAGGCCCGTTCGGGAAAAGTAGCTCTTTCGTTGAAAGAATTGAATCAGTTTACTCCGGGTGATTATGTCGTGCATACGGATCATGGTATCGGACGTTTCTCAGGGCTGGTACGTATTCCGAATGGGGATACTACGCAGGAAGTTCTGAAACTGGTCTTTCAGAATGAAGATGTGGTATTCGTTTCTATTCATTCCCTGCATAAAGTTTCCAAATATAAAGGGAAGGAAGGCGAAGCTCCACGACTGAATAAATTGGGCACGGGTGCATGGGAGAAACTGAAAGAACGCACAAAGAGCAAAATAAAGGATATTGCCCGTGATTTGATTAAACTGTACTCGCAACGTCGGCAGGAGAAAGGGTTTTCTTATAGTCCTGACAGTTTCTTGCAGCGTGAACTGGAAGCGTCCTTTATTTATGAAGATACACCCGATCAGAGTAAAGCGACTATTGAAGTCAAGGCTGATATGGAGAGTGACCGTCCGATGGACCGTTTGGTCTGCGGAGATGTAGGTTTCGGAAAAACAGAGGTTGCTGTTCGTGCTGCTTTCAAAGCGGTAGCCGATAATAAACAGGTAGCTGTCCTGGTGCCGACAACAGTGCTTGCCTACCAGCATTTTCAGACATTCCGCGAACGTTTGAAAGGATTGCCTTGCCGGGTAGATTATTTAAGTCGCGCACGTACGGCATCACAGTCCAAAGCGGTTCTGAAAGGATTGAAAGAAGGGGAAATCGGTATCCTTATAGGCACGCACCGTATCTTGGGAAAAGATGTTCAGTTTAAAGACCTGGGGCTGTTGATTGTTGACGAGGAACAGAAGTTCGGAGTTTCCGTAAAGGAAAAACTGCGTCAGTTGAAAGTGAATGTAGATACATTGACGATGACTGCTACCCCGATTCCCCGTACACTTCAATTTTCATTGATGGGTGCGCGTGACTTAAGTGTGATTTCTACTCCGCCGCCCAACCGTTATCCGATTCAGACCGAAGTTCACACCTTCAATGAAGAAGTAATCACGGATGCTATTAATTTTGAAATGAGCCGTAACGGTCAGGTTTTCTTTGTCAACAACCGAATTGCCAATCTGCCGGAATTGAAAGCGATGATTGAACGTCATATCCCGGATTGCCGTGTAGCAATCGGACATGGGCAGATGGAACCATCGCAACTGGAGAAAATCATTTTAGACTTTGTCAACTATGATTATGATGTACTTCTGGCAACAACCATTATCGAAAGTGGTATTGATATTCCGAATGCCAATACTATCATCATCAATCAAGCCCAAAATTTTGGATTGAGTGACCTTCACCAAATGCGTGGTCGAGTAGGACGTAGCAATAAGAAAGCTTTCTGCTATCTGCTGGCTCCGCCATTGAGCAGCCTTACGACAGAAGGAAAACGCCGGCTTCAGGCAATCGAGAACTTTAGTGATCTTGGAAGCGGAATCCATATTGCTATGCAGGATTTGGATATTCGTGGAGCAGGAAATCTGCTCGGTGCAGAACAAAGTGGATTCGTTGCCGATTTGGGATATGAAACTTATCAGAAGATTCTTTCCGAAGCCGTCCATGAACTGAAAAACGATGAATTTGCGGATTTGTACGCAGATGAAATCAAGGGTGAAGGACAGATTAGTGGTGAAGGATTTGTAGACGAATGTCAGGTGGAAAGTGATCTTGAGCTTTTGTTGCCTGCCAATTACGTAACCGGTAGCAGTGAACGTATGTTGCTCTATCGCGAACTGGATGGCTTGACATTAGATAAAGACGTGGACGCTTTCCGTTCCCGGCTCGAAGACCGTTTTGGTCCTGTTCCACCGGAAACACAGGAATTGTTGCGTATTGTTCCTCTTCGCCGCCTCGCAGCACGTTTGGGAGCAGAGAAAATATTCCTGAAAGGCGGACGTATGACCTTGTTCTTTGTTTCCAACCCTGAGAGTCCGTTCTACCAGAGCCAGGCTTTCGGTAAGGTTATAGACTATATGATGAAATATACCCGTCGTTGTGATTTGAGGGAACAGAATGGAAAGCGGAGTATGTTGATTAAGGATGTGTCGAATGTAGAGACAGCAGTCAGTGTGCTGCAGGAGATTGTAGCGCTGCCGGTAAAAGAAGATAAATAGACAGTCAGTCCTGCCTATTTATCTTTTTCCTCTACCTTTGTTTCTTTCTACTTCTTTTCCTTTTCCATATAGTTTATCTATCAGGTCCGAACGCCCGATACGTCTCAACTCGTTGATGATGTTCTTTCGTTCTTCCGGTTTATACCAGAAGAAGAATTGGCGTTGAGCCAGTTTCTCCCGTTGAGTTTTAGCGCTGAATACCGGCTCCAAGGTGTACGGATGAAATCCCGTGTACCATGCTTCGGTGGCTACTGTCATCGGAGTAGGAGTGAAGTCCTGTACTTGCTCCAGGTGAAAGTCCAGCCGTTTGGTGATAACGGCGAGTTCCGCCATATCTTCTTCCTTGCATCCCGGGTGTGAAGAGATAAAATAAGGAATCAGTTGCTGACGCAGATTTTCTTCTTTATTGATACGGTCGAATATCTTCTTGAATGTTTCGAACTGTTCAAAAGACGGCTTGCGCATAATAGACAATACACGCTCACTGGTATGCTCGGGAGCCACTTTCAGACGGCCGCTGACGTGATTGATAATCAGCTCACGGGTATATTCGGCAGTACTGCGATTGATAGCTGCATCTTTGCTTTGATGGAGCAGCAAATCATAACGTACCCCACTACCGATAAAGGATTTTTTTATGCCGGGCAAAGCATCTACCGCATGATAAATATCCAGTAACGGGCGATGATCCGAATTCAGATTCGGGCAAACTTTCGGATGAATGCACGACGGTCGTTTGCATTTCTTACAAATAGACTCATCTTTTCCTTTCATCTGATACATGTTAGCAGAAGGACCACCCAAGTCACTTAAATATCCTTTGAAGTCCGGTAATTGGATAATCTCTTTTACCTCTTTCAGAATAGATTCTTTGCTGCGGCTGACGATAAACTTCCCCTGATGTGCGGAAATAGTGCAGAATGCACAGCCGCCAAAACATCCCCGATGAATATTGATGGAAAACTTAATCATGTCATAGGCCGGAATCCGTTTCCCTTTATATTTGGGATGGGGCATACGGGTATATGGTAAATCGAAAGAACGGTCCAGGTCTTCTTGGCTCATCGGCGGGTAAGGAGGATTAACTACCACAATCTTATTCCCTACAGCCTGCGTGATACGTGCAGCCGCATATTTATTGGATTCTTCTTCGATATGGCGGAAATTGCTTGCCTGTTTTTTCTTATCTGCCAGACATTCTTCATGCGAATAGAGCTGGATATCTTCCGCATCGGGAGTCCACTCGATCTCACGACAAAGATAGGCTGTCTGAGGAATTGTTCCAACAATTTTTTTTAAGTCGTTGACGGTTAATGAAGTTTCTTCTGTTGGAAGTAAACTTTTCATTTTCCGGGTTAATTCTACAATTGGCTTTTCACCCATTCCATAAATGAGCAAGTCCGCGCCACTATCACATAAAATGCTTTTTTGTACTTTATCCTGCCAATAGTCGTAATGGCTTAACCGCCTCATACTGGCTTCAATGCCGCCTAAGATAACGGGGACATCAGGATAAAGCCTTTTCAGAATCTGACTGTAAACGGTAGAAGGGTAGTCCGGACGCATATCCGGGCGACCGTCCGGGGTATAGGCATCCTCACTACGCAGTCGTTTGTTGGCTGTATATTTGTTTACCATCGAGTCCATACATCCACCAGAGATGCCGAAGAACAGACGGGGACGTCCCAGTTTTTTGAAATCACGTAGGTCATCACGCCAGTTAGGTTGAGGTACGATGGCTATTTTCAAACCTTCCGCTTCGAGAATACGCCCGATAACGGCAGCGCCAAAAGAAGGATGATCCACATAAGCATCCGCGCTGAAGAGAATGACGTCCAATTCATTCCATCCGCGAAGTTCTACTTCTTTTTTAGTAGTGGGTAACCAATCAGTCAATCGATATTCTTTCATGCCGCAAAGATACGGATAATAAAAAACATCCCAAT
>NZ_CABUHK010000079.1 GCF_902491285.1 uncultured Bacteroides sp. | reverse complement strand
CGTTTGAAAGCTTCAGCTACTTCAGGATAACCTTCACGGTCTGCCTGACGGCTCATAGCCAGATACATACCAACCTCAGTACATTCGCCCATGAAGTGGTTGTTCAGGTCTTTAATCATTTCTTCGTCGCAACCTTTTGCAACACCGATAACGTGCTCGTCAGCAAAAGTCAATGCGCCACCTTCTACTTCAACAACTTCTACGAACTTGCTGGCAGGAGCTTTACACAAAGGACATTTCTCAGGAGCTGCGTCACCTTCATAAACGTAACCGCAAACAGTACATCTAAATTTTTTCATTTTCTTCTCAATTTTAAATTAATTAGTCAATACGTATTTCTTTATCTTTTCTTAAGCAATTCTTACATATACCTTTATAATAATAATGCACTTCCGATACCTGATGTCCGTCCATCTCCAGACTCTCTACCCTTTTCACCGCTTCCGGACATTGCAAGTCATAAATGTGTCCGCAACGTTTACAAAGAAAATGGGAATGAATGGAAGTATCCGCATCAAAATTAGTATTCTTCTCATCAATCGTAAGCATCTGGGCTGCTCCCTGCTCAGAAAACAGTTTCAAAGTATTGTAAACTGTAGTCTTTGAAAGCGTAGGCATCGAAGGAGATAATGCAGTATAAATATCGTCAGCCGACGGATGGATAGGATGCTCCATCAAATATTGCATAATAGCAATACGCTGCATCGAAGGTTTTATATTATGTTCTAATAATCTTTCGTACGGTTTCATCATTTGCCCCTTTTTTCCAAACTTGTATTCATTACAATTATAAATCCAATGCAAAGATAAAGAGTTCTTCGGAATAAACCAATAGTTTATGAGAAAAAGTTTCATAAAAAGCATTACTTTTGTCACATTATAATAAGGAAAAAGCATGAGAAGCAAACGTATTTCAATTATATTCTTTATCATAGGCGCGTTTTGTATCCTATCGGTTCAATCTAAGGCACAAAATAAAATAGTATTTGATAAATTAATTAACGATTTAGGTACTTTTTCAGAAGATAGTAATCCTAAAGTTTGTACATTCAAGTTCACCAATCATCAGACTGACGCTATAGCCATAGCGCATGTGCAAAGTACATGTGGTTGTGCTGTTCCCCAATATACTAAAAAGGCTATTCTACCAGGAGAAAGTGGAGAGATTAGCATTATCTACAATCCACAGGGACGACCTGGGGTTTTCAATCGTACAATTTTAGTAAGCTTCTCCAGTCAAGAAAATAAAGTACACTTGTCCGTGAAAGGTACTGTGACACCAGGAGCTATTCGAAAAGACAAATCTTATCCTTATGTAATGGGAGATTTACAGTTGCGAACCACTGGCATGAAGTTAAAACAAATGCGTGGTGATATTCAACAGCAAAGCATTATGGTAGTCAATAGCGGGAACGGCTCTCTTCATGTATCAATAGAATCCAGCATCCCTTGTCTATCCGCTACATTAGTCCCCAATATTTTACAACCAAATCAAAAAGGAGAAATTCAAATCATACGTTCTGCTGATAAAGATAAAAACCGGACATTCTGTATCCGATTAAAAGAAAATACCCGCCAACAGAATGTAGCGGGTAAAGTTTCTATCATTATCACTTCGGAAAAATGTAGTCAATAATAACTTATGATGCGGTTTACTCTGACTGAAGAGTCAAAATGAGACCAATCCACCTGACTATTTTGCTGTTGCATGGCTTCCGTCCAATTACCAATAGCATCCTTTTGAGTATAAGCGCTTGTTTCCTTAGCTTCTATCTCTTCACCCAAATCTTCCTTATAAGAAACCTCCGTCCACCAGTTGTTTTCATTATATTTATAAGTCCAGTCCAATTGTCCCCCTGCATCAGTCAGTCGGAAAGCAAGCAACAAGGATGATGATATAAAACGTGTCACTGTACGCTCTACTTCATTTTCTCCTTCTTTCACTATTTTATCCGTTGATGCCAAACTGCCGTCATCATTATAAACATAAGATATCACTTCTGTATTAGTGATTACTCCACCTCTTTCCTGTATAACAGTTTTCTGAACCGGATACAGACTTTCGGCAGTATACTCAAAAGTAGTAGTTGACGTACCACTCCAAGATTCTGAAATATATGAAGCAGTATTACCATCAAAAGAATAAGAAATACTCCCATCTTCACTAGAGATGCTTTCCAAACCTTTTACTAAAAAGAATTCATAAGCTCCCAAAGGAAATATCAGAGGCACATAAGATTCATGCTTTCCATAAGCCAATGTATATATTACAGGTTCTCCGCTAAAATCATTCACAATAGCTTTCACCATTTTTCCAGATTCATCATATTCATAAGAATAGCAAGCTACCGTTTGCCATACGTCACGGATATACGTTACCGGTTCGATTCCAGTAGGATTATAATATGTCAGATGGCCATTAGCGTCAAATTTCCATTCAATAGAAGAGATTGCTTCCTCATCTTTATTCCACACTTCTAAAGATACCAAATAAGATGATTCTTTCACAGTATTCACATTTCCTTTCCATCCCATCATTGCCAGATGCGATTGCCTTTCCCAAAATGAAGTAACCGGAAGCTCCGGAGGAATAATTTCCGGAGTCTCCGGTTCAGTGTCACCACAAGAAGTGATGACACTTAGGAGAGGAAGAATAAATAATAACTTATTCAATAATCTCATGCAAATTATTTATCTTGGTTCTCTTTAAGCCCTGCGATAATTTCCTCCAAAGTCTTTGGAAACGTATACACTCTTATCTGATCATCCACTTTGCATACAGGACACTCTTTACGAGTCACTCCATTCGAACCACGATTATAGACAATTACATTTCTAACAGGCAGTTCCAAATCTTCCTTATTTGATACATGGAAATTCTTGATACAACACCAGGTTTCCGGTACTTCCCAAACCAAGTTCGGGCAGTTATCCACATTTACACAGTTCAAATAAAAAGGCTTTGCTGCATTCTGCAAATATTTTTCACCATACTCAACAATCTTTCCACCAACAGTTTTTTTACTTCTATAATTGACCGTTTGATCGACCAGTGTAAATCCTCCGGCATTATCCGAGAAAGTTCTCAACTCTGTATTATTAGAGAGATCCAATATAGCAAATTTAGTACATTTAGCAAAAGTTTCATCTTTCACTTCAACAATATGGTTGTCACTTAGTGAAAGCACACAAAGTTCAGGCAACTCTGATAAATCCGGAATCACTGTCAATCCACAGTTATTCAAGCCTAACTCCATCAATGAAGAGGATTTCATCTTCGGAAAAGATTTTATTTCATTTCCATCTAAAATCAATATATCCAATGCACTTGATAACGCATTCAATTCATTCGCCGAAACAGAAGTAATCTTATTATTAGCTAACGTAAGTGTACGTAATCTTCCTTGTGCTATTTTGGGAATGGATGTAAAGCCGCAATTGTCTAAAAGCAACCCTCCCATGCGAACACCTTCACCGCGACTTTCCGGTAAGGAATTCAGGCCGGGATTATTACGGAAATCAAAAGTAGACACCATCTTCATACTGAAAATAGTAGAAGGCAGCGTGGATAGTTTAGTATCATTCATTCGAAGTGAAACCACCTTTTGCAATTTCTCCGCAAGTGCAGCAGGAAATTCAGATATTTTATTTCCACTAATTTCCAAGTCACGAAGCTCCGGAAGTTCACCCAAGCGAGCAGGAAGCTCATCCAATTGGCTATTCACAATAGTAAGCGAACGTAGATTCTTCATCTTCTCAAAGTTCTTCGGAAAAGCTTTGAATCCGGTATTCATTATCTTAATGGCATAAAGTGTAGACTTATCCAAATTGCCGGGTAATTCCTCAAACTCCGGAATATCCACAATCTGAATACCTTCCAAAGTAGAGAATGAACTGATTAGTTCAGGTATTTTCTTCATACCCGGAAATGACTTATTATCAAATATAATACCTGCCAAATAAGATATATTTCCATAATCATCCACTTCAAACTCAAGATTCTCCCAAGTTAATAGATCTTCATTCTCTATACGCCACGCTTTGGGCCATTTAGTTGAATCAGTACCTAACGCTTGTTCGCACAAGCCAAACAATTGATTACGCAATTGATTATTAACATATACAAAACGAATAGAAATCGGGAAATAGAAAGTCGCCATTTCTCCATGCTTAACTATGACAATATTTTCATCATCTACATAAGCTTCCTGAATCTGTGTTCCTTTGTTGTTATAAGCTACATATTTCACAACTTGATATGTACCTTCCTCCAATGCAAGAGTTTCAGAAGTCAATTCGTCTTCGTTACCAGTCAAATCAACTGTTTTCAAATCAATTTTGTTACCATCTTTTTCCAGCGTCACTTTCAGTCGTGCCATGTCTTCTAATGTAGATATGGTAAAAACCTTATTGCGCACAAACTTAAAAGTCACTTCTCCTTGTCCTTCGGCTAAGGTTGCAACTTCATCATCATCTGAGCAGCCTGTAAACAGAGCTGCGCAGATCATGAAACAGAATAGAAGTGTCCACTTCATATACTTTGTCATTTTCATTTCCAATTCAAATACCAGTTTTTATTAAGCATTCTATAATATCTCCAATTACCGTGCAAAGGCACTGTATTGAGATCCTCTTGAGTCAATGGAGGCAGTTTAGCCGCAACAGCAGCAGCTTCTTCATCCTCCGGACAAGTACGGTTATATTCAGCCGGAAATTCAGAGAATTTAGTGGGGGCATTAGTAAACCCGGCTATAGTTCCTTTATTATCATAACCTTCCTGATTGAACAACAACAAGAATGGGTTCCAACAAGCTAAATACTTGTGATACAATATCCAATCAGGGACTTTGCCTGTCAAACGATTCAAGTTTAATGTCAGATATTTCATATTAGGAAGAATGCCATCTTTAACACCATTCAAATCTGGAATATTACCATAAAAATAGTTATATGACATATGAAGTTCTTCCAACGCTTTCATATCACGGAACAGCCAGTCACATTTTGCCAAGTCTCCTCCCAAACCAATCGTTTCCAATGTTTCATTTTTTGGAACATCCGTACTCAGGTTCATGACAGAACCACTAATTCTATTACCACCTATATCCAAATATTTAAGTTTATCTTTCAATCCTAAAAGTACATCCTTAATTGATTCTAAACTCAAGATTGTATTACCATTCAAATCTAATTCTTCCAGACTCTGCATATTAGCCATTTCTGCCGGAAGACTATTAAGACCATATCCCATAAAAGAAATGCTCTTTAGTTTATTGAGCGTTGTTATTTCAGGCCCCAGAGCTATCTTCTTTCTATATGCATTTGAGTTGGCAATAGCAGCAAATGTTTCAAGTTCTGTCAAATATTTAATCTGATATGGAACAGACTCGTCCGTATCAAACATTGACAAACGCAAACCAATCACACGAAGTTCTGTAGTATCCTTTTTCTCATATTTCGTTATCGGGTTATAATAATCATAAGTACGTTCTTCAACAACAATATTATCCCAGTGAGTAATCGGACGGCTGGTTGACGAACCTAGGCCTGCATTGATTACTCGTGTTACAGCTAGAACAGCCAATGAGTCACCTTCACGTGAAGGTATAATTAGCGGAGCTTTCTCCTGAGTAATCTTCACGATTTTGTTCAACATTGCCGATTCTCCAGAAGCACGTGTGAGAGTTGGCTTTTGGTTGAATTGTACTTCAGCGATACGGTCAGCATCAAAGTCCGTATAGGTTTTAAATTTAAAACGGAATTTCTGCTTACGAGGAATTGTTGTTGACGGGGTATAAGTAGAAGTCCCCTCAAGAGTCAACCATGCCTTTGCTTCCTCCGGAATTACGACTTCAAAAGGAACATTGGCAATAGCCTCAACATCTACATACGCTTTTTCAGGAGCAGCATAAGACGGTACTATCACTTCTGCCTCTGTAAATTCAATAGTAGGTTCGTATCCATATTGTTTCACTAATACTTCTGCCAAATCTCCTTTATCAGAATAGAAGATAACCCGACCAGTACGTTCCTTATATAAATAAGAAGAATCTGTCTTTATCACACACACGCCACTTCCTACTCCAGTAGCCGGGCTGACCATACACCAATCATTTTCAGCCTCAGCAGTCCATGTCTGACCAGTAGCAACTTTCAACTCAATAGTTCCACCGTTATTTGAAAACTGCATTTCTGTCTGATCAACAGAGAAGCCGCTTGCTACATTATCGTCATCATCTTTACAAGAAGCCACCGATAATAATGTCAGGGCAACTATTGCCCAGCACATTGCTTTCATATCTTTAAATAAATAATTCATAAATTCTGTTCCTCCATTATTTATTCATATCCAAATCAAGAATCGGACATCCTATAATATACTGATTTGAATCATATGCCAATCTATATATGCCGGAAGATATTTTCGAACAAACTTCAGACGGAATAGTCACATCAATATTATTATTATCAGTTA
The DNA here is from genome assembly GCF_902491285.1 of uncultured Bacteroides sp. GTDB lineage: Bacteria > Bacteroidota > Bacteroidia > Bacteroidales > Bacteroidaceae > Bacteroides. The sequence goes on along the minus strand of NZ_CABUHK010000079.1, from coordinate 18,237 downwards.
TATTAAACTCTGCCAATAAAGTAGGGAAGTTCGATTCCGGAATTTTACGAATATCATTGTTGGATACGTCTAAAAGTCTCAAAGTTGCATATCCCGGATAAGAAGACAAAGCAGATGGCCAGTCTTGTAAAGGGCGGCTCTCCTTACCTGTCTTTTTATCAATATCCCATTGATCAGTCAGATATAGTTTATTCAACATAGGTAATTCCATTGCTTTCATTGGGAAGACCTTGAATTTATTGAAAGACAAATTCAACCCGGATACAAAGACCAAATTTCTGGAGTTAAATTCAGTTGGCAGATATCTAAGATAATTTCCTGATAAATCTAACGCTTCCAACACTTCCAATTCTTCGAAAGAACAAGGAGGCAGTGTATCTAATTCACAGTTATTAATTAATAAATAGCTGATTCCTGAACCTTTCAATGCTCCCAGAAAATACCCTTTTCCTTTCTCATCTTTATTGGCCTTACCAAAATCATTTTTAGTAAGTGTCAATGTTTCAACATTGATGCCATTGAATCCATCGGCAAAACGTTCTATATGATTATCTGAAAAGTCTACACTTGTAGCTTGGTATTTGCTATCTTTTCCGTCTTTAAACAAATTAGGAAATACTTTCAGCATATTATTCGATACTGCAAATTTCTCAATATCATCTGTCTCACAGAAATCATCAGCAATCTCTGTAATCTTATTATGATCAAAAAATGCCTGTACCGGTGCTAACTTACGACCTGTTCCCGGCAACTTTCTCAATTTGTTAGATGAAAGATCTAGTAAACCAATTTTAGTTGCTTCAGTCAATGCCATAGGGAATTCTTCCAATCCACAAGAAGATACATACAAGATCTGCAATTCATCCTTACAGTTAGTTATGAATGCATTTAATCCTCTCAAGAGTTCAGCAGGTTCCATGGTTGCATTACAACTAAAGTTTAATGAAACTACTTTCGTCATTTTTTCCAATGCAGTAGGGAATTTCTTAAACTTACAATTATAAAACTCCACATCGGTTAAGTCAGGTAACTCTGCCAATTCTACAGGAAGATCATCATCATTCAATCCAATCAAACCGTTTGCCACAAACAAATAGTTTAGCTTCGTCAGGTTGCGGATTGAAGCCGGAATCTTTGTTATACGATTGGAGATAGAGCCTTGAGCAAAATCATAGGTAGCGGAAGTAGCATATTTCAAAGCAGTAACTTTCTTCGAAGTATATAACTTACCATTGTCAATCGGCGAAGGATGCAGGATCCTTAATCTTTCTTTTGCAATTTCCATACGATGTGCGCGATAATCAATGCCCTTACGGTACAACTCAATAGGATTCAAACTATAACTTACCTTATCCCCCTCAAAGTTTTCAACAGACGCCAAGTCATTATGAGTTCCTAATGCTAAAGAGACCAATTCTGTTAAATCACCCAAAGCATCAGGTATAGCTCCTTTTGGATTGAAAGAACCAAGCTCCAATGTTTTCACACGACCATAGGTATCTAATTCCACACCCGGCTGGTTTCCCCATTCATCAATTGGACGCTCGGCAAAACGCCAGTTGGCTCCTGTCGGAAAAGATTCACCGGCATAGCTCCAGTTAGCTCCATCCATATTTACCCAAATAGTGTAGAGGGCAATATAGTCTTTGATGGCATACATATTCTCAGGGAATTTGACATCAACGCTTCCTTCTGTATAATCTCCAGTAGTAACTGTCACATAGGTATTTTTCAAATCACCTGCCAACAAAATACTTCTACGATCTTTATCGTACATCATGTAACGAGTTATTTCATACTCTCCGGATTCCCAACTTACAGTGTCAGTATGCAGATACTTTTCATTGCTTGTTTCATAAACTTTAAAAGCATGCGGAGTTGCATATTCACTTGTACCTTTCTTACGATAGTAAAGATCCACTTCTTCTACATTTGCATAAGTAAAATTTTTAGGATCAGTTTCTAATGCAGCACGAGTCTTACCACTATTAGCTTTATCCATTTCTTCATCATAGTTGGACAAATCTTTCAAAAGATCGAAGTAAACACGTCCACGTACAGTTGCTTTTACTTTCACATCAAGCTCTGTAAGATGTCCACTCGTAATCTGAAAGGTTAATGATTCATCCGGATAAATAGTAGCCAACTTCTCAGGTTTCTCCATACCCGGTTTCACTGCACTCAAAAGAGTGTAACTCATGATACGGTATTCACCTGAACGCAGTTCCAAATTCTCAGATTCCAGTCCGAGATCTGCGGCATCAGCCACAGAACTCAGATTCAAGGATTGTGTTACATACATATCATTGTACAACATAGATACCTCTACCTTTTTAGCATCAGACATATAATCTAATGTAGTAGCTCTAGTTACGGCCTTTGAAGAAGTCAGACATAACTTGAGGTATCCTGATGTTCCATTGCCAGAAACGACATCGTCATCTGAACAACTTGACACCAATGCTATACAAAGCATTGCTGCAAACAACCAGTTTATTTTTCTTAATAGATTCATTTTCTTTGTTAAATAAATAAAATTATGAAATGATTATTTAGCAGCTTGTTTAATCGTGAAGTAAGTAATTACCGCATCCTCCAACGTACCTGCACAAATTGCAAACTTCTCAGAACGTTCTTTTCCAGTTGTATTAGAAGCAACTGTTATAGTTATCTGTCCAATTCCATCTACCAATGGTCCCATTTTAGTTCCTTTTAAATTAATCATGTCTCCAGCACCATATTCACCTTTGTCCATTACTCCATCTACTATTTCAACTCCATGATACCATGTAGCACCCCAATCTTCAGAACTTAAATCAATACCTGAATATTCAAAAGTGAAAGTTTCTTCAGCAGGAGATGCTGTCAATGTCTGTCCTGTCAAATCTTCACAGACAAAATCTTCAACACCACCTTTTTTCTTCTGACCTAAATTGATATATTTTGCATCCAGTTCAGGTTTCAACTCTCCTTCTTCATCAAATAAAGATTCAAACGTTGGGTATTTAGTAGCAGAAACTGCAAATAAAGCAAAATAGCGATCTTCATCTTCAATAGAACTTCCATTCCATTCATTACCACGTGACTTTACAAAGAGTATCTTAGTTATTGTTTCCACAACAGCACGAGTATTGTCAACCTCCGAATCTTCTATAAATGCCCAGCCCTGATATCCTGTCATATTCGCAGATTCTTCATCCCCAAAACTATTCATATATGTAGAATAAACAGGAGAACCTCCAAAGTTCTGTCTTACAATATAAAAAGCCAGATTATCCTTATTGGCTGCTTTTACTTGGAAATTGATAGGTATATCACCGTAATAACCCGGATATTCCTCAGCACCATGTGCATCAAACATATATAATTGATTATCCGGCATCTTAAATGCTGTATTATCAATCTCTACATAATCATTCCCTACTCCCGGATATTTTACGCTCAAGCTATAATCCATTGCTTTTCCTTCAGCATCTACAAAAGTCAAAGTACCATTTTCTTCTTCCACCTGTAGATCAGCTTTATTATAAGTAAGTTTCACAGATGTATTTACCTCAAAGAAATTTACAGAGCTATTTGTAACCGGATAAGTAACTTCTGTAAATGAAGGTGTATTTCCTAACGCCCATTTTATATTTGAAGTTATGTGTATGGTAGCCCCATATCCATCGCCAAATTCATCATCCAAAACCACAGGAATCATATCACATGTCATAGTTGGAGTAATACCTGCAAATTTCACAGCATAATCTTTTGTAGCCGGAGTACGAGTTTCTGCCTGATATGCAAAACTTACGATAGCAGTCTGCTCATTATAACCACCTGCCGCATGCAGTTTTTCCGGGTCTGCATGAAAAACATATTTAATTGAACCATCATCATTCCGTCCTTTTTTCTCATACGTCAACCAATCCGGTGATATGCTAATTGAATAATCATAGTTACTCTTTACATTTACTTCTGCTGTAATCTCTTGTTTTTCATTGTTAATAACCAAATCAGTACCATTCTGATTTTCTGTTGAGAAAGTAAGAACAGAACCTTTCTCACCTTGAGTTACAACAATATCGACAGACTTTCCACTTGCCTTATCCTTGATAGTAATAGTACCAATACGAGTCTTAAAATCATCATTATTCTCTACTGTTACTATTATCTTCTGTTCACCGGCAGAACCTGTCCTTTTACTCAAATCAATCCAGTTATGACTTACGATAGCAGTCCAATCATTCTCTGCTACAAAAGAAACTGTTACAGCGTCATTGTCAGACCCTGTACATGTTATGGCCAAATCTGCTGGAGAAACGACCTCGATAGTTGTATTAGAGCCCTTACTTTCATCGTCGTCATCACCACAAGCAGCAAAAGCACACATCAGGACACATACAAATAAATATTTGAAATAAGTCAATGTTGTCTTCATATTCTTATCTTTTTAGATTAAAACTTATTGAATTTGAAAGTAGAACAGTCGCTACTTTCTGCTATACTACGAGTTGCAGCACCATTCTCGTTATTTTCAGCTTCGTCTTTATCAAGTGACTTAAATATATATTGATAAACTCCAAAACTTCCTATTTGAGGAACGTACGCTTCTAATATAAGTACAAAGAAGTTATCAAAGGTATTGAAGTACGAAGGATACTGAGCAACAGAACGCACCCAGACCGTTCCATATGTACTTTCACGAAAGCCTGCTTGCTCGGGCACTGTAACTACTAAATCCAAAGGGTCAGAATCATCAAAAATTACACGAATCTCACCAGAACCGGAACGTCCGAACATATCAGTAAGCATCAATGTCTTTTCATCTTTCTTATATCCTTTTACTGAAAATGATCCCGTATTACTGTCAAAAGGGAAAGATGCCAACATCATAAAGTCAGCTTCATCTGTCTCATTTTTAATTTGCAGGAAATCATTCATTTTAAAAGGGTGACACTTGATAAAGTCTACCAATGTTTCGTTTCCGTACAAATCCCATGTCTGAGCTTCAGGCTCAACCAAACGCAATCTCACTACCAAGCTATCATCACGGTTAACATTATCATAATGTCCTGCCAATTTAACTAAAGCAGTACGTTCACCTGCTTTGATTGTGACATTATTAGAGTTGTCTACAAAATCAAAATGATAGCCACGAACAGCTGTTGATTTATCATTGACGATTTCTACAGCATAATTCCGGTCGTAGTCCGCCAAAGTGGTTGCAGCAACCGGTACTTCAAACATCTTGTCCATTTCTAATATTGGCATCGTATATGTAGTATCAGAAAACATCACATACTCAGGACCAGAATAGGTAATGTCTTCAGATTGACATCCAACCATAAAGGCAGTTGCAAACGGAATCATCAACAGAAGATTCAAAAATTTCTTCATATTCATCTAATCTGTTATTTATTATTGTTTAATAATTACTTGCATTACCTACTACCAAACCATTGGTAGCCTCAATTTCATGCTTTGGAATAGGCCAAGTAGTAAAACGGTATTTTACATCTGTATATTTCACATTCAACTGATTGTTGATAGAACCGTCGATACTATACAATTGCTTTTCACGTTTTACCGGATCATGCCAACGTTTCAAATCAGACAGACGGAAACCTTCCATATACAATTCACGGGCACGTTCATTCTTTATTTCTTTCAACAAATCATCACCTGAGGCAGAAACAGAGCCAAAACCACTAATACGCTTACGCTTAACCGACGAAAGATCCTTTTGCGCATTTTCTTCATCACCTAACCAATAGTATGCCTCGGAACGATTCAAATAAACTTCAGACAAGCGGAACGGTTTAGGCATATTAATGAACTTAGGAGTAGCTCCGCCATCCAGATCCGGATTACCAGGATATTTAGTAATGATATATACTTTATCTCCATAAGCATCCTCAAGCTGATTGCAAAATACGGAAGCACGTTTGTCATTATCATCATACAAACTCAGAATAGCTTCCGAGAAATGATATTGGGGGCTATAAGTCACGGTATTGTAGCCTAACAAATAGCGTCCTAATGAGCCACCATAGCTTACCGAGGTCATAGCTACCTTCCAAATAATTTCGTTACTTTGATCATACTTCCACATCATCTGATAATCCGTATATTGAGTCGAACCAGCCTGAGGAACATTATTTACAGCATCGGAAAGTGTATAAACACCTGTCTTTATAACTTTTCCGGCAGCTTCTACCGATTTTTTCAGGTATTCATTATCCTTTTTAATACTTAGATCACCCATTCCCATATACAGATAGACACGCGCTTGCAAAGCATATACCGCTCCTAAACTGAAGTAAGGATTATCCGCTACGGTACGTTCAGCAGGGATATTATCTTCGGCCTGTTTCAAGTCACTAAGCACCTGATTGTAGGATTCAAGCAAAGTAGAACGTTTCACCATAGGTACATCGTCCCTATAAGTCATAGCCAGACAAATTCCCATATTTTCAGTATTTGCATTAGCGGTAGTCATCGGTTCGCAGAAAATACGGATCAGTTCGGAAAAGGCTAACGCACGGGCAAAATAGACGTCCCCTACGCGCTTCTTGAAATATTCTTTATCTGCAGCAGTCTTCAAAGTAGATTCTACTTGGTCTTTGTAGTCAAAAAAGAAGTTACAACGAGAAACAATCGTGTAAAGTCCGTTATACACATTTGCGATTTCGGAAGTAGTCGACTTGATATTCCATTGATAAAACTGCGTATAAATACCCGAATTGGTTTTTAAAGCCGCATAAGCCATGTCAGCCTGGATATCCTGAAACAACACCATACTGCCACTATAAAGCGCATCATTCTTGAAAGCACTGTAAATACCCACTACCCAAGCATCACAGTCTTTGACAGTACGAAGCGCTTCTTTTTCCGAAATAGAACCGTCCGGAACAAGATTCATATCGCATGAAAAAACCGTAAATGCCAATATCGGCAACAACAATAATATTTTTAATTTTCTCATATTCTTGGATATAATATAAAATAAATAATCATTAGAATCCAACTTCCAGACCAACAGTAAATTGACGGGACATCGGATATGCCGCCTGATATATATTCATTGTTGATTCGGGATCCATACCTTGGAATTTAGTCCAGGTAAACAAGTTCTGTCCCTGCGCATATACCTTGACACGTTGAAAGACTTTTGCCGATCTTAACAAGCTTTTCGGTAAATCATAAGAAACAGTCAAGTTCTTTAAACGCAAAAAAGAAGCGTCTTCCAACAAGCGATCGTCAAACTGAATAGGAATATCATATCGAGGAATAGAAACAATGTCACCCGGTTTCTTCCAACGGTCATACAACATCTTACGCGAATGGTTATAACTTGCATAAGCCGAACTATTACTTTCGCTGAAGAAGCGGTCATTGTTCATCATATAACGTCCTGACACCCAGCTAAATCGTGCAGAAACGCTAATCCCCTTCCATGAGAGCGTAGTACCGAATCCGCCTTGCCATGGGGCATCCGCACTTTTACCGGTCAACACTTTGTCCTCTTCCTTAATTTCATCCGTAAGTTTTCCGTTCTTATCATACCAAAGGGCATCTCCATTTGCCGGATTGACTCCTGCAAACCTATTCAAATAAAATTCCTGGCTATCATGACCTACCTTCAAAAACAAGTTAGTCTCTCCCATGTCATACTCGTCGCGGCCATCATACAACTCGGTAATTTTATTTTTATTGTAGGAAACATTTCCGAATATATTCCAACGGAAATTCTTAATACGGAGTACATCCGCATCCAATGACAATTCAACACCACGATTGACCATAGCACCTATATTACTCCAACGCATACTATATCCCCCTACTGCCGAAATAGGAACTTCCATCAACATATCAGTAGTTTTCTTATTGTAAAACTCGGCAGCAAAATTGAATCGGTCAAAGAATCCAAGTTTCAACGACACATTGGTTGTCATTGTCTTTTCCCAAGTCAACTCTTCATTTCCTTTGGAATTAGGAGCCATACCTGACATAACATCTCTGCCGAGCCCATAAATAGGACCTCCACCTGCCAATGCCCAATGATAATATGCCGGAATTGAGGAATTACCAGAAGTACCGACACTTGCAGCTAACTGTGCATTTGTCAACCAATCTATATGCTCCAGAAATTTCTCCGCTTTTGCATTCCACATCAAACCGACTGACCAGAAAGATCCCCAACGGGAATCTGAACCAAAGCGGGAAGAAGCATCGCTCCGGACTGACAAATCGGCATAATATTTATTCTGATAGTTGTAATCAGCACGGGCAAAGAAAGACAAATAACGAGCCTCGAGCATATCATCCGTAGGCTTATCGCCACGGTTACCGGTAGCCAACGTTGTCATCTTATCATTACTCTGTCCGCGACCGATAACAGAGAAACCATTATTCTGATTATCTACCCACTCCTGGCCAAGCATTACATTAAAATGATGGTCATCCTTTACATCAAATACATAAGTGGCCGTGTTAGACCAAGTCATATTAATATACCGACTGGCTCCTCTACCGACATATCCTTCACCCGCATTGGTTGCATAAGAAGGCAGAGAAAATATATTAGTACGCCTATTCAGATAATCGATACCTCCCAAAGTTTTGATCGTCAATCCGGAAATAGGACGCAATTCGGCAAAAGCGGAAGCTACGACTTTCCAGTTATTTTTATCAGAAGGATTATATTCCATGTATTCCAATGGATTTACATTTGTACCGAGCCAAGTACCTTCTTGTAATTTAGCAATACTTCCATCAGGAGCATAAGGATTCCAATAGGGAAGCATAAAATGAATAGCAGAAATCGGAGTTACAGTATTGTAATCACCCGAGGTAGCCTCTTTGATTTCTTCATAAGCAAAGGAAGCATTCGTACCGATCTTAAACCATTTATTGACTTTTGCTTCCAAATTGGCACGCAAAGTATAACGTTTGTAATCAGAACCTACCGCAATACCATCCTGAGAATGGACATTACCTGAGACATAATAGTTGAATCCATTCTGCGTAGCTCCGCTTGTCTGCAAATCAACACTAACCAAAGGAGCAGCATCATTATATATCACATCACGCCAATCTATATTGGTACGTTCAAGCAAATCACGATCATACGTTCCAGGAATGAGCTTACCTATTTCCTCCTCAAAATTCAGACGCTCTGTCGTATTCATCATATCCCACTTTCCATACGCTAGTTTGGAAACACCATATTGTGCACGTACGGTGATCTGACCATTATCACCGGAACGTCCTCTTTTCGTTGTGATTACCACTACCCCATTGGCGGCACGCGCTCCATAAATAGAAGTGGATGAAGCATCTTTCAAAACCGAAATACTCTCTATGTCATTCGGATTGATAGATGAGAAAACCTCATCGGTAATGGCGATACCGTCTAATATAAATAGCGGTGTAGTGCCGGCATTAATTGAGTTGGTTCCGCGAATCTGGAAATTAGCCGTAGCACTAGGCTCACCACTACTGGAAATAACCTGCAATCCCGGAGTCGTACCTTGCAAGGCTTGGTCAAAACTCGGAGTCGGGACATTTTCCATTTGTTCAGCTTTTACCACCGACATTGAACCTGTCACTGTTCCTTTCTTACGTACACCATATGCAACGACTACCACTTCGTCCATCTGCTGCGCGTCACTTTCCATCGTCAAGTCAATGCGAGTAGCAACAGTCACCTGTTTACTCACCATCTTCATGCCGATGTAAGAAAACTGCAAAGTGGCGGGAGATTTCGTCACTGTGATACTGTAATTACCATCCATATCGGTAATTACTCCATTTGTAGTACCCTTCTCCAAAACCGACACACCAATCATCGGCTGATTATCTTCCGCCGAAATGATGCATCCTTTTACCTGATATCCACCCTGTGCAAAAAGCAACAGGGGAATATTTGTCAGAGTAAAGAGTACAAACAAGAGAATTGATTTTCTCATCTTTGTTACTTAAATTAAAATTAATGAAATTGATTTATTTTATAGGTTTATCCACAATAAAACATATGCATATTATCTTCACGTATGAAATAATAATACGCTCCTTCCCCACAGCTCAATTTCCAAAGCATAACTTTGCATCGACCTTTGGGCAAGATATATCTTCTAAAAAAATAGAATAAGAGAAAACTAACTTGGCTGATTTTTAATATTGCGCCAAATATCTAAATAGACTTTTCGTGTTACTGCTACGTGAATCGAATGTATGTTCATCTGCTCTCTTAAATTATAAATTAAAAACAATATTACTTGTTCTGTTTAAGTGTCTTATATTTCTGAATATGTTTTATTCGGCTACAAATATAAATATTATAGTTAAATAAAAGAAACAAAATGTCGCATATTTTACACCAAACTTCCAATGATATCTTTTTGTCAGCTATTCAAGTATATACGGAATAGATAAATAACAGAATATAAGCCATATCACAACAGAAGACACGTTTAACTTTCATTTTGACATTTCATTTAATTGTCTAAACAACAGTATCACAATTCACACAAAACACCTTATTGAGAGGATTCACTATATAAAAGATAAATATTCAAAACTATTTTCCTATTTTTGCACCCACTATATATAAATAAGGTATAAGATGAACTACGGATTCGTAAAAGTAGCAGCAGCCGTGCCACACGTGAAAGTGGCTGACTGTAAATTCAATGCAGAAAGAATAGAAAGTCTGATTGCAGTAGCCGAAGGCAAGGGAGTGCAAATCATAGTTTTTCCGGAAATGAGTATTACCGGATATACTTGTGGTGACTTATTCGGTCAGCAGCTTTTATTGGAAGAAGCTGAAATGGGATTGATGCAGATTCTGAATAATACGCGTCAATTGGACATTATCTCTATTGTCGGTATGCCGGTGGTTGTCAATTCGACGGTTATTAACGGGGCTGTAGTTATTCAGAAAGGAAAAGTATTAGGTGTCACAGCCAAAACTTATCTTCCTAATTATAAAGAGTTTTATGAGCAGCGTTGGTTCACCTCTGCCCTACAACTCACAACAGATAATGTGCGTTTGTGCGGACAAATCGTCCCCATAGGAGCAAATCTACTATTTGAAACTTCGGATACCACTTTTGGAATTGAAGTTTGTGAAGACCTTTGGTCTACGATTCCTCCCAGCTCTTCACTTGCACTGCAAGGAGCGGAAATCCTATTTAATATGTCGGCAGACAATGAAGGTATCGGAAAACATAATTACTTACGTTCTCTTATCAGCCAGCAATCTGCACGCTGCATTGCAGGATATGTATTTTCATCTTGCGGTTTCGGAGAGTCTACTACTGATGTAGTCTTCGCAGGAAATGGACTGATTTACGAAAATGGCAGTCTTCTTGCATGCAGTGAACGTTTCAGCATGGAAGAACAACTTATCATCAGTGAGATTGATGTAGAACGCATACGCGCTGAACGTAGAATCAATACGACTTTCGCAGCCAATCAAGCAAATTTGGAAGATAGAAAGGCGGTCTCTATTGCTACGGAATTTGTGAATAGCAAAGAACTGACACTGACCCGAAGTTTCAATCCGCATCCTTTTGTCCCACAAGGGAAAGAACTAAACGAACACTGTGAAGACGTTTTCTCTATTCAAGTAGCAGGACTGGCACAACGCCTTGTTCATACCGGAGCTAAAACCGCCGTAGTCGGTATATCCGGGGGATTGGACTCAACACTGGCATTACTTGTTTGCGTGAAGACTTTCGATAAACTGGGATTATCCAGAAAGGGAATTCTCGGAATTACAATGCCCGGCTTCGGAACTACCGACCGAACTTATCATAATGCTATCAACCTAATGAAATCATTGGGAATATCTATCCGTGAAATCAGCATCAAAGACGCCTGCATCCAGCATTTCAAAGATATAGACCACGATATAAATGTACATGACGTTACTTATGAAAATTCACAGGCACGCGAACGTACACAAATATTAATGGATGTAGCTAACCAAACCTGGGGGATGGTAGTGGGCACAGGTGACTTATCGGAACTTGCTTTGGGATGGGCAACTTACAATGGTGACCATATGTCAATGTATGGCGTCAATGCAAGCGTCCCCAAAACACTTGTGAAATATCTAGTACAATGGGTGGCAGAAAATGGTGTGGACGAGGATTCAAAAGCTACCTTACTTGATATAGTGGATACCCCCATCAGCCCGGAGCTGATTCCAGCAGATGAAAACGGGGACATCAAACAAAAGACGGAAGATTTGGTAGGCCCTTACGAACTACATGACTTCTTCCTTTATTATTTCCTGCGTTTCGGTTTCCGTCCGTCAAAGATTTATTATCTGGCAAATATCGCATTTAGAGGAAGTTATGACGAAGAGACCATTAAGAAATGGTTGCTTATCTTCTTCCGCCGTTTCTTCAATCAACAGTTCAAACGTTCATGTCTGCCCGATGGGCCGAAAGTCGGTAGCATTTCTATCAGTCCGAGAGGAGATTGGAGAATGCCGAGTGATGCCAGTTCAGCGATGTGGCTTAAAGAAATAGAGAACTTATAGTTCTTTTGGATAGAAAGTTTATTCTGGCAGGCATTTTTGTCTGCCACATTTTTGTATTTATTTTAAGTATTATACAGGGAAAAACAAAAATGTTGCAGCGCTATATATCAACGATTTAGGTATAAAAACGAGGCCATTTTAAGAGAAGTTTACAAAAAACGTACGGTTGATTTTTACTTTTTGGAAAGAAAAACTGCGTTTTCCTTGTAATCCGATATATTCCAGCATATTAGCATCTATTATAAATAACTATCCGGACAGACTTGTGCAACTGTTCAGTTACACAAGTCTGTCCGGATAGTTACTCAAGTCCATTTGCACCGTTACACAAGTGCAACAGAATAATACCAGCAGTTGAATTAGTTAAAAGATAAGGAGAATGCACTAATTCATACAATAGAAGTTTCTAAATCTTCCTTATGATTTGACTAAATCATACAGTCAATTGAATCACTGCATCACTTCTTTTTTTATTCGTTCTACATCAACTTCTCTGATTCTTCGAATAATATTAGCAATCAATCAGAGTACGCCCTTACTGGACGGAAGTTCAAAATGATAGATATCTCTTTTGAGCGCCATCTTCAAGGCACGTGCAAGAGCTTTAAAAATTCCCTCTATCTTGTGGTGCTCATTCTGCCCTTCCGCTTTGATATTCAGATTCATTTTTGCAGCGTCACTTAACGACTTGAAGAAATGAAGGAACATTTCCGTAGGCATCTCTCCTATCTTTTCGCGCTTGAATTCAGCATCCCATACCAACCAGGGGCGACCGCCAAAATCCAGACAAACCTGGCAGAGACAATCATCCATAGGCAATGCATAGCCATACCGTTCGATTCCTCTCTTGCTACCCAAAGCCTGATAAATACAATCTCCCAAAGCAATAGCAGTATCTTCGATGGTATGATGTTCGTCTACCTCCAAGTCCCCTTTTACACGAATTGTCAAATCCATGCCGGAGTGCTTTCCGATCTGTTCGAGCATATGGTCGAAGAAACCAAGACCGGTGGAAATATCACAAGTACCGCTTCCATCAAGATTCAAAGATACATATATATCCGTTTCTTTTGTTGTACGACGGACTTCCGCTTTCCGTTCACCTGCAAAAAGAAACTCGGCTATCTGATCCCAATCTGTTGTTGCAAGCGCACAAACATCTTCCAAACCTTTTTCTTTCAAACTTTCAGTTGAATCCTGCAAATAGATGGCACGGCATCCCAAGTTCTTGGCAAGCTCTACGTCAGTAGGACGGTCACCCACCACAAAACTTCCCGCAAGATCATAGTCGGGGTTGTTGATGTATTTTGTCAGCATACCGGTACGCGGTTTGCGAGTAGGCGCATTATCCTCGGGAAAACTACGGTCTATCAGAATATCGTCAAAAACAATCCCCTCTCCTGCCAATGTCTTCAACATCAAATTGTGGGCAGGCCAAAATGTTTCTTCCGGAAAAGAAGAAGTACCCAGTCCATCCTGATTGGTAACCATCACAAATTCGAAATCGAGTTTGCCACGGATAAAGCCCAAATTACGGAATACTTTCGGATAGAATTCTAACTTTTCCAATGAATCGAGCTGATAATCAACAGGTGGTTCAATGAGCAATGTACCATCTCTATCTATAAATAATACTTTCTTCTTCATATCCTTTATCCTTCATATTTTCTAAGAGCCGCCAACAATGTATTATTCTCTATCCGGGTACCTACTGTCACACGCAAGCAGTTGCAACAAAGTGATACCGAATGGCGATTACGGACAATAATGCCTTCACCTACCAGATAATTGTAGATTTTCACGGCATCTGTCACCTTAACCAGGAAAAAATTCGCATCGGACGGAAATAGCTTGATTGTGCACGACAGTTTCCTAAATTCTTCTTCCAGATAGTCACGTTCTTCCTTCAGCGTTTTTACCCAACGTTCTATCTCATAATGTTTGTGCAACATAGAGACAGCCTGTTGTTGAGTCAATTGATTGACATTATAAGGATACTTGATTTTACTCAGGATAGCGATTATTTCAGTTGACGCAAATGCCATTCCCAAACGAATAGCGGCACATCCCCATGCTTTGGAGAATGTCTGGAATACGACAAGGTTCGGATATTTATCCAATTCTTCCAGGAAAGAAGGAGCAGAAGAGAAGTCGTTATATGCCTCATCCAACAGTACCAACCCCTCAAACTTACAAAGGAGCTTTTCTATTTCAGAACGAAGCAAGTCGTTTCCTGTCGGATTATTCGGTGAACAAAGGAAAATCAGTTTGGTATGGTCGTCAGTAGCTGCCAATAGCTTATCTGCCGAAAACTGGAAGTTATCATCCAACAGCACTTTCCGGTATTCTACATCGTTCACATCGGCACAAACCTGATACATTCCGTAAGTAGGGTCGATAGCTACGACATTGTCTTTACCCGGTTCACAGAATGCACGAAAAACCAGGTCAATAGCCTCATCACTACCATTTCCCAAGAAGATGTGTTCGGGAGATACTTTCTTGATTTTCGACAGCAGTGCTTTCAGTTCACACTGCATAGGATCCGGATAGCGGTTATGAGGCGTATTGTACGGATTCTCGTTTGCGTCCAAAAAGACAGATGCCGTAAAACCTTTATATTCATCACGAGCCGAAGAGTATGGCTTCAACTTCCATATATTCGGTCGGGTTAGTTCTTGTAATGTTTTCATCAGCAATACTTTTTAAATTTCAGTTATTACTTATTAATTGCTTTAAGGCGGATAGTGACGGCATTCTTATGTGCATCCAGATGTTCATTAGCCGCCATTTCTTCGATAGCCGGACCGATAGCCTTTATTCCTTCCGGGAGGATTTCCTGAAATGTAATTTTACGGATGAAACTATCCAGGCTTACACCGCTATATGCTTTTGCATATCCATTGGTCGGCAAGGTGTGATTCGTGCCGGAAGCATAGTCGCCCGCACTTTCGGGAGTCAAAGAACCTAGGAAGACGGAACCGGCATTGGTGACACGCTCAGCTACTTCCATATAGTTTTCCGTTTCTATAATCAAGTGTTCGGGAGCATAGGCATTTGTAAGCTCCAATGCTTCATCCATATCCTTAACCAGAATCAGTTTACTGTTCTCCAACGATTTGACAGCAATCTCCCGACGAGGCAATTCAGCCAGTTGGCGTTCTACTTCTGCCATGACTTCTGTTTGCAGTTTCTCGGAAGTCGTAATCAGCATGGCCTGACTATCCACTCCGTGTTCTGCCTGCGACAATAAATCCGCAGCCACAAAAGCAGGATTTGCCGATGCATCAGCCAACACCTCTACTTCTGATGGGCCGGCAGGCATATCAATGGCTACATCACGCAAGCTGACCAATTGTTTGGCGGCTGTCACATATTGATTTCCGGGACCGAAAATCTTATATACTTTAGGAACACTTTCCGTTCCATAGGCCATCGCTGCAATAGCCTGTACACCGCCTGCCTTGAAAATCTTGCTTACCCCTGCCAATCGAGCAGCGAAAAGGATAGCCGGGTGAATGTTTCCTTCCTTATCAGGGGGCGTACAAAGCACGATCTCTTTGCATCCTGCAATTTTTGCAGGAACAGCGAGCATCAGCACTGTTGAAAAAAGCGGGGCTGTTCCGCCCGGAATATAAAGTCCTACTTTCTCGATACCTACCGCTTTCTGCCAACAGGTTACACCGTTCATTGTCTCTACCTTCTTTCCGACAAAGCGTTGGGAAGAGTGGAATGTTTCGATATTCTGTTTAGCCAAAGAGATAGCGGTCTTCAATTTGTCACTCACCAATGATTCGGCTACCTGCATTTCTTCAGGAGTGACAGCAAGTGCAGACAGGGTCACTTTATCAAAAGCTGCTTCATATTCGAGTACAGCTTTATCACCTTCTGCCCTTACCTTATTTATAATAGAACGAACCGTATCAAACAGGCTTTCCGTATTCAGTGCCGGACGCTTCAATAGTTCCGTCCACTGCTCTTTTGAAGGGTATTTAATTAGTTTCATAGTTATACAATCATTTTTTCAATCGGAAGTACCAAGATACCCTCTGCTCCCAAAACTTTCAGCTTTCCGATGATTTCCCAAAAACGTTTTTCGTCAAGCACTGTATGAACGGAACACCAGCCTTCTTGTGCCAACGGCATAACGGTAGGACTCTTCATACCCGGCAATACAGCAATAATTTCTTCCAACTTATCTTTCGGAGCATTCATCAGCACGTATTTCTTATCTTCTGCAGTCTTCACTGCGTTCATACGGAACAACAGTTCATTCAGCACCTCTTTTTTCTCATCGCTCATATTCTTGTTACCAATCAGCAGGGCTTCTGATTTCATAACCACTTCCACTTCTTTCAAACGGTTGCTGACTAAAGTAGAACCGGAGCTTACAATATCAAAAATAGCATCGGCCAGTCCAATGCCCGGAGACACTTCCACAGAACCGGTGATAACGTGGATTTCTGCATTCACACCATTTTTCTTCAAGAAGTTACGGAGAATGACAGGATAAGAAGTTGCGATTTTCTTCTCATTGAACCATGACAATCCGGGATATTCAATGTCTTTCGGCATAGCTAATGACAGACGACATTTACTGAAACCCAGACGTTTAATAATATCGGCATCTTCTTCTTTTTCCATAAATTCATTTTCACCGACAACACCCAAATCAGCTACACCGGTAGCCACCGTTTGCGGAATATCATCGTCACGAAGGAATAATACTTCGATAGGAAAATTGGAAGACTGCACCAACAAAGTACGTTTAGTAGTGCTCAACTTGATATCCGACTCTTCTAAAAGTGCCATTGTCTCTTCGAAGAGACGTCCTTTGGCCTGTACTGCGATTCTTAACATGATCTTATTTAATTATTTATTATTAATTACTATCCAAATCAGGAAATAAAAAAAGGCTTACCGCATTCGGTAAGCCTTCGTTATCGTTATATAGAGTATACACAATATCATCTACGCCCACCGAGTTATTCGTTAGGAAAATGATGATGATGTATAGCTGTATATTTCATATTTCTTCTATTAACTGCGACAAAAATAAAGCATTTGTTTCATACTTCCAAACATTTATCACAAAAACTTGAGTTTTTATTTCAAATTAAAGGTAGAATCTCTTCCGACTCTACATCACAATGAGTAAAATGCATCTCATCCTTCGACTTTTCTTTCGAGAAAGTAAAATAGGTGCAAACTGCTTCCGTACAGACTTCTTCATCCTTATTATATAGCTTGGCTTGGATAATAACAATATTCCGTTTCACTTCTTTAATGGACGCACGCAGTACAATATGGGTATCTTTTGTACTGATAGGTTTCCGGTAACGAGTCTCCATTTTCGAAGTAACCCCTGTTGTCTGTAACTTACGAAGTACCGCCCAAGCACAAATTTCGTCCAACAAAACCGCCTGAATGCCACCGTGCAATGTATCAATCCAGCCCTGATATTCAGGACGGGGCTTCCAGATACTTACGATTTCATCACCGTCTTCATAAAACTCCATCTTTGCTCCAGATTCATTATGTGAAGCACAACCGAAACAGTTGTACCCTTCCATGCCTTTCCAGGGATTTATTATCTTCTTCATGATGCTCTCTTTTTAGTTTTTCTCCTCAAATATAAGCAAAATCACTAGTGTCCCGTTAAAATCGGGACGAGTTATTAATTAATCAAATAATCCCGG
>NZ_CABUHK010000078.1 GCF_902491285.1 uncultured Bacteroides sp. | reverse complement strand
TATTCTGAACTTCTTCGTTCAAAATTTTAGCAAATTCTTCAAATTTCATGGTTCCTTTATCGCCTTCGCCTTGTCTGCGGACAGAAACTTCACCATTTTCCGCTTCTTTCTCACCGACAATCAGCATATAAGGAATACGCTTCATTTCATTGTCGCGAATCTTACGGCCTATTTTTTCATTGCGGTCATCTACAATCGCACGGATTTCATGAACCTTCAGATACATCTTCACCTGTTCTGCATATTCATTGAATTTCTCACTAATCGGCAGAATAACTACTTGTTCCGGTGTCAGCCACAATGGGAACTTACCAGCAGTATGTTCTATCAGCACAGCTACAAAACGTTCCATTGATCCGAACGGAGCACGGTGAATCATTACCGGACGATGTTTTTGATTGTCAGAGCCCATATATTCAAGTTCGAAACGTTCCGGCAAGTTGTAGTCAACCTGGATCGTTCCCAACTGCCAACGGCGGCCGATAGCGTCTTTTACCATAAAGTCAAGCTTAGGGCCATAAAAAGCAGCTTCTCCATACTCTATCTTAGCAGGCAATCCCTTTTCCGCGCAAGCCTCGATAATAGCCTGTTCGGCTTTTTCCCAGTTGTCATCGCTACCGATATACTTTTCGCGGTTCACTTTGTCACGCAATGATATCTGAGCCTCAAAATTCTGGAAATCCATAGAACGGAACACGATAGATATGATATCCATCACACGAAGGAACTCATCTTTCACTTGTTCCGGACGACAGAAGATATGTGCATCATCCTGTGTAAAGCTACGTACACGGGTCAAACCATGCAACTCTCCACTTTGTTCATAACGGCAAACTGTTCCAAATTCTGCAATACGCAACGGCAGATCCTTATATGAACGTGGGAAGTTCTTGTAAATCTCACAGTGATGAGGACAGTTCATCGGCTTCAAGAAGTACTCTTCACCTTCTTCCGGTGTATGGATAGGCTGGAATGCATCCTTGCCATATTTTGCATAGTGACCCGAAGTCACATACAACAATTTATTACCAATCGGCGGAGTAATCACTTCCTGATAGTCGTAACGAGTCTGAATACGACGCAGAAACTCCTGCAGACGCAGACGCAACGCAGTACCTTTCGGCAGCCACATAGGAAGTCCCTTACCTACAGTCTCAGAGAACATGAACAATTGCATCTCCTTACCAATCTTACGGTGGTCACGCTTCTTCGCTTCTTCCAGCAATACCAGATATTCATCCAGCATTTTCTTTTTCGGGAACGTAATACCGTAAATACGGGTTAACATCTTACGATCTTCATGACCGCGCCAGTAAGCACCGGCAACAGTCGTCAGTTTGATAGCCTTGATAGGAGCAGTCGTCATCAAGTGAGGGCCACGACAAAGATCGGTAAACGCACCCTGGGTATAAGTTGTAATATGCCCGTCTTCCAATTCGGAAATCAGCTCACATTTATAAGTTTCTCCGCGATCGCCAAACATCTTCAAAGCGTCAGTTTTAGCAATACTCTTTCTGACTACCGCTTCTTTCTTTGCAGCCAGCTCCAACATCTTGGCTTCAATAGTAGCCAAGTCACTTTCTTTAATCACAGTTTCTCCCGGATCCACATCATAGTAGAATCCGTTCTCAATAGCCGGACCGATACCAAACTGAATACCCGGATAAAGTTCCTGCAAAGCTTCAGCCAACAAGTGAGCACTCGTATGCCAAAAAGCATGCTTACCTTCTTCATCATCCCATTTGTAAAGTACAAAATTAGCATCTTCATTAATAGGACGTCCTAAATCATAAGTCTCACCATTCACGCCACATGCCAGCACATCCTGTGCCAAACGTGAACTGATGCTTTCTGCAATCTGTAAACCGTTCACTCCTTCGTTATACTCACGAACGGAGCCATCGGGAAATGTTATCTTTATCATAATATGATTATGTTATATTTTCACAATTTGAACGCAAAAGTAACTAAATCTTTTGAGTTATCCATTTTTTATCAAAAAAATGTTATTCCGTCTGGTCTGTAAAACGCTTGATTACATTATAAGCGGAAACAATGCCCAGCTCACCTGCCTTACTTAAATCAGAAATACCCAGTTTATTATTACCCAAGAAAATATGAGTAAGTCCTCTGTTGAAATAGGCATCCGCAAAATCAGGATTCAACTCAATCGCCTTATCATAGTCAGCCACTGCAGCGCGATAATCTTTCAGCATAGCAGAAACATTCGCACGGTTATAATAAGCATAAACAAAATCAGGTGCCAAATTGATTACTTTATCCAAATCTTTCCGTACCACTTCATAATCCACCGCAGTAATCTCCTTACGCTTCTCGCCTGGGATTTCAGTTTCGGCAGCTTGTTCCGCCTTCTGATATTCCAGTTGCTTGCAACGAATAAGGGCACGCATAAAGTATGCCGGGAAGAAATCCCCATCCAGCAGAATCGTTTGTGTCAAATCGGAAACCGCGCTTGAGAAATCCTGAACCAGATAAAAATCAATCGCACGGGCAAAACGTTTGGGAGCGCTCTTTTCATCTGCCACAATAGCCGATGTATGCGTATCGATCAAAGCAAAATGGAATTTCACCTGTTCCTCTGTCAACGGAGCTTCCATATTCGTTATACGAAGACGTTTCGAAAGCACACCCGAACGATTCAAATCTTCAATATATTTATGAAAATTCACAGAACGCTTCACATCACTCATCTTCTCATAATAAGTCAAAGCGAACATTGGTTCCAGTGTAATATTCACATTCTTATCCTGCACACGTCCACGATAATCACTCGTATAACGCTGTTCAGCTTCAGAGTCGTCCGCAATGACTATCTTACGATAGTTGTTCATATTCTTATCCGACTTCTTACGGGTCTTTTCCCCCTCTTCGCCTTCACCCTCTTTTTCTTTATTCTGATTTTGGGCTACATCTTTATTCGTCACACCATTCTGCTTATCAATCTGAGCCTTCATGACTTTAAATTCATCCTGCTCCGCTCCTTTCTTGTCGCCAATCTTCCGGCGGGCTTCCGAACGCTGATAATATCCGGCGAGGAAGTTAGGATACTGGTCGATAACAGTTGTGTAATCTTTTATTGCTCCCCGATAATCCCCTGTCTGCGCACGAAGCAAACCACGATTAAATACTGCCATCATATTATCCGGCTCCATTTGGATTACGAAATCGAAATCCTCAATCGCACGGTTATCATCTCCTACCCGGGCACGAAGCAAACCACGATTATAATGCCCTATAAAGTTATTGGGGTCAATATCCAATGCCAGGTCATAATCACTCATGGCCCCTCTCAGATTATTCTGATGGAACCGTGCTAATGCCCGGTTAATATAATTTCCGGCATTCTTGGCACTCAGATGAATAGCACGGTCGAAATCCGACTCAGCTTCAGCATATTTAGACTGTTGCAATTTCACAATCGCCCGGGCAGCCCATGCATCCGGATCATATTTATCCAGTTCAAGCGCTTTATTAAAGTCATTCAAGGCAGAAAGCGTATCCTTCTGTTGCAATGACACTTCCCCCCTCATCAGATAAGCACGGGTATAACGCGGAGCCACTTTAAGCAAACTTTCCAAGTCCTCTTTTGCCGAATTATAATCCTTTTTCTGAATATGAGATAAAGTCAGATTATGCCACAAAGTAATATTCTCCGGATCATAATGCAAAGCCTTCTGATAATCTTCAATAGCTCCGTCAAATTTACTCTGCCGGATTCTCGCCAGACCACGAATCTGATAAGCCCCTACCACAAACGGATTCCGTTGGATAGCCGCGTCACAGTCTATCTCAGCACCTTGAAAATCTTCCAGGTTCAGCTTAGCAAGCGCCCTGAAGAAATAAGGTTCATACAGATAAGGTTTAGCATTAATCACCTGATTAAAGTACTGAATAGAAAGTACATAATCCTCAAAATAAAGAGCATTTCGGGCGATAGTCATCACCCGATCCGTATTAATCTGAGCACATACTAGTGTGGGGAACAGCAATAATACTGTTAATATTCTTTTTATCATCGGCATTTTATGCTTGTAAACGAAGCAAAAATAATGCTTTTCGTTTACTTAACAGGGATATAAACGTTTTTTATCTTTATTTCACCTGTTTCATCTTATAGGAACTGCGGGCTTTTCCTTTCAACATCGTATTCAGTTTCCCTCTGATCATCTGCTTACGAAGCGGAGAAATATGGTCAATGAACATCTTACCGTCCAAATGGTCGAATTCGTGCTGCATGACACGTGCCAGATAACCCTCCACTTCCTCTTCATGTTCCACAAAATTCTCGTCCATATATTTCACACGGATTTTATTTCCTCTCTTCACTGTTTCATGAATACCGGGAAGGCTCAGACAGCCTTCTTCCATGCCCACTTCCTCACCACCTACTTCCAGGATGTGAGGATTAATATAAGCCTTATTAAAATCTTTAAATTCCGGATAATCTTCCGAAAGCGGATCCAGTGTAATTGTAACAACACGAATAGGCAAACCAATCTGCGGAGCAGCCAGCCCTACGCCGTCTGCGTGCACCATCGTTTCAAACATATTCGCGATCAACTCTTTCAAATTCGGATAATCCGGTGTTATGTCCTCTGCCACCTTTCTCAAAACAGGCTGTCCATATACATAAATAGGTAAAATCATATCTTTATATTCTACTGATAAATTAAATTATTCTTTTTGTTATCTACTAAAAACGTTTACTCTCCAAATATGTTTGCAGAATAATCGTAGCACTTATCTCATCCACCAATGCTTTGTTCTGGCGATCCTTCTTTTTCAGTCCCGCCTCCAACATTGTACGATGCGCCAGAACAGATGTAAACCGTTCATCCACATACTCAACCGGAATCTCAGGAAAGCGCTTCTTCAGTGAACGAACAAAAGGTTCTATATTTTTCATATTCTCAGAAACCTCATTATTCATCTGCTTAGGCAAGCCGATAATAATCCGTTCTACCGGTTCTTTCGCAACGTAATCACCGATAAAGTTCAGAAGTTCATGCGTAGGCACTGTCGTCAACCCATTTGCAATCAACTGCATAGTGTCGCTGACAGCTATCCCTGTACGCTTTCTTCCATAATCTATTGCTACAATTCTACTCATGGGGCACAAAAATACAAAAAAAGACGTTTCCCGTGAAAGGAAACGTCTCTTTTATTATAATATTTCAAATGTATATTATTCTTCAACAATAGCTACACGGCTCAGTTTAGCGCTATCATAGAACATATTGCTTACACCACCCTTGTAATCAACCTTCAATTGAGAAGCAGGAACACCAAATTCGTTAACCATCAAGTCACGAACTGCTTCAGCTCTCTTCTTACTCAACTTCATATTGTACTCAGCAGAACCAGTACCCTTATCAGCATATCCCGTTACAGTATATACTTTGCCAGAATTCTCTTTGATAGCCTTAGCCATAGTCTCAATGTTCATGTATTCTCTCTTAGCGATATTGCTCTTGCCGATATTGAATACAACAACCAGACGTGGGATAGCGGATACAACTTCTTTCTTAACAATTACTTCAGGTTTCTTATTACGTGCTTCAACCAACTCGCGTTTCAAAGATTCGTTTTCACCCTTCAAAGAGTTTACTCTGTCTCTCATGTCAACCAACTGGCTTTCCGGAACCATAGGAACAGTAGGAACAGCATCCCAACCGCGCTTCTTGAACTTATAAGTAACACCTACAGTCAAACCAGCCATACCTTCCTTGCTTACGCCACCGAAAGCATTCTTCATTAACAACCCACGCAATTCCACGTTAAGATCCCATGCTGGAGACAAACGGAAACGGTTAATCAAACCTGCATTAAAGCCGATATTATTTTCAGTCGGTTTTGTCCATGAATGCACCAATCCAACACCTACATAAGGAATAAATGAGTAAACACGTTCTTCGTTATAACCGCAGAACATATTAGAAAGATTGAACATCACATCACCATGGAAATTAGCAACATTCCATTTTTGTTTGTAATACCCATTAGAATAAGTGCCGCCTTTTACATAAAGGTCATCTGCTTCCGGAGATGCACCTTTAGCCTGAAGACCATTATATGCGACACGCAATCCCAATCCCGGCGTAAACCACTTACCTACGGCAATGTCAAGTGCCGGAGCAAGACGTTTTCCAAAACTAGCCTTACTGTCGTTATCACCGAAATACATTTGTGCACCAACGCCACCGCTGATAAACCAATTAGCGCCAAAGAGATTTGTTTCCACTCTATAGCTCTTTGCGGCTTTTTCTTTTTCCTGAGCAGACACACACACTGTAGCTGCTGCCAATAAAATAAACAATAAACCCTTTTTCATCTCAATTTATTTTAGTAAATAATATATTTCAATTGTCTTACAGGATGGCAACCACTCCAAACGCTCCACACCTGATAAAGAGATAACAAGCACTGTCCTCTCCTCTAAAATTAGTGCAAATATAGATATTTAATATAACACAAACAAAAAATCACGTAAATTTTCATTCATACATAGATTTTTATGGAATGATAAAAGTGTTATATAACTCTAAAAGGCTTCTGGAGGCATTTATCACAAAAGAATCAAAACAAAAAAATAGCCGATGGCAAAATCACGCATCGGCTATTTTCATATTCCGGTTATATCTTTATCAATATACCAACTTCACATTATCAATCCACAATGTATTTCCGGGTGAACCGATATAAGCACCGCCATGACTGGATGTAAACTGAAGACACATATGAGTCGGAACATCATCCTCATTTCCCCAGGCCACCTCATGAATAGGCACACTTTCGCCTTTACTATTTACCGTATAACTTTCGGTAACTTGCAAACGCATCATATGAGCTTTATATTCAGGTCGGCCGGTAATGTCACCATACATAATCTCATAGGAAACATTATTCTTCCAGTCCGTTGAATGATAATAATAGGTCACCATCGTACCTATACGTTTCGCATACACATTTCCCTCTGCATCCTCCCAACGTTTCTGCAGAAACAAGATAGCTGCCGGATAATCTTTACCGGGAACATCCGTAATCTTGCTGAACCCAGTAGCACGGATACGATTTTCACGGTCGGACATCTTCACTTTATAGTCAAACTGGAGTGCAACCGGTTTTTTAGTAAACGGGATCCCTGTCTGCAGCATCTTCTGAGGATTCTTAGTACCCTTAATCGGCTCGTGTACCGACCCGGTAAAAATAGATCCGGCCGCCAATACCGTTATATTAACGAGTCCGAGTACCTTCACACTCTCCATGCGTGTATCCAACCGTGCGCAGTATCCGTCTCCCCTCTTTTCCGGGAAAACCGAAGTATTTGTTTTCGTAATGCCTGCCACCTTTGCCATCACATTTGAAGTGGCCCAAGGCGATCCACCCATATTCTTATAAACTTGATCTCCCTTAATTACAGACGTCGGGCCTATCGCATATACATTCTTTGTATTCCCACCAATAATGCTCGACTCCTTTATCTGACGGTCTACCCATTGATTCATGTCTCCAAAAGGAACCATTTCCACTCTATGTTGCGCCATCAAAGACAAGGAAGAAAAAAATGCCACGAAACCTGTCATCAACAGGCGATGAACGATTTTCTGAACCATTGCTTTCCTTTCTTTTTCTTCTTTTTATAAATTATAATCCCATTGTTTCAAAGCAAAATCCCAGTTTTCTTCTACCAACCGGATTGTACGGTCATCATATTTATACTTATTCTTCTTATAACCCTTCTTACCGCCCACATACTTTTCTATATCTCCGCGTGCTTCGGCAAATCCGGGGATAGAAAGAGAGTTATAAATATTTTCCGTCATTCCCATCGCATCTGCTTCGAAATCTTCAAATTTCACCTCCATCAGATTACCTTCCGGGATAAACTGTTTGTCCGATTCATACTTATGATAAAGCTTTGCATAAATAGAAAGAATATTCTCCTCTAATTGTTCATTGCTTACATCCTGCAATTTCAACGGTTGAATCGTATTTGTAAAGAAACTGCGTGTCGATTCGAATACTGTATACGGATTACGCATCAGGTAGATAAACTTAGCGTTCGGGAACATTTTCACCAACTCCTTCACCCTGCCCGTATGCGGTGGATTCTTACTGAGGAACTGAGTGCCATGGGTATTCCACAGAGAGATTTTAATCAACTTTGTAAATACTTCCTCAAAAACTTTCAGTTCAGCATCCGTGATATCATCAAACAGCAAATATTTATCGGCATACTCCTGTTGATATTTCGGCAAAAACCAAAAATTATAATAAGTATAAGGCATCATATTCGACAACGCAAATTCCTCTTCCTGAGGAAGATCCACAGCCAGTTCCATATTGTCAGTCGGACGCTTGTCCGGCATCAGCCAGCTCATATTCTTCTTGAAGAAAGGCTGTCCCCACATCATCAAATGAGGGAATACAGTCTGATACGTTGTATTATAGCCAAAGTGCTTGTCACAAGAAAATACATTATGCACAAAAGTTGTTCCGCTTCGCCAATGTCCCAAGATAAATACAGGGTCATGCTCCAGCGGTTGATTAGCCAGTAACTTTTCATAACGGCTATTCTGCAAAGCAGCCAACGGAGAGAGCAAACGGCACACAGCCTTTGTCAATCGGTATTTCCCCTTATAAGACGGATCAATTTCACGACCGGCAGTGATAGCCTTAAACGTTTTCCAGTCGGCACCTACCAATGTATTAATCGGAAGTTTATTAAATTCAAGCAATCCCATACTTTCTTACTTTATAATTTTCACAGCAAATCCCTGGCGTTCCAGCTCTTTCGCAACTTTCTCTACAGCCTCATAATGTTCCGGAGCAATTCCCAGTTTCGATAAATCCAATACAGGAACATCATCCGTATTACTCATATCTTTCACTTCCACACGGTCGATAATCATACCTACCGCTGAAGTATTATTTGTAATCGGGTCGATCAGGATGAACGATCCACAGGATTTATTCTTCTTATACGGATCAAAGAACAGCTCCTTGGCAGTAGTCAGTACCACACGGGCAATCTGGTTCAATTGCAAAGGCAAAGTCTCTTTTGTCAATTGCCCGTTATCCAGAGACAGATGTTCCATTGTATTCACATCCACTTTATATTTAATCGTATCGATACGTGTACGGCTCAGATTAGTAGTCTGCTTGATAAAGAACGACTTATTTACGTCCATCGGCTCTTCATCCATCCATACCATCATCGCTTCGAAGTTACGGTCGACAGTCGGCATATTATCAGGATGCACAAGCATTTCTCCGCGAGACACATCAATTTCATCTTCCAAAGTCAGCGTAACCGACTGTGGCGGAAAAGCATAATCCAATTCTCCGTCATAAGTCACAATACTCTTCACCTTCGAAGTTTTGCCCGAAGGAAGTGCCATCACCGTATCCCCCTTACGAACGATGCCTGACGCAACTTTACCGCAAAAACCTCTAAAATCCAGATTCGGACGAAGCACATATTGGACCGGGAAACGGAAATCAGTCAGATTATGGTCATTATCAATATGAACAGTCTCAAGGAAATCCAGCAGAGAAGTTCCCTTATACCACGGAGTACGCTCCGACTTATCCACGACATTATCCCCATCCAATGCAGAAAGAGGAATACAATTCACATCAGGAATACCCAACGGAGCCACAAACTTCTTATATTCCGTAACGATCTCATTAAACCGTTCTTCCGAGAAGTCCACCAAGTCCATTTTGTTGACAGCCAACACCACATGCTTGATACCCAGCAAAGACACCAGAAAAGTATGACGGCGTGTCTGGGTAATCACTCCCGTACGGGCATCCACCAAGATAATCGCCAGATTAGCCGTAGAACCGCCGGTAATCATATTACGTGTATATTGCTCGTGCCCCGGAGTATCCGCAATGATAAACTTGCGTCCATTGGTGGAGAAATAACGATAAGCCACGTCAATCGTGATTCCTTGTTCACGTTCAGCCTTCAAACCATCAAGCAGCAACGCATAGTCGATATGTTCACCGGCATTACCCACACGTTTGCTGTCGCGTTCCAACGCATCCAACTGGTCCTCATACAGTTTCTTACTGTCAAATAACAAGCGACCGATCAGCGTTGATTTTCCGTCATCCACCGATCCGGCTGTCAACAGCCTCAGTAAGTCTTTCTGTTCATCTTTATCCAGAAAAGCTTTTATATCTAATTTATTATCTGCCATTTCTAGTTACAATTAAAAGTATCCTTCACGTTTCTTCTGTTCCATACTACCTTCCTGGTCAAAGTCAATCACACGAGTCGTACGCTCGCTCTTAGTGGTAGTCATCATCTCTTCCACAATCTCCTCAATAGTAGCGGCTCCACTTTCCACTGCGCCGGTCAGCGGCCAGCAACCCAATGTACGGAAACGAACCATTTTCATTTCAATCTGGTCGCGGTACTTTTCGGGCAGACGCTCATCATCCGCCATAATGATATTCCCGTCAAGATTGATAACCGGACGTTCTTTAGCATAATAAAGCGGGACAATCGGAATATTCTCCAAGCGGATATATTGCCAAATATCCAGTTCCGTCCAGTTACTGATCGGGAACACACGGATACTTTCTCCCTTATGCACACGCGCATTATAAATATCCCACAGTTCAGGACGCTGGTTTTTCGGATCCCACTGGTGGAACTTATCCCGGAACGAGAAAATACGCTCCTTCGCACGTGACTTCTCTTCGTCACGACGAGCACCACCGAAAGCAGCATCAAACTTATATTTATCCAGCGCATGAAGCAATGCCTGCGTTTTCATTAAATCCGTATGCACTTTGCTTCCATGCGTAAAAGGTCCTACTCCTGCATTAAAAGCCTCCATATTGCTTTCCACAATCAGATTCCATCCGTATTTTTTCGCATATTCATCGCGGAACTGAATCATTTCCTTAAACTTCCATTTCGAGTCGATATGCATCAATGGAAATGGTACTTTACCCGGATAAAACGCTTTTTCAGCCAAGCGCACCATTACCGAAGAGTCCTTTCCGATACTGTAAAGCATCACCGGATTCTCAAATTCCGCCGCCACCTCGCGGATAATATGAATAGACTCTGCTTCGAGTTCCTTCAAGTGGCTTAATTTATATTCTTCCATTACTAAAATAATGATTTTATTCTTCTACCAAACATTCCTTTTTTACTTTGGGTAAAATCAGCTCCAGCAACCGATTCACCGATTCTTCCAAACTTAATTTGGAAGTATCCAGCGACAAAGCCGGATGCTCGGGAATCTCAAACGGAGCAGAAATCCCCGTAAAATTCGGAATTTCTCCTTTCCGTGCTTTTGCATACAAGCCTTTCACATCCCGCTTCTCGCACTCTTCCAACGGAGTACTCACGAAAATTTCCAGAAAATCATCCTTGCCGATAATATTCGCAGCCATTTCACGAATATCATTATTAGGGCTGATAAATGCTGCAATCGTAATAATGCCGCTATCCAAAAACAACCTGGACACTTCGGCTATGCGACGTATATTTTCCACCCGGTCAGCTTCCGAGAACCCCAGATTATTATTGATTCCGCTACGGATATTATCACCGTCCAAGATACGGCAAAGCAATCCACGCTTATGAAGTTCGCGTTCCAGCGCAATGGCGATTGTACTCTTTCCCGACCCGCTCAGTCCGGTAAACCAAATCATCACGCTATGCTGCCCCAGAAGTTCTTCTTTATCCCGGCGTGTCATCATGCGGTCAAAAATAGGATATATATGATTCTTTTCTTCCATTTATAAATTAGTTTTATTAAAAGTTCCAAATCATCGGAATCAGAATAATGGAAATTACAAAAGTAATGATGTTAAGCGGCAAACCGATGCGGACAAAATCCGTAAACTTATAGTTACCGATACCCTGTACAATCAAATTAGTCTGATAACCGATAGGTGTAGAGAAGCTGGCAGATGCAGCCATACAGATCACAACAAAGAAAGGCGTCGGACTTACCCCTAACTGGGCGGCAATTGACAACGCCAACGGGAATGCCAAAGCCGCAGCCGCATTGTTTGTAATCAACTCCGTAAACAGATTCGTGATGATAAACAACATTGCAAGCAACACATGCGGCCCGTAATCATCGCTTAGCCCGATAATGAACTTCGCCACGCAGTCAGCCACCCCTGAGTTCACCATCGCCTTACTGATAGCAAACGCACAAGCAATAGTAATCAAAATATCCCACGAGATATATTTAGTATATTTACGGGCAGGGAACAGATTTGTCCATGCCATGATAATAGTAGTAATAGATACAAAGAAAAACATATCCAGCTTGATATCCGGCAAGATTTCTTTCATCATCGGAAGCTCACCCACTGTTGCGCCGACAATCATCAAAACCAACAGCAGCAAAGCAAACCAACGCTTCTTCTTTCCCGTTGTATCCGGCTCATTCCCATTTGTCAACAGAACGAATACCGAAGATTCACCCCATGTCGGAATAAATGTATCATCTGCCATCACCACCAGCGTATCACCTTCGTGAAGCACTACATCTTCCAGATTTGCCACGAACCGCTGTCCGTTACGCGTCTTGATTTCCTTAACCTCAGCCCCATAATGACGCTGGAAATTAAAGTCCTTCAGCTTTTTATTGATACCGGGAAAACGAGCCCCCAAAACAGCTTCCACTCTATGCAGCTTTTCTCCTTCTTCCACATCTTCGTCAGGTACAGCCGTATCCGGACGTGCATCGGGCAACAGACGTTTAGAAAAAACAAAAAGATAAATAATGCCGGCAATCGCAATAAAAATCCCCACCTTGCCAAGTTCAAACATCGAAAAGCCCTCAAATCCGGCTTCCAATATCATTCCATGCACCACCAGATTGGTAGAAGTACCGATCAACGTACAAATACCACCTAAGATAGTCACGTATGAAAGAGGAATCAGAAATTTTGTAGCTGGAAGCTTCACCGATTTTGCCCAGTGCTTGATAATTGGAGCAAAAATAACTACTACAGGAGTATTATTCAGGAAAGCGGAAATAAATGCGACTGAAGGCAAGATACGCAACTGCGCCTTAAACACCGTTGTCCTACCCTGAGGCAACAATTTCTTTATCACTTGCCCCAACGTACCTGACTGACGAATACCTTCACTCACCAGAAACAGCAAAGCAACAGTAATCATGCCTTTGTTGCTAAACCCTTCAAGCATCTCTTTAGGAGTCAGAATACCGACACACAAAAATAATACCACTACCGAAAAAAGTACCATACCCGGCCGCATCTTATCCGCAACCAAGGCAGCTACCATTCCTAATAGGGACAATAGTACAAATACAATTTCAAATGTCATATAAACATTAATTAGTGTTCTCTTTTGGGTTCAACGATAAACCAAGGATTCAATAAATCCTCCTTGTTATATCGTAGAGGTTCGTCTTTTCCTGCCTGATACACTTCCATTCCGGCGGCACGGGCTATCGCATGTCCGGCAGCCGTGTCCCATTCCATCGTTGGAGCGAAACGCGGATACACATCGGCCTTTCCTTCCGCAACCAGACAAATCTTGATAGAACTTCCGCTTGATATCAGTTCAACGCCGCCATGCTTCTTCTTCAAGCCTGTAATGTATTCTTCCGTTTCCGGTGAGAGATGCGAACGGGAAGCCACCACTATAAAATGATCGCGTGTCTCTTCCAACGGCATCCGTTCCGATTCCTTTATCAACTGTTCCAATGACACTCCATCATCTTCCAGACCGATAATACCGGAACACTTATAAGCTCCCACACCTTCAACCGCAAAATAAAGTTCTTTTCTTACCGGTACATAAATAACCCCCATCACAGGTACTGCATTCCGCACCAAAGCTATATTTACTGTAAATTCACCGTTACGCTTGATAAACTCTTTTGTCCCGTCCAACGGATCTACAATCCATAAAGTACCCCATGTGCGGCGGATTTCATAATCCAGATGTTTTCCTTCTTCACTAAGAACAGGGAAAGGAGTCACATTCAAAACAGCAACAATCGCCTCATGCGCTTTCCTGTCTGCTATTGTCAGCGGAGAGTTATCAGCCTTTCGTTCTATCTCGAAATCCGATGCAGGATCTTCATAAATAGAAAGTATTTCTTTACCAGCTTTTAATGCCGCATCGATAGCAGCCATTACATATTTTTGTTCCATTCAATCCCTTCATTAATACCTTATTTCCATTAAGGTTGTGAATCATCCAAGTTAAGAGTTGACAAAAGTAAAAACTTTATTTACTATAAAAGTTTCCCCACTATCATTTATAACTTCTTTTAGTAGAATAATAAAAATATCTAAACGAAACAATCCGCCTCTCTCTCAATAAAAAAGCAGTAACTTCCCAGTTACCGCCTTCTTATTCGGAAAAAACGTTTGTCCTTTCCAATTATATATTACCAAAAAGAAATCAATATACACGATACAGCAACCAAGCTCCCTGGAAATCCGAGCGGTTCGGATACTTAGCCTTGAATGCATCGCGGGCTTCAGCAGCAGCAGCTTTATCTGCAAATGAGCTTACAATAACGCGATACATTGCCTTGTCTGCATTAAATGCGATAGTAGAGTGATAACCTTGTGCGTCCAGCCAATCCTTCAAACCTTCTGCATTTGCTTTCACACCAAAGCTACCAGCCACGATGCTGTAATCTTTCAATCCTTCATTGCCGGAAACCACTGTAACCTTTTCCTGGCGAACGCCGGATGTATCTGCCACTTTAGGCGTTGTCACAGGAGCTGCAACTACCGGAGTCACTTCTACCGGAGCCTCCACTTGCGGTTCTGCCAGTTCCTGCTGTTTTGCTTTCTCATAAGCTTTCTTATAGGCACTTTCGCTGGATTTACAAGATGCAAATGCCAGTACCAAGCATACTCCCATTCCTAATACGACTAATTTTTTCATAATCCTATACTCTGTTTTAATTAATAATTCAACGTTCCCGTCTATCTATATTTAGTTTCGGGCAACAAAATAATAGAAATTTTATCATCCGACAAAGAAATCCGTCAAAAAAACGTCTATTCCTGCTTTTTCCTGTAAGAAATCGTCCCCGTTGCCTGGTTGGTAGGCATCAAAAGCACTTCCGCAATCTGAATATGCTCCGGAGCCGATGCCGCAAAATAAACCGTTTCGGCAATATCATCTCCTGTCAACGGACGTATCCCTTTATAGAAATTATCAGCAGCTTCCTTATCACCCCGATAACGCACCACCGAGAAATTTGTTTCCACCATGCCCGGCTTAATATTCGTAACCCTCAACGGAGTATCCACCAAATCAATACGCAAACCGTCCGAAAGTGCTTTCACGGCAGCCTTAGTGGCACAATACACACTTCCACCCGGATAAGCAGCGTCACCGGCAATGGAACCGATATTGATAATATGTCCCCGTCCGCGTTCTATCATACCTGGGACCACAAGACGCGTCATTGCCAATAATCCCTTAATATTCGTATCAATCATGATATCCCATTCGTCCAGACTACCTTCAAATTCCTTATCCACTCCGATCACCAGCCCGGCATTGTTTATCAACAAATCAATCCCAGTCCATTCCGACGGCAAATCGTCCAGTGCCGCCTTCATCTGTCCACGGTCACGTACATCACAAAGAAGCGGATATGCCATCAACCCGGGATACTCCTTCTTCAACTCATATATCAACTTCTCCAATTTTGAAACATTACGGGCATTCAAAATCAAATACCATCCTTCTTTTGCAAATTTACGGGCACAAGCCTCACCAATTCCGCTAGTTGCACCGGTAATTAAAACAATTTTATTATCCATTATGTTTTGGTTTATAGTATTCGGTGGCAAAAGTACGCCTTAAGTCATATTGGTTAGTCTCCGAAGCCAGTTAAATAAGATTAAACCATAAAAGAAAAAAAGAATTATAAAACTAAGCACTTTTTTTTCGTTTCCATGAACAACCTTTTGATAAAAATGTTATATTTGTTGTATCGTAATCATTTTAAATATTACAAATTATGAAAGGATTGAATGTATTAGCAGCTTTTCTGGGTGGTGCAGCCGTAGGCGCAGCCCTTGGTATTTTATTTGCTCCTGAAAAGGGAGAAGATACCCGTCACAAGATCGCCGAGATTCTCCGTAAAAAAGGGATCAAGCTCAACCGCAGTGAAATGGAAAATCTCGTGGATGAGATTGCAGCCGAAATGAAAGGAGAAATAGCAGAGTAAGTGAATAACAAAGGACTAAAAACAGAGCGACCATGTTTGCAGACGATAAAAGTATTGAGAATTTTCAGCAATTATTTTTCGAGTTCAAGAAGTATTTAGAACTTCAAAAAGAATATACCAAATTAGAATTAACGGAAAAGCTAACCATACTTTTCTCTACGTTAATCATGATATTAGTACTTATTATCCTTGGCATGGTAGCCCTGTTTTACCTGCTTTTCGCACTAGCTTATATTCTGGAACCATTAGTAGGCGGACTCATGGCAAGTTTTGCCATCATTGCGGGCATCAACATTGCTCTCATCGCCCTGGTCGTCATTTTACGCAAGCAGCTCATCATCTCTCCAATGGTGAACTTCCTCGCCAATTTATTTTTAACCGATTCAAACAAATAAATTATGAGTGCGCAGACACCACCAAAGAAATTCACGTTAGAAGAGATTGCCGAACGCAAAAAGAAACTCTTGAATGAGATTCATGCCCAAAAAAGAGCCATGACTGCTACAACACGCGAGATATTTGCCCCGATTGCCCCGGCAACCAATAAGGCGGATGCTATCATGCGCTCGTTCAATACCGGGATGGCTATCTTTGACGGAGTAGTGATGGGAATTAAGATTATGCGAAAGGTGCGGGCGTATTTCCGGAATTTGAGATAATTATTTTTTCGATACGCCAACCGATTTACAAAACAACCAAGTGTGGTTTATAACTACTTCTTTTCATCACCAGGCAGGTACAGCAGGTACAGAAATTCCCCTCTCCCTAACACACGCACACATGCGCGTATAATAGGTAAGAAATAGAATATTGGCAGAACCGGATATCCCCCAAATGCCTCTTCCCCATAATTCTATTTCAACATATCCTTAATATATTTATATGCATTCCTCGCGTACATTATAAACGCGTGCACGTATACGTATGTGTGTGTGTGTGTTAGGGAGAGGGGGAATTTCTGTACCTGCTGTACCCGGCAAATTAATAAAAGCTATGTTTCATACAACCTAAAGCGCCGCTTTAGAGACCATAAAGCTATGCTTTAGCAGTCGTAAAGCATAGCTTTACAGAATTTTCTCAAAACATTGCTCCCATTGATTCTCACGAAGTATACAATAAAAAAGGTCATCCGGCTTTGCCCGTCATAACGGAACAAAGTCAGATGACCTTAACTATATACATATTAAATCTTACACGTATGTCTCCAGCAGTTTCACATTTCCCCCTTCGGGAGTAATAGTGACATCCTGAGTAGTAGCAGGAAGCAGGATAGACTCCCCTGCGCTGACTGTCAGTTCATTTCCCTCGTTATCTCTCATTTTGCATGCACCTTCCATGCAGATAAAAATCACAAACGAGTCAAGCTCCGAGTAATCACAACTGATTTCTTCGGTCATGTCATACAGAGAAGTCGTGAAGTAAGGACAGGCCACCAATTCTACCGGTTCATCCTTCACTGCGTCGTATTTAGTGCGGTAATCATCCAATACTTCGTAGTTGATGGCTTCACGAGCTAAATCAGTGTGAAGTTCACGGGTTTTGCCGTTCGCATCCTTGCGGTTGAAATCGTAGATACGGTACGTTATGTCAGAAGTCTGTTGAATCTCGGCAATGAACGATCCGGCTCCGATACTGTGCACACGTCCGGCAGGAAGGAAGAATACATCTCCCGGATGAACTTCGTACTCTTGCAATACATCGGTAATCGTATTGTTCAACACACGCTCCTTATATTCTTTCGGAGTTATCTGTTCAGAAAACCCAGAACGCAACTTTGCTCCTTTGTCGGCATCTACCACATACCACATTTCGGTTTTTCCCATCGAGTTATGGCGCTTCTTGGCCAAGTCGTCTGCCGGGTGTACCTGGATTGACAAATCCTGTCGAGCATCAATAAACTTAATGAGCAACGGAAATTTATTGCCGAAACGTGCATAGTTAGCTTCGCCCACCAGCTCCTCGCGATACCTTCTTACCATATCGGCCAAAGTTAAACCCTTATCCGGGCCATTAGCCACTACGGACTCGTTGTCTTCAACGCCGGAAATCTCCCAGCTCTCTCCTACTCCTTTCAAGTCTGAGTTCAAGTGCTTGAACGGAATAATCTTGTCGCCCCCCCAAAGCGTCTGCTTCAGAATCGGTTCGAATTTTAATGGATACATTTTTGTTTTTCTTGTTATAAACTTAGATTAAATTCGCTCGGATTGTTACAATCCGGGAACAAACATACAAAAAATAGTTTAGTTTTTAAGAAAGGGAGATGAAAATCTTTTTGAAAAAAAATCGCATTGCAAATAACAAGGAACATAAAGTAATAAAGCTAAACTTTCCTAAAGTACCTCTTATATTTAAGCGGAATAATTTGTGAGTAAGAAAGAATTTCCTTTTATTTGCAGGAAATTTTAATAATACCAGACATGAATAACACATTCCCAACAGAAGGGAATCTTTCAGGGCTCAGCCGTGAAGATTTTCAAAAGGAGATAAACAATAAAGAAACTGATTTATTTATCCTCAAAAATGCAAAGGGAATGGAAGTAGCTGTAACCAATTACGGATGCGCCATTCTTTCTATTATGGTACCGGACAAAAACGGTAAGTATGCCAATGTGATTCTCGGACACGACAGCATTGACCATGTAGTCAATAGTCCGGAACCTTTCCTGAGTACGACTATCGGACGCTACGGTAACCGTATCGCCAAAGGAAAATTCACTTTATTCGGCGAAGAACACGAACTTGCCATCAACAACGGACCTAACTCCCTGCATGGCGGACCGACAGGTTTCCACGCCCGTGTCTGGGACGCTGTCCAGATTGACGAGAGTACAGTACAGTTCAATTATGTTTCTGCCGACGGTGAAGAGGGTTTTCCCGGTAATCTGGAAGTGGAAATGACCTACCGTCTGGAAAACGAAGTAAACGCACTGACTATCGAATACCGCGCAACAACCGACAAAGCTACAGTCGTTAACCTGACTAACCACGGTTTCTTCAACCTCGCCGGCATCGCCAACCCTACTCCTACTGTCAACAACCACATTGTCACTATCAACGCAGATTTCTATACACCCATCGACGAGGTTTCCATCCCGACAGGAGAAATTGCCAAAGTAGAAGGCACTCCGATGGATTTCCGTACTCCGCATACCGTAGGCGAACGTATTGACGATAAATTCCAGCAACTGGTATTCGGTGCAGGATATGACCACTGCTACGTACTGAACAAAATTGAAAGCGGTTCGCTTGACCTGGCTGCTACCTGCAAAGACCCGGAAAGCGGACGTATCATGGAAGTGTACACCACCGAAGCCGGCGTACAGCTTTATACCGGCAACTGGCTCAACGGATTTGAGGGCGCACACGGTGCCACATTCCCTGCAAGAAGCGCTATCTGCTTTGAAGCGCAGTGTTTCCCGGCCACTCCGAACAAACCTCATTTTCCATCGGCTACGCTACTCCCGGGGGATGAATACCAACAAATCACTGTTTACAAATTTACTGTAGAAGAATAATAATCAAAAATAACTAACCTAATTTTATAAACTAACATTTTTTTTGAATCATGACACAAGAAAAAAAGAACGGTAATCTCATCGCGATTATTACAATGTTCTTCTTATTTGCGATGATCTCTTTCGTGACTAACCTCGCCGCACCTTTCGGTACAATCTGGAAAAATGAATACGCAGGTTCGAGCACATTAGGTATGATGGGAAACATGATGAACTTCCTGGCCTATCTGTTTATGGGTATTCCTGCAGGTAATATGCTTGTCAAAATCGGCTATAAGAAAACAGCTCTTATTGCAATGG
The DNA here is from genome assembly GCF_902491285.1 of uncultured Bacteroides sp. Taxonomy (GTDB): domain Bacteria; phylum Bacteroidota; class Bacteroidia; order Bacteroidales; family Bacteroidaceae; genus Bacteroides. The sequence continues at coordinate 4,841 of NZ_CABUHK010000078.1, read as the reverse complement.
CAGTGGGTGTCATCGGATTGTTCATCCAGTATCTTTCCAGCGTATTCGGCGCAGGTGCCGATGTTTTCGCATTCGGTGAATATGCTATCAAGTTAAACTTTGTCATCTATCTGCTCGGTGCATTCATCTGCGGTTTCTGCGTATGTATGCTCAACACTGTAGTGAACCCGATGTTGAACCTTTTAGGAGGTGGCGGTAACAAAGGTAACCAATTGATCCAGACTGGTGGAGCTCTCAACTCTTTGTCGGGTACATTGACTCCGCTCTTCGTAGGTGCTTTGATCGGTACAGTGACTGACAAAACTGCAATGTCCGACGTAGCTCCTCTCCTCTTTGTTGCGATGGGAGTATTCGTAGCTGCTTTTATCATTATTTCGTTTGTTGCAATCCCCGAACCTCATCTTCAAAAGGCCGGTTCCGTGAAGGAAAAGTTCGCTCACAGCCCTTGGAGTTTCCGTCACACTGTATTGGGAGTTATCGGTATCTTTATCTATGTGGGTATTGAAATCGGTATCCCGGGTACGCTAAACTTCTACCTTGCCGACTCTACCGATAAAGGTGCAGGTATATTGACGAACGGAGCTGCAATCGGTGGCGCAATAGCTGCTATATACTGGCTTTTGATGCTTGTGGGACGTACTGCAAGTAGTGCTATCAGCGGTAAGGTTTCAAGCCGTACGCAGTTGATTGTTGTTGCAGCTACTGCTATCGTATTCGTTCTAATCGCTATCTTCACTCCGAAAGATGTAACAATCTCTATGCCGGGTTATTCGGTAGGCGAAGGTTTCATGATGGCTCAAGTTCCTATCAGTGCCTTGTTCCTCGTTCTTTGCGGTCTTTGTACTTCTGTAATGTGGGGTGGTATTTTCAACCTTGCTGTCGAAGGTCTAGGAAAATATACAGCTCAGGCTTCCGGTATCTTTATGATGATGGTAGTAGGTGGTGGCGTATTGCCGCTGATCCAACAGTCTATCTCCGATGCTGCCGGCTACATGGCCAGCTACTGGCTGATTATCGCTGCTCTTGCTTATCTGCTGTTCTACGGTCTGGTAGGTTGCAAGAATGTCAATAAGGATATTCCTGTGGAATAATAACAACAAATTTATTCACCTTTAAAATATTAATATCATGGATACAGAATACGTAAGAAGTCGATTCATTAAACACTTTGACGGAACTACCGGATTTTTATATGCTTCTCCGGGTCGCATTAACCTGATTGGCGAACACACCGACTACAACGGTGGATTCGTATTCCCGGGAGCAGTAGACAAAGGTATGATTGCCGAAATCAAACCGAACGGTACTGACAAAGTAAGGGCTTACTCTATCGACTTGAAGGATTATGTAGAATTTGGCTTGAACGAAGAAGATGCTCCACGCGCCAGTTGGGCAAGATATATTTTCGGCGTTTGCCGTGAAATGATCAAACGTGGCGTTGACGTGAAGGGATTCAATACAGCTTTCGCGGGTGATGTGCCTTTGGGTGCAGGTATGTCTTCTTCTGCAGCTTTGGAAAGTACGTATGCTTTCGCATTAAATGAACTGTTCGGTGAAAACAAGATAGATAAATTTGAATTGGCTAAAGTTGGTCAGGCAACAGAACATAATTACTGTGGCGTGAACTGCGGCATCATGGACCAGTTTGCTTCCGTATTCGGAAAAGCAGGCAGCTTGATTCGCCTGGATTGCCGTTCACTGGAATATCAGTATTTCCCGTTCCATCCGGAAGGTTATCGTCTGGTTTTGATGGATTCGGTGGTTAAACACGAATTGGCTTCTTCTGCTTACAACAAGCGTCGTCAAAGCTGTGAGGCTGCTGTTGCCGCTATCCAGAAGAAACATCCGCACGTAGAATTCCTGCGCGACTGCACAATGGAAATGCTGAAAGAGGCGAAAGCTGACATCAGTGACGAAGATTATATGCGTGCAGAATACGTAATCGAAGAAATCCAACGCGTACTTGACGTTTGCGATGCTTTGGAAAAGGACGATTACGAAACTGTAGGTCAAAAGATGTACGAAACTCATCACGGTATGAGCAAGCTGTACGAAGTAAGTTGCGAAGAACTCGACTTCCTGAATGACTGCGCCAAAGAATACGGTGTGACCGGTTCACGCGTAATGGGTGGCGGTTTCGGTGGTTGTACTATCAACCTTGTTAAAGACGAATTGTATGACAACTTCGTTGAAAAGACAAAAGAAGCTTTCAAAGCTAAATTCGGTAGAAGCCCGAAAGTGTATGACGTAGTAATCGGTGACGGTTCTCGTAGAATAGAATAACAAATTATTCTGAATTAAAAGAAGGGCGGCTTCCATGATGGGAGCCGCCCTTACTTTTTACAATTAACAAAAATCTATTGTTCTAGTAACATCTAATTAGTTCTATTTATTTCTTCGTGAATTTATATACTGCGAACGTAGTGGGTTCCAATTCGGTAGTAAACACATTGCCTTCAATAGATACCGGAGTTTCCTGCGGGATGATGGCAAGAGGGTGTTCAAGTGTATTATCTTTGTCCAAATCAAGTGAGCGAAGCTTGATGCAACGGCCATTAGACAGTACATCTTGTTTCTTCAATCCGGCAAAGTTCAACGAGATAGGCTGGGCAGTATTCGAAGTATTGACAACCTTTACAATCAGTTCATTCTTACCCTTATCATATACGGCACTGGCAAAGAGTCCGTTCTGCCCTTCGGCACCTGTTACGTTTTTCTTGTCCATAGTGAGTGGAAGTACATTCGTCCCTTTGTTATGCGCATACAGTTGCTGCACATAATAACTTACCGTACGTACAGAGTTCAGGTTATCAAACCAAATCATATCCGGACGCCACTGCCAGCCTTCCACATGGGCGAAAAGCGGAGCATAAGTAGCCATGTGAACAATATCGGCGTTACGTTCCAGTCCGGTCATGAAAGCGGCTTCGAGTAAAGCAGCATGGTAATGATTCCATTTCTTTCCTTTCCCGTGGCAGGCATATTCACCGGCAAATACTTTCGGACCTTTACGATCGTAGTTGTCATAACGGGCACCTTGAGCCAAGAACCAGCTTTCGGGACGATAAAAGTGCTCATCCACCAAGTCAGCTTTCAGGCGTTTCATTTCAGGCCACAGGTAATCGAATTCTTTACCTTCGGAATTCGGTCCGGAACTACCTACTATTTTGATTTCCGGGTGAGCTTTACGAATGGCTTTGATAAACGGCTCAAGACGTTCGGGATATTCTTTGCCCCACTGTTCGTTACCGATACCGATAAATTTCAGATCGAAAGAAGCCGGATGCCCCATATCGGCACGAACTTTTCCCCAAGTCGTATTTACATCGCCATTGGCAAATTCTATCAAGTCGAGCGCATCCTGGATATAGTGTTCCAAATCGCAGACTGCCACGTGAGCTTTCGGGTCGTTATTCTGAAATTGGCAAGACAAACCGCAGTTCAGAATCGGAAGAGGTTCTGCCCCCATTTCTTCGGACAACAGGAAGTATTCATAGAATCCCAGTCCATAGCTTTGGTAATAATCCGGGAAGAAACGATGGGTAAAAGTATATTGCCAACGGTTTTCGTTCAAAGGACGGTTTTCTACCGGACCTACTGACTTCTTCCAGTCGTAACGAGTTTCCAGGTCTGTGCCTTCTACAATACAGCCACCGGGGAAGCGGAAGACTCCCGGATGAATATCCGCCAAAGCCTGTGCGAGGTCTTTGCGAAGTCCATTTTCATGTCCTTTCCAGGTATCTACCGGGAAAAGAGAAACGTGCTCCAAGTCTACGGTTCCTTTGGAAGTAAGGAAAATGCGGAGCGTAGATTTGGGATTGGTCACTCCCGGTTTCAGGATTACCTGGTATTTTTTCCATTCTTTTGAGTCAATGGTAAGATTCTGTGTGGCAAAAGCCTGGCGTTCGCCCATTGATTTGGTATCTACGAGTTCAATCCGCAATGTTTCTTTTGTACTTCCCTGCGGCAGACGTGCCCAAACGGAGAAACGGTACTCCTCTCCTTTCTTGACGCCAATACCAAAAAAGCCTTCGTTATCAAGTCCGGTATGCTTATGTGCATGCCCCGGATCGGAAAGACGTACATAATGGGGATTGCGTTCGAAAGGACCATCGTCCATCAATGACACTTTTCCGTAGGTATTCCAGCCCATCAAATGTTGGGGAAACTCGAATGAACGGTTCTTGACCAGTTCGGCATAAAGTCCACCATCAGCAGCGTAGTTGATGTCCTCAAAAAAGAGTCCGTACATGGTAGGTTGGATTTCTGCTCCCAACTTCTTGGTTTGTATCACCATTTCATTGGTTTGCGCATGAAGTGCCATTCCGGCAGAGATGGCTAATGCAGCCAAGATTTCTGTGTATCTTCTCATGGTTTTCAATAAAAATTATATATGGTTATTTAATTCTTTTTCCCCAAACAGAACGTCCCCGGCTATCGAGTCCAGTAAAGAGAATGGTTTCCGCCTCATTCTCCCAATCGTGTCCTGCAAAGATAATCAGATTCTTAATTTCCTCTTTGCCCAATCTTACCATTAATAGGTGTTTTTCGGTCAAAAAGGACCAATTTCCATTCATTTGCACAATTTTCCATTCATTGTCCATTATTATAGTACGAACTAAAACATAAAGCCCCCTATCTTATCCTTATTATTTACCCTTATGAAAACAATTCAACAGCCCAATATAATAAGGTGTAACTTAAAAAAATCCTTTTATGCTGCATAACATATAATAGTGTATTTGATACACCAAACTAAAGTGTTACTTTTACACCCAAATTAAAGTAAGCATCTCATTTACATTAAAAATAAAACCATGAAAAAACATTTTCTACTTGCA
>NZ_CABUHK010000077.1 GCF_902491285.1 uncultured Bacteroides sp. | reverse complement strand
AAAAACAAGATACAGTAATGAAAAGAACATTTCAACCCTCTAACAGAAAGAGAAAGAACAAACACGGTTTCCGTGAGAGAATGGCATCGGCTAATGGTCGTAGAGTATTAGCTGCCCGCCGTGCAAAAGGCAGAAAGAAACTGACTGTTTCTGATGAGTACAACGGACAGAAGTAATAATCACTTGTCATCAAGGAAATAAAAAAGGCAGAGAATTTGATCTCTGCCTTTTTTATTTCCTTCTGTTTTTTGAGGAATAGAATGTTAAAATGCTCTGCTGTTGGCTCTTGTTTATTCTTTTTTGCTTTTCTTTGTAGCCGAAATAAGGAAAAACATAAATAAGCAAACATATACGATGGAAGAATATATCCGGGAACTGAAAACCCGTATAATCATAATAAGGTTGTTGAAATCTATAGGAGTGGGGATTATAGTTGCAACAATTCTGGCGATGATAAGTGTCCTTGCGTCGTAAATGAGGTCATTTTTCATCGCCTACTTTTTAAAAGTTCAACTATTTTGTAGTATCTTTGGCGCATATTAACAGCAATGCGTATGACTATTAAAGAATTCTTTTCTTTTAAAACAAATAAATTTTTCTGGTTGAATATTATCGCCATGATTGTGGTGGTGGTAGTGATGGTATTCGGTGTGTTGAAATGGCTTGATATACATACACATCATGGGGAGACGGTTATGGTGCCCGATGTGAAAGGAATGACGGTGGAAGAAGCCACCAAAATGTTCCGTAATCATGGGCTGGTATGTGTGATTTCCGATACCAAATATGTCAAGGATAAGGCCGCAGGTATTGTTCTTGATTTAAAACCGGGAGTTGGAGATAAGGTAAAAGAAGGCCGTACTGTTTACCTGACCGTCAATACACAGGATATTCCTTTGCGCGTCATTCCTGATGTGGCAGATAATAGTTCCCTCCGGCAGGCAGAGGCCAAGTTGCAGAGTGCCGGCTTCAAACTGACCGAGATCCAATTGATACATGGTGAGAAAGACTGGGTATATGGCGTGAAGTATCAGGGACGTCAGTTGGCGGCAGGAGAAAAAGTACCCGTGGGTGCTTCCCTGACATTGATGGTAGGAAACGGAGCTGGTGATATGACCGAAGAAGACATAATTGGTGATGATACGGATACGGAAAAACCTGTGCCGTCGGATGCATCATCCACTCAGGATGATAGCTGGTTTTAATTGATAAATAACAGAAACAGACTCATACATGATAGAGGAAGAATTACCGGATGAACTGGAAAATGATTTGGATGATATAGAACCTGTCGGTGACGAATCCCAGCTTTATGAACACTTCCGCGTGGTTGTGGATAAAGGGCAGGCGATGGTCAGAGTCGACAAATATCTGTTCGAACGTATTGTCAATGCTTCGCGCAACCGTATCCAGAAAGCTGCCGAAGACGGATTTGTTATGGCTAACGGTAAACCGGTGAAAAGCAGCTATAAAGTGAAGCCGTTGGATGTCATCACGGTGATGATGGACCGTCCGCGTTATGAAAATGAAATTATTCCGGAAGATATTCCCCTTAATATTGTTTATGAAGACCCCTATCTGATGGTCGTCAACAAGCCTGCCGGACTGGTGGTGCATCCGGGACACGGGAATTATCATGGCACGTTGGTCAATGCTCTTGCCTGGCATATGAAAGATAACGCCGATTATGATGCGAACGACCCGCACGTCGGACTTGTCCACCGGATTGATAAAGACACTTCGGGCTTGTTGGTGATTGCTAAAACACCGGATGCCAAGACAAATCTGGGAATCCAGTTCTTCAATAAAACGACCAAACGCAAGTATCGCGCTCTGGTATGGGGAACTGTAGAACAGGATGAAGGAACCATCGTCGGTAATATTGCCCGGAATCCGAGAGACAGGATGCAAATGGCAGTGATGTCCGACCCGACTGTGGGAAAACATGCCGTCACTCATTATCGCGTACTGGAACGTTTGGGATATGTAACTCTTGTGGAATGTATTTTGGAAACAGGGCGTACACATCAGATTCGTGTTCATATGAAACATATCGGCCATGTGTTGTTCAATGACGAGCGCTATGGCGGTCACGAGATACTGAAAGGTACTCATTTTAGTAAATACAAACAGTTTGTAAATAATTGCTTTGACACTTGTCCCCGACAGGCTTTGCATGCTATGACGTTGGGCTTTGTGCATCCCGTCACTGGTGAGGAGATGTATTTTACTTCCGAACTTCCGGATGACATGGCCCGGCTTATCGAGAAGTGGAGAGGCTATATAAGTAACAGAGAATTAGAATGAAACGCAACATTGCTATCGTAGCAGGAGGGGATACCTCTGAAATCGTAGTTTCCCTGCGTAGTGCACAGGGCATTTATTCCTTTATAGATAAGGAAAAGTATAATTTGTACATTGTGGAGATGGAAGGTCGCCGCTGGGAAGTACAATTGCCGGACGGAAACAGGGTTCCGGTGGACAGAAATGATTTTAGCTTTACGAACGGGACGGAAAAAGTGGTGTTCGATTTTGCTTATATCACCATCCACGGCACACCGGGCGAGGATGGTCGCTTGCAAGGCTATTTTGACATGATGCGTATTCCGTATTCCTGCTGTGGGGTATTGGCCGCCGCTATTACCTATGATAAATTTGCCTGCAACCAATATCTGAAAGCTTTTGGCGTACGCATTGCCGAATCATTGCTGCTGCGTCAGGGACAATCGGTTTCCGACGAAGATGTCATTGAAAAGATCGGTTTGCCTTGCTTTATTAAGCCCAGTCTGGGGGGATCGAGCTTCGGCGTTACGAAAGTGAAAACGAAAGAACAAATCCAACCGGCCATTGTTAAGGCTTTCGGAGAAGCGGAAGAGGTGATTGTCGAAGCATTTATGGAAGGAACGGAGCTGACTTGCGGTTGCTACAAGACCAAAGAGAAAACGGTAGTCTTCCCGCCTACGGAAGTGGTGACGCATAATGAGTTTTTTGATTACGATGCAAAATACAATGGGCAGGTAGATGAAATCACTCCCGCACGCATCTCGGACGAACTGACCGGACGTGTACAGAAGTTGACTTCGGCTATCTATGATATATTGGGTTGCTCTGGCATTATCCGTGTAGATTATATAGTAACTGCCGGTGAAAAACTGAACCTTCTTGAAGTGAATACAACTCCGGGAATGACTGCTACCAGTTTTATTCCCCAGCAAGTGCGTGCAGCCGGACTGGATATAAAGGATGTGATGACTGATATTATTGAAAACAAATTTTAATCACATGATGGATCTGACAGAGTTTAATGAAATTCGTCCTTACAATGATGAGGAACTTCCTCAAATCTTTGAGGAACTGATTGCCGATCCGGCTTTTCAAAAAGCCGCCACCGGAGCTATACCGAACGTTCCATTCGAACTTCTGGCGCAGAAAATGCGTGCTTGTAAGACAAAGCTTGATTTCCAGGAAACATTCTGCTACGGCATTTTGTGGAAGATAGCGGCCGATCATACCGCCGGATTGACACTGGATCATACCGCCGTGCCGGATAAGAGCAAGGCTTATACATATATATCAAATCACAGGGATATTATTCTTGACTCAGGCTTTCTTTCCATTCTGCTGATTGACCAGGGGATGAATACTGTTGAGATTGCGATCGGGGACAATTTGCTGATTTATCCCTGGATAAAGAAACTGGTTCGTGTCAACAAGTCCTTTATTGTGCAGCGGGCATTGACCATGCGGCAGATGCTTGAATCTTCGGCACGAATGTCCCGTTATATGCATTACACCATTTCGCAGAAAAAACAGTCTATCTGGATTGCGCAGCGTGAAGGACGTGCGAAGGACTCTAATGACCGTACGCAGGACAGTGTTTTGAAAATGTTGGCAATGGGGGGCGAAGGCGACCTGGTAGAGCGCCTGATGGAAATGAATATTGCTCCGCTTGCCATTTCATATGAGTATGACCCTTGCGACTTTCTGAAAGCGCAGGAGTTTCAGTTGAAAAGGGATGTAGAGGGGTACAAGAAGACCACTCAGGACGATTTGATTAATATGCAGACCGGACTGTTCGGCTATAAGGGGAGAGTGCATTTCCAGGTTGCCCCCTGTATAAATGATGAATTGCAATGTTTAGACCGTTCATTGCCGAAACCGGAACTGTTTGCCCGCATTTCTTCATGCATCGACCGCAGAATCCATCGCAACTACCGTATTTATCCGGGCAATTATGTTGCATACGACTGGCTGAATGGTACGACGGAATTTGCCTCCAACTATACCGGGGAGGAAAAACAACAGTTTATAAACTATATCGAACAACAATTGGGCAAGATAAATATTCCGGATAAGGATGAAGAATTTTTGCGTGAGAAGTTGTTGTTAATGTATTCCAATCCGTTAGTCAATTATTTAGCTGCTTGCCGATGAGAAGAAAATTACATAGTATCTGGTTGTGGGGATTACTTTTCCTGATGACTGCTTGTGGGGATGATGACTATTATTATCCTTCGGTAAAACTGGAATTTGTTACGGTAGAGGCTGGGGAAGATGGCAGTATACAGACGCTTATTCCTGACAAAGGAGCGTTGTTGCCTGTTTGGGAAGACCGTACAGGTTCTACTATTTCTCCGAATACTTCCAGACGTGTAATGAGTAATTATGAAGTGCTGCCGGAAGGTGCCCGGATTTATTCTTTGCAATCACTTGTGACGCTTGACCCTAAACCGGAAGACGATCCGGTTTATAAGGATGGTATCAAGAAGGATCCTGTAGAGATGGTCAGTATTTGGCTTGGACGGAATTATCTGAATATGATTCTGAATCTAAAGGTCAACACAGGCAAGGGACATGTTTTCGGCATAGTGGAAGATGTATCCGAGCTGGAAACAAAAGGCATTGTAACTATGTTATTATATCATGATGCGAACAGCGATGCGGAGTATTACAACCGACGCGCTTACATCTCTGTTCCTCTGGCGCAATATGTAAATGCAGAGAATCCTGACCGGACGATAAAGATTAAATTTAAATATTACAAGTACGGTGAGGATGGAACTGGCGAAGAATCAGATAAGTATTGTGATCCCGGATTTGATTATATCCCGGAACTGAATTGAATAATTGAGTATATATGTTTAAAATGAATCAACTGGCCGTGGGAATATTTTTATTTATTTCTTCCCTCTTCTCTTGTCAGCAGAAAGGAGACTTTAAATCAATGAATGTAGAGGATTTTGATACTCTTATTCAGGGTGAGGATATACAGCGTCTGGATGTCCGCACGCTTGCAGAATATTCGGAAGGCCATATCGCAAAAACGATTAACATCAATGTGATGGATGATTCTTTTGCTGCCATGGCGGACTCATTATTGCAAAAGGACAAACCGGTAGCTGTGTATTGCCGTAGTGGCAAACGAAGTAAGAGGGCTGCTGCCATCCTGAGTGCGAAAGGCTATAAAGTCTTTGATCTTGATAAGGGATTCAACTCCTGGCAGGAAGCCGGCAAAGAGATAGAAAAGTGAGACGGCAAATCGTGAATTATAAACGATAAACGGTGAACAACAAATGCATCTTGTGATTTATTGTTCACCGTTTTTTTATGGCTAGTTTACCGTTCTGTTATTCCAGTCCTTCCAATAGTCTTTTCAGAACCACCGTTGCCGAGATTTCACGGTTGGCGGCTTCCGGGATGACGATTGATTGCGGGCTTTCAATGACATCGTCCGTAACGATCATATTTCTGCGAACCGGCAGGCAGTGCATGAAATAAGCATTGTTGGTTACGGCCATCTGGCGGTCACTGACTGTCCATTCGCGGTCTTTGCTCAGTATCTGTCCGTAATTGTCACCTGCATAGGCAGCCCAGTTTTTGGCATATACAAAATCAGCTCCTTCAAAAGCCTTCATCTGGTCATACTCTACTTTGGCATTTCCTACAAATTCGGGAGCCAGTTCGTATCCTTCCGGATGAGTGATGACAAAATCATAATCGGTAGCGTTCATCCACTCCGCAAAAGAATTGGGGACAGCCTGCGGCAATGGACGTGGATGCGGAGCCCATGTCATAACCACCTTGGGACGTGCTGTCTTCTTATATTCTTCGATAGTGATCAAGTCGGCAAAACTCTGTAACGGATGACGGGTGGCAGCTTCCATAGAGAATACCGGACGGCCGGAATATTGGATAAACTGATTCAGAATGGTCTCTTGATAATCGAAATCACGATTCTCGAAACGGGCAAAAGAACGTACTCCGATTATATCGCAGTAGCATCCCATCACAGGGATAGCTTCTAATAAATGCTCCGGCTTATCACCATCCATGATAACGCCCCGTTCAGTTTCCAGTTTCCAGGCACCTTGGTTGATATCCAATACCATTACATTCATCCCCAGATTAAGCGCAGCTTTCTGTGTGCTGAGGCGGGTACGCAGACTGGAGTTGAAGAAGATCATCATCAATGTCTTGTTTCTTCCCAATTCTACATATTTGAAACGGTCTTTCTTAATTATGAACGATTCTTCGATGGCTGATTTTAAATCGCCAATGTCCTGTACACAAGTAAATTTCTTCATATCTTTTATTTTTTTGAATTCTCAATACCTTATTCTTAATTCTCAACTCTCAACTTCTTCTAGTCTGTCCATCTCCTTCGATGAGCCATTTGTAAGAAGTGATCTCTTCCAGTCCCATCGGCCCCCGTGCATGCAGTTTTTGCGTGCTGATACCTATTTCGGCTCCTAAGCCGAATTGCGCTCCGTCGGTGAAAGCTGTGGATACATTTGCATATACACAAGCAGCATCTACTATCTTTGCAAACAACGCCGCACGCTCCTTGTTTTCCGTGACTATGCATTCACTATGTTTCGAACTGTTTTCCTGAATATGCCCCAGGGCATCTTCAAAGCTCCTCACAGTTTTGACGGCCATTTTGTAATCCAAGAATTCCGTACCGAAACTTTCTGCTTTCGCATGCTGCAAGAGTTCGGCTGGATAATGTCCTTCTAATGCTTGATAAGCCTGCGGGTCAGCATAAATAATCACATTACTGTCTTTCAACTTCTCGCAGAGTACAGGCAGTTCTGCCAATCTTTTCTCATGTACGATGGTGCAATCCAATGCATTGCATACGCTCACCCTGCGTGTCTTGGCATTGTGGATAATATCCGCCCCCTTACTTACGTCTCCAAACTCGTCAAAGTAAGTATGGCAAATGCCGGCCCCTGTTTCAATAACGGGAATCCTCGCATTCTCACGTACAAAATTGATGAGCCTGCTACTCCCTCTGGGGATAATCAGATCGACATAGCCTACTGCATTTAGTAGTGCTGCCGTAGCCTCTCTGTCGGCTGGAAGCAGTTCTACAATATGCGGATTGACATTGAATCTTTTCAGTACTTCATGAATCACACTGATGATAGCACGGTTGGAACAGTCAGCGTCACTTCCACCTTTCAAAACGCAAGCGTTCCCACTCTTCAGGCAAAGAGAGAATACATCGAAACTGACATTAGGGCGTGCTTCATAGATAATCCCTATCACTCCAAAAGGAACGCTGACCTTCGTCAGCCTCATTCCATTAGGACGAACCGTTTCTTTCAGTACTTTACCCAAAGGAGAGGGGAGTGTAGCTACATTACGTGTATCCGCCGCAATGCCTTTCAAACGTTCTTCCGTCAATTTCAACCGGTCGTACTTCGGATCATTTTTGTCCATTCGTGCGAGGTCCTTCTCATTCTCGGCAAGAATGAAAGACGTTTCTGCAACTGCTGCGTCAGCCACTGCGTTTAAAATCTGATTGATGGTGTCATCACTCAGCAAGGCTAATTCCCGACTTGCTGCCTGTACGGCAGCAAAGGTTTCGTTTGAATTTGTAGTCATTTGCTCCTTTTTTGCATTAAATGGAAAGATAAACTATGCAAATATAGTGAATGATGTGAATAAAACCTGTTGAAAAACAAAATAAATGTTGGATAGTTATTTATAGTACTCTCTTTTAAACCAGAGTTCAAAAGAGGATCGGAGAATACATATAATTGAATATTGTTACAAATATACTAGTTATACGTCAGTGTATAATACATAGATGTATAAAGTGTATGATATAATAGATGTATAATTTGTATGCCCTCGGTTGGAAATGTTGTTATTCTATAGTAATGCTTTCTTAATATCTTTCATTTCTGCGCAGTTTTATTCATTTTCGTACAGTTTTTGGCTAATTTGATGTGACTTTTTCACTACTATAAGATTAAAAAGTGTGCAAGTATCTGCAACGCTGCAACAAAACGGGTGCAATGTGTTAGTTACTAGACGATTATAGCGTTGCAGATACCTGTTGCAGATGGTTGCAGATACACATTATCTGCAACACAGTATAAAACAACAAATCCTTTATAGCAAACGGTACAATCATATATATGCAACAATGGTTTCTTACGTCGGAACTCCCGTTTCTAGGCTGGAAACTGAAGTTCCCAAGCGTGGAAACGGGAGTTTCTGCATAGGGAAACTGAAGTTTCTTAGTGCAGATACTCTAGTTTCTCAGTATGGACACTGGCATAAATGTAGAGATACTGACTTTTCTCTAAGGAGGTCGCTTTTCTCAATTGCATGAGTTTCATCTCAATGCGGACTGGCTCATTTCCCTTATGTGCTTGATACACTGAGGCTATTTGTGCTAAGGGCTATAATTAAAAATTCCTTTGCCATGGAATATCTTGTTCAGGATCTTCTCCCATTTCTCCTTCTTCTATTTCGATTCCTATATTGCCCGGTGTTCCTATATGGTCGATATTGGTTAATGCAATGATGTGTATATAGTTTCTTTTAAAAGTAATGGTACTGTTGATTATTTGTTTTTCATCCTCTCCCGGGTTCTTTTTCCAATAGACTGCCACTTTTATGTTCTCGGTCAAGTGCTGGTTGGGACCAGTAGGTATGTTTGCTGTCAGATTTTTCATGCTGACCATTCTCAATCCGGTTTCAACAGTTTTATGAATATCCTCACTCGCATCCAAATAAATACTTGGCGCATCGTCCAATTGTATTCTGAGTTGTCCGCTTTCCAAACCTGTTTGTTTGAACTTGACTCCGAAAAAACGGCGATAGAGTGTAATCGGATTTTCCATTCCATCTGTAACGTTTAACTTGTCTATTAGTCCATGATAACGTTCGATAAATGGGCGACCACAGTTGTTTTGTTCTCCATTGCTTGTTTGTATTTTAGGGTTTTCGATATTATATAAGAATTTAACTCCATCTGCTTGCTCGGTGGTAAGGAACTTATTCAAGCATTCCCCTTTGATTTTTCCGTTACGTTCTAAATCGAATGGGGCCGCAAAACTGTTAGCTTCCATTAGTATGGAATCCTTTGCATTGGCTATCATAGAGCAGGATATTCGATATGTATATCCGTCGATGACTCTTATTTTTAAATTCTCAGGGTTCTTGGCTTTGTCTAATTGAAATATTCCATAGGCATATGGCTTTGAAGTCGGATTTGCTCCATCTTTAGATGTCATAGATAGGGCGATTCCTACTATTGTTTTGCTTTCGTCAATTACAGTCGGCTTCGTAGAACGTGCCATGGGCAGTTCGGTGAAAAGGTAATCTCCGTCCAGTTTTAAGTTAAGTTCCGAATAAGTAGTGGGCGGTGCCTGATACAGATCTTTCTCTTTAATACATGACTGTAAGGTGAAAGCTGTGAATAGGCAGCCTGTAATCATAAGATGTTTGATTTTCATATGCATGTTTTTTAGTAGTTGTTTAACTTTGATATGATTGATTATTCCCCAATTTCCTGTTCTGCTTCTTCCATCTCGGCATTCTCACCGAAAGAGATGGTGGCATCATTTATATATTTGTCTATCTTGGTTATTTTGATTATGTTCTTTTTATTTCTTTTCATTTTAAGATTTTGGTCAGCGTATATGGTATGCCATTCTTCTTCGTCGGCCGGTCGGTAGGTGATGGTGAATCCAATTGTCTCGTCTTCCTTTAACCTTGCTGTGTAATAATCTGATATGTCGTACATTGAAATGTTCCGTTCTTCAGATTTTGATATTCCGTCGGGAGAGTATAATAGATAAAGCGGTGAAATATCTGTTGCTGTGATTTTGATGGAGTCACCGGGATTTAACTCGTTTGTGGTGAATTGTACCGAATAATAGGCGCGTTTTAATGAGATGGAAACGGAAGTGTTTGTACTCGGAGTCAAAAACTCTAGCTGCTGGCTGCCGAAGAAGCGCTTAACGGTGGGATGAATGCTTGTACTGTCCTGTTTCATTTGCATTTCACCTTTATATATATGTTGGTAGAATGACTGATTGATATTTAGAGGATTAATTGAAATCAATAAGTCATTGGTGATATGTCCATCTATTCCTTTTGAGGGGGAACATGAGAAAGGAAGACCATAAAGGGGAATGTCATTTTCCACTTTGCCGTATGGAGAGTCTTTATAATCTAAGAAACTGCAATCAAACCGGTAGGTATATCCTACGATTAACCCTATTTCCACTCTGTAAGGATCGTCGAAAAGACCGGATGCATAAGGTTGGAAAGAGCTCAGACCTTTCCCTTTCCAAAATACGTTGACTGCGTATAATCCGCCGGGTAGGTCGGAGGTGACTGAACGTCCTAATGGTTGTTCGTCTACTTCAAGAAAAGGGGCGATGTCTAGACTTACATTAAACTCTTTACCGACAGGAAAAGGCGGAGTTGAGCTCACTGCTGGTTCATCCTTGTCACTTCCGCAGGAGGTAGTTAAGAAGATGATGGTTATAAGTGCAAAATGCCAATGTTTTAATAGCATGGAGTTATATTGTTTGTTCTAGTGAACAAATATACTGCTATTAATAATTTATTGCAAATAAAGCGTTTGGTATTTCTATTTGCAACTTATTTTATGCTGTTTTGTTGATACTGTTTTTATTCGATATACAGATAGTCATAGTGTACCACCGGTCTTTTTCCGTGTTTCCCAATAGCTTCTTGTGCTTGCTTTGAGTCGCAATTGACTTTTCCTACGCCCACCTGGTTTCCTTGAAAATCTATGATGCGCACAATGTCGTCTTTTTCAAATTCTCCTTCAATACGGGTGATTCCAATCGGAAGTATGCTGACCGCTTTCTCTGAGTTTAAAACTTCTGTGGCGCACTCATTGATATGGATTTCTCCTTTTGCAAATCCTTCACTGTGGGCAATCCATTTTTTGACACTGGATACCGCTTCTTTTGAAGGGATAAAACGTGTGCAAAGTGTATTTTCGGGGCATTGCAGCAAGTCGACCAGGATATTGTCACGTTTCCCGTTGGCGATGATGACTGTAATTCCCTCGTCAGCTACTTTGCGGGCAATATTTGTTTTTGTCAACATGCCACCCCGACCGAAGCTGGACTTGGATGCCTGGATGTAATTGGATAAATCTTTGCCATGACCGATTTCCCGAATAACGGAAGAATTGGGATCGGCAGGAGAACCATTATAAATGCCGTCAATATTGCTTAAGATGATAAGCGCTTGTGCATCCATCATGGAAGCGATGAGACCGGATAGTTCGTCGTTGTCCGTGAACATCAGTTCACTGACAGAAATCGTATCGTTTTCATTGACAATAGGAATGACATTATTTTGGAGCATCACCGTCATACAGTTTTTTTGGTTCAGATAATGGCGGCGAGTACCAAAATTCTCTTTCGTAGTCAGTACTTGACCGACAGCAATGCCGTGTTCGCGGAAAAGTTCGTAGTAGCGGTTGATTAGTTTAGCCTGCCCGACAGCAGAAAATAGCTGACGCTGGTCTACACTGTCGAGTTTCTTTTGCGGGTGTATTTCACTGCGTCCGGAAGCAACGGCTCCCGAAGAAACCATAATGATTTCCACACCGGATTTATGTAATTCCGCTATTTGGTCGACAAGTGCCGACATGCGGGTGACGTCCAGCGTTCCATCGCGACGTGCCAATACATTGCTTCCTACTTTTACTGCGATTCGTGTAAATTCCTGTTTCATCTTTACTAACGATTTGAAAGTACAAATATAGATATTTTTGCCGATATGTTACAAAAACAGGCTAGAAAGAATTATCTTAGCAGAAGTTGCAACGGGACTTAATTTATCTGTGTGTCCAGTGTTGCCCAACAAGCAGGAATTGCCGCATTGCGTCAGGCTGACTTGGATGTTGAGCGTATGAGGCAAATTTATGATGAGCGTCGGAAATATATGATTGCCTGTCTTCGGGAGATAGGATTTGAAATCAAGGTAGTACCGCAAGGCGCATTTTATGTTTTTGCCAATGCACGTAAATTTACCACCGACTCTTATCGCTTTGCGTTCGATGTGTCGAACATGCGCATGTCGGCATTACTCCCGGCGTGGACTTTGGAACGGGAGGGGAAGGGTATGTACGTTTCTCCTATGCTGATTCATTGGAGAATATCAAAGAAAGTTTGAATCGTATCAGTCGCTATCTTTCTCGGCACGGCTTCTGATAAGTTCCGTGGCGACTTCGTATTGCTCCTCAGTGACAAGGATAGAAACGGAAGGGGCGATATAGGGAGCGAGTGTTCCCATAATCCCGTCTTTGATAACGCAGAGGATATTATTACTCTCTAATAACCCTTTGATGATTTCGGCTTCCCATGGAGAACCGGAGAATACTTCTATTGACTTGCTAAAATCTTCTTCTTTCATGATCTTATGGTATTAGGGGTTGTTACCTACAAATATAACAAAAAAGAGGGACAAATGGTTATTCTTTCCGTAATATTTATTCGAGCGTTATGTGTTTTACGCTAATTTCACGGTTTAGAAATGTAGACGCTGATTCAGAGAACTTCTCTTCTGCTTCTGTGGTGTAAAATTGGCAGTTTCCGTTCTTTGTGCACTTTGCGTCCATTTCCGGATGCCTTCTTAAATAATCTTTCAGGCTTTCTGCCACATATTCGCCTTGTGAGATTACACTAATGTCATTGGCGATATATTGCCGGATTTTAGGAAGAAGGAGCGGGAAGTGGGTACATCCCAGGATGACGGTGTCTATTTGCGGGTCTTTTGAGAGTAATTGGTCGATGTATTTGCGAATGAAGTAGTCGGCTCCGTCGCTTTTCGATTCATTATTTTCTACTAATGGCACCCACATTGGGCATGCTACTCCGCTTACTTGAATGTCAGGGAACAGCTTATGTATTTCCAGTGGATAAGATTCGGATTTGATGGTGCCTGCCGTTGCCAGTACACCGATATGCTGGTTCTTGCTAATGTTGCCGATACATTCTACGGTAGGACGAATCACCCCGAGTACGCGGCGTGCCGGATCAATATTCGGCAAATCATTCATTTGAATACTGCGTAAAGCTTTGGCGGAAGCTGTGTTGCAGGCTAATATCACCAAATGGCATCCCATCTCGAATAGTTTGTTGACAGCTTGCCGCGTGAACTCATATACGACTTCAAAAGAGCGTGTTCCGTAAGGGGCGCGGGCGTTATCTCCCAGATACATATAATCATATTCCGGTAATGCTTCTCTTATCTTGTCCAAGATGGTCAGACCGCCGTAACCGGAGTCGAACACTCCAATGGGGCCGGGTATATGTGATAGATGTTGATTCATGACAAACAGGATTTATATACGCAAATGTACGCCAAAAAAAGAGAAAGCGAAAGAAGTTTAAACTTCTTTCGCTTTCTCTTTTAGAATTTCTTTCTTCAGGTATCTATACTTATTTGATACCGAGATGTGCCTTAACCTTGTTTGTTAAGTTGATGCTTTGTGCTTCATTAACATATGGAATCGGAGTTCTTGCCAGGTCGAAGATATAGATTACACCTTCTGCCGCGCCAACAGCTTTGATAGCACCGTCCAACTTCTGGTAGATAGGAGCCATTGCGTCATTCTGTGCTTTTGCCATCTGTTGTTGGGCATCTTGCTGGAACTGTTCTTGTCTTTGCATCATATCCTGCAACTCTTTCTGCCTTCTCTCAGCGATATTGGCCGGAAGAGAGTCTTTGGCGATAGCTTGTTGGAATTCCTGATATTTTTTATTGAATTCTTCCTGAGTTCTTTGAAGTTCGGCTGTGAGTTGTTTTTCCAATGTTTGAATGTCGTTTTGGGCTTTAGTAAATTCCGGCATTACAGTGATAATCTCCTGTGCATTGATATGACCGAATTTCAGGTTCTGTGCAAATACACCCATTGGGAGTGCAAGCAACATTACAAGTGCAATTTTTTTTAGCATAGTTCTATAATTTATTTGAATGATTTTTAGTTATTTCCGGATGCAAATGTATGAAATTAATTTGAATATCCTAATTTTCTTAGTATTTCATCACTAATATCTATACGTGGATTTGCAAAAATTATACCTGCAGCAGAGGCTCTGTCGACCACTATGTCATATCCATGTTGTTGTGATATGGCTTTCACAGCTTCATAAATATCATCTTGAATCGGAGTCAGCAGCTTGTCTCTCATCTTGGCTAATTCGCCTTCCGGGCCGAAATAATTACGTTTCAGTTCGGCTGCTTCTTTTTCCTTAGCTACGATCTCGTCCTCTTTCTTTGTCTTTTGTGAGGCAGAGAGTGTGGAAGATTTCGCCTGGTAATCCTGGAACATCTTCTGTGCTTCCTTTGCCAGAGCTTCTACTGCGCTCTGGTATTTTTTCGTAGCTTCTTGCATTTGCTCATTGGCGCTTTGAGCAGCCGGAATATTCTTCATAATATATTCCGTATCGATCAGTGCAAATTTCTGTGCGTTTGCCGTCATATCGACTGCAAACAGCAACATGATTAATAGAATAGATTTTCTCATGACGTTTAGTTTTTTGTGATACATTAGAATTCTTGTCCTAAGATAAAGTGGAATTGACTTCCGCCATATTGTTTAGAACCAAATACTTTATCGAAACCGTAACCCCAGTCGATACCCATCATACCAATCATCGGCAAGAAGATACGAACACCGACACCGGCGGAGCGTTTCAACTCGAACGGATTGAATTTCTTGATATCATGCCATGCGTTACCTGCTTCAAGGAAACCTAACACATAAATGTTAGTACTTGTTTCCAGCATCAACGGATATCTTAATTCGATGCCGAGACGTGCATAAGCATAACCTTCGGAACCGTACGGGGTCAATGAGCTGTTTTCGTAACCACGCAGGGCGATACTTTCCGTTGCATAGGTTGAATAACCGGTCATACCGTCACCACCTACGTCGAATGTGCCGAACGGTGATTTCTTGTATTGGTTGTAGTGACCCAACAGACCGAATTCCGTACGTGTCATCAATACCAGACATTTCGGGTGAGCAACCGGATCCATCAGCGGAGTATATGTTTTGCCTTTGAATTTCCATTTGTGGTATTCAATCCATTTATGGAGCTTATTCATGTTGTCCTGGGTTATGCTACCAGTCTCTGGATTGCTATAATATCCCTTATAATCTTTACCGTCCATCAGCGAGTAAGGCGGTGTGAACTGAACTGACAAAGAGAAGTCAGAACCCGAACGCGGGAAGATCGGATTGTCAATGGAGTTACGTGCCAAAGTCAACGAGATGCTCAGGTCATTACATTTACCGTTGGTTACCGGGAAATATTGCCAGTCACTCAGGTTATAGCGTTGATAAGCCAACTCTGCGGAGAGTGTGAAGTAGTCATCCGGCCATTTCAAACGTTTACCCCAACCTACGGAAAGTCCCCACATCTTGATAGACTTGTCAGGGTCATAGTAATTTTCGTAGTTGTTGTAGTTACCGTAGTTGTACATACCATAGCCGCCATAACCGCTATACATACTATTGTAGTAGTTATTGAAGTAGCTGGAATTGTAGTAACGGCTACTGATATCTGTCTGTACAGAGAAGAAAGCTGATACTGAGAATGAGTTCGGACGCTTTCCGCCAAACCAGGGGTCGAAGAATGAAATACTGTACGATTGATAGTATTTAGCATTCGTTTGTCCACTGATGGTTAATGTCTGTCCGTCACCTTGCGGCAGGATACCACGGTAGTTTTCCCCCGGATGGAGCAAGTTGGCAACGGAGAAGTTGGTGAACTTCAAGCTTAACTTACCGATAATACCGGTTTGTCCCCAACCTGCCGAGAACTCTACCTGGTCGTTTGCTTTTGAAGTCAGCGGCAAACCTATGTCAACAGTTCCGTTCATCGGATCCGGCTGGATGTCCGGTTGTAGTTTTTCCGGGTCAAAGTGTCCCATCTGCTGGATCTCACGCAAAGAACGCATCAAGTCTTCCTTGCTGAACAGTTGTCCCGGGCGGATACGAAGCTCACGACGGACAACGTTCTCATACAAACGGTCATTACCGCTGATGTTGATCTTGTTGATGGTAGCCTGGCGGCCTTCATAGATTCTCATTTCGAGGTCGATAGAGTCGCCGACAATGTTTACTTCCACCGGATCGAGGTTGTAAAACAGGTAGCCGTTGTTGTAATATAGGTTACCGATAGCGTCATCATCCGTAGAGATACGTTCGTTCAATAACTTCTGGTTGTATACATCCCCTTTCTTCATACGAAGCAGGTAGTTCAACTGTTCGGAAGGATAAAGTGTATTACCCACCCAAGTTACATTACGGAGATAATATTTCTGGCCTTCGTCTATGTTTAGATATACATTGACTGTTTTTTCATCATATTGTGAGATGCTATCTTTGGCAATCATAGCATCGCGGTATCCAAGCTCATTATACTTGTCGATGATAAGTTGCTTATCCGCCTCGTAGTTTTCCGGCACGAATTTCTTTGTGCGGAAGAGGTTGCGAAGTTTACCTTTCTCGTTGGTTTTCTTCATCACCCGTTTCAGCTTGGAAGCTTTGATAGCGGAGTTACCAACGATTTCAATGGCGTGGACTTTGATTTTCTCTTTCTTGTCAATGTCGATATCGACAATTACTTGGTTTTCGCTGGAAGGATCGTCTTTCTGTGAGATGATGACTTCTGCGTTCTTGAATCCTTTATCGTCGAAGTAACGTTTAATCAATGTCTTGGCACGGTCTACGGTATTCGGAGTAATCTGCATACCTTTCACCATACCTAACTTGCCTTCCAAATCGGTACGTTCGGACTTCTTAACGCCATGATAACGTACATCTGATATACGTGGACGCTGTGTCAGGCTGATTTTTAACCAGATCTTGTTGCCTTCTATTTTCTCGGCTGTGATTTGTACATTTGAGAACAAACCGTGACGCCAATAACGCTTGATTGCTCCGGTGATTTCGTCGCCCGGCACAGTGATTGTCTGTCCTACCGATAGTCCGGATAGTCCAATCAACACATAGTCTTCGTAATTCTTCACACCTTCGACTTTGATGTCCGCTATCTCATACTTTTTAGGTGTTCCCGAGTATAAGATGACAGGTTTTGAGTCTTCATCAGTGCTGGCATTTTGCGCAATACCTGTTGTCGCAAAGGAGCACAGGCAGATAAACGTTATGAATAGATAGGAAATACGATAATGCATTTATGTTATAATTTGATGTTTCAAGTTATGTTAGCTGATTTGTTCGCTGGTTTTGCCGAAGCGGCGTTCCCGTTGTTGATACTCACAAATGGCTTTGTAGAATTCTTCCTTATTGAAGTCCGGCCAAAAGGTATCACAAAAATAAAGTTCCGAATAAGCACATTGCCATAGCAAATAGTTGCTTAGTCGGATTTCTCCCCCCGTGCGGATTAATAAATCCGGGTCGGGCATAAATTTCGTTTCCAAATGAGATGCGATACATTCATCTGTTATTTGTTCGGGGGATAGTTCTCCCTTTTCAACCTGTATCGCTATTTGCCGGACAGCTTCCGTTATCTCCCAACGGGAAGAGTAACTGAGAGCCAATACCAGGCACATCCCAGTATTTCCAGCCGTATGTTCTATACATGATGTCAAACTTTTCTGAACTTCGTCCGGCAATTTTTTGAAATCACCGATTACATTGAAGCGGATATTGTTTTTCATCAGTGTCTCTTCTTCAATAGAATCTAGCAATAGATTCATCAGAGCCGCTACTTCGTCTTGCGGTCGATTCCAGTTCTCGGTGGAGAAAGTGTACAAGGTCAGATACTTCACTCCCACGCGGGCTGCATCCTCAGTAATTCTCTGTACCGTTTCTGCGCCTGCACGGTGACCGTAAGTACGTTCTTCACCTCGTTGCTTTGCCCATCGTCCGTTGCCATCCATGATGATGGCTACGTGTTGGGGTATCCGAGTTTTGTCTATTTGTTCTATATAGGACATCTTTTTATTTTAAACGTATACGTTTTATTATTGACCGGCGTGTTCCGGATCCAAGTCAAACCATAGCTGATTCAGACGGGCACGCCATACTTCTGAATCATGATGGTATGGACCTCTATCTTTAGACTCTGTAGCCCGAGTTTCTTCTTCTTCTTTTTCTACTTCCTCAGTAAAAGTAAGATTTTCCTCTTTACTGAATAAAATATAGATGAATTTTTCTTTTGTATCTTGTATTACTGAAAAATTTTCTCTACCTCTGAATTCGGGTTTTTCTTCGGTTGATACAGTGATGTCGGATTTGCTCCAGTCATGGTTTGGAAAAGAGAACTTTTTATTTGCTTTTTTCCAGGCAACTCCTTCATTGATTGATACATAAATCGATTCTAATTTATCTCCAAAAATGTAGAAAAGGTCGTTATAGCAAACAATAGTCGGATTGTCGAATGCAGGGCAATAAGCAACTGCAGTAGCTGCCCCTAATTCAACCCAAGTATTGCCGTCATATCCCCATGATATGGTAACAGGCACCTTTTTATTATTGATGTCGATTTCTATTGCTGGTTCATGTTTTCCTACAATGATGTTCTGATTGTTTTTTCCCTTGCTGAAGGTTGTATAAGAGATATTGTCTATGGGGAATCTTTCGCTGACCTCTTCGATTTGAGTTTCTATCGGCTGGTCTAATAATTGTGACTCCAATATGGAATAGAAATATCTTTTTCCCTCTTCTGTTTTGATATAAGTGATTTTTGTTTCATTCTCTATCTTTAATTTAGAGACGAATGTGTTCACTTCACCGGAGAACTTAGTTGAAGTTGCCCAGTTAATACCATCTGTTGATTCGTATACTTTATTGTCTGCAGTAGCCAATATAACTCCATCTAAGGGGAGTATGGAATTGGGCAATACATTCAAGTCGCCTTCTGTATTTACTCCTGCCGCAGTCCAACTGGAGAAACCACTATTTTGATATACTTTTAAGTGATTGCCTACTTTAGAATAGGTGAGGAATTTATTGTTGAATTCAATCGTTTTTTGTTCGTTTACGATCTCATTCTGCATAGCTCCTACATAATTCCACTTCAACGAATCCGGATCATGCTTATGCACTCGTACTGTAATGGTGTATTCTTTGACTTGGTTAGGAGATATACCAGCTAAGGCTTCTGTTGACCATACCTTGACTTTTAAAGCTTCGCGAAGATCTATGGAATCATTGATGTTGATAATAGAATCTTCATTGGCTTTATTCTTCATTGTGATAACTCCCGAAACAGTAGTCAAAGTCTTTATTAGAATCTTGTCAATAATCGTATCAGCATGAACAGGGAGAGAGTCCTCGTTATAGATTTCACCTTTTTGCTGGTCAATAGTGAATTTATAGGTTATCCCATACCCAATTGTGTCAAGACTAAACGCATGTATAGTCGCATCCGGGCTATATTCGATGTTATTATCGTCATCAAGACATGACGTTATAACAAATGACACCATGAAAAAACTCGCAATGAATGATAAAAACTTTATTCTCATTTGAAAGATTGTGTTTATTTACAAGTTGCAAAAATAGAAACATTTTTTCCGATAAAGAACAATACCGGCAAGTTTTATATAAAATTATAGATAATAACACTGTTTTTATCGACGTAAAACTCCCTGAGCAGGACTATTTTAGCTAATTTCGATAAACGTAATGCCAAATCTGTCTTTCGAAGTGTTTTTCCGTCGAGTAACTAAAATTATCGCTTATTTCAGGTGCTTTAACACCGGAATGTAACCTGCTGGGGCACTTCTCGATAAATGCTTCATCCCATAGTTCATTGTTAATGAATGATTGTAGCAATTGACTTCCGCCTTCAACCAATAACGATTGTATCTTACGTTGATATAGCTCTTTCATAATCTGTATCAGTGGGTTATGACTGAAATCAATGGTGATGTAAGTAACGTTCTTCTTTTCCGGTTGTTCTTTCTCTGTAAAGATTAATGTTGGAATTTCTCCGTCGAATATTTGTAAATCCTTTGGAAGAGATAAGGTGCGGTCTAAAATGATGCGTATTGGATTACGTCCATACCAGTTGCGTACAGTCAATGATGGATTGTCCAATAAGGCTGTCCGCCGACCTACCATGATAGCATCGGCTTCTGCCCTTTTCTTGTGCACCAACATGGAAGAAAGTGGAGAGGAAAGTATCACCGGCTTGCCGTCAGTGCGTTCTATGTCAATGAAATGATCGGCTGATTCAGCCCATTTCAATGTGATGAAAGGGCGGTGAAGTGTATTGAAAGTAATAAAACGGCGAATCAAATGTTTGCATTCTTTTTCTAATATGCCCACTGTTACTTCCCGTCCGGCGTCCCGTAACTTTTGAATACCGCGTCCGGCTACTTCAGAAAAAGGATCCTGGCAGCCTATGACAATGCGCGGAATCTGTTTCTCGATAATCAAGTCGGCACAAGGCGGGGTTTTCCCATAGTGGGAACAAGGTTCCAGGCTTACATAGATTGTGGAGCGTTTCAATAAAGACTCATCTTTGACGGAACGGATGGCGTTAACTTCGGCATGTGCTTCTCCACAACGAATATGATAACCCTCACCGATAATACGCCCGTCACACACGATGACAGCCCCTACCATCGGGTTGGGAGATACATTACATAACCCGTTCCCGGCGAGCTCAATGCAGCGTCTCATGTATTTTTCTTCTTCCATTTTGGTGCTCTTCGCTATATTATTCTTACTTTTGCAGTCCGAAATTGTAAATATATGAATCGTATCACTACTTACATACGCCAGTCCTTGCAGGATATTTATCCGCCGGAAGAGGTCAAAGCTCTTACAATGCTGATCTGTTGCGACATGTTATGTTTGGATGCGCTTGATATTTACCTCGGCAAAGATATAATTTTATCCGAATGCAAAGAGCGTGAATTAGAAAACATTATATTCCGTTTGCAGAAAAACGAGCCGATACAGTACATTCGTGGCTTTGCGGAGTTTGATGGAAGGAGATTCAAAGTGGCTCCCGGCGTACTGGTTCCTCGTCCTGAGACTGCGGAATTGGTGGATTTAATCGCCCGGGAGAATACGGATGCCCGCCACTTATTAGATATAGGTACGGGGAGCGGATGTATCGCGATCTCTTTGGCTAAAAAACTTCCGAATGCAAAAGTAGAGGCGTGGGATATTTCGGAAGATGCATTGGCAATTGCATACGCTAATAATGAGGAACTGGAAGCAGGCGTCGTGTTTCGGCAAAGAGATGTTTTATCCGATGATTGGGAGAAAACCTCTTCTTTTGATATTATCGTCAGTAATCCGCCTTATGTGACAGAAGCGGAAAAGGACGGAATGGACGCCAATGTACTTGATTGGGAACCGGAACTTGCCTTATTTGTTCCTGATGATGACCCGTTGCGGTTCTATCGCCGGATTGCAGATTTGGGCCGTGATTTGCTTTTGCTGGGCGGCAGACTTTATTTTGAAATAAACCAGGCTTATGGCCGGGAAACAGCACACATACTTGAAATGAACCAATATCGTGATGTTCGTGTTATAAAAGACATATTTGGAAAAGATAGAATAGTTACAGCTAACCGATGAGTGCACAATTAACAGATGAAGAGGCTTTAAATCGTGTTGCCTCTTATTGCTCTACTGCCGAGCATTGCCGGGCAGAAATAAATGAGAAGTTACAACGTTGGGGAATTGCCTATGATACCATTGCGCGTATTCTTAACCGACTGGAAGCGGAGAAGTTTATCGATGATGAACGTTTCTGCAGGGCTTTTGTGAACGATAAGTTCCGGTTTGCCAAGTGGGGAAAGATGAAAATAGCCCAGGGGCTCTATATGAAGCGGATTCCCTCTGACGTGGCGTGGCGTTATCTGAATGAGATTGATGAAGATGAATATCTTTCCATTCTGCGTGATTTGTTGGCGTCCAAACGGAAAAGTATTCATGCGCAAGATGAATATGAACTGAATGGAAAACTGATGCGATTTGCCATGAGCCGTGGATTTGAACTGAAAGATATCAAGCGTTGTATAGACGTTCCCGATGAGGAGGAACAAATTGGCTGAAAAAATAAACGGATTCTTCTTTTTATTCTCGTTCAATTTCTGTACTTTTGCGGCAAATAATTAATAGTTAGTTTAGTTATGAAAAACTTAGAGAGACTATTTGCGGAGAAACTGTTGAAGATTAAAGCTATTAAACTTCAACCCGCTAACCCTTTCACATGGGCTTCAGGATGGAAATCCCCCTTTTACTGTGATAACCGTAAAACTCTGTCCTATCCTTCTCTTCGTAATTTTGTGAAGATTGAAATTACACGTCTGATATTGGAGCGATTCGGACAGGTGGATGCGATTGCAGGTGTGGCGACTGGTGCTATCCCGCAGGGAGCTTTGGTGGCTGATGCATTGAATTTACCGTTCGTGTATGTTCGTTCTACCCCCAAAGACCATGGATTGGAAAACCTGATCGAAGGTGAACTTCGTCCGGGTATGAAAGTTGTAGTGGTAGAAGATTTGATTTCTACGGGTGGTAGCAGTTTGAAGGCTGTGGAAGCAATTCGTCGCGATGGTTGCGAAGTGATTGGTATGGTTGCGGCTTATACTTACGGATTCCCTGTTGCTGAAGAGGCATTTAAGAATGCCAAAGTGACTTTGGTGACACTGACCAATTACGAAGCTGTGCTCGATGTGGCTCTTCGTACAGGTTACATTGAAGAAGAAGACATACAGACATTGAACGAATGGCGTAAAGACCCCGCTCATTGGGATGCTGGAAAATAAGGACTTTGTTTTAAAACATATTTGTGAAAAAAGAACTATTCGGACATGAATTGGCCGGATTGTTCTTTTTTTGTTTTATACTAAAAGAATATTATGAGTAATTTTGAGAGTAGTGTTAAGGTAATACCTTACAGTCAGGAACGTGTATATAACAAACTTTCGGACTTGAGTAATCTGGAAGCTGTCAAAGATCGTTTGCCGCAAGATAAGGTGCAGGATTTGAGCTTTGATTCAGATACATTGAGCTTTAGTGTGCCGCCTGTTGGGCAACTGACACTGCAAATAATAGAACGTGAACCCTGTAAATGTATAAAGTTAGCAACGACTAATTCACCAATCCCTTTTAATATGTGGATCCAACTGGTTGAAACTGGCGAGGAAGAATGTAAGATGAAAGTAACCATCGGAATGGATATTAATCCGTTTATGAAAGCAATGGTGCAGAAACCTCTTCAGGAAGGTCTGGAGAAGATGGTTGAAATGCTGGCAATTATTAATTATTAAATCTGCTATTATTTGAGAAAGCTTATGGCACAGAAACTTTGGGAGAAATCCGTACAGGTGAATAAAGATATTGAACGCTTCACGGTTGGTCGTGACCGGGAGATGGATCTTTATTTGGCTAAGCATGATGTGCTTGGTTCTATGGCTCACATTACGATGCTCGAGAGCATTGGCTTGTTGACGAAAGAAGAACTGGAACTGTTGCTGGCTGAATTGAAGAATATTTATGCTTCGGCTGAAAAAGGGGAATTTGTTATAGAAGACGGAGTGGAAGATGTTCATTCCCAAGTGGAATTGATGCTGACCCGCCGTTTAGGTGACATAGGAAAGAAAATCCATAGCGGCCGTTCGCGAAATGACCAGGTGTTGCTGGACTTGAAACTCTTTACCCGTACGCAAATTAAGGAAATAGCTGAAGCGGTAGAACAACTCTTTCATGTGTTGGCTCGCCAAAGTGAGCGGTATAAAAATGTATTGATGCCTGGTTATACTCATTTACAGATTGCCATGCCCTCTTCTTTCGGATTATGGTTTGGCGCTTACGCTGAAAGTCTGGTAGATGATATGATGTTTCTGCAAGCTGCGTTCAAAATGTGTAACCGTAATCCGTTGGGGTCTGCTGCCGGATATGGTTCGTCTTTCCCGCTGAACCGTACAATGACGACTGAACTGCTTGGGTTTGATTCGATGAACTACAATGTGGTGTATGCGCAAATGGGACGTGGAAAGTTGGAGCGTAATGTTGCTTTTGCATTGGCTACGATTGCCGGTACAATTGCCAAACTGGCTTTCGATGCCTGTATGTTCAACAGTCAGAACTTTGGTTTTGTGAAGTTGCCCGACGATTGTACTACGGGATCCAGTATTATGCCCCATAAGAAAAATCCGGATGTGTTTGAACTTACACGTGCCAAATGCAACAAACTGCAATCGCTTCCCCAACAGATTATGATGATTGCCAACAACCTGCCTTCCGGTTATTTCCGTGATTTGCAGATTATCAAAGAGGTCTTTTTGCCGGCTTTCCAGGAATTGAAGGATTGTTTGCAGATGACAACCTATATCATAGACGAGATTAAAGTAAATGAACACATTCTTGATGATGATAAGTACTTGCTTATTTTTAGTGTAGAAGAGGTGAATCGTCTGGCACGTGAAGGTATGCCTTTCCGTGATGCATATAAAAAAGTAGGGCTGGATATTGAAGCCGGTAAATTTTCTCATAGTAAAGAAGTACATCACACTCATGAAGGAAGTATCGGTAACCTTTGTAACGCGGAGATTTCTGCTCTGATGCAACAAGTTGTTGATGGATTCAACTTCTGTGGGATGGAGAAGGCGGAGAAAGCGCTGCTTGGAAGATAAAAAGAGCTTTCGGAGGATAGTTTTTTAAACTTTCCTCCGAAAAGATTTGGCAGAAACAAGT
>NZ_CABUHK010000076.1 GCF_902491285.1 uncultured Bacteroides sp. | reverse complement strand
TTTCAATACCAGAATTGGCGAGAAGATTAAACCTTAGCGTAGAGAGTACAGCATTAGCTGCCGGTTGGTTGGCAAGAGAGAACAAAATTTGTATTCAACGAAAAAATGGATTGATAGCTTTATCCGACGAAAGCGCCTTTCCTTTCAGTTTTGGATAGTATGGATTTTGTAAAGAGATGTCTTTGATGTTCTATTAACTTATAATATAAAATGTCGATACAAAATACTATAAGTTAAGTTCGGACTTGAAGAGGTTAATATTTAAAAGAGGGTGCGTGGTCGCCCTCTTTTGTATTTATAGATGGAGATTCAAAATAAAATTTGCTATCTTTGTGATGTAATTGATTGATAAACCAACAATATTCATCTATTTATGAAACTCTGTATATAGCTGCGCTCAACGAATAGCATACTTTTTTAATAAGGCTATTCAGCTATCCGACAGGCAACTTTTCGCCTGGCAAAGAGTTTTATATCCATTTTTATAAACTTGCGAAACTGTGTACTGCTATGAGAATGTGGTATGCTGTATCGTGTTATTTTTAAGTTGAGCGATGAATTATACATATAAGCAAATATGGCTCATTAACTTTCCTGTGATGATGAGCATACTTATGGAACAATTAATCAATATCACCGATGCTGTCTTTCTGGGGCATGTGGGAGAAGTCGAACTCGGAGCGTCCGCACTTGCCGGAATCTATTATTTGGCCGTTTATATGCTGGGTTTCGGGTTCAGTATCGGGATGCAGGTGATGATTGCCCGTAGAAACGGGGAAAAGCACTATAAAGAGACAGGGCGTACCTTTTTCCAGGGATTATATTTTCTGTCAGGGTTGGCAATCATCCTTTGCCTGCTGCTCCACTTTGCCTCTCCCTTAATCCTGCGACAGTTGATTATTTCTGATGAAATCTATCAAGCAGTGATTCTATATCTGGACTGGCGTAGCTTCGGACTGTTGTTCTCATTTCCTTTTTTAGCTTTACGCTCCTTTCTGGTAGGGATAACAAATACCAGGGCGTTATCCGTAGCAGCTATTACAGCTATCTGCATCAACATCCCTTTTAACTATTTACTAATTTTCAAACTGAATTTAGGCATATCAGGAGCAGCTATGGCTTCTTCTTTAGCAGAGCTTGGAGCCTTTGTCATACTTCTATTATATATGTGGACGAAGATAGACAAAGTGAAATATGGATTAAAAATAGTCTACGACAGGAAGTTATTAATGAAATTATTAAGACTTTCAGTTTGGAGTATGCTCCATGCCTTTATCAGCGTTGCTCCCTGGTTTCTGTTCTTCGTAGCTATCGAACATTTGGGAAAGACAGAACTTGCCATCTCCAATATTACCCGTAGCGTGTCTACCGTTTTCTTTGTGATAGTCAACTCTTTTGCATCCACCACCGGTTCGTTAGTCAGCAATCTGATTGGGGCAGGGCAGGGGAAAGAACTTTTCCCCGTCTGCCGTAAAGTTCTTAAATTGGGTTATGCCGTGGGACTCCCATTGATAGTTTTGGCTCTTTGGAGCAATCAATGGATTATCGGATTCTATACGAATAATGATTATTTGGTAAAACTGGCCTTCTGTCCTTTTATAGTCATGCTGTTGAATTATACATTTGCATTGCCCGGATATGTTTATATCAATGCTGTAACGGGTACGGGAAAGACACGGCTTGCATTCGTTTTCCAGTTAATCACTATCCTGGTGTATCTGATTTACCTGTATCTGCTGAGTGAATATTTCCATGCTTCCCTCACTGTGTATATGACGGCGGAATACCTGTTTGTTATTCTCCTGGGAATACAATCCGTTATCTACTTAAAGAAGAAATCCGGCTAGAATATGTACTTTTGCACTTTCAATACTAGATACATTCTCAAGATGACTGAAGATATAAAGAATAAACTTTTGATGTGTGCGGAGATTTACCATTGCGCAGACTTTATTACAAGCGACCCGGTACAATTCCCTCATCGCTATACGCTGAAACAGGATATTGAAATCAGTGGCTTGCTGACCGCAATTATGAGTTTCGGCAATCGCAAACAGATATTGAAGAAAGCGGACGAATTGCACAGGCTAATGGGGGATTCGCCTTATCAGTATGTACTGTCCCGCCAGTGGGAGGTCGATTTCCCTTCGGGAGTAACCAATAGCTTCTATCGTATGCTGTCGTATGCCGATTTTTATGGATATTTCCGGCGATTATATGTAGCCTATACACAGTTTGAAAGTTTGGAGGAAGCCTTGAATACGTACTCAGGAATACCTATGGAAAAGTTGTGCTCATTCCTTGAAGTATCCGCTAAAAGTCCTCAAAAGAAACTCAATATGTTTTTGCGTTGGATGATTCGCCGGGATTCGGCAGTTGATTTTGGAATTTGGAAGAGCTTTGACCGCAAAGAACTGATTGTTCCTTTGGATACACACGTCTGCCGGGTAGCCCATTATTTCAAGTTGACGGATACAGAAACCTTCTCTTTGAAAAATGCCCGTCAGATAACGGCAGCATTGGCTGAGGTTTTCCCGGATGACCCTTGCCTGGGCGATTTCGCCTTGTTTGGCTTAGGGGTGAATGGGGAGATTTAATGCCTGACCTGATAAAATGAATTTTTCGATTATAGCCGAAAAATCACAAAACTGTTAATACGTTGTTATCTGTAAGACTGGTTTTGTGATGGGGCTTTTTTGTACAAAAATAGAGTCTTTTTGTACAACGATAGAATGGGATATTTGTGGGTATGAATCTCATACCTCTTATGTACGTTTTTAGTTTCCAATTTTTTTCTTTCAGATTACATTTGTAAGTGTGAATAAACAGTTTTGCCAGATTGTTTTATATCGATTTGATGGATTTTTAATCATTATAGTAACTTAATTTTAAATACGATGAAAGATTTTCTTATTCCAATGAAGATACCTCAAAAATGGGGTTGTCAGTTAGTAATGTCTTATGTGTTAGGACAACAGGCATTTTATTCTGAGAATTATGCGACGAAGAGTACAGTTGCTATAACAGGTATTGTGCTGCAAAAAAGCAAGGTTGGTGGTTGGTATTGTAACCAGATAATGGAGGGTCTATTATAGGTGCTAGTGTAGTGGTAAAGGGAGGGGGCAGTAAAGGTATAACAACTGATAAGATATTGGGTCGTTTTCTCTTACTGACGTGACAGTCTACTGTCAAATTTTAACTACTGTAATGTGAACTTA
This sequence comes from uncultured Bacteroides sp., assembly GCF_902491285.1. Taxonomy (GTDB): domain Bacteria; phylum Bacteroidota; class Bacteroidia; order Bacteroidales; family Bacteroidaceae; genus Bacteroides. The sequence goes on along the minus strand of NZ_CABUHK010000076.1, from coordinate 21,883 downwards.
ATCATACTTTTTTATGAAATACATATTTTTGTTTTTTATATTATTTACCTCAAAATTTCTTCTTGCTAATGAAATTACTGTAGAGCAGGCAAGAGAAATAGCTGTAGATTTTTTTAGTGCAAAGATGCGGACTCGTAATGGAACACCTCAGCTTCAGTTGGTATGGGATGGTGAAAATATTGTTACGAGAAGTGTAACTACTCCTGCTTTTTATGTATTTAACCGTATGGATAGTGACGGTTTTGTGATTGTATCAGGAGATGATGTTTCCATGCCAATATTAGGATATTCTTTTTCGAATCATTTTGTAGCTGAAAATATGCCTCCTAATTTACTTGACTGGATGAACGGATTGCGTAATCAAATTAATGCAGCTCGGAAGGAACATGTTATGGGTACTTCTTATGTTTCGAAGTTTTGGACACGAGCTTCAGATGCTGTTGGCTCACCAATAGTAGAATTGTCTACTGCTTTGTGGGACCAGCAAGCTCCTTTCAACAGGTTGTCGCCAACAACTAGTGCCGGAAAGGCAATTACTGGCTGTGTGTCTACTGCAATGGCGATTATTATGCAATATTATCAATGGCCGGATAAGGGAGTAGGAACTACACCTGCTTATGTTCTACAGGCTGATAAGAACACACAGATACCAAGCAAGACTTTTGAACGTCCTTATGTCTGGAGTAAAATGCCGGTAAGAGTTGATAAGAACTCGGATACCGATATAAAGGATGAAGTTGCAACTCTTATATATGATTGTGGTATTATTTCAAAGTCTCAATTTGGTAAGAAGTCTACGTGGGCGTATTATAAGGATGCACTAGAAGGCATGATAACCTATATGAAATATAATAAAGGAGCTCATATGCAAAACAGGGCAACTCGTGTTATGAGTGAATGGCATCAGATGTTGAGGAAAGAACTTGACGCAAGAAGACCAATTCTATATACAGGTTCCACAAAATCCGGTGGAGGGCATATGTTTGTAGTAGATGGTTATACACAGGAAAATTATTATCATATTAATTGGGGGTGGAGTGGCAGTTCGAATGGATATTACTTATTGACCGTTATGAATCCTTCCAATCCAGGTTCTGGCAGTTCTAGTGGTGGATACACTCAAGAACAGGCTGCTTTTTTTGATTTGATACCAGACAAAAATGGGACTTCTGCTTTTACAGATAATTTGGTTCTTGTCAGAAAGGAAGTGAATGGGGTGTATTATGAGGGGCTTGTAATAGATGCTAATGATATTCAGACTAATCAAGAATTTAAAATAAGTATAGGAGCTATCAACAACATAGGGCGGTCAGTTTTTGACGGAAACTTGAGGATAGCTTTGGCAGACAAGGACGGAACTATAAAAGAATATATTTCTGAAAAAATCCCAGTTCGGTTTCCGGCGGATTCCCATCAAAACTGTATAACAGACTGTTCTTGTAAGATTACTCTACCAATAAAGGCAGGAGATCGAATTAGAGTATATTATAAAGGTAAATATTCGGAGGATTGGGACTATCTGAGAGGTGGTTCACTGCTGAGATCTGAAATTATTCTCAAGGAGGAAGATATACCTTTGGAGAAAATGACAAGTTTTGCTTATGATAAGGAAAATAAGAGGATTAGTTTAAGAACTTATCCTCGGGTAGACTATCAGCTGCTCTCGTTGACTAATAAAGTGGTATTTTCGGGAATTACTGATGATGATAATCCGGAGATTCGGATTGATACAAGTGAGCTGACTGATAGAGAGTATGTCATTATACTTCGAAAAAAGATAGAGGATGAAGATGAATATGAGTAAAAAAGAATACGTTTTGTAATAGGTAATTAATATAAAAATAGAGGAATATGAAGGCAATACAGAAATATATAAGACTAGCTTTGATTTTTTTTATGATATATTCTTGTAGTGGTGGAGAGGATATCTTGCAGGAGGGACCGGAAGAAGATCCTTTTAAAGACTATAGCGTTGTAACAATAGAGCATAGTGGTAATTCATTCGGTTTTTTGGAACTTACAGGCAGTAAACTGTCTGGTAATATCCAATGGGGAGATGGCAAGTCTGAAATGTTTGCGGGAAAAAATACTCCGTCACATATATATCAGACTGCTGAGAAACGTATCGTTATTATAAAAGTTCAGCAGACTGATGGGATTATATTGCCAAGTATTGAGGGAATATATCGGATAGATTTATCTGATTTCTAGTTAATTAAAATGCTTCTTACGAAAATGCAACAGAGAAGGATGTAGTGTTCTCATGTTTTTGTGTAAAGAGGGTGTCCGAAATTTGTTGCTTTTGATTTATTGGAATAGAATGTAATTTATTTGATTAGAAATGTATTAAAATTTCGTTTGCATATTGAGTTTTGGCTTATATACATTCATGAATGTATATAAGCCAAATAGTATAAATGGAATAGTTGTTTTGAGACTATACTTGAAGAACAGTACAATAGAAGAAAGTTAAGATTATTCAGGCGGCTCTTGTCTTTTCCTGGAGTTCTTCCATTGTCTGTCTTAAATCCAAATCATAATCTCTACCTCTTTATCAATTACGATTTTTTCCTTTTTTCTGATTTCTGCTTTGAGAGGAAGTAAATAAGTATCAAGTTTCGTGTCAAGCCAGATTGCAGTTTCCCATTGGGTATTGCCGATTTTGGCTGTCATCTTCAACCGTCCCCAGCCTTCCTCTAAGAATCCGAGATTCTCTCTAATCTCTTTGGACATTTCTTTCGGCAGGCAGGCTATGTACCAACCGCCTGTTCCAACAGTCGATGAGTAATTCCATACTTTTGTGGTAAACTCGTATTTTATTCCATTATTTTCCATTGTGCAAAAATAGGAAATAATAGCTAATCTCCTATTATTTCCTATTTCAATTAATTTCCGATGTTTGCTACTACATCTATCCTATTACAGGAATCGACACTTGGAAGAAGAGACGGAATAAGTCAAAGTTAGTTTGTGCATAGCCCTTGTCACTGCCACATAAAGCATGCTTTTATCGATGTCAGAATGGTAGTTCTTATCATCTGTTTGCGGAATGATTACTTCATCAAATTCCAATCCTTTTGCCATGTGGGCGGAAGTGATGATAATTCCTTTCACATAAGCGGAGCTTTGATTTGACAATAGTGAGAAGTCGTTGGTATAAATCTGGAGTTTTTGAGCAAGTCCTTTTGCTTGGGATTCGGTTTTGCAGATGATTCCTAATGATGTGTTATTGGAGTTTTTGAAAGAGTTTATTAAGTCTGAGATACCGAGAACTTCCTCTTCAACATTTTGGAATTGAAGAATTATTGGTTGTTCTCCATGGCGTATAATAGGTTCTAACTCATTGTTCGGTTGAATTTTTTGTGCAAAGTTGGTAATCTCAAAAGTAGAACGGTAGCTTTTGCAAAGTTTCATTATTTCTCCTGTTGTAAATGCTTTCTGAATCATATCGGCAGTGGAAGAACCGTAAGGATTTACGGTTTGGGCAGCGTCTCCCAGAATTGTTTTTCGGCAGGGATATAGTTTTTGAATCACCTTGTATTGTATGGGAGAATAATCTTGCATCTCGTCTATCAGAAGGTGTTTAACGGATTGGGTGTTGTTCCCATTTAGTGCGATATGCAGATAAGCTAAACCTGCTAAGTCTGCATATTCCAGTGTACGATTCTTGCGCATTTTGAACATCTCGGGCTTTCCTGTCCATTCGAAGAAATCTTTATAGATTTGCAGGTCATTGTTTCCTGCAAACATATTCTTAATTTCTTTCTTCAGCAGATTCTTTTCAGCAGTAGTAACTGTGAAGTTATATTGGAATTTCATCATTTCCAGAATGTAGTCTGTCATAGTCTCAAACCGCTGGCATACGGGGTAACGGTGGAATCGCTTGAACTGTTCGCTGATAAATCCGGCAGGAACGGTGATGTACTTGGTGAGTTTTACATCTGTCGCTTTGAAATAGTTGTTTTCTATGTGAAGAACGAATTTATCGAGCCGTGATATGAACTCGAAGGAGGCTTTATATTGTATCCGTTCAATAAAATCCGAAGTCGGCTTTTCCAGTAGTTCCGTCACTTGCTCAAAGAAATTTTGATATTTATATTTATTGTCGAGGACTGTGGAGAGGATTTGCTCCATACTGGTTTCCGGCACAGTTGTTTCGCCAAGTTCCGGAAGGACATTGGAGATGTAGTCGGCAAACACTTTATTAGGCGAGATAATTAGAATGTCTTTTGAGGAGATCTGACCTCTTTGCGCATAGAGCAGGTAGGCAATGCGATGTAACGCAATGGAAGTTTTCCCTGAACCGGCAACTCCCTGTATAATGAGTACAGGGGCAGCCTCATTACGGATAATCCGGTTCTGCTCGCGCTGAATAGTCATGACGATGTTTTTCATCTTATCGTCCGCATTGGAACTGAGCTCTTTTTGCAGGATATCATCGTGAACAGTAATGGAACTTTCAATCATATATTCCATTTTTCCTTTGCGAATACGGTATTGGCGTTTGAGTGAAATTTCTCCATGCACTTCGCCTGCCGGAGAAGAATAGCTCGCTTCGCCCAACTCATAATCGTAGAACATACTCGAAATAGGTGCCCGCCAATCGTATATCAGGTTTCTCTTGTTGTTGAAATCAAAAAATGTATGTATCCCTATGTAAACAGGCAGGGATTTGCTTCCGTCTTTCTTCTCCTTGAAATCTATCCGTCCGAAATAGGGAATATCTAGTATTTTACTCAGGCGGTTGCGTTTGTCAATTACATTTTCTCCCCGTGCAAAATGATGTAAGATACTCTCGCGCATGGAACGGATTTCATGAGGATCGATATCTTTGTTCGACCATAGATAGTCTTTGTATTCTTGCAAGGTATCCACGTGCTCCTTGACCGACTTGTTCGTACTGTTTATCGTAGCATTAATGATACTGATTACTTGTTGTAAGTATTCTTTCTCCTGTTTTTCTGTTCTGTTGAATATCATATGAAAACTTCGTTTGAGCATTAAAAGTTTATTGAAAGGGTGGCAAAGTTAGGTTGATTTGTCCGAGTATTAAATAGTTATTTATAGCTATATATTAGGCCTTTTTCTTACTTTTGCATACTCAACTTAAAAAAAAGAAAGATGAATATCCTCGATATTGCAGAACGGAATCAGCAGAAAGCATGGGAGATAGTGGAGAAAACGAATATTATTCCGATATGGGAGAGTATAGGTGCCCGGATTGACTTGGTGGGTTCTTTGCGCACAGGGCTGTTGATGAAACACCGGGATATTGATTTCCATATTTATACTTCTACTGTGACCTTGACGGATAGTTTTCGGGCAATGGAGAAACTGGCGGAAAATGAATCTGTCAAGCGGATAGAATACGTGAATTTATTACATACCGTTGAGGCATGTATCGAGTGGCATGCCTGGTATCAGAATGCAGAAGGTGAACTTTGGCAGATTGATATGATTCATATTCAGGAAGGTTCCCGATATGATGGATATTTTGAGAAAGTGGCTGAACGGATTTCCAGTGTTCTGACGGAGGAAACAAAAGAGGGGATTCTGAGATTGAAATATGAGACTCCTGATTCGGAGAAGATTATGGGGATAGAATATTATCAGGCTGTTATTCGGGATGGTGTGCAGAGTTATCCGGAATTTGTGGAATGGAGAAAGCAACATCCGGTGACAGGTGTGGTGGAATGGATGCCTTAGACAGATTAGCAGCTTTGAAAAAAGGTGTATGAGTTAATTAACTTAGTAGCCCGGTTTGTTGTCCCAAGTGAATAGCTTCGATAGAGTTTTGCACACCTAATTTACGTAATAGATTCTGTCGATGGATATTAACTGTGTGAATACTGATACATAGCTTGTCTGCAATCTCTTTACTTAACAGTCCTTTTTGAATAAGCCGTAATATCTCTATTTCCCGATTAGTGAGATTGGTAGAAGATATGAGCGGAGAGGAAGGAGAGAAGAATTCCCCGTTTTTCAGATTCAGAACTGTGCAATCTATTGTTTCGGAATATTGCTGGTCGGGTGAAATGTCCATATTGCCTATTACAAGCCATGCTTTTCCGTTACGGTCTTGTTCTAATACTTGATGCCGGCTGGTGACGCGTATATATTGTTGCCTGGCATTAAGTATACGGAAACTGTAAATATTGGAATATTCATTCCGTTGTTCGAAGGGAAGGCTGTAAATGAACTGGCTTAACGTAACCTGTAATGCTGCCAGTTGTGCACGGTCATCCGGGTGGATACGTGATTCCAAGTAATCGCCCTGCCTTTCTAGTGTTTCTATTTTGTGGCGGTCGTATCCTAGTAAATCAACGAAATTAGGAGAGGCGTAGGCATATCTGCATTTATACACATCGACAACGAACGTGCAGCTATGACTGATTTTAGAGAGTTGGTGAAGCATGGATTTATCCTGTTCCCACACGGTGTAATCAATGTCGGTAGTGGACAGGCATTGCTTTGCCCACATTTCTTCGCGGGTGACATGAGTCGTTTTCATATAAGATAGTGAGTCGGTGGATTACGGTTTATTACTTGGATTGTGGCAAAAATAGAGATATTTTAATACCCAACGTGCTAATAAATGATAATTATCGTCTTTCTTCCGAAAAAGAATGGATATAAACGTGTTTTTCAGATTTATTACATTATCTTTGTTCCCAGAGTTTGAGTTACGAATCATTATCGTATAGTTCTCCTTTTAATATTTTATTAGTAAGTAGGCCTTTTCTGTAATTATCCTCCTCACTCCAATTTAGTATTTATTTTAATAAGAGTTTAAATGAACATTTACATCGCAGGTTTAAGTTATCGTACAAACGATGCGGACTTAACAAATTTATTTGCAGAGTTTGGAGAAGTTTCTTCAGCTAAAGTAATTATGGATAGAGAAACTGGTAAATCCAGAGGATTCGCTTTCGTAGAAATGTCGAACGATGAAGAAGGACAAAAGGCAATTGACGAATTGAATGGCGTAGAATACGACCAAAAAGTTATTTCAGTAAGCGTTGCACGTCCTCGCGCTGAGAAACCGTCATACGGTGGAAGCCGTGGAGGTGGTTACAACAATTCCAGAAGATATTAATATCCGGACTTGGGAAAAGCAGAAGGAAGCTTTCCTCTGCTTTTCTATAAAGTCTTTATATCCGCCTTTATGATTATCTGCGGAGGCTGTTTACCCGACAGCCGGAAAAGAAAATCATCTAACAATTAAGTTCTGCTAATTCTCACTCCTCTGTGTAGTGCAACTAGGATACCCCAGCTCCTGATCTTTTCATGTCTAAAGAAGAATTATTAGGCTTTATTGCAATTTGAAGACTCTTGAAAATCAAGAGCGTAAGTTTAATAATTTATATCACAAAGTCTATATTGATAATCGTGTCGGCATTATCGTAAACATTTGCATGAAATGTTTTCAGGTGTTCCGGCGTAAGTACAGGTATAGCAAATTACATTTATGACATTTAAAGATTTAAAAATAACCGAACCGATTTTAAAAGCAATTGAAGAAAAAGGATATACTGTGCCGACTCCTATTCAGGAAAAAGCTATTCCTGCCGCGTTGGCGAAAAGAGATATATTAGGTTGTGCACAAACAGGAACAGGAAAGACTGCTTCGTTTGCGATTCCTATCATTCAGCATTTACAGGTAAACAAAGAGCCTGGTAAGTGTCAAGGTATCAAAGCTTTGATATTAACTCCTACCCGTGAGCTTGCTTTACAAATCAGTGAATGTATCGATGATTATTCAAAATATACCCGTGTTCGTCATGGGGTTATCTTCGGTGGTGTGAATCAGCGTCCGCAGGTTGATATGTTGAATAAAGGAATTGATATTCTGGTTGCGACTCCGGGGCGTTTGCTCGATTTGATGAACCAGGGGCATATACGTTTGGACAAGATACAATATTTTGTGCTTGATGAGGCAGACCGTATGCTCGATATGGGATTTATTCATGATATTAAGCGGATATTGCCAAAGCTTCCGAAAGAAAAGCAGACTTTGTTTTTCTCTGCGACAATGCCGGATAGTATTATTGCATTAACTAAATCGTTGTTGAAGAATCCGGTGAAGATTTATATAACACCGAAATCATCTACGGTAGATTCAATTAAGCAAGTCATTTATTTTGTAGAAAAGAAGGAGAAGAGTCAACTCTTAATTTCAATTCTGCAAAAGGCGGAAGAGCAATCGGTGTTAATCTTCTCGAGAACGAAACATAATGCTGATAAGATTGTCAGAATATTGGGTAAAGCAGGAATCGGCAGTCAGGCTATCCACGGAAATAAGAGTCAGGCGGCCAGGCAGTCTGCGTTGGGAAACTTCAAATCAGGAAAAACAAGAGTAATGGTGGCAACTGATATTGCTTCCAGAGGGATTGATATTAATGAATTGCCATTGGTTATCAATTATGATCTTCCTGACGTACCCGAAACTTACGTACACCGTATCGGACGTACCGGAAGGGCGGGAAATGAAGGGACAGCACTTACGTTTTGTTCGCAGGAAGAACGCAAACTCGTCAATGATATCCAGAAACTGACGGGGAAAAAAATAAATAAGGCTGATTTTATTATTTAAAATCAGCAATTTACACTATCTTTTAAATATAATATAAAACTAAATATAAATTCTATGGCAAAATCCATGACAGTTGGTAAACGTGAAAATGAAAAGAAAAGAATTGCTAAACGAGAAGAAAAACTAAAGAAGAAAGAAAGCAAGAAATTATCAGGTACTAGTAGTTTTGATGACATGATTGCTTATGTGGATGAGAATGGGATGATTACCTCAACTCCACCGGCTGATAATATTAAAAAGGAAGAGATTAATCCAGATGAAATAATCATAGCAACTCCCAAAAAAGAGGAAGAAGAGCCGACTATTTTGAGAGGGCGGGTTGAGTTTTTTAATGAGTCGAGAGGGTTTGGCTTTATAAAGGATCTTTCCGGGGTTGAGAAGTACTTTTTTCATGTAAACAATGTCGTTGGTAATATTGTAGAAAATAATATTGTTACATTTGACCTTGAGCGTGGAGTAAAAGGGATGAATGCAGTCAATATATGTTTGGAAAACAAACCTAAACCGGAAAAATTGGTGCAAGCTGAATCTGAATAAGGAGATTTATATTCTGCTTGTGTATAGAATGAAAACAAAAAAAGAGATATGAAAAAAGGTAATATTATGCGTGATGTTATTTCATCCAATCAGTTTACTGAAAATGCAATCAAGGAGTATAAAAAAGGTCTGGGGGATGTAGTGCAGGTAGCAATAACTCCCCGAACTACTATTGAACTTCCTGCACATTTGACTCAAGCAGAAATAGATGCTCGTGTAGAGATTTATAAGAAACTACATAGTTCTAAAGTATAGTGCTTGTAGATGCAAAAAGAAGAATAAAAAAATCCCTTGAACTTTTGAAAGTTCAAGGGATTTTTTTATTACCGAATCGATAGTGGTGCCACCAGGAATCGAACCGGGGACACAAGGATTTTCAGTCCTTTGCTCTACCAACTGAGCTATGGCACCTTGTGCTGTTCGTTCCGGTAATATCTCTTTTGCGGTTGCAAAGGTAGTGAAACTTTTGGATTCTGCAAGCCTTTTGGAAATAAAAAACACTGATAAAAAGTTAGTAGGCTTATTATCAGTGTTATATAGATTGAAAATATTTTAGCTGTATGCTGAATATTTTATTTATCTTCTTTTAAAGGATTCCATCCTTGAGCTTTCAGTTCGAATTCTTGTCCGTCACGGGTTATCAAAGCACAACCTAATTCCGGTTTGGTGATATGACCGATGAGGCGGATACCTTCCATTTGCGATACTTTCTCATGGTCGGCGATAGGTACGGTGAAAAGAAGTTCGTAGTCTTCGCCGCCATTCATAGCGCAAGTGGTCAGGTTCATATTGAACTCTTCTGCCATGACAGCAGTCTGATAGTCAATAGGGATATGTTCCTCGTAAACACGGCAACCGGCATTGCTTTGCTTGCAGATGTGCATAAGCTCCGATGATAAACCATCAGAAATGTCCATCATGGAAGTCGGGATAATGTTGGCGGCAGCAAGTTTCTCGACGATGTCTTTACGGGCTTCAGGTTTCAGTTGGCGTTCCAACAGGTATTCTTTGCCGGAAAAGTCCGGTTGCATGTCCTTCTCACCTTTTAATACACTTTTTTCACGCTCAAGAAGTTGCAGTCCCATATAGGCAGCACCTAAGTCACCACTGACACAGATCAAGTCTGTTTCTTTCGCTCCGTTGCGGTAGACTACTTTGTCTTTATCCGCGTCGCCTATACAGGTAATGCTGATGGCAAGTCCTGTAAGGGAAGACGTTGTGTCTCCGCCTACAATATCGACATTATATTGCTGGCAGGCCAGACGGATACCTGCATAGAGCTCATCCATATCTTCCACGCTGAAACGTTTGGATAGTCCGAGAGATACCGTTATTTGTCTGGGAGTACCGTTCATGGCGTAAATATCGGAGAAATTGACTACCGCAGACTTATATCCCAAATGTTTCAAAGGAACGTATGTCAGGTCGAAATGTACGCCTTCCATCAGTAAGTCTGTGGTCACCAATACTTGTTTCTCGGACGGGTAGGAGAGGACAGCGGCATCATCGCCTACTCCGTATTTGCTGGATTCGTTTTCTAGTTTGATTCCCTCGGTGAGGCGGTCGATCAGACCGAACTCACCGAGAGTAGCTATTTCAGTTCTCATAAATCGGGTTTAATGTTTAGGCACGGTTGATAAGTTCACGCATGATAGTCGTCATTTTCGGTTGGGCGGCGTCAGCAGCTTTTTGGACTTCTTCGTGCGTTACTTCTACGATTTTCCCTTCTACTCCCAAGTCGGTAATAACGGAAATTCCGAAAACTTTGATTCCGCAATGGTTGGCTACAATCACTTCGGGAACAGTAGACATACCCACGGCATCAGCACCTAAGATATGGAATAGTTTATATTCAGCCGGAGTTTCGAAAGTAGGTCCTTGTGTACCGATGTATACACCGTGTTGCACCTTGATTCCTTTTTCTTCAGCAATTTCGTCCGCCTTGCGAATCAGTTCTTTGCTGTATGCTTCGCTCATATCCGGGAAACGCGGACCATAAGGTATGTTTTTGCCGCGAAGCGGATGTTCGGGGAAGTAGTTGATGTGGTCTGTGATAATCATCAGGTCACCTATTTCAAAGTCCGCATTCGTACCACCGCTGGCATTGGATACAAACAAAGTTTTGATGCCCAATTCACGCATCACACGTACAGGGAAAGTTACTTCCTTCATCGAATAACCTTCGTAGTAGTGGAAACGGCCTTGCATAGCCATAATATCCTTATTGCCTAATTTTCCGAAAATCAGCTTGCCGCTGTGACCTTCGACGGTAGACACCGGGAAGTTCGGGATATCCGAATACTTTATTTCGTACTTCTCGGTGATTTCGTTTGCTAAACTGCCAAGTCCGGTGCCAAGAATGATGGCAGTTTCGGGACTTGTGTGCATCTTCTCTTTAAGATAAGCTGCGGTTTCTTGTATTTTCTCTAACATAGTCAATAATATGTTGGTTAAATTTATCTTGTTGATTTTGTAATATCTCAATTTCAACAGGTAAAGCATAGATAAACGGTTTCAGCTCTTCGTCCAGTCCCGGATGGTTGACCAAGCGTGTCGCATCCTTCTCGGTGGTGATTATCAGCCGTTTTTCGCTTGTCAACCGCTTGAACCGTTCCTTTATCTGTTGCATATCTTTGTGAGTGAAATCATGGTGGTCGCTAAAAGATAATGTTTCTATTTGTTTTGTACAATCTTCCAGTCTTTCCAGGATAGGGGCAGGAGATGCAATGCCGGTTACTAATAATATATCCGTATCCGTTAGTGAAGACAAAGAAATTTCTTTGCTTGCCGGAATTACATTTGCGGCAGTTTCTTTAACTCCCTGTTGGAATACAGGTTGCAGATTCCCATAACGGAACGATGAGAAGAATAACTGCTGATACGGATAAAGGTTCAACCGTTTGGTGATAATATTGAAATCAATAGGTTTGATGTCCTGAGGGCATTTGGTGACAATGACGATTTGCGTCCGGTTCTTTCCACTGACCGGTTCACGCAAACGACCTGCCGGAAGTAGCGTGTCGTCACAGAAAAGACGGTGATAGTCTGTCAATAGAATACTTAGTCCCGGTTTGACATAGCGATGTTGGAAAGCGTCGTCCAGCAGCACAATGTCTACTATCGGTTCTTTCAGAGCAAGTAACTTCTCTATTCCATGGCAGCGATTTTCGTCAACGGCCAACGTGATGGATGGGAACTTGGTGTACATCTGATAAGGCTCGTCACCAATCGTCTTGGCGGTACTTTGAGGAGTAGCGAGCACGTAGCCTTGTGTACGCCGTTTGTATCCCCGGCTTAGTACAGCCACCTGGTAACTGTCATGAAGCAACTTTATCAAATACTCGGTATGAGGGGTTTTGCCTGTTCCGCCTACGGCCAGATTGCCGACACAGATGACAGGAACATCGAAACTCTTCGACCGGAGCAATCCCCAGTCAAAGAGTTTATTTCTCATTATTACCCCTGCTCCGTATAACCACGAAACAGGATATAGCCATTTATGTATTTTGAAAAAGTGCTCGTCCATGCAATACGGTTTATTTAATATTCAGTTCGAACGGAATACGTGCCTGAATCATGGATTGTTCTTTTAAGTTTTTCAGTAAGCCGAATTGTTGGTAATACTCTCCTAATTTACTTTTCAAAAGTTGTGATTCTACATAATTAGTCGGCTTCGTGTCGAATAGAGAAGACAGGAAATCCTGCTTGGCAGGATAAGATATGACAGTATATCCTTCAATACCTGCTTTGGCTATGGCAATGTCCAATGCCTTGTCGATACCTCCTAGTTCATCTACCAATCCCAGTTCTTTGGCTGTTTCGCCCGTCCACACACGTCCTTCGGCAATCTTTTCGATTGCTTCCTTTGTCATATGGCGTCCTTCGGCACATCTGCCGACAAATGTGTCATATCCTTGTGCAATCATCATTTGTAGCAATGACTTCTCACCCTCATTAAAAGGACGCATAATATTACCGAAGTCTGAGTATTTGTTGGTTTTTACCACATCATATGTCAGACCTATTTTTTCTGTTAATTCCTTGACATTCGGAATCATTCCGAAAATACCGATAGAGCCGGTCAGGGTTGTGGGTTCCGCAACAATCGTATCGGCTACACAAGAGATATAATACCCCCCCGATGCTGCATAGTCGCCCATGGAAACGATAACAGGTTTCTTGGCTTTCAACTCTTTTACAGCATGCCAGATTTGTTCAGAAGCAAAAGCACTTCCACCCGGAGAATTGACACGAAGTACAACAGCTTTCACGTCGTTATCTTCTTTCAATTTACGTAAATCACGGATTACCTTAGGGCCTACAATCCTTTCTTCGGAAGCAGAGGAGCCGGGATAATCCGTGATTTCACCGGATGCATAATATACAGCAACGATATTACCGCTTTTATCTTTGGGAACATTCTTTTTCACATTTATCATATCCGCCAGTCCTAATATGGGAAGACGGTCATCTTTATCTATTTCCACCATTTCCTTGAGGTAGTTGCGTACGTCATTACGATAAATCAGTGTATCGGCCAATCCGCATTTCACGCTCTCTTCTGCCGGATAGAACATTAACATGCGGTCTGCATAAGCATTGAGAGAATCGACCGGAAGACTACGGCTGGCAGCTACCCCTTCCGTCACTTGTCCCCAAATGGAGTTGATGAAAACTGTAACTTGTTCGCGGTTGGCCGGACTCATTTCAGTAGCAATGAACGGCTCCACGGCAGATTTATAGGTTCCTACCTTGAATATTTGCATCTCCACACCGATTTTCTGAAGCATATCCTTGTAAAAGAGAGGAGCGGAAGCGATGCCGCGCCATTCGATCATCCCTTTGGGATTAAGCAATACTTTGTCGGCTACACTGGACAGATAATAAAGCCCCTGGGTATAAGAGTCGCCATAGGCAATGATAAATTTTCCACTTTCTTTAAAATCAAGTAACGCATTACGGATTTCCTGTAAGGAAGCGTAGGATGCGCCTAATGAACTGGCCTGCAAATAAATTCCTTTGATATTTTCATTCTCTTTAGCCTTTTTGATAGACGAGAGAATGTCGTCCAGTCCGTATGTGTTAGACCCGTCACCGAATAGCTGTGATAAAATGCCCAACGGATCCTCTTGGGTACGTTCCACTAACGTACCGTTCAAGTCGAGCATCATTACAGAATTCTTTTTTACTATTGTTTCTGTATCCGAAGCAGACATGATACCGAACAGCGTTACCATACTGATAATAAATAATACAATACTTGACAAAATGATACCTGTCACTGTGGCAAGTGTGAATTTCAAGAAATCTTTCATTGTACTTATTGTTTTTTTGCGCCAGCTTATTATTAAGCTAACAAAGATAAATAATTGAGTTGATATTTATTCAATAAGTCGTACGAATTTTTGTTTTATCACAATGAATCTGTATAAATCAGCGCTTCTTTTGTTTAAAATTTAAGTATATTTGTCAGTATACACTCGTTTTAAATGGGAAGAAAACTTTAATTTTGTGGCACAACTATTCATACATTGAATCATACTATTATGAAAAGAATGATAAATACTCATGTATGTAATGCGACATTAACTTAACACTATATTTGCATGAAAAGAAAAATCCCTTTGATGACTGCTGCTTTGGCTAGTTTGTTTTTTTATTCTTCCTGCATTCCGACAGAAAAAATGGCAACGCAGGATTATGCCCAATACGTTAATACTTTTATTGGCGCTGCCGATAACGGTCATACATTTCCCGGTGCGTGTTATCCTTTCGGAATGGTACAGACTAGTCCCGTGACAGGTGCAGTAGGTTGGAGATACTGCTCTGAATATGTTTATCAGGACACGTTGATTTGGGGATTCACTCAGACCCATTTGAACGGAACAGGATGCATGGATTTGGGTGATATCCTGGTGATGCCGGTAACAGGTACACGTACCCGTGCATGGGATGCCTATCGTAGTCACTTCTCAAAAGATAAAGAAGCCGCTACTCCGGGTTATTATACGGTTGAACTTTCAGATCCTCAGGTGAAAGCGGAACTGACCGCTTCTATTCATGCAGCTCTGCATCGTTACACTTATCATAAAGCCGATTCGGCTTCTGTCCTGATTGACTTGCAGCATGGGCCTGCATGGAGAGAAGAACAGTATCATTCACAAGTGAACAGTTGCGAAGTAAACTGGGAAGACGCGCAGACACTGACCGGGCATGTCAATAATACCGTATGGGTGGATCAGGATTATTTCTTTGTGATGAAATTCAATCGTCCTGTCGTAGACTCTCTTTATCTTCCAATAGGAGAAACAGAAAAAGGAAAACGCATCGTTGCTACTTTCGACATGAAACCGGGCGAAGAACTGATGATGAAAGTTGCCCTTTCTACTACCAGTGTGGATGGAGCAAAAAAGAACCTGGAAGCCGAAATTCCTGCGTGGGACTTTGACGGAGTGAAAACTGCCGTTCATAATGAATGGAATAATTATCTGAGCCGTATTGAAATAGACGGTACTGATGATGAAAAGACCAATTTCTATACCTGTTTCTATCACGCACTGATCCAGCCGAATCAGATTTCGGATGTAGACGGCATGTACCGTAACGCTGCCGATTCCATTGTGAAAGCCGGAACAGGAACTTTCTATTCCACTTTCTCTCTCTGGGATACCTATCGTGCCGCTCATCCGTTCTATACATTAGTGATTCCCGAACGTGTGGATGGTTTCGTAAATTCGTTGATAGAACAAGGTGAAGTACAGGGCTTCCTGCCTATCTGGGCATTATGGGGAAAAGAAAATTTCTGTATGATTGGCAATCACGGTGTATCGGTCATTGCTGAGGCTTATCGTAAGGGATTCCGTGGCTTTGATGCCGAACGTGCTTTCAATATGATAAAGAAAACTCAGACAGTCTCTCATCCGTTGAAGTCGAACTGGGAAGTTTATACCAAATATGGATATTTCCCAACCGACCTGATAAAAGCGGAATCGGTATCTTCTACCCTGGAATCAGTGTATGATGATTATGCCGCCGCCGACATGGCACGCCGTATGGGAAAAGAGGAAGATGCCGCTTATTTCGCAAAACGTGCGGATTATTATAAGAACCTCTTCGATTCGGAAACTCAATTTATGCGTCCGCGTAAGGCTGACGGAACCTGGAAAGCTCCGTTTAATCCAAGTGCGTTGGGACATTCCGAAAGTATTGGCGGTGACTATACTGAAGGGAATGCATGGCAATATACCTGGCATGTACAGCATGATGTACCGGGATTAATCAGTCTGTTTGGCGGTGAAGAGCCTTTCCTGAACAAGTTGGATTCTTTGTTCACAGTTAAGCTCGAAGGTGAAAGTCTGTCGGATGTGACAGGTTTGATCGGGCAGTATGCCCACGGCAACGAACCGAGCCATCATGTCACTTATTTATATGCATTAGCCGGTCGTCCGGAACGTACACAAGAGCTGGTTCGTGAAATCTTCGACACCCAATACAAGAATAAACCCGACGGACTTTGTGGAAACGATGACTGTGGTCAGATGTCAGCCTGGTATATGCTTAGCGCAATGGGATTCTATCCGGTAGATCCGGTGAGCGGAGAATATGTATTCGGTGCTCCGCAACTGCCGAAGATGGTATTGCATCTGGCTGATGGGAAGACTTTTACGGTTATTGCAGAGAACTTGTCTAAAGAACATCTGTATGTGGATAGCATAACGCTGAATGGAGAACCCTATACAAAGAATTCAATATCACATGAAGATATTGTGAAGGGTGGAACGTTGGTGTATAAGATGAAATAATTCTCAAGTATACTCACTGCAATGAGAAAAAATACTCATTGCAGTGAGTATTTTTTCTCATTATAATGAGTATTTATTTTCACTAAAGTGAGAATAATCCCTTGTCAGAACACACTATGACAGCTTTTTAGAATGACTTAGGAACGTTTTGAGCTTGTCTTGTATTTTAATGAGTCTTTAATGTTTCTGAAAACTGCTGAAAGTTCTTGTTCTTTTCCAAGCTCCATCCTGTCTCTGCATACGCAGCTATCCTGGGAAATAGCAGTTTATCCATACTTTCTACGGTCGGAATAAACTCTCCCCACATCTGGCAACTGACGCCTAATACATGAATACGTTGTTCTGCTGTCAGCCCTTTGGGTACAGGATTGAAATGATATGCTTTCTCCAAAGGAATTGTCTTATAGTCATAATCGAGATAAGTATATTCGTGATAAGCATTTACTATATCATACCCATTCTCAATAGCTTCTTTAATCAAAGAATAATCTCCTTTCCAACAATGTACAATCGCATTTTTGGCCAACTTCTCATTTTGGATAGCAGTATCAGTGGAAGATTGGTACTCGTGTAACTTGCTGCCCGTGATTTCGTTCCAGCCCATCATTCTTTTTCCTTTAGAGGAAAGCCAGTTGGATATGCCGTTGGTGAAATGCACTTGTAGTTCCGCCGGCGTTTGCAGTGCATGTTTCTGCATATATGCCTGCACTACAGGAGACTCTTTCCATTGGTTATATTTCACTTCATCGCCTCCGATGTGGATTACCGGAGAAGGGAATAATTCAATAACTTCGGTCAGGATATCTTTCAAGGCGTCCAGTACTTTGGAATCGGCTACGTTGTAAACGTTGTAATGCACTCCGAATTTTCCCGGCACCTTAATAGATTCGTTATTTGTTCCCAGCCAGGGGTAAGAAGCAATGGCGGCACTGGCGTGTCCCGGCATTTCTATTTCCGGAACAATATTGATATGACGTTCGCGGGCATACTCGATAATTTCTTTTATCTCTTTCTGGGTATAATAGCCGCTATGTGGCTTACCGTCGAACACATCACTCTCAAAATGGTTGATTTCGCTTGAATCACGGTAAGAACCGATTTCTGTAAGTTTGGGGAATTTCTTGATTTCAATGCGCCAGCCTTGGTCGTCAGTCAAGTGCCAATGGAACGTGTTCATTTTTAAATAAGCCATTTGGTCGAGTAGCCGGCATACTACTTCCTTGCCTTTGAAATAGCGTGCTTCATCCAGCATGAAAGCTCTCCAACTGAAGTTCGGATAATCAGTTATGGTCAGTTGCGGAAGTCGACGGTCAGGATATTTACCGATAAGTTGGCGTAATGTTTGGATACCGTAAAATATTCCCGTGGACGAAGACGATTTTATCTGTATATTTTGATTTGAAATTTGCAGGACATATCCTTCTTTGTGTGCAGAAAGAGTAGTCGGGGAGATTTGTAACTGAATCATTGCATCGGATTTGCCGGAATAAAGTTTTGTGGTTAGCTTTGATTCCTGTAAATACTTACTTAGCAGAATTGCTTCCTTTTTTAATGCTGATGAATAGGAAATATCAACAGAACCGGGTAATATGAGAGTGCCGGACTGTATCTGGAGCTCGGCAGGTTGTGGTATTAACCGGATAGATTCTTCCGCTTTGAGCGGAAATGAAAATAGAGTTATTGCCAGCAGGAAGATGAATGTATATGTAATCCTCATATCATTGTTTTTTAGAGAGATGTGTCAAAGCTAAATGACAGATATCTTTGAGCGATGACACACCTCCTGTTTTTTATTTATTGGATAGTTATCTCATTGAGTAAAAACCAGCCGTTTTTTTCTTTTTTATCTTTGATTGCCAGTTTAATCCCCGGCTGTTGGTCTTTCGTCTGGTCGACGATAGCCACAGCCCATTGATAAGTCCCTTTTGGAATATCAGTGAAAGTAACCGGATAAGTATAAGAATGTACCGTATTATGCAGCCAGTCCGAAGGTTCTGCATGATCATCTACCCATGTTTGCACAAGACTTCCTTGTTGGTCAAACAGTGCAAAGGCCGGTTTATATTTATAATTCCAGTTGGGCATATTGTTAGGCAGATAACCGTTTCCTGTATTTTTCCATTCGTGTGAAATGGTGACTGTCGAATTGGCTTTAATACGGACAGGCAATGATAGGCTGCACGGATAAATTCGGTATCCTCCTTGGACGATAAATTTCTCTACCAGGTCATTTGCCCGTTCGGTCCACCCTTTTGTTTCGGGAATCTCTCTTAAATCCAACGTATTGAAATGTCCTTCAATAGCATGTTGATAAGTCTGTTCGTACACATCTCTCCATGTATTCATCCGGTAACGTGTATCCGAGCTGAATGGAGTGCAATCATCGGTGGAACATCCCCAGTAACAGGATTCTCCGACAAGAAGTGTCTTTCCATACATATCCGCGACGATCCTCCTTTCTTCATCACTGAACCACATGCTTCCCAATCCGTCTCGTCTCATGCCATATCCTTTTCCGTCAATTGCAATTCGTTTTTCGGTGTCGAAACCGATTTGGCTGCCGAAGGGGAGCGTAAGAAGCACATTTTTGAAGTGAGTGGAATAGAGGGTTGTGAACCAGTCGAACACTTGCTCGAATTTGTTTTGGTCTTGCAGGATCACATGGTGACATTCTCCCCACCAACCAAGACTATATCCGTCTACAAAGTCTACAATATCCGGATTATCATATTCCTTGGCAAAGGCTTCGACAAACTTTTCCAGTTTTTCCTGAAAAATCGGATCATCCGGATAAGGTGTCCAAAGATCACCTTTCAATCCTTTTACGGTATATCCTTTTGCTCCGGCACGGCGTACGTAGTCAGGAGTTCCGGCACGCAGGTTATCCTGTCCGTTGTTGTAAATACGGAAACAGAGTTTCAATCCACGGTCTAAGGCACCCTGTATCAGTTTTTTGTAATTTTCATCATACAGCCAGGCGTATTTGCCTTCTTCCGGTTCCATGTCCGACCACCTCCAACGTACATAAAAGAAAGAAGCGTATTGACGGGCTGCCTCGTCTTGGGCAGCCCAGTAAATATTCGCGTTTTGTACTTCATCATTAGCGTCATCATATACTCCCCAACCCATACAAGGGTTGCGAAGCAATGATACGGTGTCTTCCTGCAACTCTACCTTTTGACAGGCGTGTGAGCAGCTTGTAAGGATCACGGAGATAAGTGCAAATAGATATAAATGTATATGTTTCATGCTTTATCGGTTCATTTATTTAATAGTCATTTCACTGATAAATGTCCACCCATCCTTCTTCTCCTTATCTTTGATACCGATATTGATACCTGGTTGGTTATCTTTGGTCTTGTCGACAATAGCTACCGCCCATTGGTAATTGCCTCTGGAAATACCGTCGAGGGAAACCTCGTAAGTATAGTTTTTCCGTTGGTTAGACAACCATTGCGAAGGTTCGGCATCCTCGTCAATCCATGATTTTACCAGTTTGCCGCTCTCGTCGAACAAGGCAAAGGCCGGTTTGTACTTATAGTTCCAATTCTTCATGTTATTCGGCAAGTAACCATATCCGGTGTTTCTCCATGAGTGGGAGATAGATACGGTTTGGCCTGCTGAGGCTTCATAAGGCATGATTACATAAGTAGGATATACCCTGTATCCGCCGTTCAGAACAAATTTGCGGACAAGTTCCGGTGCCAGTCCCGTCCAGCCCTTTGTTTCGGTAATCGTTCTTAAGTCGAGTGTGTTGAAATGATAAGTCTGGGCATGGTCGAAACTCTGATTATATACATCCTTCCATGATTTGAAGGAATATTTTGTGTCATTTTTGAAAGGTTCGTAAGCAGCCGTATATCCTCCCCAGTAAGCACATTCGCCCACCATTAAAACTTTTCCATACATCTCGTTCGCTACTTTCTCGTCATTTTCAGTAAACCACATACTTCCCAGACCGTCTCTGCGCAATCCATACCCTTTTTGGTCGATAGCGATTTCTTTTTCCGTATTGAATCCGATTTCGCTATTATAAGGTAATACCAGAATGATATTCTTGAAGTTCTTGGAATACATCGTTGTAAACCAGTCGAACGTCTCTTTCTTCTTGTCAGAATTCAGGTATTCAATATGTGAGCCTTCTCCCCACCAGCCCAAAGAGTGCCCGTCGATAAAATCTACGATATCCGGATTGTCATACTCTTTAGCGAATGCTGCGACAAACTTTTCATATTTCTGCTGAAAGATAGGATCGTCGGCATAAGGAGTCCATAAATTACCATTCTGTCCTGTCACAGTATATCCTTTAGCTCCTGCGGTACGGACATATTCGGGAGTACCTTGGCGGATGTTGTCCTGTCCGTTGTCATAGATACGGAAACATAACTTCAATCCCCGGTCGAGCGCTCCTTGAATCAGCTTTTTATAGTTCTCGTCGTAGATCCAGGCATATTTTCCTTCCTCCGGTTCCATTTCCGACCAACGCCAGCGTATATAGAAGAAAGATGCATAGTTGCGTGCAGCTTCGTCTTGTGCAGCCCAATACTCTTCTGCGTTGGCTACATTGCCAACTGCATCGTCATAAAGCCCCCAGCCCATGCAAGGATTACGTAGCAGACCACTTCTGTCTTGTTGCAGGTCAATAGCTTTTGACCCTTTGGGTATACCGTTCTGACCGGATTCTGAGTCTGAATCGGAACATCCGGCAAATAGTGTCAGGCAGCACGCCAGTAATATTTGAAAGTAATATCTTTTCATAATGATGCATGTTTTATTAGTTATTCTATATAGATATAGCGCATGACGGTTCCTTTGGCCCAGGATACCCATAAAGTTTCGCTGTTATCATGGATTAAAGCTCTCCATGGATCGTTCCATGTCGCGGGATCACCCAAATCGGCGGCCATAAAGTAGAATTTTTCCTGAGCCAGTTCGATTGCGTCCCTATCCA
>NZ_CABUHK010000075.1 GCF_902491285.1 uncultured Bacteroides sp. | reverse complement strand
AGCCAAGATTCTTTATTCACAATAGAAGAAGTACCACCAAATTTGACGAAGAACCTATGTACCTTCCGATTGGAAAGTTGTGTTTAAATGTAATGCGTTTTTTGGCGGGTGTGATGACAAACGTTGGCAAAATGGGAATGTTAACCAAGATAGTATATTAGTGATTCGGGGTACGATTTCTTTCGGTGGCCTGGAAGTGAAAGGTTAGCATATGAAGGCACATCCGATTATAGATTATCCTTATCGTTGGATTCCGATGCTGGCATTGGTGTTGATTTTAGTGGCATTCCAGGTTGCCTTGTTGTGTTGGTATACCGGAGTCGACTATATTCCCGCTTTGGTGGACGGAATAGCAACGGTTGGTTGGCTGGCAGCTATTGCCTATCTGGCTTGGTTTGTCATCGGACTTGTTTCGCTGTTTCAGACGGATATCATTATGATATTGGTTGGAAGTTTGCTCTGGCTGGCAGGTAGTTTTATGGTGTATGATATTATGGTGCGAATTACGGGTGTATCTTATATCCCTTTTGCCGAAACAGTACCTTTCCGATTATTATTCGGACTACCGGCTTTGATTGCGGTGACTCTATGGTATCGCTTGATTGTAGCTAAAGAAGAAGTCTTGAACCGGGAACTTGAAAAAGAACTGGTTGTACATCAGGTGGCTGAACAGCAAACTGAACCACCGATTGAGTTAATTGACCGTATCACAGTAAAGGATGGCTCTAAAATTCATCTGGTAAAGTCGGAAGAACTGATTTACATACAAGCTTGTGGAGACTATGTGATGTTGATAACTCCTTCCGGGGAATATCTGAAGGAACAGACGATGAAGTATTTCGAAACACATCTTCCGCCTGAAACTTTCGTCCGTGTTCATCGTTCGACTATTGTCAATGTGACACAGATTTCCCGTGTCGAACTTTTCGGAAAGGAAACCTATCAGTTATTACTGAAAAACGGAGTTAAGCTTCGGGTGAGCCTTTCCGGTTATCGATTGTTGAAAGAAAGACTGGGATTATAAATTCTTTCTTTTGATAAAGATTAAATCTTGGGCTCATTGGTTTGAAGGAGAACTTGTATATCATATATTGTTGAATAAAAAATCCTTTTTATATTCTTAAGAATATAAAAAGGATAATTTTATTGACGAGAGTTGCATGGGGTATGGTGAGATGAAATCATAATTGGGGAATAAATTGCACAAGACTTTCACAAGTATCCTCCCGTCAATGCCTAAAATCAAGGCAAAGCTAATTAAATAGATTTTTAAATTACCATATTTATTAATTTATCTTATGGACTTTATGATTATTTTAATATATTGAAGATATTTTGGGGCATCTTTCCGTAACTCACTGATTTTTCTTATGTTTGTTGATTAAATAGTAAAATAACAGAATGAAGATGTCTACACATATCTTATATAATGATTTTCCGACCTTTTTGCGAAAGTATTTTCCCTACAAAGTACAAAAGATTTCGTTGAATGCGGGTTTCACTTGTCCCAATCGGGACGGGACGAAAGGGTGGGGTGGCTGTACCTATTGCAACAACCAGACTTTTAACCCGGATTATTGTCGGACAGAGAAATCTGTCGCTACCCAACTGGAAGAGGGGAAATGTTTTTTCGCTCATAAATATCCGGATATGAAGTATTTGGCCTATTTTCAGGCTTATACCAATACTTATGCGGAATTGGAAGGACTGAAGCGTAAATATGAAGAGGCGCTGAAAGTAGAAGATGTTGTAGGTTTGGTAATAGGGACACGTCCGGATTGTATGCCGGAGGGCTTGTTGCGCTATTTGGAAGAATTGAACAGGCATACTTTTCTTATGGTGGAATATGGTATTGAAAGTACTTGCGATAAGACGTTACAACGTATAAACAGGGGGCATACTTACGTGGATACTGTGGAAACTGTCCGGCGGACTGCGGCCTGTGGTATCCTGACAGGTGGGCATATTATCCTCGGGCTTCCGGGAGAAACACATGATACGATGGTGGAACAGGCGGAGATACTTTCAGAACTGCCGTTGAGTACTCTGAAAATTCATCAGTTGCAACTGATTCGCGGCACGCGTATGGCTCATGAGTATGCTGAGAATCCCGCTGATTTTCATTTGTTTACAGAGGTCAGCGAGTATATCGATTTAGTGATTGACTATGTAGAGCATCTTCGTCCTGATATAGTAGTGGAGCGTTTTGTCTCCCAATCTCCTAAAGATTTATTAATAGCTCCGGACTGGGGGCTGAAAAATTATGAATTTGTAGCACGTTTACAAAAAAGAATGAAAGAAAGGGATGCTTATCAAGGCAAGAAGTATAGGGATTCGGAAAAAAGGATTATTTTTGCAGACGATAAATTTACTACCTGATAAATATCTATTTGGGGAATATCGGGTGGTGAGAGAGACTTTTTAATGTAACTGAAGAATGGAACATAAAACAAGAATTAAAGGAAATGTCCACTATGTGGGAGTAAATGACCGGAATAAGCACCGATTTGAAGCGATGTGGCCATTGCCCTATGGAGTTTCATATAACTCTTATCTGATTGATGATGAAATGGTGGCATTGGTGGATACGGTGGACATCTGTTATTTTGAAGTTTACTTGCGTAAGATTAAGCAAGTGATCGGAGAACGTCCTATTAATTATTTGATTATAAATCATATGGAGCCTGACCACTCCGGTTCTATCCGACTGATAAAGCAACATTACCCTGAAATTATTATCGTGGGGAATAAGCAGACATTCGGTATGATTGAAGGTTTTTATGGCGTGACCGGGGAACAATATCTGGTGAAGGACGGAGACTTCCTTGCTTTAGGACGTCATAAACTGCGTTTTTATATGACTCCGATGGTACACTGGCCGGAAACGATGATGACATTTGACGAAACGGATGGAATTCTTTTCTCCGGTGACGGATTCGGATGTTTCGGTACGCTGGACGGTGGTTTTCTGGATACCCGTATGAATGTAGACAAGTACTGGGGAGAAATGGTTCGCTATTATTCTAATATTGTAGGTAAATACGGAAGCCCTGTGCAAAAAGCGTTGCAGAAACTGGGCGGACTTCCTATTTCTGCTATTTGCTCTACTCACGGGCCGGTATGGACAGAAAATATAGCTAAAGTGATAGGTATCTATGACCGCTTGAGCCGTTATGATGCAGATGAGGGGGTAGTTATTGCATACGGAAGTATGTATGGAAATACAGAACAAATGGCTGAGGCTATTGCGGCGGAACTTTCGGCGCAGGGAGTCAAGAATATCGTTATGCACAATGTGACGAAGAGTCATCCTTCTTATATTATAGCAGATATTTTCCGTTACAAGGGATTAATCATAGGTTCGCCTACTTATAGCAATCAGATTTTCCCGGAAGTGGAAGCATTACTTTCGAAGATTCTGTTGCGTGAGGTGAAAGGTCGCTATTTAGGCTATTTCGGTTCTTTCACATGGGCAGGTGCTGCTGTGAAGCGTCTGGCTGAGTTTGCGGAAAAGAGCAAATTTGAGTTGATAGGTGATCCGGTGGAGATGAAGCAGGCGATGAAAGACATTACTTATACTCAATGCGAAAATCTGGCGCGTGCAATGGCGGAGCGCTTGAAGAAAGACCGTTAATACAGTGAATGAGATAATATATTTATTACTAACCTATAAAACAATCGACTTATGAGATTAATTATTCAACCGGACTACCAGTCCGTATCTCAGTGGGCTGCACATTATGTTGCTGCAAAAATAAAGGCTGCTAATCCGACTCCCGAAAAACCATTTGTATTGGGTTGCCCTACCGGATCTTCTCCTCTGGGTATGTACAAAGCGTTGATTGACTTGAATAAGAAAGGTATCGTTTCTTTCCAAAATGTAGTGACATTCAACATGGACGAATATGTGGGATTGCCGAAAGAACATCCGGAAAGCTACTATTCTTTTATGTGGAATAACTTTTTCAGCCATATCGACATCAAACCGGAGAATACAAATATCCTGAATGGTAATGCTCCTGACTTGGATGCGGAATGTGCACGTTACGAAGAAAAGATTAAGTCTTACGGTGGTATCGACTTGTTTATGGGTGGTATCGGACCTGACGGACATATCGCATTCAATGAGCCGGGTTCTTCCCTGACTTCACGCACTCGTCAGAAGACATTGACAATGGATACAATCATTGCCAACTCTCGTTTCTTTGATAATGATATCAACAAAGTTCCCAAGACTTCATTGACAGTGGGTGTGGGTACTGTACTTTCTGCAAAAGAAGTGATGATTATCGTGAACGGTCATAACAAGGCACGTGCTTTGTATCATGCTGTAGAAGGTGCAATCACTCAGATGTGGACTATCAGTGCTTTGCAGATGCATGAAAAAGGTATTATCGTTTGTGACGATGCTGCTACTGTTGAACTGAAAGTAGGTACTTATCGTTACTTTAAAGATATTGAATCTACTCATTTGGATCCGGAATCCTTGATAAAATAAGGAGAGGATAAACTCTATAAAAAATGGGCTGCATCGGTGTTTGATTGATTGCAGCCCATTTTTGTCTGATAGGTATTTGATAGAAGAAAAATTAATTCTCTTCCAACCAGCCTTTCCCTTGCCGAACGATTTCTATCTCGCCTTCTGTGCATTTTACTATTGTCGAAGGTTCTATTCCTCCGATACCACCATCGATGATTAAGTCTACTGTGTCACCGAACTTTTCGTCTATAAGTTCGGGGTCAGTCATGTATTCCAAATCCTCATGTTCGTCATATGGTAGGGTGGTAGTCATAATGGGGGCGTCGAGCAACCGGGCAATCTCACGGATAATGTTATTGTCCGGCATACGGATACCGACTTCTTTCCGGTTACGGAAAATCTTGGGTAAGCGGTTCGTACCGTTCAGGATAAAGGTGAATGGCCCCGGAAGGTTATGCTTCATAAGCTTGAACACACTATTGTCTACCTTGGCATATTCGCTGATACTACTCAAGTCATAACAAATGATAGACAGGTTGTTTTTGCGAGGGTCTATCTCTTTGATTCGGCATATCCGTTCTATTGCACGTTCTTTCAGACCGTGGCAACCGATGGCATACATCGTATCAGTTGGATAGATGATAAGCCCGCCGTCGTTCAGGATGTCAATTACTTGTTGTAAATCCTGCGGGTTATTATTTTTATCATATAATTTCAGAAGCATAACCTCTTCTCCTTCCCTTGTTCTTTATTTAAGTTTCTTCTTTAAGAAGTCCAATGCCTTTTCAGCAGCCTTTTCCGTTACTTTCTGCTTGATGGAATCCTTATTGGCAGTAGCGGCAGAGTCCAAACCAAGTTTTTGACCAAGTTTGCTGATAGCTTCATCAGCTACCGCTTCAACAGCTTGGTTTGCCATGCTCTTGGTATCGACACTGACTTTCGGTGAGGTAAACGAACCACCGATTTTCAGGTCGAGAGTCATCAGTTTGGAGATATTCCCGGTGGATGCAGGTAGCTTGATTTTTCCAGTATAATCAATGGTTTGGTCAAGCCCTGTATTACCTGCGAGATTCAGATTGTAATCACCCATCTTGATATCGAACGGTTGCGTTTCTACACGTCCGTCTTTGATAGTGAAATCAAGTGTCATATCTTTTACCTTCATGTCTTTCAGGCTTGGCTGTTTCACTGCATCGGCTATCAGATCGATTGCTTTCACTCCGCTTAAGCTAAGATCGCGGGTAGAAAGACTGCCGTCTCCCTGCATCGTATCCAGTACAGGGCTCATGGTTGCATCCAAATCTGTCAATACATTGATGCTGCCGGAGAAATTACCTTTCAGGTTTTCGAAGATAGGAGCCATCTTCTGCACCATATCCAGTTCTTTATAAGCCTGAGCGAAGACGATATTCGACAGTTTGAATCCGGCTTTCAGTTCCGGTTTCTTCACGTTGGCGGTCGAATAATATCCGTTCATAACCACGTTTCCGCCCATAGTACTCATGGATAAATTCTTCATGTCTACCTTACCGTCTTTTACGATAAGTTTGCCATTCATATTGTTGAAGGACATCTTATCGAATAATACCTGTTTCAGATTGGCATCCATCTGGAAGTCAATGTTACGCGGCACTTCAACAATTCCGGTGGAAGTAGGTACAGAATCGGTAGCCGCTGCATCCGGTGTAGCAGTTTCATCTGCGGAAGCAGTCATGAAATCATTCAGGTTGAAATAGTTGGAACGGATATTCAGTGTTCCTTTCAAAGTAGTACCTTTCAGTACGTAACCAATGTAGTTTTCAAACCGGCTGTCGGCAGTAATGTCGTTCTTGCCTATATTGACAGTCGTTTCGCTCAACTGGAGATATTTCGGAGTGAAAGTGAAAAGGGACTTCTTAATCTCTACATCCGGCATATCTTTCATTTTCAGTTTCATGCCTGTCAGTCCGATAGTGCCGGCAGCCTGCATACGTTCATACTGTTCCTGTTCGATGTAGGAGAGACGTCCTGACATTTGCATATCGGCGTCGATTGTTCCGTTCAATTCCATGTCTCCAAGCGGATATACCTGCTTAATCATGCCCAAGTTGAGAATACCTTTCGCTTCAGCTTTAAAGTCCGAGTCGCTGATTGGAGTTTTCACGTTAGCAGTCAGGCTGAACGGATTTCCTGCCAGGCGGAAGCTGAACGGATTGATATCAACGGTAGTCAGGTCAATATTTCCACCCGGATTCTGAACGTTAGCGCTAATATTGATTTGGTCCACACCTGCTGGTAAAGCCGGATAGCGGAACATGGCATTTTTGACTTGCATATCAATATTGAATGAAGGAACGGTGTCTCCCTGCAGGATACCTTTGGCTGTTGCGGTAAGGGTGGCGGTTCCGTCTGTTTTCAGGCTGGAGAACTCAGTCGCATAGATAGCAGGAATCAACGAAAGAATTTCCTTGAAACCGATATCATTCGTATTAAGTTTCAAATCCATGTCGATAGCCGGGTCTTTCAAGGCTACCCAACCGTCGATGCCGGCTTGGATGGCGTTAAGACGAATCGTATTATCCTTTAATGTGTATTTGTTATTGGCGAGGTCGGCATCTACATCCATCTTTGCGGAGATATTGGCATTTGCCAGGAAAGGAATCCCGTTCATCTTGTAAGTCAGGGATTTGGTTTCCGCTTCCAGTTTCAGGGTAGTACGTTCACTTCCCAAGTCTCCTGCGCAGATAGCGTTGAAGTCGCGGATATCAGCATACATTTTCCCTTGTTGGTCATCATAGACCAGATTCATGTTTTTGATGACGAAACGTTGTAATTTCACTTTGAAAGGAGAAGATTCTTCTTCCTCAGCGGCAGGCGTTTCGGCAGTTGCGGTCGTGTCCGGTTTCATAATATCCCAGTTGACTTGCCCGTCCGGCAATACAATGGCGTGCAGCTTGGTGTCTTCAATGAAGATTTTAGAAATATCATAGCCGCTATCTCCGAAAAGTGAGAATAGATTAATGGCGGCAGTAACTTCTCCGGCTTGTACAAGGGTATCGTTAGCGAATTCTCCTGTACCTTTCAGCCAGAAATCTTCGAGAGTGACAGAAGCCTGCGGGAAGTTACGGAACAGGCTAATGTTGAGTTTCTTAAAGTCAAATTGAGCGTTGAGCATCTTGTTGCCTTCTGTCTTTACGATATCGGCTATCTTACCTTGGAAGGCGAAAGGAAGAAGGAGCATCAGAATGATAATTACTCCTACGGTGATAGCTGCGATTTTCAAACCTTTTTTCATTTGCTTCTATTTTAAGAGTCTGATAATATGCAAGGAGCAAAACTAATAAAATTTTTTGATAATAAGGGATAAAAGAGTTTTTTTTAGGGATTCTTATTTTTAAATTAGCAGAATCCAAAGTACGGGATTGTATTTGGGACGGTTGAGAATAGAGAGTAGGGGATGATAACTTAAACTGTAAATATATTTGCGTATAGCTCTCCAAAGTAGACAATGGCTCTCCAAGGCGTTGTAAGTGGGGGATTCGTTCCTCGGTGAGCAACGACCTTTTCCTCGGTGGGGAACGGGGCTTTCCTCGGTGAGGAACGATGTGTTGGTCGGTGAGGAAGAAAACGGTCGGTTTCCGTCTTTTTTATTTATATAGATTTATTACTTTCTCTTTTTCTTCAGTTCCTCTGCGATTCTCCATTGTAACGCAGCTTCCACTTCCTTTCCTGCTTTCAGCAAAGCGTCACCGAATAGTTCATGTGCACCGGCATGCTCCGGTTTCAGGCTTGTCGCTTTATCCAGGTCGGCAATGGCCCCTTCCGTATCTTCCGTTTTCAATCGGAGTTTTCCCCGGTTATAAACAGCTTTGAAATTTGCCGGATGAAGATTTACAGCCGTATTGAAGCAGTTCTCCGCATCAAAATATTCTTTGTTGTTAAAGAGCGTGATTCCTTTTCGTATCCAGGCATCCACGTAGTTCGGGTCGAGGCTGAGCGCCTTGTCATAATTGGCAAGGGCGGCACGTGCGTCATGTGCCTGAGTAATACATTCATTACCCATTAACAGATACTCATGAGCGTATTGGCGCAGACGTTCCTGCTGTTCCTTCATCTGCTCCTTGAGTTTTTTATTCTGCTCTTTCAGGGTGTTGATGACACCGAGTTTCCGGCGGATTAATCGGCGGGGGACAGGCTTTTCTATATCATAGCGGGAATGAATGGCACGGAAAAATTGTTCCAGACACTCTTCCATGTCTCCTTTGTCGAAAGCACGTGCGGCTGCGGCATATTGCACATCTGCCTGTGCCTGTTTCAATGCCTTGTCAATGGCTTGTCGATTGTTGAAGCGTCCCGCGAAGTTCACAATTTCGGGACGAACGAAAACATCTGCCCTGTTAATCGGCTTTTTGAGTTGGATACCATCCAATGAGGTACAGCGGCTGAGTGCGACATATGCTTGTCCACCGGCAAATACTCCGCCTGTGAAGTCAATGACTACCCGGCTGAAAGTCAGTCCCTGACTTTTATGAACAGTGATAGCCCAAGCCAATCGGATAGGATATTGGGTGAAACTACCCAGTACTTCTTCCTCAATCTCTTTCGTCTTTTCGTTGTAGCGATAACGGATATTGCGCCATGAATCCCGTTTCACGTCACATTCTTTTCCGTCGTCAGTGATAACGTATATCGTTTCTTCTTCCTCATCAATACCGGCAATGACACCAATCGTACCATTTACCCAACGACGGTCGAAATCATTCTTGATAAAGATAATCTGTGCACCGGGCTTTAGCACAAGCTCTTGTGAGGTAGGCAGACTACTTTCGGGAAAATCTCCTTCGATTACTCCTTCAAAAGTAATCGGTTCTCCCGGAAGCTCGGCTAGTTTCTTCTCGTTGATTGAGTCTACCGTATCCCTTCGAGTAGCAAGCGTGATATACATGTCTGCTTCCGATTCTTCAATCTGACTTCCATATCGGGTATTCAACAGTTGCAAGTCTGCAGCTCCGGCGGTATTAGTACGAATGTGGTCAAGGACACCGACAAAAACAGGGTCAGTCTGCCGGTAAACCTTTTGCAGTTCGATAGACACCAAATCTATCTGACTGAACACTCGTGCAGAGAAAAAGTAGGGGGTAGGATAGAAGCGGTTCAATATTTCCCGCTCGTCATTCTTTACGACAGGTTCCAACTGGAATACATCGCCTACCAATAACAACTGTTTTCCACCGAAAGGCTCACGTAAGTTATGGGAATATACGCGCAGGATACGGTCGATGGCATCAATGATATCTGCCCGTACCATTGAAATCTCGTCGATAATCACCAGCTCTATCTGTTCCAGTAACTTCCGGTGCGGTTTGGTATATTTGAAAAACTCGTGGATGCGTCCCCGTTGCAGGCTGAGGTTCGGGTCGTCCGGCAATAGCGGATAGAAAGGAAGTTTGAAGAAACTATGCATCGTGCTTCCCCCGGCATTGATTGCGGCAATACCCGTCGGAGCAAGTACGACATGTTTCTTTTTCGTATTCTCGCAGACGTAACGCAGGAATGTAGATTTCCCTGTCCCCGCTTTTCCGGTCAGAAAAACCGACTGGCGTGTATATTGAATCAAGCTCAGGGCATCCTGAAACTCAGCGTTGTTGGTGTCTACGCTCATTCTTGTAAGTATTGTAAATCCTTTTTATTCAATGATTCCGAAATGTTTCATTGCCTTGCTGATTCCATCCTCGTCAATGGGAGCCGTCACGTAATCGGCGGCAGCCTTTACGTCATCTTTTGCCTGTCCCATAGCTACTCCGATAGCGGCATGGCGAAGCATACTGATGTCGTTTCCACCATCTCCGAATGACATCGTATCTTCCAACTTAATATCAAAGTAACGGATGATTTCATCAATCCCCTTTTGCTTTGTATCCCCTTTGGCGGTCACGTCGGCAAAAGACGGATACCAGCGACCTATCTCACAAGTCGGGATAGACGGGCGGATTTCCTTTTCTTCTTCCTCTGTGATAAAGGGCGTCATTTGTATAATCTCCCTGCTGGTCGCTTCTTCAAAAGAAACAGTCGGGATAACATTCACATGCAGAAAATCATAGAATATCTTTTTCACCATTTCGTCAGGCTGGCAGACGGATATATTATGTTCCTCTACAAAGATACAAGGCACTCCTTTCTTTTCGCAGAAAGCTGCCATTGCTTTTACTTCTTCTTGGGGGATGGCACTTTTATAAATAACTTGCTCTCCGACAAAACAATAAGCCCCGTTCATGGTTATGTATCCATCTATGAGATTCCGGTCTTGTAGTTCGGAAAGGTTGTTGATAATAGCTTTCGGGCGTCCGGTAGCGATAAATATTTTGTGCCCTTTTGCATGGGCGGCTTCCAATGCCTCAATGGTAGAAGTCGGAATACGGTGAGTCTCAAAACTGACAAGCGTTCCGTCTATATCAAAAAATAATGCTTTCGTCATAAATTCCTTTTTGAATTGAATACAAAAGTACTACTTTTGTCTCACATAACATAACAACATCATACAGTATGAAATATAATTTTGATGAAATAATAGACCGTAACGGTACAGACTCCGTTAAATGGGATGGAGTGGAAGGTCGTTGGGGGCGCAAGGATTTGATTCCGATGTGGGTAGCCGATATGGATTTCCGCACAGCCCCTTTCGTGATAGACGCTTTGAAAAAACGCCTGGAGCATGAAGTGCTCGGATATACATTTGCCTGTAAAGAATGGTCGGAGTCTATTATCAACTGGTTACAGACACGCCACGAATGGACGGTAAGCAAAGAGATGCTGACATTCACTCCCGGCATTGTTCGTGGATTGGCCTTTGCTATCCACTGCTTTACGCAGAAAGGGGATAAAGTCATGGTGATGCCGCCTGTTTATCATCCTTTCTTTTTGGTAACTCAGAAGAATGAACGTGAAGTCGTATTCAGCCCGTTAGTATTGAAAGACGGACAATATCATATTGATTTTGACCGTTTCCGCCAAAATATTCGGGGCTGCAAACTGCTTGTTTTAAGTAATCCTCATAATCCGGGCGGACGTGTATGGACAAAAGAGGAACTGGCTCAAATAGCCGATATTTGCCATGAAAGCGGTACATTAATCATCTCTGACGAGATTCATGCCGACTTGACTTTGCCGCCATACAAGCATCCTACGTTCGCTCTTATTTCTGAAAAGGCACGGATGAATTCACTTGTCTTTATGTCTCCGAGCAAGGCGTTTAATATGCCGGGACTGGCAAGTTCTTATGCTATCATAGAAAATGAGGAGCTTCGTCACCGTTTCCAGACATATATGGAAGCAAGCGAGTTCAGTGAAGGGCATCTGTTTGCTTACCTGAGTGTAGCGGCTGCTTACAGTCATGGTACGGAATGGCTTGATCAGGTGATTGCTTATATCAAGGAAAATGTAGACTTTACCGAAAACTATCTGAAAGAGTATATTCCTGCCATCAAGATGATTCGTCCGCAAGCTTCCTATCTTATCTTTTTAGATTGTCGCGAATTAGGACTAAATCAGGAAGAATTGAACCGTCTTTTCATAGAAGATGCTCATTTGGCATTGAACGACGGAACAACATTTGGTAAGGAAGGCGAAGGCTTCATGCGGTTGAATATTGCTTGTCCGCGTGCTACGTTAGAACGGGCTTTGAAGCAGTTGGAGCGGGCGGTAATAAGCTTAAAGTAACTCCTTTAGGATGGGATTATTATATTGGAATAATTCTCACCGAAATGAGAATGTTTTCTCATAGGCATAAAAAAGTTAGAGAATATAGATGACCGTAAGTTGCTGTTTATTATAGGGTTTGAAAAGAACTATACACAGTTTTGCATGAGAATTAAAGAAGCAAACTGCAACTTGATTTTATAAAATAAGCCCCTTTTCCACGAAATTCGGAAAAGGGGCTTGTTTTTTGGATTAAGAAGCTGAGAAATCAAATAAAGATAAACACTTACTTCTGCATAAAATCTACCGGAATCAACCGCACTTCACTATTCAAGCCGGAAGGCAGCGGACTCCAATGTCCGTAATTGGCCGGACGATAGTTTAAATCGACAATATTGATTTCTTTGAACTTGCGCCACTGCACTCCCTGTCTGTCCAGTTCTGCAATTCGGTTTGCAGGAAGGTTCGTGACTTCTATTTCGATGTGGTTTTTCCCGGATTTCAGCAGATGACCTACTCTCAACTGATAAGGCACTGCCCATACACAACCCGCTTCCTGTCCGTTGATGCGGACACGGGCACTTTCGCGTACATCGCCCAAGTCGAGCATCCAATCGTCAGCCTTCAGGGAAGGCAGCTCAATATCCAATGAATAAACGCCGGTTCCCATATTGATTTTGGCTGCCGGATGATTGATGCTTGTCCATGAACACGGGCGGTCTATGTCGAATGTACCTTGAACTTCCGGTTTGCTTTCGGCAAAGTGCAGTTTCCAGCCATGGTCAAGGCTGAGGCTGAAAGGTTGTTCCTTTATATATCTCCACGGTTTGGAAGCTTGCAAAGGCTGTTGATAAGTTTGCAGGATAACCGATTCGCCGGATTTCAGTTGTAGATAAACTTGTGTCTTACCGTCTGCCTGACGGATAAGGGCTTCTCCACATTCTCCGGTCATCGGATTGAAGAGGGCGGCTGCGGTTGCATACGTTCCTAAAGTAATCCAGCCATCCACTCCTTTATCTTGCAGGGAAGAGATGAAATAATGATGTCCCGTGTCATTAACTCTTCGGATAGTTTGCAGACCGAATTTTGTTTTCATTTCCTCGCAAGGAATATGGCAACTGGCTAATGTGCGCGCATAATCCGTTCCTGTGATAATCTTTCCCTTTCCAACCGGAGTGACGGTTGTTTCGGAGAAAGAGACAGACGGAAGTTGGCGGAGCGTACGTTGGTAACTTTTACGTTTCTGTTCTAAGCGGGCATATCCCGGTACATCCGTCGGATAGTTTTCTAGGAATACGATAGTAGCTCCCTGCTTGGCCAGTTCTACAAGATGCGCCAGCACATCATCCGGCATCAGATGGGCGGCAGGCACTACCAATGCTTTGTAACCCGTTCCGCCCGAAGTAACCAACTGTCCGTTCTTGAAACGGGTGCTGCGGATGAAGTTGTCGGAGATATAATCCCCGTCATATCCGCTGTTGTTGATGCGGTGGATGGCGTCGATAAATTTAGGAGCCAGTTTATCCATGTGGTGGATAGTGAATAGTAACAATCGTCCCGGTTGTTCGTTCCACATATCATATACCGGAAGATAAATCAGGAAATCATTATCCGGTCGTCCCATTTGCAGAAAGCTCTGGCAACGGGTGATATAATTAAAGAAAGAAGGAGCGTCACGCCAGATACTATTCGTTGGATTCATATTGATAGACGCATAGAACAGCCAACCCGGCCATTCGGCTTCTTTCGGAGAGTAAGGCGTCCCATGAAAGAACATATGATTGACACCGGAAACAAACATCAAGTCCATATCCGGCTTGCATTGTGACAGGGAAGTGCGGAAATGCTCCGTCAGCCAAGTGAATGTTTCGGAAGAAGTATAGGTCTTACCTGCAATATGTGCGGCCGAAGAAGCATATTTCAACATAGACAAGTCCGAATCATTCTTCTTGGTCAGTGAATCCTGCCGCAATCCTTCGATATGGAACTGTGACAGTCCGAAGCCTTCACATTCGGGAATATCTACGGCTGCGTAAATATCAATCAGATTACCCGGTGAACCATGTGCCTGATTGCGGGTGATGCTACCGTTTTTGTGTGCCCAGTCTGTCCATTGACAGGTGAAGTTTTCCAATAACAAGTCGGAAATCGTCTCCCGATAATCGGACAAGATGCGTCTGCTGACTTCGGGACGGCTTTCATCCAGAAATTCAGGGAAATGCTCTTCCAGTTTATATCCCCGTCTGCGGGCAAACTGTTCCAGGAAATCGTCTGTCCAGTCTGCTTGATACACCTCGTAAGAGTCGTTGAAGAATGTATGCGGATAGCTTGTCTTGCTACTCTTGAATGCACGGTCGAAGCGGGAAAGATAGTTCTTGACAGCTTTCTTTGACAGGTGGTTCATGACGTATCCTTCCCCGCCCGGTGCTGCCCGTTTCACTTTCTGCCGTGTCTTTCCAACGTAGAGGGCTACCACTTTCCATTTGCCGACAGGGGCTTTCCATTGCAACTTGTCCTTTTTTACATGAGAAGTCAGATTAAGACACTGGCCATTTTCATTATAAGCCATCACCCGGCTTAATACGGAATAAAGTTGTTGCTTAGGGTCAGTCACATTAATATCCTGTACAATCTCTTTGCCGCCCTCTATTTCGTAGGTTTGGAAGATTGCCTTGGTCGCTGCGTCTTCAATGCTGACTTCCGGCCCGCCAAAAGGCCATCCGGTACCGGTATTCATGTCGATTTCAACACCTGTGCGTTTACCTTCCGCCTGTGTATGCTTGAGCACTTCCATCCAGCGGGAAGAGAGGAACTGTATCTCGTTTGCGTCATTCCCTTGCACGCCGTAGATAGGCGTGATTTCCACCGCACCCATGCCGGCACGTGCATATTCTTCCAGATTGTACGTCAGGTTCTTTTCGTCTACGGCACTTCCCAGCCACCACCATCGGGTGCCGGGACGCGCTTCTGCTGGAACGCTCGGCCACTGTTGCGCTTGTATGACTCCGCCTGTTGCAAGCAGGCAGAGGAATATCAATTGTTTCTTATTCATCATTCTTTCGGCGTATTATAATATTCTATCTTTTCTACATCATCGGTTACAAAGAGCGGTCGTCCGTCCGGCTGTTCAAAATGGAAGCGGATACCGTCGAAAGTTATGTTCCGTGCATGGCGGACGTAAAATCCTTTGGCGGGAATAGTGCCGAACATCCACGGTTCGGGATATACTTTCTCCTGTTCGGGCGGAACACGTTTACCGTCTTCCGCGCTGTATCCACCTTTATAATATAGGTGAATATTACGGAGAGTGACATCCTCGATACAAGCACCCGGCACACCGCTGATAATGGAAGCATATTGGCTGTCGGCATTCCACACATTAATATCACTGATAAGAATACGTTTCATTGTGCCTACGGGCGTGCCTTCGGGACTGCGCATACGTGCGCCCAGTCTCAGGAAGATAGGAGCATTGACAATATTCCTCATCGTGATATTGCTGATAACAATATCTTCCAGACGTCCCCCGTCTACCGTTTCCAATGCCAGACCCCTGCAATGCTCGAAGATACAATTAGTAATCGCAATATTACGGAATCCGCCGCTACTTTCTGTGCCGAACTTGATACGTCCCGTGCGGTAACCGTGGTCGGGAGCCTGGGGCTCGTCCAGTTGCCAGGTTCCGTCCATTACGCTTCCCTGGTCAAAACCGCTTACATAACAATCACTGATAGTCACATTCTCCGTATCCTGAAAACGTCCTAACCCGTAAGAGGCTTTCAGCACAATGGCATCGTCCCAGGGAGAATTTACCGTACACTGGCTGATACGCACATTCCGGCAGCAGTCAATATCGAATCCGTCGCGGTTGGTATCTACTTTCAGATTCAAGATAGTCAGATGGTCTACACCGGTGGCGAGCAGGGCGAAATGTCCGCAGTGAAGCATGGACAAATCCTTGAGTGTCACATTCCGGCAATCTTTCAGGCTGATAGCCTTGTTGCCTACACCCGGCAGCCGGCTTTCTTCACGGGTCAAGCCTTTACCGTAAATAAGTCCGGAACCGCTGATGGTTATATTCTCCAGTCCGATTCCCCAAATCAAGGAATTCTTCCAATGGCTGTGACCGAAATCCTGGTACTTATTATGTTCATTCACTTCAGCGATATCATATCCTTCCTCTTTTCCGGGAAAGGCGGCAACGATGCGTGCGCCTTGTTCCAGATAGAGGTGAATGTTGCTTTTCAGTCGGATAGAATAACAGGCATATTCTCCGGCAGGCAGGTAAACAGTACCGCCACCGGCTTGTGCGGCTGCTTCAATCGCGCTGTTGATGGCGGGAGAGTCAATCGTTTTTCCATCCGCTTTGGCTCCGAAATCCTTCACGTTGTAGATGGCTGCATAGCTGTAGATGCAACCCACTAAGAGACTGAATAGTAAATATATCTTTTTCATTTTTTGTCGGTTTGGGCAAAAATATCCGGTAACATATAGTAGTTATAATCCGCCTTCTCATTCTGCTCATAGAAGCAGAAATAAATCCTGCTGCCGGGAACGAGCGGGCAACGTCCCGCCAGTACGGGGCGGTCGGTTCGTTTTCCTGATTCATAAAGCATC
Organism: uncultured Bacteroides sp.; assembly: GCF_902491285.1. Lineage (GTDB taxonomy): Bacteria > Bacteroidota > Bacteroidia > Bacteroidales > Bacteroidaceae > Bacteroides. The sequence continues at coordinate 8,885 of NZ_CABUHK010000075.1, read as the reverse complement.
AGGGGAGTTTCGTCCTTGTGCCCGTTGCTCAGGCGGATATCGTCGGTAGGAGTGACCGCCTGTACAGTCCGTAATTTCATGCTTTCTCCGTAATAGCAGGTAAAAGCCTGTCCTTCCACACTAAACACATTCACGTCCGCATCCGGCCGGCAATCGCCGAAGCTCCAGAATAAAGCATCGGCTTTGGGAGAGGAAGCTACCTCTATTTCCAGTATAAATCCACGGGTATCGGGCAAGGCTTTCCATTGGAAAGTAATCCCCGGTGTCTTTTCCTTAGGTTGCAGCCAGTGGCTTTCGTTTCCTTTCGATATTCCCAGCTTGAAAGTACCGGCAGGCGGTGTCAGAGACTGTGCTTGCGCATCAATGAGCAAGATTCCCAGCAGTACGATGGTCAGGAGTTGTTTCAGCATAGTTGAATTTGATATTACTTTGTTCATTTTCCTTTAGTTCGATAGCGTCTTTCTCTGTTACGTCCAATGTAATCTCCGACAGGTTGAAATTCTTCGTATAGCAGATTTTACCCGGTTTCCTAGCCTGTGCTTCGATGGCGTAAAGATAGAAATTTTCCAGACGCAAAGAGTCGTTCCATCCCGAAGCAGAGATAAATTCGTCTACGTTCTCGGCTTTAATCCGCGATACATATACGTTGCGGAAGCGTGGGTATCCCTTTTCGGGGGGTACTACCGGAGTCAGCATAACTTTCCAGTGTTCCGGGATTTCCTGGCCTTCATACTCTTTGGGAAGAGTGCTGTAACTGTAACTGGGGTTCCAGTTCAAGTCTGCTGCCAGTACGTGGCGGACGTTTTCGGCTTTTACGTTAGTCATGTAGATGTTTTCGATTGTCCCACCGCGGTTCATGGCGCTTTTCAGACGGAGCACGGCGGAAGTGCCGGCAGCTTCGAGGTTATAGCCCAATACATTCCGGATACTGCCGGAAGTTTCGCTGCCGCAGGTGATAAGTCCGGCGCCCTTGCGGGCAATGCAATTGCGAATCACCACGTTCTCCGTAGGAAGATTCACCCGCAAACCGTCCGCGTCCCGTCCCGATTTGATACAGATATTGTCGTCGTTACAGTCTACATCGCAGTTCTCTATCAGAATGTTGCAGGAAGAATCTATGTCGATGCCGTCCGTGCTCGGGCCGTGACCGCCTATATTATTATTAATCGTCAGTCCGTCTATGGTGCAATAGTTGGAATAAAGAATCTGACATCCCCAAAAGCCGGTACGCATCAGGGTGAATCCTTTTAAGGTGACATCCGAACTGCGTTCCACAAGAATACCCCGCACACGTTTGCAGTCGTAATCTACAATCCAGCGCAACCCTTTCGTTTCGTATTCTTTGCGCATTTCCCAATATTTGTCCCAAAAGACTTTTCCCCGGCAGTCCAAAGTCCCTTCTCCGCTGACAGCGGCGTTCTTCTCGTTGACAATGTTTATTACTGCTGCCGGCCATGTCATCTCGATACCCGCAATTCGTGAGCGGAATTCGGGATAATACTGGATATGGGGGCTGGCGAGTAGGGTGACGCCTTTGTCCAGTTGCAGGTTGACACCGCTTTTAATGAACAGTGCCCCGGTCTGATAATATCCGGGCTGGAGAGTGACGGTTCCCCCGCCGGAGACGGCACAACTGTCGATTGCTTTCTGGATAGCTTCCGTGCTGAGCACTGTGCTGTCTGCTACTGCGCCAAAAGAATTGGCGGATAAAAGATGGTTGTTTCCGGGAGTTTGCCGGCTTCCTACGCTGTCCGCCCACGACAAATCCGGTTGCTGCGGAACCTGTCCCCATTCGAAGCTGTTGCTTCCTGCTTGTTTGGCTGGAGTACATGCTATAAAAAACGTGCCTGCTAGAAGTAGGGGAAAGATGCTTTTACTTTTCATATCGGTCAATATTGGGATTCTTTAATTTCCGTCCGGTTTCTCTATTTCTGTGAAAGGTGATTCGTTCCAGTGGAAAGTATTCACATCATCCGGGTGTGCCGGATTGTATGCCGGGTCGATTTTCAGATATTTCGCCAGTTCGGGAACGGCTTTCTTCATTCCTTCAATCACACATTGGGCTATCTGATAAGCCCCGTAAGGATTGAAGTGGGTGTTGTCGGCAAAATCCTTGGTCTGTCCCGGATAAGTGCCTGCCGGATAATGTACGAAAGCACGTTTGGACGTTTCGGGGCCGAGGGCTTCATAGAGCGTGCGGGTCATTTCGTTGAGGTCAATCAATGGCACGTTCTCCTTGGCGGCAAGCCAGCGCATGGCTTCCGGGTAGTCTTCGTGCGTGTCGCGGATATGTCCGGTTGCGTCAAAACTCCGGCGTTGGGTGGGAGTGACCAGTACGGGGTGTGCTCCACGTGCACGGGCTTCGTCAATGAATGTTTTCAGGCTGGTCATAAAAGAGTAATACGCTCCTTTGCCGGGCCCTTTCTGTTTCTGGTCGTTATGTCCGAACTCCATAAAGAGATAATCGCCTTTCTTCATTTGGCTCAATGCTTTTTTCAGGCGTCCTGCTCCGATAAAGGTATTGGCTGATTCGCCGGATTCCGCATAATTGGCAATGCAGACATCTGTTCCGAAGAAATGGGGAATCATCTGTCCCCAACTGGCCCACGGTTCGTTATCCTGGTCTACTACCGTACTGTTACCGCATAGAAAAACAGTGATAACTGACGGGTCGGCGGGTTCTATATTGATACTCTGGCATACGGGTGCATCACCGTTGAATTCCAGTGTCAATTTATCATCCCAGTTCAATTTGGTTTTCTCGCGTGGTTTGATGCGCACGGATTCTTTCTCGGAGATGCGGGGATTCCGCTTGTTGATGATAAACGTCTCGTCTATGAACTGACCTTTCTTTGTCGGCAGATTCTCAACGAACAGGCGACGGGATTCTCCCCGTACAGTTGTCACTCCTGCCTGCTTCTTGCTTCCGAGGCGTACGGTCACTTTATAGTTTCCGTCCGGTACGCGGACAGAGAAAAAGAAAGGTGCTTTATTTCCTTTTTCGGGGGTGGCGATGAGGTCGTATCCGTATCCCGTCTCCTCGCTATATCGTGGTGCGTCCGACAGTTGGTAGGTTCGGACTTCTTCTCCTTCTTGGGCATTGGCAGTTATCGTTGCCAGAAGTAGTAAGCCTATGATAGTAGTTTTCATTATAATATAGATTAATGTATATTGGTTTGTTGGATAATTTCCGTTTAGTTAATCTTCGGTTTCAGTTCGTCGGGCGAGTCTTTGGTATAAGACTTCACATCTCCCGCTACTTTAGTAAACAGCGTTTGTATCTGCTCCGGTGTTATTACCGTTGACGGGCGGAAAGCATCCGAATTCATATAATCCAGGATTGCTTTGTGCATCTGCCGGGCAACGATTCTTTTCTCCGGTTGTGAAGTAATGTCCATGCTGGTCATCAGTAACTTTCCGTTCAATACCTTTGCTTCAAACAACATTCCTATTTTGCGACTGATAAACCACGTATCAATGCTCTGGATAGTCGGCTGGAACTCTGCCGGAAAATCGGTGAACTGCATCACCTGTGCTTTATTCAGTAGTTCCCACCATTGCAGGTTGCTGTGATATTCCGTCGGGAATTGGCGGAAAAGCGGATGATATTCGTTCACGAAGATACCCGTCGTGTGCGGCGGGCGCATCTTGAACCAGGAAGTGTTCCAGAATACCGGAGTAAAGTATTGTTTGACTTCTTTGCCGTATTGAATCTTTCCGGCTGCCGTAATCAGAACATTTCCACCTTCCTGCAATACCGATAAAGCCTTTGCATCCAGCGTATCCGTGGTATAAACATCACCTTGCGTCAACTCCACTTGCGCGGGATATACCCAAAAATCCCAGTCGTTCACGGCGTCACTGCCTTCGATGCGTACTTCCAGATTAAGTTTCTGCGGAGTAGTGACTTCTGCTAAATCCATATCCACACTACCCAAAGAACAGAGATTACCAATAGGTATATTGTGAGTACCTACACTTCCATGAGCATATACTTTCCCCAACTTATCCTTAATGATATAAACGGTTTTTGCTTCCTGCAAAGGAGCTGCCCCGAAATGAGACACTTCGATGTCGGCATGGAATGTTTCGTTATTGGCATATACAAATTTCGGGATACGCGCCAATGGCACAGTCGGACTGCAAAAACGTCTGAATTGTTCTGCGTTGATATATCCTTTTTCTTCAAAGAATACGTCCAATACACCGACCAATGCAGTCCCCTGACCGGAATAATCATTGAGAGCCAACAACTGGAATCCGGCATAATCGGGAGTGCGCAATGTCTTTTCAATCTCATGCTTGTAGCAGAGAGCCTGAAGTTTGCCCGAAGCCATCATAAAGTCATAACTTTGGCTTCCCATGTGGTTGTCATTCAGAATATCCCGGAAGATTTCAAAATTCTTCGCTTTGTTGACTCCGGTGTACTTACGGATTTCATTGAAATTCGGGAATACGCACCACTGCCCCGTCTCATGCGATACATACGGCTGTTTTACCGTATCTATCCTTGCATGGTAGTCCGACATACTTTCCGGGCGCGCACCTGCCCAACTCAATCCTCGTGCTCCGGCTTTCACATGAAATTCATTGTGAGGCTGCCACTGCCAGCTATTTCCTACGGAAGCTCCCGTATATACATGACGCGGGTCGGTCGCTTTCCAATAATCCACAAACTTGCTTACCCATGCTACCCAACGACCGGAAGGCTCATTGCCGCAAGCCAGCATACAATAAGAAGCATAATTCCCATATTCTTTCGTCAAAGCAATCGTTTCATCCATCAAGTACTTGTCAATCGGCTGTCCGTTGCCCAGCTTCGGCCCATGATTCGGCCAGCTCGGCCCTTCCGGTTGCAGGTAGAACCCTACAAGGTCGGCAGCGATAAAAGCCGCTTCCGGCGGACAGAAAGAGTGGAAACGCATATGGTTCAACCCGTAGTTGCGGCAAATGCGGAATACCCGTTCCCAGGAAGCTACATCCATCGGCGCATAGCCTGTCAACGGGAAATCACAGTTTTCTACCGTGCCGCGAAGCATTGTCTTTCTGCCGTTCACGTAGAACCATTTTCCTTCTATCTTGAAGTCGCGCATACCGAACTGCACCTGCTTTGTATCCGTCTGTTTGCCATTGCTCAACGTAGCCGTCAGTTTATAGAGTGCAGGGCTGAATTCATCCCATGTCAGGAAATCCTTTCCCATCGGAAGTTCCATCTCGACCGCATTGTCTCCCGGACGGATATTGAAAGTTTGCTGTACGGGAGCAACTTTGTGCCGGATGTCCGTGTTGAAACTCTCGGCAGAAAGCATGATTTCTCCTTTGGCGGAAGAAGCGGACTGTACATTCATACGTACCAGCGCTTTCTGATTGCTCAAATCGGGATATACCTGAATGTTCTCAAAGTGTATTTTCGGTGTAGCTTGCAATTCGATTCGTCCGACGATACCGTTCCAGTTGCCTTGCGTCTGGTCGGTGATACTGTGGGAGTCGGGGCCTACGTTGATTTCCTTGATGCGGTTGTCAATGCGGATAGTAATCAGACACGTCTTTCCGGGGGCGACTGCAGAAGTCAGGTCATAGACGTGAGGAACACAAAGGCTGTTCTGCATACCGAGTTCCTTTTGGTTTACCCAAACTGTGGTTTCGATATGCGGACGTTCCAGGAAAAGGGAGATTCTTTCCCCTTTCCAGTTGGAAGGGATTGTAACTTTCTTTTGATACCAGGCTACGCCTACATAATGTTTGTCGGGAGTCAGGAAGAAGGGGAGTTTCACTTGTCCCTCTATTCTGTATTTTTCCATATATGGGTTGAAGTAGTAAGAACTGTCGTAGAGGCTTCCCGTCCATTGGGTGCGGGCGGTTACTTCATCCCCCTTTAGCTTTTCGGGCATGGAGCCGGGCAGGTTGATAGAGTCGTCGAGGGATTTTTTGAACCATTGTTCCCTGACGCCGATATCTTCCCGGTCTATCTGGAAGTTCCACTTGCCGGATAAGCTGAAAGAATGATTTTGCCCCACTGCGGTCAGTATGGCGGCAAATACGATAGCAATACTTACTAAAAGTCGTTTCATGATATATAGGATTGATATGTTTTTCATTTCTTCTGAAAATCTGCCGCTAAAGTAGGGCTTTTTAAAGGTTTGGTAAATAGAAAGATGTACAGATACATAGAATATTGTATCAAAATGGGCTTATTGGGTGGTTGGTGTACAAAACTACATGTATTTGAAATATTGTCCATGCCCTTTGCCTTTGAGGAGTTTGCGGGATGCCCTATATTTGCGAAGTAAACTTTTTAATCTTAAAAGGAACCATGAAAAAAGTATTTGTCTGGATAGCTCTCAGTCTTTGGTCGATAATGACAATCTTTGCCGGTGAGAAAGCCTATCTCTTTTCTTATTTTATCAATGGCAGTAAGGACGGACTGCATTTGGCATACAGTTACGACGGATTAAACTGGCTGCCCCTGAATGGCGGACGCTCTTATCTGACACCCTCTGTCGGTAAAGATAAATTAATGCGTGACCCGAGCATTTGTCAGGCTCCGGACGGAACGTTCCATATGGTATGGACTTCCAGTTGGACAGACCGGATTATCGGATATGCCTCTTCCCGCGACCTGATTCACTGGAGTGAACAGCAAGCCATTCCGGTGATGATGCATGAGCCGGAAGCCCATAATTGTTGGGCGCCCGAACTGTTCTATGACGAATCTTCGCAGACTTACTATATCTTTTGGGCTACCACCATCCCCGGTCGTCACAAGGAAGTGCCGACCAGCGAAAGCGAGAAGGGACTGAATCATCGCATTTATTATGTGACGACAAAAGACTTCCGTACTTTCTCAAAGACAAAGATGTTCTTCAATCCTGATTTCAGCGTAATTGACGCTGCCATTGTGAAAGACCCGAAGCATGAAGACCTGATAATGGTAGTGAAGAACGAAAATTCCAATCCGCCGGAAAAGAATCTGCGTGTTACACGCACGAAGAAGATAGCGAAAGGATTCCCGACCAAAGTATCTGCACCCATTACAGGAAAATACTGGGCAGAAGGCCCGGCTCCTCTTTTTGTAGGCGATACGCTCTATGTCTATTTCGATAAATACCGTGACCACCGTTATGGCGCTGTCCGTTCGCTGGATTACGGCGAAACGTGGGAAGATGTTTCCGAACAGGTTTCCTTTCCCCGGGGTATCCGCCACGGAACAGCTTTTGCGGTCGATATTTCCGTAGTGGAAGTGCTGAAAGCCAACCGCAACTACAACCCTTTGATTCCCGATAATGTGGCAGACCCTTCCGTAGCCAAGTTCGGCGATACATATTATCTGTATGGAACGACCGATTTGGATTACGGTCTGAACCGTGCCGGAACACCTGTCGTCTGGAAATCGAAGGACTTTGTTAACTGGAGCTTTGAAGGTTCCCATATTAGCGCATTCGACTGGTCGAAGGAATATGAATATACGAATGATAAAGGTGAAAAGAAGAAAGGGTATTTCCGTTACTGGGCTCCCGGAAGAGTGATTGAACAGGACGGCAAATATTATCTGTACACTACATTCGTGAAGCCGGACGAGAAAATGGGAACATATGTGCTCGTGGCAGACCGTCCGGACGGGCCTTTCCGTTTTGCCGACGGTAAGGGGCTTTTTGCTCTCGGAGAAGGCGGTATCGACAGCCCGGCTCTCATTGATGATATTGACGGAGAACCTTTTATTGACGATGACGGTACAGGATATATTTACTGGCGTCGCCGGAACGCGGCACGCCTTTCTGCGGACAGGCTTCATTTGGAAGGGGAACCGGTAACACTGAAAACACCCCGTCAGGGATATTCCGAAGGCCCTGTTCTGTTCAAGCGCAAAGGCATCTATTACTATATTTATACGTTGAGCGGACATCAGAATTATGCAAATGCCTATATGATGAGCCGTGAATCCCCTCTTACCGGCTTCGTAAAGCCGGAAGGCAACGACATCTTTTTATTTTCCTCTCCCGAAAACCAGGTATGGGGACCGGGGCACGGCAATGTGTTCTATGACGAAGGAACGGATGAATATATCTTTCTCTATCTTGAATATGGGGACGGCGGAACTACCCGCCAGGTGTACGCCAACCGCATGGAGTTTAATGACGACGGAACGATTAAGACTTTAATCCCCGATATCCGTGGTGTCGGCTACCTGACAACTCCGCAAGAGGCACGGACGAACCTCGCCTTGCAGGCTCATTTTTATGCTTCCAGCGAGAAAGCTCCCCGCACTTCCGTTGTCAATATCGAAACCCGGCCCAACCAACCTTTGCCGGATAAAGGCTCGGTGAAAAGCTATACGCGTACACATACTTATCAAGCTGCATCTGTAGCCGACGAATCAAATGGAACCCGCTGGATGGCTGCCGATACGGACAGCAGTCCCTATATCACGGCGGACTTGAAAGAAATCCGCAACATCAGCGAATGTCAGTTCTACTTTACCCGCCCCACCGAAGGACATACGTGGAGACTGGAGAAATCAATGGACGGAAAGCATTGGCAGACGTGTGCCGAACAAGGAAAAGTACAGGTATGCTCTCCTCATATAGCTGACGGCATTGGCAAAGCCCGTTATCTTCGCCTTCATATCCGCAGGGGAGATGCCGGATTATGGGAATGGAAAATCTATGAGAAATGATGATTTTTAGGCACGGATTACACGGATTACGCTGTTGCAATATGCACACATATTTAGGAAAAACCGTGAAATCCGTGTAATCCGTGCCTAATTCTCCATTTATAAAACTAATATTGAACTAATAATCACACCGATAACCTCATCGAATTTATGAAATCACTAGTGTCCCGTTAAAATCGGGACGAGTTATTAATTAATCAAATAATCCCGG
>NZ_CABUHK010000074.1 GCF_902491285.1 uncultured Bacteroides sp. | reverse complement strand
ACGGCTTTACGAGCCTTGAAAGGCATTCGGTCAAGTGTATCCATATGCTTTAATATATAAATCCAACGTTCAAAGTCAGTACTACATTCATCCTCTTCTTTGTTAAAGTTAGGCAGTTCGATAAAAATCTGTCTGAACTTTCCGTTGAAGACTTTTCCAGTATCCCGGTCAGCTAAGACGACATCTGTTCTTATCTTTGCGGGTATGTCCTTGTTCATCACAAAATTCATGAAGAACACTCCATATACAGCATCCAATTGGAAATCCCAGATTCCCTTTTTGGCTTGTTGCGTGATAGCTCTTGAGAGATAGAACAGTGCACGGTCTTTAAAATAAGGCTGTTCCCTGTTCTGCATTTCTACGATAATACGCTCGCCGGTGTCGGTTACGCAGTAGATGTCGTAGATGATTCCCCGTTCTGTTTTTACTTCCGGCAGTTGTTCGTTGTTGAGGAACTGTATGTCGGTGATTACGTGCTCGCCTACGAGCAAATCATTCAAGAAGTCGATTAACAGCTCCTTTTCTACCTCTCTGCCGAATAAAAACTTAAAGCCATAGTCGGTAAAGGGATTGATAAATCTTCCCATTATACTTGTTGGTTGTGTATGTTATAACAAAGGTAGTTCTTTTTTGCTCACTTTAGCACTGACTTGGCTTATTTTTTTCTTATCTGCCGGACTTGTCTGAAAAGCAGTAAAGCGCCTGCGCATCCGCCACCGATAAGCCATAACGTGGCATATCCAGTTCTCTTCTGCTTTTCACTCTGTTTTTGTTGCCGGACGATTTGATAAGTCATATCTGTCTTTTCCTTACTCTTTCCGGCATTCATCATTAGGGTGTCAGTTTTTTGTTCATTGTAATTCTTCTCTGCGGTAGACGCATTCTGTCTTTTCCGATGTATAATAGTCGTTTGTTCCATATATTCCTCAATGGAACTTTGATGAAGGGCAGAAGAGTCCGACGCTTGCTTCTGTGATAAGTGTGCATCCTTTTTCTGCCGTGTTTCTTGCGTAGTTTGAGAAATGATGGAAACATCAGCCTTTTCCGTTGACAAGGTTGAACTCTTGTAGCTACTACAAGAAGCCGTATATAAGCAGAGTCCAAGACATAGTCCGGTCAGCGATACACCCCGCAACCAGGTTCTGACATCAAAGCACGGGCAGGCTTTGATAAATTCATTCGGTTCTATACGTCCGTCACCATTCAGGTCGGGTGAAGTGTCACGATGTCCGAGGATGGTCCGTATGCCGAAATATTCATGTTGCAGCCGGCTGATAAGCGTTTTCATGGCTTCTTTTTGTTTCGGAGTACGCGTATCGGTAGGATGCCCGCAAGCGTCCAGTCCGCCGATATAGCAGATGCCGATGCTTCGGTTGTTCCAGCCGATACAATGTGCGCCCGGTTTTTCGATAGCTCGTCCGTTCTCGATAGTTCCATCTAGGCGGATAACAAAATGATAGCCGATACCGTTGAAACTCCGTTGGCGGTGCCATCGGTCTATATCTGCCGCGGTGAAATCTTGTCCGCAAGGTGTGGCGGAACAGTGGATAATGATTGAGTCGATTGTTCTCATGATTCGTTTCATGTTTATTTGAGAGGTGGTAATAATGAATATAAAAGATTTAGTAGTCGGAAGCCGGAGTACGGTGCGTGCATCCGTGGATAACACACTGCTTGATTTCCAGTTCCTTGAGAGCTAATTCCGTTTCGTGGCAATGGTTTATCCATTCCAGTTTGTCGGCTTGTTCTTTCCGCAGTTCATTTTGGAGAGAGTCGATAGTCGTATCCCGTTGGGAGAGTCGTTCTTCCAGCCAGTCCACCTGTTTTCGGTGGTTTTCGGCTGTCAGGTCATCCAGAGACGCTTCCTCGCGGCGTGCATCCGTTTTGCGGTGCGTCAGGAAGTGAATGAGCCATTTTATAGCTTCCAGTCCGCCTAAAGCACTGATAAGGGTAATAATATTCGCTGTTTCCATAAGGGGAGATACAATAAAAGTGCCCGTTGAGTACTTTACTTGCTTTGCGGCTAGTTAGTCTGGGGCACTTTTACGTTTTATGCAGGAATGTTATGCAGCTGGGTCTGGATCCGGTGTTTCTCCGCCATTATCCGGATTGCCACCGGGGTTGTTATCGTCCGGGTTGTCTGTTCCCCCCGAACCGTTGGTCTTATTTACGCGGTCCACATCTTTCAGACTCAATCCGTCGGTACGTGTGGTGGTTCCCGTGTTCAGACGAATATCTTTGTTGGCACGGAAGCAGATACGCAAGCCTGTGATGTCGGCAGCGGTAAAATCCTCTGCCGCATCTGTCCCTTTACTTTGGGCGGCAAGATAGAAGTATCCCAGGCCGCTGATATTGACTATCCGTCCGTCAATTAACTTCTGCTTCAATAATGTCCTGAAATCCTTTAATACACTGAAGGCTTCACCTTCGCTTACACCGGAAGTCCGGCCTATCTCCTGGGCGATTTCGTCCAAAGTACTCGGATTGCTGTACTGGTACGTGATTTGCGGATAAGTCTTTTTAGCCGAATCCCTGTCTGTCAGGTCGACAGGTCTTGTGATTTTTTTGAATAAGATTGCCATAATCGGTTTCCTTTCTTTGTTTTAGTTTCTAAATTCTTATTACTTCGCTAATGTTAACGATACAAAGATAGGAATCCGGCAGTAGGGGGACAAGGACAGTCTTGATGTCTATGAATAAATATCTAAGTGATTGTCTATGAATGGAATATGATTGTTTGGAAAACACTTCTATCGTCAATCTTTCCTGAAAGGGTAAGAATACGGACAGAAGGAAGTGAAAGAGCGGGGAATTATTACTCTTTCATATCGCTGAACTCATAGGGTGTTCCCCATTGAAGATGGTTGGATGCCAGTAAATCATCGAGTTCTTTCATGGATTTTGTGCCGATGCTTCTTAGGCTGCTGATTTCCCGCCTGTTATGCTGTGCCAGTTCTCCTAACGTCCGAATTTGGGCATATTGTAAACAGTTTAAGGTTTTGTTGGATAGAGGGTAACTCTCAATCTTGTGGTTTAGGACTTCTGTGATATACTTATCTCTTTGGTCGATAGCTTGAAGCTTTTTGGTAAGTTTTGTGTTTTCCGTACTAAGTTTGATGTTTATGTCCATCAGATGTTTGTTTTGCTCAATTAAATCCTTGTATGTATCTGCGTACCGTAATTGGTAGACTCCTTTGCGGATAATTTGTCCAATTCGTACTCTTTGCAGGCTGTATTTGTCGCCAATCTCCTCAAATGTATGACCTTTAAGGAACATTCTCACAATATCGATTGTTCTTTCCTCTCTGCTTCTTGACAATTTGCAGAATGCATTCTCAAATAAATTGGCAAGTATTTTCGCGTTTCTGATGACGTTGCTGTATATCCAGTTCCGGCTCTTAAGGTTTTGGGATAATTGCTTATATTCTTTTTCCAGTTCGCGGCATTCCGTTTTGTATGTTTCAATATTCTTTTCGACTTCTGTGATGTCACCAAATGAAGAGATTAGCTTTTCAATCGATAGGTAATCTACGAGAATGTTGTGTCCTGTGTTTTTACCGACTAATACTCCTCTTTCCATCCAGTTTGTGATGGTTTGAGGGTGTACGTTGAATATTTTGGATGCTTCTATTCGTGTGATATATCTTTTCTTTTCCATCCTACTTGTTGGTTTAATGGCGGCAAAGGTACTGCTTTTCGGTAGACTGTGATTCGAATCTTACAAAAAAAGATGTATATGTGCCTATATTCTCAACCAAGTGTCTTGCTTTTCATATTTCTTTTCCATCTCCAGAAGGCTTTCATCAATCCGTCTTCGCTGATACTGACGATGTTATACCTTTCGATGAAACATCGGACAGTTTCGATGTAGGGCACTCCCGACAATCTTCTGTCTTTCATCATCCGGTCGAAAAGTTCAAGTTGAAGTTGATTCAGTGTTCGTTGCTCGAAAAGCCGGATGGCGTCTTGTGTCAGATAATTGTAACTTGCCGGATTTTTTCCCCGATGTGGGGCAGTCAGTCGCAGGCAGAGATTTCCTGTTTCGCGGAGCGGGGCGTTGGCAGGTCGGCGGGAAAGTGATTCTTGAAGGGTGAATTGCAGGTAGCAACCCGCAGGGAGATGCAAGCTACCGTTTTCTATGGAGTCAGCATATCGTCCATACAGATATTCTGCGAGTAAGGGCTTGATTTGGAAACGCAATGTATAAGACATGATAAATCAAATTAGTGAGGTTTGAACTTGAAAAAGGAAGTGGGCAGACCGGAAAAGTCCGTTATCGGGATAGTTAGCATCCGCCACCGGGGCAGATACCGTCCGGCACCGGGGAAGGCACCCTTCGGCACCGGGGAAGACACCCCTCGGCACCGAGTAAAAATAGTCACCAAATGAGGAGTGTCTCTGTTATTTTCCCGGTGGACGTTCCAATTCCCGGATAGCATCCGGATCGCCGGCATTAGCCTTTCGGACTGTTTCCTGATACACCTCATACGTCACGGGCTTCCGTTCCCCCGGCTCGGGGACGGGAATAGTGTCGGAAGGCGTGGCGGTCGTTTTGCACTTGCGACATTCCTTGGTATACTGGCGAAGGAACTCCATAATTTTCAGTGGAGTGATGCTGCCGTAGAACGGGCCGTATGTACCTATTTTCATGCGGGCGATGAAAAGACAAATGTCAGCGGCGCTCAGCCACGGATAGGCACAGAGAATGAGCGATACCGTTTCATTCAGTTGCTCGCGCGACATCTGCCAACGGGTTTCGGCGAGAACATTCAGACTGTAGAGTTGCCCTTTCAACCATTCCACGGGGGTGGAACCGCCGTAGAGATTGCCAATCAGAGTCAGCGAAGGAATATCCTTTCTGTCCGCGAGAGTGGCGGGAGTATATCCTGCTATGAGGATGCGTTGCTGAAGTGAGGGCGGATAAGCATGAAAGAAATCATTCGGTGTCGGGAAGCGTTGGTAAAGTGCCTGTAGCTCGGAGCTGCTCGAACCGTTGCTCGGCTTCGGATTGAAGAAGGGGATTGATGTCTGTTGTGAAATGTCCGTTTGTTGCGGTTGCTGTTTCGTTGTTTGCGTGATAGTTGTCATGATAGTGGTCTTTAGAGTGATTGGAAGAGTTGAGTTGAATATCTAGCCAGGAAGCGAAATGCCGGCGGAAGTCCCGTACCGATTTTCGTGATTCCCCCTCGTTCTGCAACTTCCGGCAGAAATGTTCGAGCCATTTCTCCAGTTCCGGTTGTTTCAGGTGATGGTTTTGGCAAAGCGTCTTGAGCCATTCCTTATTTTGGACAGCTTTAAGAAAAGCCTTTCGTGTGGGGATGACGGTAGATTCCTCTTCCGGATTTCCGGTTTTCTGTTCCTCTTCCGGCATTCGATGTTTCTCTTCCGCCATTCCGTGTTTCTCTTCTGATATTCGGTGTTCTTCTTCGTGTTCCTGTTCGTAGTATTCTTCTTCCTCTTCCTTTTCCCCCTGCGGGACACCGTTTGGAGCGGGAAGACGGGAAGCATCCTGTTCCGGTAGCTGTCTTGTCTTTTCTATATCTCTGTGGGTTTGTTCGGATAATAACAGCCGTATTTGTTCCGGTAGCTTGTCATATTCTTTCCGCGCGGCAATTTTCATGCTGGGGTTCATGGATTGTTGTGCCATCCAGTCGATAATGATGACATACCCTTCATGGTATATTACTTTCTTGATAACTTCAAGCTTCTTGATACTCCGCCGGACTGCCGGTTCGCTGATGTGGCATTCGTAAGCCAGTCTGCGTATGGATGTGTTGTAAGCCCCCAGCATATTGGTAGAAGAATTGGTGTTCAGATAAATCCAAACCAGTTTGTCGGTAGCAGAGAGGTCTTCAAACCATGTCTCGCTCCAGGTACGTACGTTAATGTATCTTCTAGTTTCCATGTCAGTATCTTGATTTAGGTTCTTCTTCGTCGTCCTGAACCATGATTCTGCGGTATGCCTCGATGACTTGCCGCGATTTGGGACCGAGGATGCGTCCGCTTAGCGTATTGTACACTGTTTTCTCTGAAACTCCTGCAAGTAGGGCTACTTTTTGCTTCCATCCTCTAGGTGGAATGAGGGGAGTGCGCTGATGTTGGTTACTTTTCTGTTCCATTTGGGTATAATATCTATTAATTTATTATATTTGTCCCCAATTACTTGATAAATGGGAGACTCTGTTTCTTCATTTCGGCGGTAAAAGTAGAGATTAGTATTGATAAAACAAAAGATTATGTCGGAAGATTTGATATATTTCTCAAGAAACCTGATATTTATCAGGAAATTGATAGGGATAACCCAGTCTGGGTTGGCAGAAAAGCTGGGTGTGAAGGCTAATACAATCTCTAATTATGAAAAAGAGGTGACAGCGCCGGATTTTAAAGTATTGGTGAAGTTGTGCAAGCTATTCCGTCTTCCCACCGATATGATGCTGAATAATTTATTGACCGCTTCCGACTTGGAAGCGCTGCCGGACTGGCTGAAAAATGTCCGTCAAAATTTCAATTTGAATGACATTGACGCGCCGCCCGTTTCTCCGGAGATTGTTTCGTCCAATGAAGGAGAGCATCTTTATAACAAGCAACTGCTCGAACTGCTCGAACGGAAGGATGAGACGATAATGGAGCTGAACCGCCGCATCGGGCGGTTGGAGTATAAGATAGAACTGCTTCAGAAAGAGAATAAGTCCGACTTCTGATAGAGGCTCCGGAAAGTAGTGAATTGGGAAAGCGATGAAGAATCAGCCTGGTTATTGAAAGTCATTTCTTGTCCGCAAGCATGTTATTGTTTCTTAGAGAACCACTCCTTGAACTCCGCCACCCGTGCCTTGCTGACCAGAATCTTTTCCTTGATTCCTGAATAGCGCACATTGATGGATAGCCGGCTGTTGAACCATAAATCAATGTCTTTGATAGCTTCCCGCGAAACCAGGTATTGGCGATTGGCACGGAAGAAAAGGTGAGGATTGAGACAGTCGGTCAGTTCGTCCAGTGTTTGGGTAAAGTTGTATTCTGTGCCATCGGTTAAAACAGCTTTAACCTGGCAATCTTTGATATAAAATAATTGTATCATATCTATGGAGACAGGCAAGAGCTTGTCTCCTTTCATTGGGATAAGGAAGTGCGTCTTATAGTTCTCCTGCTTTTTGAGCGAATGGAAAAGTTGTAGCAGCTCTTCTGCCTGGTGTGGGTTGTGGCGCGGTTCGCAGTCGTCGGGGGCGGCGGTGTGCTGCAAGTTTCCCAATTTGGCGAGGGCACGCTCGATGTCTTCCTTGCCGATAGGTTTCAGCAAATAGTCGATACTGTTCACTTTGAAAGCCCGCAGAGCATATTCGTCATAGGCGGTGGTGAAGATAATCGGGCAAGTGATACTAACATGATTGAATATCTCGAAAGCCGAGCCGTCCGCCAGATGAATATCCATGAATACCAAGTCCGGCATCGGATGAGAGCCGAACCATTCGATAGTGGAACCGATACTATCCAATATGGCAACTATTTCTGCGTCCGGTTTTACTTCGTTGAGCAATGAGGAAAGGTTGCGTACCGCTGCCTTTTCGTCTTCTATAATGACAGTCTTCATGGTGTTTTGTTTATATATCACTGTTATTGTTGTGCTTCATCAATCAGGGGAATAGAAACGGTAAATTCTTTATCCTCTGTGATTTGTATCTCTTGCTTGAATAAAAGGTGGTATCTCTTGGCAAGATTAACCAGTCCGATACCCGTTCCGGGGGTAGCGGTCCATTTGGGCTGAATGTCGTTGCTGACGGATAAGTAGCCATTCCCGTCTGTGGTGATATGGATAGCCAGCGGTTTCCGGTTACTGATTTCATTGTGTTTTACGGCATTCTCAATCAATACCTGCACAGCCATCGGCGGAAGCCGGAAATCTTCGTATGCCTGGTCTATCTGTATGTCGAACTGCAGGTTGTTCTCAAAACGCATCTTTAACAGGAAGATATAAGCGGAAGCGAATTCCATTTCTTCTCGAAGGCTGACACTCTGCGACTCGTTGCCTTGCAGGGTATATCTCAGTACCCGGGAAAGCTCCTGGATATAATCCTGGGCTTTGTCCTGATTCTCACGTACCAATGAACGCAACGTGTTTAACGAATTGAATAGCATATGCGGGTTGAGCTGGTTTTTCAAGACCTCGTATTGGTTGCGGATATTTTCCGCTTGGAGTTGCTCGTTCTCAATAAGCACCTGTTGTTGGCGGTATATCAGATGGATGATATAACAACTGCTGGTGACAAGACACGCCATGATGAAATCCCTCAACGGATGCAGATAATGGTGTACCATCGCGTCGATAGCCGGAATGTCAAATGTCTTGTGCAGGAAGACAAAGACCTGCCCCAGCAGGTTGCTCAATATCCACGTCAGGACGAAAGAGAGCAGAATCTTTGTTCCCGTAATCTTGATAGACGACTGGTTGAAATGGAACAGCCGTGTATTGACGGCGAAGAGCAGGAGCAAAGACAGAAAAGTAAAGAGTATCTCATTAGCCACATCCATAAACTTCATTCCGGGAAATAACGAATGACTCTCGAAACGGTCGAAAAGGGATACGGATTCCGGGAAATGGATTAGCACCGCCACAGCCACCGAAATGATGACTGTGGAGAGCACATATTTGTCTTTTTTTATTGCCTTTACTATCATACTGCAAAGATAAGGGAATTTTTTAGTGGTTAATCGTTTTTCTGAATATGTGCTGTGACATACATGCCCGGTCGGAATTGTGCGTTTGTCTCTTTGATAGAGGAATATACTTCGAGCGAACGGTTGGTTTCATCTACTTTTTGTCCGATGGAGACCACTGTGCCGTTGAATGTCTGCGTTCCCATCCCGTTGACGCGGAATTGTACGAGACTGCCTGTTTGGATGTCTGCAAGGTCTTTTTCGTAAGTAGTCAGGCAGAGTATCGGGGAGCTTTTATCAATAATCTCACAAAGAGCTTCGCCCGGATTGATATATTTGCCTATATTCATTGCCACATTGGCTGCATAGCCGCTGATGGGGGCTTTCACTTCCAGCAATGGCTGGATACCGTTCTTTAGCAATGTTTCCGGGGTGACGCCCAGAAGTGAGAGTTGCGCGGCAGCGGCATCCTGGCGGCTTTTCATGGAGAGATAATCCGCTTTGCTTTGTTGGAACTTCTTTTGCGAAGCCGCTTGTTCGGCGGAAAGTGCTTTTTGACGCTCGTATTCCGCTAGAAGATATTCCGCCTGTGCATGACTGTCCAGATAAGTCTGTTGCAGGGTAATGAATTCCGGATTTTCCAAGGTGGCGATAACTGCGTTTTTAGCTATATGTTGTCCGGGCAACAGAGAGGTGTTCTTGACCACTCCACCCATCGTTAAGGCTATGGTTGCTTGTCGTTGGGGCGGGAGAACAATGCGCCCGTTGAATGAAACCTGATTCGGTTTTGAAGTCGCGGAAGTGATGGCATCCACTTCGGGTTGTTTCGCTACGGTGTCTGTCGCAACTTCAGTTGCGGAAACCATACCGGTTTCGTTATCCGTAGTCTGTTGATTGCCCTTACAAGCTGTCAAAGCAAGTAAAAGGACAGGGTAAAATATCTTCTTCATCTTCTGTATTTTATAATAGAATGTATTATCAAAACTCTCAATTCTCAATTTATCTAAATAGTTCATACTCTAATGCGGCAATGTTATATTGGTAGACAGTCTCGATATAGCCGCGGCGAATATCCCGGGAGGTTGTTATGGACTGTATGTATTCCGCTATACCCGTTTCGCTCTGTTGCAACTGGAGATTGGCAGCCTTGGTCAACTCGTCCGCTTCTTTCAAGGCGGAAGAAGTGTAGTAGCGCAAGCTCTCGTTGTATCTGCGGAGTGAGGCTTCCAACTCAAATACCTTGTTTCTCAATTCGCGAATGTTCGCGTCTGCCTGAATCTGTGCTGAGGTAGCGGATAACCGTGCTTGCTTTACCTTGCTCTTTTGAGGCAGGAAGTAGATAGGGAAGGAGACACCCACCATCCACGCATTCAGATTCTTCAACGGAAGAATATCCTGGCGGGTATATCCCACGCTGATTTCCGGAAAGAAATGGCTCCGCTCTACATGAAGCATGGCTTTCGCTTCGTCCGCCTGACTTTGAAAGTAAGCAGTGTGTGCTCCCGACAGCGTCCCGTCTGAAAGGCTGGTATAAAACAGCGATAAGGTAGAATCTGCCGGAACAAGCGGCTGGTCTGAATAACAACTCCAACGGAAGCGTGCCAAAGCCATTTTCTCTTCTTCCTGTGCCTGGAACCAACGGTTGTGCAGTTCGGCGGCGACAGTTGTCATCATATTCTTTTCGAGCAGGGTGATTTCCCCCTGTTGATAACGCAGTTCACCGATATGCTGTAACTTTTCCGCCATCTTATCCTGGTCGCGGTACATTGCACAGAGGTTGGCGGCATATTGGTAGTACGCCCATGCCCGTTTCACTTCTGCCGTGACTTCCTTCTCTACCATCTGGCGATAGAATGTGGTTGTTTTCACTTGGCGGTTGACTAATGCATTCTTGTAGAACGGAGTGAGCAGAGAACCCAGGCTTTGCTCGAAAGCCAGTTCCTTGTCTTTCTTGTTCTCTCCGTTGAGTTGCCCCCAGGAATAACTGAATGAGGTAGGGGTAGCTTCTACAATCTCTCCACGGGTAGCCTTGGCTTGTTGGATGGCGTTGGTTGCCATTTTCAGACGGGGGTGATTCTGTTTCGCCATCTCGATAGCCTGTTCCAAAGTGACGGTCGATGCCTGTTGCGCGGAAACGAAAGAAGGAATCAATAGGAATAGCGGAAGAAGGACGAAGAACGGCAGGTGAAACTTGACTCCCGGACGTTTCCAGGTTGCGAAGGAGTTTACAATCTTGTAGAACACCGGGATGATAAGCAATGTCAATACAGTGGAGATAATCAATCCGCCGATAACGACAGTTGCCAGCGGGCGTTGCACTTCGGAGCCGGCGGAAGTGGCGATGGCCATCGGGACAAATCCCAATGATGCCACCAAGCCTGTCAGGAATACGGGACGAAGCAGATGCGGAGTTCCCTTGGCGATGATTCGGTTTGTACTCATGGGGTAAGTGTTTTGTTTACGAAGTTCGTTGAAGTGATTCACCATGAGGATACCGTTCAGTACTGCCACGCCAAATAATGCGATGAAGCCTACACCCGCCGATATGCTGAACGGAAGTCCGCGCAGCCAAAGGGCGACGATACCGCCGATAAGCGACAGCGGAACGGTGGAGAATACCATCAGTGTATAGGTGATATTCTTGAAAGCAAAGAACAGAATCAACAGGATGAGCATCAATGCTACCGGAATGACAATGAGCAGCGTGTGAATGGCGTTCTGCAAGTTCTCGAACTGACCGCCGTATTCGAAGTAATATCCCGGTTTCAGTTTGACGTTCCTGTCCAGTGTCTTTTGTATGTCCGCCACCACTTGCTGTATATCCGCGTCGCGCACATTGACACCGATGACGATACGGCGTTTTGTAGCGTCGCGGTTGATTTGGAGAGGCCCGCTGACGAGGTCTATGCTCGCTACTTCTCCGACCGGAATCTGGATTCCTTCGGAAGTGCGCACAAACAATTTGTCGAGATTCAAATCCGCCACTTTCTCCTGGTCGAGACGGACGACGAGGTCGAACCTTCGTTCGTTTTCAAACACTACGCCGCTGGATTCTCCGGCATAGGCGGTTCGGATAATCGTGTTGAGCTCTTCTATGTTGATGCCGTAGCGGGCTATCTTGCTGCGGTTGTATTTTACCACAAGCTGGGGCAATCCCATTGTCTGCTCTACGATGACGTCTGACGCTCCCGGCACTTTTTCTACATAGGCGGCGGCTTCTTTTGCTTTCTCGTAGAGTTCGTGGGTGTCTTCTCCGTACAGTTTGACGGCAATATCGGCTTTGGCGCCTGTCATCAGTTCATTAAAACGGAGCTGTATCGGTTGCGAGAAGTTGAATTCGGCACGCTCGGACAGTGGTTCGAGTGCTTCTTTCATCTTATCCACCATTTCCGCACGGTTTCCTGCGCTGGTCCATTCTTTGAAAGGTTTCATGATAATCATCACGTCGGCGTCTTCTACTGCCATCGGGTCGGTGGGGACTTCCGCCGTTCCGATTTTGGCAACTACGTGCTTGATTTCCGGGAATTTGTCCATCAGCGTCTTTTCTGCCAGACGGGATACTTCGATACTTTCTGACAACGAACTTCCGGCAGGTAATGTCATTTGCATGGCGAAGTCGCCTTCGTCCAGGGTCGGGATAAATTCGGCACCCAGCCGGGTGAAGAGGAAGAGCGAGCCGATTAGCGCGGCAAAGGCTACGATGACGGTACGCCACTTGTGATGCAGGCAGGAACGCAGGCAACGTTGATATACGCTGTTCAGTTTCTCGAAGAAACGGTCGGCAGGTGTCGGTTTCACCACGATGGTATGTTTCAGGAAGAGCGATGCCATCATCGGGACATAGGTGAGTGAAAGAATCAAGGCTCCGATGATGCAGAATACAAGTGTTTTTGCCATCGGGGTGAAGTATTTTCCTTCAATTCCGTTCAGGGTGAGGATGGGGAAGAATACTATCAGGATAATCAATACGGCGAAAGTGGCCGAGCGGACTACGCCGGATGCTCCTTTTTCCACTTCTGCATCCATCTCTTCACGGGTGAGCGTCCGTCCCCGGAACTGCTTGCCGTAGATATGGGCAAGGATACCTTCCAGTATGACGATAGAGCCGTCCACAACGATACCGAAGTCGATGGCGCCGAGGCTCATCAGGTTGGCGGTGACATTGAAAAGGCGCATCATGATAAAGGCAAAGAGCATTGCCAGCGGGATGACTGACGCGACAATCAGTCCGGCACGTACATTGCCGAGGAAGATGATAAGTACGAGGAATACGATAATTGCACCTTCAATCAGGTTGTTGACAACGGTTGAGATATTTCGGTTCACCAGTTCCGAGCGGTTCAGATAAGGTTCGATGCTGACTCCTTCGGGCAGCAGGTGCTGTATCTTCTCTACTCTTTTTTCCAGTTCCTGGGTGACGACGTTGGCGTTGGCTCCTTTCAGCATCATCGCGATTCCGCCTACACATTCGCCTTCACCGTCCATTGTCATGGCGCCGAAACGTTTGGGAGAGCCGAAACGGACTACGCCTACATCGCTGATATGTACCGGAATACCGTTCCGGTTGGCTACAACGATGCGTTCGATGTCCTTCGTCCGGGTTATCATACCTTCAGACCGGATATAATAGGCGTTATTTGCTTTTTCAATGTAGCTTCCGCCTGTGTTCTGGTTGTTGCTGCTGAGGGCTTCGAATACTTCGCCGATGGTGATGTTCAGTGAGAAGAGTGCGTCCGGGTCGACGGCGACTTCATATTGTTTCAGGTAGCCGCCGAAGCTGTTGATTTCTACGATACCCGGTATGCCGGACAACTGGCGTTTCACCATCCAGTCCTGAATGGTGCGTAGTTCCATGGCATCGTATTTCTCTTCGTAACCGGGAGCTACTTTCAGTATGTACTGGTAGATTTCTCCGAGTCCGGTGGTGATAGGCATCATTTCCGGTGCTCCGAGTTCGGGGGGAATCTCTCCGGCAACGGTTTGTATCTGTTCGTTGATAAGCTGCCGGGCATCGAGGGTAGGGACGCTTTCTTTGAACACGACGGTCACTACCGATAGCCCGAAGCGGCTGACGGAACGGATATCTTCTACATTCATGATGTTGCTCATCGCTAGTTCGATAGGCATGGTGATGAGCTGTTCTACCTCTTGCGGTGCAAGGGTGGGCGACACGGTCACAATCTGTACCTGGTTGTTGGTGATATCGGGCACGGCGTCGATAGGTAATGTCAACATCGCGTAGATACCGCCGATAAGCAGGAAGAGGGTAGTGAGCCCTACAAACAGCTTCTTCTTGATTGAAAAACGTACAATAGCTGTAAACATGATTCTCTTTGTGTTATTATTTCATGTTACAAAACTACGGACTATCTGCGTTCATCGTAATCAGGAACGGATGAAGTGGAAAAATTGCAGGGCGAAGTGACGAAATGGCGGCTTGAATGTTCTGCGGGGGAACTAATCTTTTAGAACCTGTATCCGATACTTATGATGAATAGTGTGAATCGAAGCAAACATTTTTTCACTCCGGTTCGTTTAATATGAAACGAACTAAATACGTGTTGAGTATTAAATCATTTATTTTAATGGTGGTAGCTATGGTGTGTGCAATATCTTTGGAAGCGCAGAATAAGTCTTTCTACGACTTCACTGTGCAAACGATTGACGGTAAGGAATTTCCTCTTTCGTCCTTGAAAGGAAAGAAAGTGCTGGTGGTGAATGTGGCTTCCAAGTGTGGCTTGACACCACAATATGCCAAGTTGCAGGAATTGTACGAGAAGTATAAGGATAAGAACTTCGTTATTATCGGCTTTCCCGCCAATAACTTTATGGGGCAGGAGCCGGGAAGCAATGAGGAGATTGCCAAGTTCTGTTCATTGAAGTATGATGTCACTTTTCCGATGATGGCAAAGATTTCCGTCAAAGGCAAGGAGATGGCTCCGCTTTATCAATGGCTGACGGAGAAGAAATTGAATGGAAAAGAAGATGCACCGGTTCAGTGGAACTTCCAGAAGTTTATGATTGACGAGAACGGAAACTGGATTGGGTTCGTTGCCCCCAAAGAGAGCCCGTTCTCGGAGAAAATCATTACTTGGATAGAGAAGGAATAAGGGATACTTTCTTCAGTTCTCCTTCAAAGTTGGGAGTGAAAATTCCTTTTCCCAGGTTCTCTTTTATTTCTTCGATGGTCCAGAAACGTCCGCCGTCCAGTTCGTCGCTGGGGTGGATTTCACCGTCGTAGACTGTCTTATGAACAAATACGAGTTCCTTCTCACGGTCGGACTCGAAAACATAATTAGTCAGAAGTTCAGGAGTAAAGTCCGTGATGCCCAGTTCTTCACGGGCTTCCCGTTTAAGGGCTATCTCTACGCTTTCGCCTAAATCGATATGTCCGCCTACGGCTGTATCCCATTTCCCGGGTTGGATGTCTTTCCATTCGGGACGTTTTTGCAGATACAAGTCTCCTTTTGCGTTGAAGACGTGCAGATGGACGACTGGATGAAGCAATTTGCTGCCGCTGTGGCATTCTCCGCGGGTGGCGGCTCCGGTGATATTTCCCTGCTCATCGACGATGGGGAACATTTCTTGGTTGTTATCGCTTGACATCATTGTTTCTATTGTTTACTTTTTGAATCCTTTAATAATAGTTCTTCCTGTATTGGTTTGAGAACGGAAGATAACATAGCTACGCCATTTTCGGTGAAAGCGAATAAAGATGTTGAACCAATATTATAATGGGAAGGTATCACATTTTGTGATACCCCTATGGAAATCAGTTGATTAGATTCTTCTTGGGTCAACCTGAACATAAAATCTTCAGGGAATCTGTCGATATTTCTTCTGACAGCTTGCTTCAACACTCTGGTTTCTATTCCATATAATTCTGATAAATCGAAATCTAACATAACCTTTGTTCCTCGAATCTCGTAGATTCTGTTTTCGATTTCTATGGGTGGTTTTTCCATGCTGTAATTTCTACTTTTAGTTTACGGCATTAATAAGGAAGAATCTCCGTAACTTAGGAACCGGAAGTCGTGGTTCAGGGCATAATCATAAATCGTGCGCCAGTCTCCTTTTACAAAAGCGGAAACCAAAAGTAATAAAGTGCTTTGCGGCTGATGGAAATTAGTAACCATTGCTTTTACTATTTTATACTGGTAGCCGGGGGCAATAATTATCTGTGTACTGGTATGAAGTGCCTCAAGACCGTTTCTGTCGAGGTAACCCAATATCTTTTGCAACGCAACTACCGGGGGAATCTGGTCATACTTTTCATAAGGCTGCCATTGTCTGACGTGTAGTTCCTCTTCCGTAGCGTCCGGATTATCTGCCAGTGTGACTCCGATATGATACAGGCTTTCGAGTGTGCGTACCGAAGTGGTTCCTACGGCAACAGCGCAACCGTCATGGTCGATAAGTTTCTTGATAGTGCTCCGGTTGACGGATATATATTCCGTATGCATCTCGTGACCTTCAATCTCTTCACTCTTCACAGGCTTGAAAGTTCCTGCGCCTACATGCAAGGTCAGTTCCTCAAGCTCTATACCTTTCTCTTGCAGCGCATCCAGTACTCGGGGCGTGAAATGCAGTCCTGCGGTAGGTGCGGCTACCGAACCTTTAATCTTTGAATAAACCGTCTGATATGTTTCTTTATCGCTCTCTTCCGTCTCCCGATTTAGATAAGGAGGGATAGGAAGCTCCCCGAATACTTCGAGAATATCGGCGAAAGTCACTTCCGGATTATCCCATGAGAAGTCTACCCAATGGCTGGTTCCTCTGCTTTCTCCTCTCGTTGCGGTCAGCGTGATTGGCAATCCTTTTACTGTCATTTCCCGTTTCAGGGTCCCGTCTTTCCATTTCTTCAGGTTGCCAATCATGCAAAGCCATGCGGCATGTTCCGTTTGCTGGAAGTTCAGTACATAATCATTGGGTTGAATGGGCTCAAGGCAGAACACTTCAATCAGTGCCCCCGTTTCCTTACGGAAATGTAGCCTTGCCTGAATAACTTTTGTATTGTTGAATACCATCAAAGCACCTTTAGGCAGATACTCAGGCAAAGAGGTGAAAGTGTCTTCGCTTACTTCACCGCGGCGGTACACCAATAGTTTCGACTGGTCGCGGACAGCCAATGGGAATTTGGCAATGCGTTCATCCGGCAATGGATAGTTGTATTCGCTGATATGGATATGTTTCGGGTCTTCTTTCATTGTTGTCAGGTATATTTCTTGATAGTATGCTCTAGTTCTATTTATTCCATATTCATAAAGTTTGGCTTGAGGAATAAAAAGAAAGAGGTTAGATTTGACTCTAACCTCTTGATGGACAATTCGTCGGGATGACAAGATTCGAACTTGCGACCACACGCCCCCCAGACGCGTACTCTACCGGGCTGAGCTACATCCCGAATTGCGGATGCAAAAGTACTGCTTTATTTTGAAATAGCAAATAATTCGAATGAAATTTATAATATACTTCTGCGGTTTACTCATATTTTTCTGATGATAAGTAAAGTAAAGTGGAGAATATTTTATAAGTTTGCATCACAAATAGTGGCGCAATTGTAGGAACTTTAGCTGTATTGTATATCATGATATGTGCTAATAAATAAAGATTCTGTTTTATTTGAATTAGCAAATGAACTGATGTTTTTTCATTTGGCGGCATTAATTGGAATGTTTGCGTAAAAACACTATAAAATATCAGGCAGTATATAATAAAGCTAAACGGGGAAATTGCGAAATGAACTATCAATCAGTGAGTTTGTTTATGAATTAATGCAAATAAAGAGTGTGTGACTTCTTTAGTGTGATACTATATTTCCGTTTTCGATGTGCAGTATTTCAGGAAGTTATACATTTGTAGTAATAAGACTTAGTTTAGATAGAAAGGTGTTAAATGTTAGACATAAAAAATAGAGAGACATTAGAGATATACGTCTTGGGTGACGATTTTAAATTTTATCAGAATCTGAAATATCTTCCTCTGACTTCTTATCCTTCCAATATTCAATCAGCTTTGATTATATATTGTTTGAGTGGGAGAGCGAAACTTACCGTACACGAAGATGTACATTGGGTACAGCCGGAGGAACTTATTATATTATTACCCGGACAATTTGTCTCATTCAGTGAGCCTAGTGAAGATTTCTCGACCGTTTCGATGGTGATATCCTCTTCTTTGTTTAGTGATGCGTTGAGTGGAGTCCCACGATTCTCCCCGCATTTCTTCTTCTATATGCGAAGCCATTTTTGCTATCCGCAAACAGAGCGTGATGTTCTTCGGATATACAATTTCTTGGGGATGATAAAAGAAAAAGTCAAGTCTCAGGACGTGTATAGGCGGGAGTTGATAACACATTTGTTGAGATACCTCTATCTGGAGTTGTTCAACGCTTATCAGAAGGAATCTGCTTTGATGACTGTGCGGAAAGATACGCGCAAAGAAGAATTGGCCAATAAATTCTTCGGGCTTATCATGAAGCATTTCAAAGAAAATAAGGATGTGGCTTTTTATGCGGATAAACTTTGCATTACTTCCAAGTACCTGACTATGGTTATCAAGGAGACAAGCGGGAAGTCTGCCAAAGACTGGATTGTGGAATACATCATACTTGAAATTAAGGCTTTGCTGAAAAATACAAGCCTGAATATTCAGGAGATAGCAATCAAAACCAACTTCGCCAATCAGTCCTCGCTCGGACGTTTTTTCAGAAAGCATACCGGAATGTCGCTGTCTCAGTATCGGATGAGCAGTTTAGACTAAAACAGTTTATCATATTTGCCGCGGATGTATGAGGATTAAATCCCCATACATTCGCGGTAAAAGTCCAGCATCTCAAAAATGGTATTTTTGTCGGCTGTCTGGTTGATGCAAATATCACCGATGTCTTTCAGTAGAGTGAAGTTGACCGTTCCCGAAGTATTCTTTTTGTCATGTGTCATGTATGCATAAAGCTGTTCATATTTCTTGCAGTCGAATGTAAACACACCGTAATTGTCTTTAATAAACTGGATAGTCTGTCTCATTTTCTCTTTCGGGAAGCCTGCTTTGGTGTGGGACAGATACAATTCGCATACGATTCCCCAAGCTACTGCATATCCGTGCAAAACCGGACGGTTTTCTGCCAATGCCATACTTTCAAACGCGTGTCCGACGGTATGTCCCAAGTTTAACGCTTTGCGAATGCCATGTTCAAAAGGATCTTGCTTCACAATATCTTCTTTTACTTGTACCGACTTGCCAACCAGTTGTTTGAGAGCGGCATAATCAATATCGGCTGTATTGAAGTTCAGTAATTCCGCCCAATGCGCGACGTTGCTGATTAAACCGTGTTTGAGCATCTCCGCATATCCGGAAAAGAAATTGTGTGCATCCAGCGTGCGCAGGAATTCAGTTTCAATCAACACGCTGCTTGCCGGAGCAAATGCGCCGATTTCGTTTTTCAGTCCGTTGAAGTTGATTCCTGTTTTGCCACCGACGGAAGCGTCCACCATAGCCAGCAGGGTAGTCGGTATATTGATGTAAGAGATGCCACGTTTGAATGTAGCTGCGGCAAAACCGCCCAGATCCGTCACCATTCCCCCGCCGAGGTTGATAAGTAAAGAGTGACGCGTAGCTCCTTGGGTACTCAATGTCATCCAGACAGAAGCAAGCGTTTCCAGCGTTTTATGTACGTCTTCCGCTCCGATGCAGATTTCAGTGGCATCTTTCAGCAAGGTGGTTTCCTTCAGGGAAGGCAGGCAGAGACGCCGGGTATGCTCGTCTGTGAGGATGAATAATTTGTCATGCGGGCACTGTTCAATGGCACGACTCAGGCTCGTTTCCAAGCTTTCACAGAGAATAACTTCTTGTTTACTCATGATTCTTTTGCTTTTTTACCCTGCAAATGTATATAAAATATCTTTTTTATACTTACATTTGCCCTGTTAAAACGTTCAATCATGAAAGCATTATTACCTGTATATTGTCGTCCTTTGGGATATGTGGTCTTGTTGGTAGCTCTGTTCATTCCTTTTTTTCTGGTGATGCAGGGAGTGGTAACCGATAACAATTTGTTGTTTTATAAAGAATGTACAAAGTTGCTGATGATGGCAGGATGTTTGTTGATAATCTTTGCACTGAGCAAGCAAGAGAGCCGCGAAACGGAACAAATCCGTAATTCGGCAGTTCGTAATGCTATCTTTCTGACATTCCTGTTTGTCTTCGGGGGAATGCTGTGGCGTGTCATGCAAGGAGATGTGATTAATGTAGATACTTCCTCTTTTCTGACTTTTTTGATTTTTAATGTGCTTTGTTTGGAATTTGGTCTGAAAAAAGCGTTTGTTGATCGATTCTTTAAAAGATAATTTTCTTTTCAATTAAACCTTTTACGATTCGATTTGTCAAAAAGGCATTGTTATTGCTACTAATATAATCGTAAATTAGGTAAATGAAAAGATTTTCTGCAGGGCTGGTGCTGATGTTACTATGCACCTTCTCAATTTTCGCACAGGATAAGGTGATTACTGTTTCGGGACGTGTTGTGGAATCCGACTCAAAGGAACCGGCAGCACAGGCTACTGTCCAATTGTTGTCATTGCCCGATAGTGCTTATGCTGCTGGTATAGCCAGTAGCAATCAAGGTTGGTTTACTCTCCCCAAAGTGAAGGCCGGGAAATATGTGTTGAAGGTTTCCTATATCGGCTTCCGTACTAAACTCGTACCGGTTCAACTGGCTGCCAATGCACCCGATAAGAAGTTGGGAACGATCGCGTTGGAACCTGACGCTGTCATGCTGAAAGAAGCGGTGATTACTGCTGAGGCTCCTCAAGTGACGGTGAAGGAAGATACACTGGAATATAACTCGGCTGCTTATCGCACTCCCGAAGGAGCTATGCTCGAAGAGCTGGTGAAGAAACTTCCGGGAGCAGAGATTGATGATGACGGTAATGTCAAAATCAACGGTAAGGAAGTGAAGAAGATTATGGTGGATGGTAAAGAATTCTTTGGCGGTGACGTGAAAACCGGGTTGAAGAATCTGCCGGTCAACATGATTGACAAACTGAAAACGTATGATAAGAAATCAGACTTGGCCCGCGTCACCGGAATAGATGATGGGGAAGAAGAGACTGTCCTTGACTTGAAAGTGAAGAAAGGAATGAACCAGGGCTGGTTTGGTAATGCAAGTGTTGCCGGTGGTACGGAAGACCGCTATGGAAGCAACTTGATGCTGAACCGCTTTGTTGATAACAGCCAGTTCTCTTTGATTGGCTCGGCAAATAATGTGAACGACCAAGGACTCTCCGGTGGCGGCGGACCGCGTTTCCGAAATAGCAACGGTTTGACTGCTACCAAGATGATTGGAGCTAACTTTGCCACTCAGACGGATAAACTTGAATTAGGCGGTAGCGCCCGTTATAATTATAGCGATCGCGATGCAGTCTCTACAAACTATTCGGAACGTTTCTTGACGAATGGAAGTTCTTTTTCTAATTCGAATAGTAAGAACCGTAATAGGAATACGAACTTTAATGCAGACTTCCGTCTGGAATGGAAGCCGGATACGTTGACTAATATCATTTTCCGCCCGAATGTTTCTTATGGGAAGTCTGACGGATATTCTATTTCCGAATCGGGAACTTTTGATGGTGATCCGTTTAATTTGGTGTTCAATCCGAACGATTTCTTGAATAAGATACAGTGGGGAAGTACGGATGATCCATTAAAAGATATTCGTGTCAATGCCAGTAACAGTGAATCTTTGTCTAAGAGTAACAGCTTGTCTGCCAATGCTTCCTTGCAGGTAAACAGAAGATTGAATAATCAAGGAAGAAATATAACTTTCCGTGGTACGTTCGGTTATGGCGATAATGACAGTGAACAGTTTAGCGAGTCATTGACACGTTATTTCGATGAAACGTCAGGAAAGAATGATGATGAACGCAAGCAGTATATCACATCTCCGACCAAGAGTTACGATTATACGGGCGAATTGACATATAATGAGCCGATTGCCAAAGCTACTTTCTTGCAGTTCCGCTATAAATTCCAGTACAAATACAGTGAGAGTGATAGAAGCACATACAGTTTGATTCCCGAAGCGGAAAAAAATCAGGACTGGTTTTGGAATTTTGGAGATGATTTGCCGGAAGGATATGAGAATAATAAGGATATGAAGTTGAGCAAATATGCTCAGTATAAGTATTATAATCATGATATCAATGCAGGGCTGAATATTATCCGTGAAAAGTACAGGTTCAACTTTGGAATGTCCTTGCAGCCTCAGAATACCCGTTTGGATTATAAGAAAGCGGAAATAGATACTGTAGTAAAGAGAAATGTGTTCAATTTCGCTCCTAACGTTGATTTCCGTTACCGGTTCTCCAAAGTGAGCCAGTTGCGCTTTACATATCGGGGACGTGCAGGCCAGCCGAGCATGGAAAATCTGCTGGATGTGACCGATGATTCCAATCCGCTGCGAATTACCAAGGGTAATCCGGGGTTGAAACCTTCTTTCACTCATTCTATGCGGTTGTTCTATAATACATATAATGGTGATAAGCAGCGCGGAATGATGGCGCACGCTAATTTTAATATGACTCAGAATAAGATTACCAATGCCACTATTTATAACCAGACGACGGGTGGGACAATCTCTCAGCCGGAGAATATTAATGGTTATTGGACTGCAATGGGAATGTTCGGATTCAATACGGCTCTGAAAGACAAGCGTTTTACAATCAATTCTTTCTCACGTGCCAACTATACTAACGATGTGTCTTTCCTTTATAATGATGATACTCAAGTGAATGATAAAAATACAAGTACGTCGTTGACCTTGGCCGAGAATCTGAATGGAACGTTCCGTAATGATTGGTTTGAGTTTACTATCAATGGGTCAATCAACTATAATTTTGAACGTAATAAGTTGAATCCGGATACCAATCAGGAACCTTATACTTTCGGGTATGGAGCAAGTACGAACATCTCTTTGCCTTGGAATATGACGTTGTCTACCAATATAACGAATAATTCGCGTCGTGGTTATCGCGATGCCAGCATGAATAAAAATGAACTAATTTGGAATGCTCAGATTGCCCAGAACTTCCTGAAAGGTAATGCTGCAACAATCAGTTTTGAAGTATATGATATTCTGAAACAACAATCCAATATCAGTCGTTCGCTGACTGCTGATATGCGTTCCGTTTCGGAATATAACGGAGTCAACAGTTATTGTATGCTTCGTTTCGCCTATCGTCTGAATGTCTTCGGGAATAAGGAAGCACGTGGAAATATGCGTCAAGGTGGTTTCGACGGTGGTGGTCATCGCGGTCCGCGTGGTGGCAGTCCAACCCGGATGATGCGTTTTTAAGAGCAGACAAGGTCTTATGAGATAAATAAGAAGTGTCCCGGCGCAACGATTGATAGTTGTAGCCGGGACTTTTTTGTTTATCCGATAATTTACTTTATATTTGTTGTTTAGTATCCGTTTAAAAAAGAGATTCCTATGATTGATTGGAACTATATACTCAGCCAGATAGCAACGGTGGCTTTTGATATTCTCTATTTCGGAGCCGTCATCGGTACGATTGTCATTATCATTCTTGACAACCGGAATCCGGTTAAAACTATGGCATGGATACTGATATTGCTTTTTCTTCCCATCGTAGGTCTTGTCTTTTACTTTTTCTTTGGCCGGAGCCAGCGCCGCGAACGTATTATCGGTCAGAAAAGCTACGACCGTCTGCTGAAGAAGCCGATGGCTGAATATCTGGCTCAGGATTGCTCGGAAATCCAGTATGAATATTCCCGTCTTATCCAACTGTTTCAGCATACCAACCAGGCTTTTCCTTTTGAGGGAAATCGTGTATCTGTCTATACCGAAGGCTATACGAAATTGCAGGCATTATTGCGTGAACTCCAGAAAGCGAAACAGCATATCCATATGGAGTATTATATTTTTGAAGATGATGCTATCGGGCGGCTGGTTAGAGATGTATTGATTGAGAAAGCTTCTCAGGGGATTGAAGTACGAGTGATTTATGATGATGTAGGATGCTGGCACGTTCCCAATCGCTTTTTTGAAGAAATGCGTAATGCGGGTATTGAGGTACGGAGTTTCCTGAAAGTGCGCTTTCCCTTGTTTACCAGTAGGGTGAATTATCGGAATCATAGAAAGATTGTCGTTATTGACGGACGTGTAGGCTTTGTGGGTGGGATGA
The DNA here is from genome assembly GCF_902491285.1 of uncultured Bacteroides sp. GTDB lineage: Bacteria > Bacteroidota > Bacteroidia > Bacteroidales > Bacteroidaceae > Bacteroides. The sequence continues at coordinate 2,009 of NZ_CABUHK010000074.1, read as the reverse complement.
ATCTAGCTGAGCGCTATATGCGTGGTTTCTCCTGGGGGACTTGGCGTGATACACATATCATGCTGGAAGGTAAAGCAGTGCATGGCTTGCAAACCGCCTTCCTGCTCGACTGGTATTTCGTGGACCGTACGCTGATAACAGCGTCCCGCTATTTTCCGAGAATAGACTCTTGTGGTAGCTGCTTAGTGCAGATTGTCACCAGCGAACCTATCGGTCCCTGGAAGGAAATCATGCAGGGACTGACGGTGGCGATAACCAATGCCAAGAAATATTTCTATATGCAGACACCCTATTTCTTGCCGACAGAGCAAATTCTGGCTGCTATGCAGACTGCGGCCTTGTCCGGAGTGGATATACGTCTGATGCTACCGGAACGTGCCGACAACCGGGTTACTCATCTTGGCTCTCATTCCTATCTCGCGGACGTGATGCAGGCAGGTGTGAAAGTCTATTTCTATAAGAAAGGTTTTTTGCATTCCAAACTCATGGTTTCGGATGATCTGCTTTCTACGGTAGGTTCTACTAATGTGGATTTCCGTAGCTTTGAGCATAATTTTGAAGTGAATGCTTTTATGTATGATGTGGACACTGCACTCGAAATGAAAGAAATATTCCTTCAAGACCAGCGTGAAAGCACGCAGATATTCTTGAAGAATTGGGTGAGGCGTTCGTGGAGACAAAAGGCAGCGGAGTCCATTGTTCGTTTATTGGCTCCGCTTCTCTAATATCTATAATAGGTTTAATCGATTTATCGGAACAAGGAGAAGTTTACACTTCCATAAATTCTTCTTTCGATGAAATGTGGATTTTCCTCGAAGTTATTATCTTTTCCGTGTTCCAGAACAAATAATCCCCCTTCTTTGAGAAGATTGTTTTGGAAAATAAGTTCGGGTATTGTCTCCAGTTCTTTTAAAGCGTAAGGCGGATCGGCAAAGATAAAGTCAAACTGCTCGCTACTGCTCTTGATAAATTTGAATACATCACCCCGTATCGGCAGGCATTTGTCTGTCTGCACCTCTTTCATGATTTTGACGATGAATGAGTGATGTGCAGGCTCTTTCTCAATACAGATAACGCGGTCGCATCCCCTGGAAATGAGTTCGATACTTATGCTTCCGGTTCCGGCAAACAAATCAAGTGCTGTTACTCCTTCCTCAAAATCAATATAGTTATTGAGTACGTTAAACAGATTCTCTTTGGCGAAATCTGTTGTAGGGCGTGCTTTAAACGTTCGTGGCACGTCAAATCTTCTTCGTTTGTATATACCGCTGATTACTCGCATATTAATAAGACTTGCATGTCAATATTAGTAGCAGGATTCATAATGAATACCTGCAAGATAAACTTTTTCAGTTCGTTCATTAGAACTTCTTTGTCCGGGAGTGTTCCGGTGAGGTGCAGTTCATCCCGTTCCTGATTAAACTCCAGTTGTTTCCAGGCATACAGCAGATAGTAGATACGATCTTCTGTGTGCGTACATTCAAAGGAATTGGCAAGAAGGAGATGTCCCCGTTCGAAACAAAAGATGTCGATGCCCTTCTGACGTATGGAAACGTACATCTTTTTGCTGTTCCCTAATCTGCTTTTGACCGAAAAATAGTCAATGAGCGGAGTGGACTGGGAATAGAAATGGGCTTCGGGATACTGTTCTTTTAGAAAAGTGTATGCACTTTTGTCTATACCAAAAATGACAGCTACATTATTTTTCTGTAGAATATTGTAGAATACCGTTTCATTCTCTCGTTTCTGATGATTGTGATAGAATAAAAGTTCTGCCTGTTCCTCTTCAAACAACTCCAATGGTACAATTGTAAAACGCTTGCCGGCCATCATGATATTCACCCGTTTGTAGGGGTGGCTTAAGAAGTCCGATTCGTGAAAAACCGTTTTCAGGTTGGCCGTGAGCGATAGAGAAGGCTCTATTTCTTTCTCTATGATTGATAGAGAGTTGTCGTGAATCGGGTTATAGATAGAAAAAGAAAATCCATCCGTACTAAGACGGATGGATA
>NZ_CABUHK010000073.1 GCF_902491285.1 uncultured Bacteroides sp. | reverse complement strand
TGATGATAGGGTTTCTAAGAGAAAGCCCTGCGAAAGTAGTTTTTAAATCGGTCATGGTCATGATGATTGGTTAAATATTATAATTGCGTTCTCCGAAAATCTTGCTTCCCACCCGTACCAGGGTACTTCCTGCGGCGATAGCCTCGTGATAGTCATGTGACATTCCCATCGACAACTCCCGGAAGTCGTCCGAGCCGGCGAACCAAGTTTCTTTGAGCTCATTAAAGAGCCTATCAAGTAAACAGAATTCCCGGTTGATTTGTTCTATGTTGTCGGTGTTACTGGCCATTCCCATCAATCCGCAGATGCGCACGTTGGTGAGTGCTTTCCATTCTCCGGTGTCCAGCATCTCCCGGCATTCTTCAGGGCTGAAACCGAATTTGGTTTCTTCCTGCGCCACGTGTATCTGCAACAGGCAGTTGACGGTGCGTCCCGCTTTGACAGCTTGTTTGTTGACTTCCGCGAGTAGTTTATAAGTATCAATCCCATGTATCATCGCTACGTATGGTATCATGTACTTGATCTTGTTACTTTGCAGGTGTCCGATAAAATGCCATTCGATGTCTTTGGGCAAACTTTCGTATTTAGCTGTCATTTCCTGCACCTTGCTTTCTCCAAAAATACGCTGTCCCGCCCGATATGCTTCTTCTATCGCTTCGTTGGGATGGAATTTTGAGACAGCAACCAGCCGGACTCCTTGCGGGAGTTCGGCTAGCACTTGCTTTAAATTGTCAGCAATACTCATTGTCACTTATGCTTTTGACGGATCAAACTCCGGTTTGTCATTCGGGCCGGCACTGTAAGGATATACATCCATCAACGGTGTTTCGGATACCATACCGATTTGATAATCCGCCATTGTTCCTTTCATTCCTTCGTCCAGTTTCTTCACTGCGTCACGCAAGTCGGCAGCTTGTACCAGCACTTGTGTGGAAGTCTTTTTCTCCGCACCGCTTTTTTCATCCAGCGTGATGAAAATAAGTTTGCATTTGAACCAGCGGTCGGCACTTTCTTCGTCACTGGGAAAAAGTTCGCTATAGTTAGCACGTTTGATGTCAGAAACGGTAAACTCTCCTGAAATAAACGGAGTCATTTCTTCGATGATTCGTGCTTCGGCTTCTGTAAAGCTAAGCGCGTCAACGAGATAGGGTTCGGTTACTTTTTTCTGCATTCCGTTCTCCATTACTTTCTCATAACGGATTTTACATTCAAACCATGTATGCATTGCCATAATTTTCTTCCTTTTTAATTAATTGATATATGTAAATTGCCTACAAAGATAAACAAAATACCAAAGTAAGTGCCGAAAGCTTTTTATTTTCTTTTATGCAGATTTTTGAGTTCGAATGAAAGCATGATACGGAAAAGTCCGATAATGAGGAAAGTAAAAGAAATCATGTACACCGCGTAGAGTGCTCCGATGGCAGGCTGCCATAATATCAGTAGTGAGCAGAGGATGGCAAGGATGCCGAAAGCCATATACCAGCCCCAGTCGCGGGTTCCGTAACGTTTCAGGTCGATGGAGTAACCGGTAGAGGAGAAGCCGCGGAACATAAGCCAGAAGGCGATGATGAACGGAATGACTTCCATACTGACTATCGGATAGGCTACGAGATAAATACCCAGTACGAGGTCTATCAGCCCGCCTACTACATACCATCCCCAACTGGGCACGCCTTTTTTATTGCTGATGGCAAAGATGATTTCCAGAATGCCGCTTATCAGCATGGATACACTGAAAACGATGCTTAACGCTACGTAACTGCTCAGCGGAGAGAACATGAGCCAAAGGGCTACAATTATATACACGACACCTAAAAGAAGGGAAGTCCACCAGTTTTTTACTGAATGTTGAATCTCATTGAATACTGTTTCCATACATTTTATATTTTAAATTGAATACTAGAGTGATTTCGTTGTGGAATAACAATTTGAATTTAGAAAAGTTTTTTCGTGAACATATTTTGGGTAATAGTTGTTTTCTATATAAAGTAAATTTTAAATATAAATGCATTATGGCAACAACAAATTTCAAAGGACAACCGGTGAAACTGATCGGTGAATTTATACAAGTAGGTAAAGTCGCTCCTGACTTCGAACTGGTGAAAACGGATTTATCTTCTTTCTCGCTGAAGGACTTGAACGGTAAGAATGTGATTCTGAATATTTTTCCTAGTCTGGATACAAGCGTGTGTGCTACGTCTGTACGTAAGTTTAACAAGATGGCTGCCGGGATGAAGGATACAGTCGTGCTGGCTATCTCTAAAGACCTCCCGTTCGCACACGCACGTTTCTGCACGACAGAAGGTATCGAGAATGTGATTCCATTGTCAGACTTCCGCTTCTCTGATTTTGACGAAAGCTACGGGGTGCGTATGGCGGACGGTCCATTGGCAGGGCTTCTGGCACGTGCGGTAGTCGTAATCGGCAAAGACGGTAAAATAGCTTATACAGAGCTTGTTCCTGAGATTACACAGGAGCCGGATTATGACAAGGCACTGGCAGCCATAAAATAATATAAGTATAAAGTAGTATTTGCGGCTGAAAATGCCTGCGGCTGATACTTATCTAAAGATTTTGACCTAATGAGAACTGGTAATGAGCTTGGTATCTCGCCAAACTTATGTTCTTGTTAGGTTGTGTTTTTTCTACACTAAACCTCAACGATTATCATGAACAAGATGAAAACTCTATTCATCGCCCTGTCATGTATGGGCGCTGGAACTCTTTCGGCTCAGACTGCCGATAGTACACAAACTTCTCCCTGGACAAAAGAAGGATTTGCCGGACTGAAACTAACGCAGGTCAGCCTTACCAACTGGGCTGCCGGTGGTGATAATTCCGTAGCTTTTGACTTACAAGGTACTTACCAAATTAATTATAAGAAAGGAAAGCATCTGTGGAACAACCGTATCGAGCTGGCTTATGGATTGAACAAGACCGGTGAGGACGGGACAAGAAAGGCGAATGATAAAATCTACTTGAATACGAATTATGGTTACGCCATTGCCAAGAACTGGTATGCGAGTGCGTTTGCCACTTTTCAGACCCAGTTCTCTCCGGGATATGACTATTCGGTCAATAAGGATGTTTCTATTTCTGAATTTATGTCTCCGGGTTATCTGACTACGGGTTTGGGCTTCACGTATGACCCTGGCAAGATATTTACGGTCGTATTGTCTCCTGCTTCCTGGCGCGGTACATTTGTCCTGAATGACCGTCTCTCTGATGAAGGAGCTTACGGAGTGGATCCCGGCAGGCATTTGCTGTCCAGCTTCGGTGCCAACCTGAAGGGGGAAGTGAAATATGAATTTCTGAAAAATATGACTGTATATTCACGTCTGGACTTATATTCCGATTATTTGCATAAGCCGCTGAATATAGACGTCAACTGGGAAGTGCAGGTGAATATGATTATCAATAAGTGGTTCTCGACTACACTTACTACCAACCTGGTGTATGACGATGATGTGAAGATTGCGCAGAAAGACGGGACGAAAGGTGCCCGTGTGCAGTTTAAGGAGATATTGGGAGTAGGGGTGCAGTTCAATTTCTAAAATTAAAGAGAAAATTCAGGCACGGATTTCAAAGATAAATCCGTGCCTGAAATATATTATTTTTTCTTCATCCCTTTATAAATCAGGAATGCAACGATAAATATGCCGATGGCAATAAATCCGTAGCCTATTTCATGGCTGTATTCCGTCACTTTGGCTATAAGCTGTGCCTCACTTTCAATGCCGGGAACTTTAGCCAGATGATAACCGATGATTGCCAGGATAGTATTCCATAATCCGGCTCCCAAAGTAGTATAGAGCAGGAAGGTATGCAATTTCATCTGAGCCAGTCCGGCAGGAATTGAAATCAGTTGCCGGACAGCGGGAATCAAACGGCCGATAAAGGTGGAAAGTGCGCCGTGTTTGTCGAAATAGACTTCGGCGTTGCGTACTTTGGCTTCATCAATGAGGCACATATGTCCGATACGGCTGTTGGCAAACTTGTAAATGATGGGGCGTCCCAACCATTTTGCTAGATAATAGTTGATTAACGCTCCGATATTAGCCCCGATAGTAGCGAACAGAACCACCAGATAAATATTAAGCTCGTCGTTGACTGCTGCTTTGTAGGCAGCCGGCGGGATGACCACTTCCGAAGGGAAAGGTATAAAAGAACTTTCGATGGTCATTAATAAGGTGATAGTCCAATAATTCAAATGATCCAGACACCACTGGATAAAAGCTACTGATTCCATGTCTTTTAGGGATAGAGTTTATTAAATTGATTATTTATCTTTTTTTTTGCTCTCTTTTTTCATGCGCTTTAATACCTCTTTAAGAGTCTTCTCGTCTTCCTTCCTATGATTGGGGTTGGCAAGCAAGTCCAGAATGACATCTGAGTCGAGCGGATTCTTACATTCATTGTTGTATTTGAAGAAATCCTCTATTTCGTTGCTCATCAGGCTGAGAACGCTCAGTTTTTCCGTTACCAATTCATACTTCGGGTCGAGCTGGTATGCCATCTCGTAGTATTCTTTGGCTTCATACAGATAATCATTGTCCGAATAAGTGGAAGCTACCATATAGCACATATCTACGCCGGGATTAATTTCCATTGCTTTTTTGAATGATTTTTCCGCCTGATCTTCCTTTTCTTCCATCAGATATACTTTTCCATCCGTCAGATAGCTAAGTCCTTCGTTCGGACCTAGTTTTTTGGCCTTATCGCAGAGCAGGTGAGCTTCTTCATATCTCTCCAGATGGGCGATGGCATAAGCCTTGCTGGTATATGTGTCTATCAATAAGATAGAGTCACTGTCTCCTTCTTTTTCAAAAGAGTCGATTACTTTCGTATAATATTCGTCTGCCTTCTGCCAGTCTTCTTTATTGGCGTATGACAGTCCTATGAACATATAGCCCAATTCGGGTGGAATTGCCTTATACTCAATAGCCTTTTGATAATTCTCGATGGCTTCGTCCGCATTGTTCAGGTAGAAAAAGCTATGTGCTTTGTAAGCATAGGCTTCTCCGCATTTCTCGTCGGCTGCCAGTGCGAAATCGCAAGCTTCGATCGTCTTGTCTACTTTCTCTTCGATGAAATGGCATTTTGCCAGTCCTACCCAGTAAGAGGCATTATATGGAGCTATGTCGATCAGCTTGTTGTAGGTTTCGACGGCAGCTTCATTCTGTTGTGTGGCAAGCAGGTAATCAGCCGTAAGAGCCAGATAGTCCTGATTTCCGGCATACCGGGATTTACCTCTGTCTAGCCATTCCTTGGCATTCTCAGGATAGCCCAAGTCCAGGAAGAGATATACAATGTCGGTGAGGCTAACGAATTCGCCGGCATCCTCTATCGAATTTAAAAGTTCTTCTGCTTCTTCCAGCTTACCTTCGTTGAGCAGGAGTTCGGCTTTCAGCATTTTCACATTAGGTTCATACTCTTCGGTGATTGTAGCGGCTACTTTTTGGGCTTTTTGTAGTTTTTGAGTGTCCAGATAAAGATAGGCCTGCTCTATCAGTAAGTCAGTGTTTCCCGGATGCAGATGAAGTCCGTATGTGATGGCTTCCTGTGCTTCGTTGAATTTTCGTTCGGTGGCATACCAGTCAGCGATGTCAGCCAGTTGATCTCCGTCCAGATAGATTTGTTGTTCTTTAGCTTTTGCAGCTTCGTAGTTTGTGATTAGTTCGACAAGTTCCTTTCTTGCGGACGGTGAATTTTTTCTACCCATTTTAATTTTATCGTTTTTTGATTGCTAAGATGGGGCTGTTGCAAAAGCTTCATACTTTCTTTTGTCACAGCCCCATTTTATAAAGTTAAGCCAATTGGCTTTGTTATTTATTAATCTTGCCCCAAGTGTCTTTCAAGCCTACTGTGCGGTTGAACACTAGTTTTTCCGGGGTTGAATCCTTATCTATGTTGAAGTAACCGATTCGTTGGAACTGCAGGTAGGAGAGTTGTGGCAGAGTTGCTGCGAACTTCTCTATGTAACAGTTGGTCAATACCTTCAATGAATCAGGATTTATAATTTCCTTCATGGCTTCCAGAGCGTCGCAGTTTTTAGCTTCGCGGATAGCCGCCAGTTCGTCACGTGGATTTTCTACTTTCCACAGGCGGTCGTACAAACGCACTTCTGCCTGCATACAGTGGTTGCAGCTTACCCAGTGCAATGTACCTTTCACTTTGCGGTTGGCATCGGGCATACCGCTGCGGGTATTGGCGTCGTATTCGCAATAAACCTCTGTAATCACGCCGTTCTCGTCTTTCTTACAACCGGTGCATTTCACGATATAGGCATTTTTGAGACGTACTTCCTGTCCCGGCGTCATACGGAAATATTTCTTGGGAGCATCTTCCATGAAGTCCTCGCGTTCTATCCACAGTTCGCGGCTGAACTCGATGAGGTGGCTTCCTGCTTCCGGGTCTTCCGGGTTGTTGATGGCTTCCAGTTCTTCCACTTGTCCTTCCGGATAGTTCGTGATAATGAGTTTCACGGGATTGACAACTGCGGATACACGGATAGCGCGGCTGTTCAGGTCATCTCGAAGGGAGCTTTCCAGCAAGGCGATGTCATTCAATGCATCATAAGTAGTGTAACCGATTTTGTCGATAAACTTATGGATGGATTCCGGAGAATAACCGCGACGGCGGAAACCGCAGATTGTCGGCATACGGGGGTCGTCCCATCCGTTCACCAACCCTTCTTTTACCAGAGTCAGCAGGTTGCGTTTGCTCATCAGCGTATAGCTCAGGTTCAGCTTGTTGAACTCGGTCTGGCGGGGGCGGTTGTCGTTCAGGTCTTTTCCTTCTTTCAGCCAGTCGATGAAGAGGTCGTAGAGCGGACGGTGTACCACAAATTCGAGGGTACACAGTGAATGGGTCACTCCTTCGAAGAAGTCACTCTGTCCGTGGGCGAAGTCGTACATCGGATAGGCTTTCCATGTAGTGCCCGTACGGTGGTGCGGATGCTTCACTACACGATAGATAATCGGGTCGCGGAAGTGCATGTTCGGGTTGGCCATGTCAATCTTGGCACGGAGTACCATGGCACCTTCTTCAATCTCGTCGCTGTTCATTTTCTTGAAAAGCTCCAGGCTTTCTTCGATAGGACGGTTCCGGTAAGGGCTTTCCACACCCGGCTGGGTAGGAGTGCCTTTTTGCTGCGCAATCAGTTCGGAACTCTGTTCGTCGATATATGCTTTTCCTTCTTCTATCAGGCGGATAGCGAAGTCCCATAACTGCTGGAAATAATCGGAAGCGTAGTATTCATTTCCCCAATGGTAGCCTAACCACTGGATATCCTCTTTGATAGCTTCTACATATTCCACATCTTCCTTGGTAGGGTTTGTGTCGTCGAAACGAAGGTTACATACACCGCCGTGTTTTTCTGCGATGCCGAAATCAAGGCAAATAGCTTTGGCATGGCCGATGTGAAGGTATCCGTTAGGTTCGGGCGGGAAACGTGTCTGCACTTTTCCACCGTTTTTACCCTCTTTCAAGTCTTTTTCTACTGCCTGCTCTATAAAGTTCAGGCTTTTCTTTTCACCTGCTACTTCTTCGTTTTTAATATCTGTCATAACGATTTATGTTAATACATGATTCAGGCTACAAAAGTAGGACATTTTTTTTATTTAACCGGAATATAACCGCTCTTTTTTATAATGTCCTGTCCGTCGGGTGAAAGAATATATTGAATCAGAGGATCGACTTGTTCCTTGTTCTTTACATTGTAATAGTAATAAAGCGGGCGCACGATGGGGTAGGTCTTGTTGGTAGCGTTTTCTACTGTGGGCGTGGCGTAGTGGCTTCCGTCATAAGATACGGAGAGCGTTTTGACGCGGGGGGATACGTATGCCAGTCCGACGTATCCGATAGCTCCCTTTGTCTGGCTGACGGATTGGATGATGGCGCCCGTTGCCGGCATGGAAAGGCTGCTCGCCATATAGTTTTTATTTTTCAGGACACTCTCTTTGAAAAACTCGTAAGTACCGGAAGAGGTTTCGCGGGAGTAAACCACTATCTTGCGGTCGTCTCCGCCTACTTGCTTCCAGTTGGTTATCTTTCCGCGGAAAATATCTTCCAGTTGTTGGCGGGTGAGTTGTTTTACCGGGTTTGAAGGGTGTACCACTACGGCAAGGGCATCGTAGGCCACAATTACTTCGTCCACTTCTTCTTCGGCTGCTTTGATTTTCATCTTTTCGCTGAATTTTATCGGCCGGGAGGCCATTGCGATGTCCGTAGTGTTGTCCATCAGGGCGGAGATGCCGACACCGGTTCCACCGCCGGTCACGGTGACGCGGGCATCGGGATACCGGTTCATAAACCGTTCTGCTGTCTGTTGCGCGACGGGTAATACCGTGTCGCTACCTTTGATGCGTTGTGCACTGGCACTGAGCGAGAGCAGGGAAAGGGCTATTAGTAAGTTTCTTCTTATTTTCATAATGATTCTTTGTTTATTGCTGATGCAAATAAAGCAATCGGATATTACATTTCCGTTTCATGTGGCGGGGAAATGATACTTGTAATACAAATGTAACAGGATTGAAACATTTCCTTCAAACGTTAGTCACACCGCCTTAATAAAGAGATGCTTTCTTTGCATCAGAAATCAACAGGTATGAAGAAGGTTTTAGAAAAGATTATAGAAGGAGTGTTGACTTGTAGCGGCTTCGTAACAAGTATTACTATTTTGCTGATTGTGCTCTTCCTGTTTACGGAGGCCTTCGGGCTGTTCAAGAGTAAGGTGATTGAGGAAGGATATGTGCTGGCACTGAACAAGACGAATAAGGTAAGCGTACTGAGCCCTGCTCAGATAAAGAATGTTTTTGACGAGGAGATAACGAACTGGAAAGAATTCGGTGGGGAAGACCTTCCTATCCGGGTCTTCCGTTTAGAGGATATCACGCAGTATTATACGGAAGAAGAGCTTGGTCCTGCTTATGAGTATGCAGGCGACAAGATTACGGAGCTGGTAGAGAAAACGCCCGGTATTGTGGCGTTTGTGCCGCAGAAGTTTATTATTCATCCGGACGCGGTGCATTTCATAGAAGACAACACGATTTCCGTGAAAGATGTGTTTGCGGGTGCCGAATGGTTTCCTACGGCTACTCCTGCCGCACAGTTCGGTTTTCTGCCATTGATTGCCGGTACGCTGTGGGTGAGCCTGTTTGCCATTCTTTTCGCTTTGCCGTTCGGGCTGTCGGTTTCTATCTATATGTCCGAGGTGGCGGATCCGAAAGTACGGAACTGGCTGAAGCCCATTATCGAATTGCTGAGCGGTATTCCTTCCGTTGTCTATGGCTTTTTCGGACTGATTGTCATTGTCCCGATGATCCAGAAAATGTTTGATCTTCCGGTAGGGGAGAGCGGACTGGCGGGCAGTATCGTGCTGGCTATAATGGCATTGCCTACCATTATAACGGTGACGGAAGATGCGATGAGGAATTGTCCGCGTGCTATGCGGGAGGCGAGTCTGGCATTGGGGGCTACGCAGTGGCAGACTATATATAAGGTGGTGATTCCGTATTCCATATCGGGTATTACTTCGGGGGTGGTGCTTGGCATCGGGCGGGCTATCGGAGAGACGATGGCGGTACTGATGGTGACAGGCAATGCAGCCGTGATTCCGACGACGATTCTTGAACCGCTGCGTACCATACCGGCTACTATTGCGGCAGAACTGGGAGAAGCACCCGCCGGCGGGCCGCACTATCAGGCTTTGTTCCTGCTGGGTGTCGTTTTGTTCTTCATTACATTGATTATCAACTTTAGCGTGGAGTACATTTCCTCTAAAGGATTAAAACGTAGTAAATGACATGGAAATAAAGAGTAATAATAAGGCCAAACACCGTTCGCAGAAGATTGCTTTCGGAATATTCCGGTTGTTGAGCCTTTGCATCGTGCTGATATTGTTTGCGATTTTGGGCTTCATCATTTATAAGGGGAGCGGCGCTATCAGTTGGGAGTTCCTCACGTCGTCTCCTACGGACGGAATGACAGGGGGCGGCATTTGGCCGGCTATTGTCGGAACCTTCTATCTGATGGCGGGCAGTGCGTTGTTTGCTTTCCCGATAGGGGTGATGAGCGGAATTTATATGAATGAATATGCCCCGAAAGGTAAGCTGGTGCGTTTTATACGGGTGATGACCAACAATCTGAGCGGTATTCCTTCTATCGTGTTCGGCTTGTTCGGTATGGCGTTGTTTGTCAATTATATGGGTTTCGGGGATAGCATACTTGCCGGTTCATTGACGTTAGGTTTGCTTTGTGTGCCTTTGGTTATCCGGACAACGGAAGAAGCGTTGAAAGCGATTCCTGACAGTATGCGTGAAGGCAGCCGGGCGTTGGGAGCGACGAAGTTGCAGACCATTTGGCACGTCATTCTGCCAATGGGGATGCCGAATATTATCACGGGGTTGATTTTAGCGTTGGGACGTGTCTCGGGTGAGACGGCACCGATCCTGTTCACTTGTGCCGCATATTTCCTGCCGCAGTTGCCAACGGGTATTTTGGACCAGTGCATGGCACTGCCTTATCATTTGTATGTGATTTCTACGAGCGGAACGGATATGGAAGCACAGTTGCCGTTGGCTTACGGCACGGCTTTGGTGTTGATTGTGATTATTTTGCTGGTGAACCTGCTGGCAAATGCATTGAGAAAGTATTTTGAAAGAAGAGTAAAAACGAATTAAGTTAGTATATGGATACAGTGAAAATAGATACGCGTGACGTGAACTTCTGGTATGGTGATTTCCATGCATTGAAAGGTATCAGCATGCAGATTGAGGAGAAGTCGGTCGTTGCCTTTATCGGGCCTTCGGGCTGTGGGAAGTCTACCTTTCTCCGGCTTTTCAACCGAATGAACGATTTGATTCCCGCTACCCGCCTGGAAGGAGAAATCCGTATCGACGGGCAGAATATCTATGCGAAAGGTGTGGAAGTGGACGAGTTGCGCAAGAATGTGGGAATGGTGTTCCAGCGTCCCAATCCTTTCCCGAAAAGCATCTTCGAGAATGTGGCTTACGGGCTTCGGGTGAATGGGATAAAAGATAGCGCTTTCATCCGCCAGCGGGTGGAAGAGACGCTGAAAGGAGCGGCGCTTTGGGATGAAGTGAAAGATAAGTTGAAGGAGTCGGCTTATGCATTGTCCGGCGGGCAGCAACAGCGTCTTTGCATTGCCCGCGCGATGGCGGTGTCTCCTTCGGTACTGTTGATGGACGAGCCTGCGTCTGCGCTCGACCCTATCTCTACGGCAAAAGTAGAGGAACTGATTCATGAACTGAAAAAGGACTATACGATTGTTATCGTCACGCATAATATGCAGCAGGCGGCTCGCGTGAGCGACAAGACTGCTTTCTTTTATCTGGGCGAAATGGTGGAGTTCGACCAGACGAAAAAGATATTCACCAATCCGGAGAGAGAGGCTACTCAGAATTATATAACGGGCCGCTTTGGCTAATGCATCCATGTCTGGAATGCAGTTAACAGAATATTAATCATTTATATATAATAGATTATGGTAAAGTTTATAGAATCGGAACTCATCCTGTTGAAGAAGGAAATTGATGAAATGTGGACGTTGGTGTATAATCAGCTTGACCGTGCCGGAGAGGCTGTCTTGACACTTGACAAGGAACTGGCTCAACAAGTTATGGTTCGTGAGCGCAGGGTGAATGCTTTCGAGTTGAAGATAGACAGCGATGTGGAAGATATTATCGCATTATACAATCCGGTGGCAATCGACCTTCGTTTTGTTTTGGCGATGCTGAAAATCAATACTAATCTGGAGCGTTTGGGTGATTTTGCAGAGGGAATCGCGCGTTTTGTGATTCGTTGCAAGGAGCCGGTACTTGACGCGGAACTGTTGAATCGCCTTCGTATGGCGGAAATGCAGGCAGAGGTATTGTCTATGCTGGAACTGGCGAAACGTGCCTTGAACGAAGAGAGCATCGAACTGGCAGCGGGGATATTTTCTAAAGATAATTTATTGGATGAAATCAATGCGGAAGCTACCGGAATTTTGGCGAATTATATCATTGAGCACCCGGAAGCAGCACTTACTTGCGTCGATTTGGTCAGTGTATTCCGTAAGCTGGAACGCTCCGGCGACCACATTACCAATATCGCCGAAGAAATCGTCTTTTTCATTGATGCAAAGGTCTTAAAGCACCGTGGAAAGACAGAAGAGCACTATCCCGGGAAATAAATATTTGCATATTTTTAAACAGAAATTAGGGCTCCTTAAAAAATTGTCTTATATTTGTCAACTGTAACGGACAAGTTACGGGTGTTCTTGCTTCAAATGATAATAAATCCAAAGATTTTTCAAAAAGATGTTATATGACATGTTTTATAATTTGGATAGTATCGGTAAAAGCACCTATATTTGCACCGTTATCCTGAAAACAATCTTTTTACCTTAAAAAAAACTAATACCTATTGAAAACTGAAAAAGGAGCTTTGTGAAAAGCCCCTTTTTTTATGCTCTTATTTTTCTTTCCTGCCAGCTTATTTGTATCTTTGGACCCTATAAAAAGAGTATTTTAAATCGTAAAATCGTAAATAACATTATGTTTTCCGGAATCGTAGAAGAATATGCTACTTTGGTAGCGCTGGTGAAAGACCAGGAGAATATACACTTTACATTTAAGTGTTCGTTTGTGAATGAGTTGAAAATCGACCAGAGTATTTCTCATAACGGCGTATGTCTGACGGTGGTGAGTATGACGGACGAGACATACACTGTAACTGCCATGAAAGAGACACTGGAACGTTCTAACCTCGGTTTGCTGAAAGTGGGAGATAAGGTGAATGTGGAACGCAGCATGATGATGAATGGTCGTCTGGACGGTCATATCGTGCAGGGACATGTAGATCAGACTGCAACCTGCGTTGACATAAAGGATGCGGAAGGAAGTTGGTATTTCACTTTCCGGTATGCGTTTGACAAGGAAATGGCGAAACGGGGATATATCACTGTGGACAAAGGTTCGGTAACTGTGAATGGTGTCAGCCTGACGGTATGTAACCCTACGGATGACACTTTCCAGGTAGCTATCATTCCTTATACTTATGAGCATACTAATTTCCATACATTTGAGATTGGAAGTGTGGTGAATATCGAGTTTGATATTATAGGCAAGTATATCAGTCGGATGATTCAATATAAGTGAGATGGAAGATAGTGAATTTCTGCAATTAGTGCTTTCCCGTCAGAGCGACCGCGCGTATGATAAAGAACGCCCGGTGGAAGTGGAGAAGCTGGAACGGATTATTGAGGCGGGGCGTATGGCTCCTTCTGCCTGCAATGCGCAGCCGTGGAAGTTTGTGGTGATAACCGACCGCGAATTGGCTTTGAAGATTGGCAAAGCGGCGGCAGGGCTGGGAATGAATAAGTTTGCCAAGGATGCTCCCGTGCATATACTGATTGTGGAAGAATCGGCTAATATCACTTCTTTACTCGGCGGGAAAGTGAAGGATAAGCATTTTCCGCTGATTGATATCGGTATTGCTGCTGCTCATATCACATTGGCTGCTGAAAGTGAAGGGCTGGGATCGTGTATCCTGGGCTGGTTTGATGAAAAGGAAATGAAGCGGCTGACGGGGATTCCTGCTTCCCGACGTGTATTGCTGGATATTGCGATAGGGTATCCGGTGAAAGAGAAGCGTAAGAAGATGAGGAAGCCGAAAGAGAAAGTGGTTTCGTATAATCGCTACTGATTGAAAAATAGATTCTCAGATTAAAAAAGAGAGGGCTGTGATGAAAAAACTTTCGATCACAGCCCTTTATTGTTTATTTTTTCTTTGATAATTCTTTCAGCAGATGGTCTACTGCTGCTTTCAACTGGGCGTCTTCCCCTTTCAGACTGGCTTCCGGTTCATTGTAGACTAGGATGTCGGGTTGTAAAGTCTGGTTCTCAAGATATTTTCCTTGCATATCCATACAACCTACCTGCGGGATGCCGAATACGATAGACGGGTCGATTTGCCGTTCCCACCATACGGCAGTCATGGTTCCCGCGACAGGAGTACCTATTAATTTACCAATGCCTAATGTCTTATATACGTATGGGGTACCGTGCGCGTTACTGTAATTGTCTTCACAAGTCAACATGCATGACGGTTTCAACCATTTGTTAAATGGGTCGCTGCCGATGTATTGTCCGCGTGGAACGAAACGCTGGTATTCTTTTCCGTTGAGCAGCGTTACTACATCATCGTGCAGCCATCCGCCGCCATTATGGCGAGTATCCACGATAACTGCTTCTTTATTGCGGTAACGTCCCAACAGTTCGGAATACATCTTACGGAAGCTCGGGCTATCCATTCCTTTGATGTGTACGTAGGCGATACGTCCGCCGGATAGTTCTTCTACTTTTTGTGCACAGCGTTTTACCCAACGTTTGTAGAGCAGTTCGCTTTGAGCCCCGTAACTGATGGCTTTCACTGTCTCTTCAAAACGTTTCTTGGTAGCGGGGTCATATACGGTAAGTATGACTTTGCGTCCTACTTTTCCTTCAAATAACGGGAAATAATCTGCGTTGGCTTCAATTACCTTTCCGTCCACTTTTTCGATGATGCATCCTTCTTTTACATCTGTCTTTTTCTGAGTGAAAGGACTCTGAGCCATAATCTCTTTGATTTTCAGTCCGGCGCCATCGTATGATTCGTCATAGAATACACCTAAGGCAGCGGTAGGTAGCGCACTGCTTCCTGCTCCATAGCGGGCTCCGGTATGTGAAGCGTTCAGTTCTCCGAGCATTTCGCTCAGCATTTCGGCGAAGTCATAATTGTTATTGATATGAGGCAGGAAGCGTTGGTATGCTTCTTTGTATCCTTTCCAGTCGGTACCTTGAAGGTCGGCAACATAGAATTTGTCGTTTACTTGCTGGTAGACGTGGTCGAAGATATAGGCACGTTCCTCATAAGGACGGTAATCGAAGAAAGCCTCAAAGCTAATCGGGGTGATTTTGCTGCCGGCAATTTCGATTTTCTTCAGTTGTCCGCCTGTGCACATAAAGATGTTCTTTCCTTCTTTGTCGGGTATCAATGCGCCACCGCCAACTCCTTTCAATAATATTTTAGTACTGTTCTCTTTCAGTTTATGTTCCCATAAATCATAGCCGCCTTCAAATGCTGCAAGATAATAGAGTGCGTCACCTTTCGGAGTAAGTACGGCATCGCCGAGCCGGGAGGAATTTACAGTCAGGCGGACGATACGGTCAAAGCGGTTTTCGAGGTCGAAAGTCAGCGGTTTTACTTCTTCTTTCTCTTTCTTGTCCGAATCTTCTTTCTTATCTTCCGTCTTGGTTCCTTTTTTATCTTTCTTCTTGTCGGCCTTCTCTTTCTCCGCCTTTTCCTTTTTGTCTTTCTCCGCTTTCTCGGCTTTTTCCGCTTCTTCAAGTAAAGCGAGGTCTTCCTTGCTCATCATAAAACGGTTGTAGGCATCTACGTCGAAGAACATGATATAAGCATCGCTTTCGCTTCCCCAGCTACCATGGCTGCGGTATCCGGTACGGTCGCTGTTCCATATCATTGCTTTTCCGCCGAGTACCCATTTGGCATTGCTGTCGCCATATCCGCTTTCGGTCAGGTTGACCATTTCACCTTTACCGTCAGCTTTCAGCAACACGACATCTTTATTGTTCCAGCCGCCTATACCAATGAAGTCCGAAAGAATCCATTTACTGTCGGGGCTCCATTGGAACCATTGGTCGCCGTCTGCATAGGAATACTGGTATTTGGCATCCATCACGGTGCGTACAGCCTTGCTTTTCAGGTTGATGACACGGATAGCGGTGCGGTTTTCCAGGAATGCTATTTCCTTGCCGTCAGGGCTGAATTGTGGTTCGAAAGAAGCAACATTGGATTTTGTCAGGCGTTCCTCTTTCAGTTCGGTAGCATAAGTGAATTGTTTTTCGTCTTTACGCACGATGGTTGAAGTATAGAGTTGCCAAAGTCCGTTGCGTTCAGAAGAATAGACTAGCGTCCGTCCGTCGGGAGAGAAGCTCAGGTTGCGTTCCTGGTCGGGAGTATTCGTGATTTGTTTCGTTGTCTTGTAATCGATTGAAGTAACGTAAACGTCGCCGCGCATGATGAATGCCACCTCTTTTCCTTTAGGGGATACGGCAATGTCGGTAGCGCCGTTCGATCTGATTTGGCGGATGATGTCTTTGTCGTTCTTGTCCGACAGGATAGTAACGTTTACTTTCTGCGGTTTTCCACCCGGAGCGAGTGTATAGATTTCACCGTTATAACCGTAGCAGAGTTTGCCGTCGGCAGCTACGCTTAAAAAGCGGACGGGATGCTTGGTGTGGAAAGTAATCTGTTTGGCGGTAGCGGCTCCGGGAGTACGTTGGAATACATTGAAAGAGCCTTTTTCTTCACTCAAGTAATAGAATGACTGTCCGTCGGGAGCCCATACCGGTTCGCGGTCTTCACCACCGAAAGTGGTTTGTTTCTGGTAAACGGGTGTCTTTCCCGGAGTATACATCCAGACATCACGGGCGATAGGGGACACCTGATGCTTGCGCCAGTAGTCCTCGTATCCTTTCTTATCCTGATAGAGCAATCTTCCGTCTTTATTGATAGAGATACATTCCATCGGCATGGATGAGAACATAACAGGGCGTCCGCCTGTTACGCCTACTTCATATACCTGCTGGAACTGGCCGGAAGGAAATCCGGCATCTTCAGTAGAGGGCGTGATATTAGCTGTGAATAAGATATGCTTATTGTCTTTGTAAGCAATGGGTTTCTCACTGCCGGAATGGGTAGTCAGTCGTTGGGGGACTCCGCCGTCTTTGGATACAACGAAAACATCGAGACTTCCCATACGGTCGGATGCAAAGGCGATCTGCTTGCCATCGGGACTCCATACCGGTTCTGTGTCAAAAGCCGGATTAGTGGTGATTTGTGTTGCACGTCCGCCCGTAGCCGGCACGGTGTAGATGTCTCCTTTGTAAGTAAAGGCAATGGTAGTACCGTCCGGAGAAAGCGTGCAATGACGCATCCATAGCGGAGATTCTTGTGCCGTGATTGCTCCTGCAAAGCATAGGGCAATAGCACTGAGTAGTAGTTTCTTCATTTTTTTTTAATATAATTGTGTTTAAGTTCATTTCCATGATTTAAGGCATCACTTTTTTATAAGTCCTTCAGTAATACCTTACTTGCCTTTTTATAATATTCCTCTCTGGATTCGGTCAGCACTTTCCATTCGTCGCTGAATTCTTCGTCTTTATCAATCTTGAAGTTCTCCGAACCATAGGTGTCCAGACGGTCGAGCAGAATAGCTACGTTCAGTTGATTGATATCCATTGACGGCTGATAGCCGATTTCCTCACTTTTGGTGTCTGTGACGACTTCATGAATCAAAGCTATCTCCTGCAATTGATAAAGCACTTGATTGGTGAGCCGGATCGGTATCTTATGTTCTTCCGATATTTCCGAAGCTGTATAGGGCGGCTCGTTCTTTTCGAATCGTTTGGCTATAAGAGACATAATCAGGATAGAGATAAAGTCGCGGTAACGGCGGCTGATATTTCTCGTATCTTGGTCGAAGCTGAAACTTTGGATATTCTGTCCCGCATATGTCAGTTCCGCCCCGAACAGGCAGATAGTCCAGGATATTTGCAACCAGAGAAGGAACAAAGGTAAGGCGGCGAAACTACCGTAGATGGCATTGTACTTCGATACTCCCAACTGGCTGCTGATATATAGGTACTGAAAAACCTGATAGGCGGTTCCCGCCAGGACTCCTGCGATAAATGCATGTTTGAATTTCACTTTTGTGTTCGGCATAAAGATATACAGCCCTGTGAACATCAGCCAGGTTAGGACGAAAGGGATGAGGCGTATCGCAAATTTCATGATAGGGGCCAGCAGTACGAAGTCGTCCATCTGCTTGAGCATGGTACCTACGAAAATGGAAAGACCGCCGGAGACTACAATCAGAATCGGCATCAACAGGAACATGGAGAAATAATCCGTAATCTTGCGGTACATGGAACGCGCTTTCTTCACTTCCCAGATACGGTTGAATGTGATTTCTATATTGCTGACCAGATTGATAACCGTCCATAGCAACATCACCAAACCGATTCCGATGAACAGACCACCTTTGGTCTGTGAAAGATATGAATCTACAAAGGAGAGGATGGCTTCCGTGGTTTCTATGTTTCCCCCGAACCCGTTGCGCAATTGATGTTCCATCAAACTGTCGAACCCGAATCCGCGTGCGATGGCGAACAGGATAGCGAGTATCGGGACAATGGCAAGCAGGGTACTGTATGTCAGAGCCGATGCCTTATTTGCCATCCGGTCTTTCGTAAAACGGTTGATACAGAGATAAATGGTCTTAATGATATTGTAGAGCGAGAACTTAGTCCTGGTCACTTCACCTTCCGTAATGCGCCAGATGTCATACGTAAGGAATTTCCATATATCAGTGATTTTCTTCTTCATGGCTCAGAGTTTAAAAAAAGAAAAAGCAGTCAGCCTGTAAGCCGAGTTCTGTACCTTATTATAAATAAGGTGCCTGTCATTTATCTGAGTGGCGTGTCACCACGACACTTTAGCGGTCTACCCTCCGACATGGAGCGAGCAACTCTCATAACGCCGGTTTACATGACCTTACAACTCCTAAGACGTACAGCCCGACATGTCACCATGCGGCTGGTGGGCTCTTACCCCACCTTCTCACCCTTACCTCTCCCCAAAAGGAGCGGCGGTTATTTTCTTCTACGTTACTCTACCCTCGCGGACAGCTTTCTGTTAGGAAGTAGGATGCTCTGTGTTGCCCGGACTTTCCTCCTGCACGAAACGTGCACGCGACAGACCGGCCAACTGCTTTAGACTGCAAAAGTACGTCATTTATTTTGTTTTCGCCAAAGAAAGTGTCACAAATAGAAATAATTTCTACCTTTGCTATCTATAAAACGTGATTCGATGAAGAAAAATATCCTCTTTTTCTGCTGTTTTCTGGTGATGGCCGCAATGGGGCTGAAAGCTCAGGAAATACGTCCCATGCCTGCTGATTCCGCTTATGGGGTAGTACATATTTCTGTTTGCAATATGCGCGAAGAAGGTAAGTTTACCTCCGGCATGAGTACGCAGGCATTATTAGGAATGCCGGTCAAGGTGCTTCAATATACCGGTTGGTACGAGATTCAGACACCGGACGATTATACCGGATGGGTACACCGTATGGTAATCACCCCTATGTCTAAAGAACAATATAATGAATGGAACCGTGCCGAAAAGATTGTGGTCACTTCGCATCATGGATTCACTTACGAGAAACCGGACGGGAAATCGCAGACAGTCTCCGATGTGGTAGCAGGCAATCGCTTGAAGTGGGAAGGAAATAAAGGGCATTTCTATAAAGTGTCTTATCCGGACGGCCGGCAAGCCTATATCCCCAAATCTATCTCGCAACCTGAAAGCAAATGGAGAGCGTCACTGAAACAGGACGTTGAAAGTATTATTGGGACGGCATATACTATGATGGGATTCCCTTATCTTTGGGCGGGTACTTCTTCGAAAGGGGTGGATTGCAGCGGCTTGGTTCGGACGGTGCTTTTTATGCACGATATTATCATTCCGAGAGATGCATCGCAACAAGCATATGTGGGGGAGCGTATCGAGATAGCGCCCGATTTCTCCAATGTGCAGCGCGGAGATTTGGTGTTTTTCGGTCGGAAAGCAACTGCCGGGCGAAAGGAGGGAATTTCTCATGTGGGCATCTATCTCGGAGACAAGCGGTTTATTCATGCTTTGGGTGATGTGCATATCAGCAGTTTCGAGCCTGCCGATAAGAATTACGATGGATTTAATACGGGACGCCTGCTTTTTGCTGTCCGCTTCTTACCATATATAAATAAGGAGAAAGGTATGAATACTACGGAACGTAATCCTTATTATCTGCCGCAATAATCCTTTTATCGTCTTACCATAACTTTGAAAACATGCAAAACAGAAGAGATTTTTCCCGTATGAACTGAAGTTGAGGCATTCTGCCGACCTGAACGGCAACCTGCTTATCTCTAACGACCGCTTTAGAGGGGTAGAGGTAGTGAAGGGAAAAGTCACCCTGAATGATTTACCCGGAATAGGTGTCATGAAAATATAGTCTTACTGAATGAATGTCAGAGTGTTAATGACAACTGACATACAACGAATGTAAATTTGTCAGTTGTTGTCGTTAACCGCTGTTAAGCCCTAAATATTCTCTGTTAAAAGAGGACAAAAAAGTGTGACAAGTAGAATAAGTGAACGATATTTGTTATTATTTTAACGTCGTAAAAGTTAAAACAATGTCGAATATTAACATTTTAAAGAATTATAAATCATGAAACAGACAACAAAGAACATTCTGGGAGTAGGAGCTATCGTTCTTCTTAGCTCAGGAGTTGCAGGATTGACAACTTACAAATTGTTGCAATCTAACGAGGCTGCTACAGAGACATCTTTTAATGAGATGTTCAAGCAGAATCCCAATGTCAAATTGGCTGCTTTTGACGCGGTAAACGCCCAACCTGTCGATTTGACTCAAGCTGCGGAAAATTCGCTTCATGCTGTTGTACATATAAGGTCTACTCAAGAAGCTAAAACAAGAACGGTTCAGCAAGCGCCGGACATTTTTGATTTCTTCTTTGGTGATGGACGCGGACAGCAGCGTCAGGTACAATCTCAGCCCCGTGTTGGTTTTGGTTCGGGAGTGATTATCTCAAAAGATGGTTATATCGTAACGAACAACCACGTAATCGAAGGTGCGGATGAAATCAGTGTGAAGCTGAATGACAACCGTGAATTTAAAGGACGTGTGATTGGTACCGACCCCAGCACTGACCTTGCATTGGTGAAAATTGAAGGGGATGATTTCCCGACTATTCCGGTCGGAGACTCCGAAGCGTTGAAAGTAGGAGAGTGGGTATTGGCAGTAGGTAACCCGTTCAATCTGAATTCTACTGTAACTGCCGGTATCGTAAGTGCAAAAGCCCGTTCGTTGGGAGTATATAATGGTGGTATAGAGTCTTTCATCCAGACGGATGCTGCTATCAACCAGGGTAACAGTGGTGGCGCATTGGTCAATGCCAGAGGTGAACTGGTAGGTATCAACTCTGTGCTTTCTTCTCCGACAGGGGCATATGCAGGGTATGGTTTTGCTATCCCGACCAGCATTATGACGAAAGTCATTGCCGACTTGAAACAATATGGAACTGTACAGCGTGCGTTGCTCGGTATCCGTGGCGGTTCTATCGGTAGCAGTTTGATGGACGACCGTCAACCGATTGATAAATCCGGTAAGACACTGGCAGATAAAGCTAAAGAACTGGGTGTTGTAGAAGGAGTATGGGTTTCTGAAATCGTAGAGAATGGTTCTGCTGCAGGAGCTGATATCAAAGTGGATGACGTAATTATCGGTGTGGATAATAAGAAAGTATCTAATATGGCTGACTTGCAGGAAGCACTCGCTAAACATCGTCCCGGTGACAAAGTGAAAGTCAAACTGATGCGTGACAAGAAGGAAAAGACCGTTGAAGTAACGTTGAAGAACGAACAGGGTACTACCAAGATTGTGAAGGACGCAGGTATGGAAATCCTGGGAGCTGCTTTCAAAGAGTTGCCGGATGATTTGAAAAAACAATTGAATTTGGGCTACGGTCTGCAAGTGACGGGAGTTTCCTCCGGTAAGATGTCGGATGCAGGCGTTCGCAAAGGATTCATCATCCTGAAAGCTAACGACCAGCCGATGCGTAAAGTCAGCGACCTTGAAGAAGTAATGAAAGCTGCCGTTAAGTCACCCAATCAGGTATTGTTCCTGACAGGTGTATTCCCTTCCGGTAAACGTGGATACTTTGCAGTTGATTTGACTCAGGAATAAGGTATAAAATAAGGTAACAAGATACGGGATAAGCTAATGAATTAGAAAAAGGATGCCGATAGACAACTTGTCGGCATCTCTTTTTGTTTTATTAGTAGAAAAATTTAGTGTAAAAGTTACTTAATTTTGTATGTTAACAAATTATTTGTCGTAACTTTGCACTCCAAATCTGTTTTTAAAGAATGAGACAACTAAAGATTACCAAAAGTATCACTAACAGAGAGAGCGCTTCTCTTGACAAGTATTTGCAGGAAATCGGCCGTGAAGACCTGATTACTGTCGAGGAAGAAGTAGAACTCGCTCAACGCATTCGTAAGGGTGACCGTGTGGCATTGGAAAAACTGACACGTGCCAATCTTCGTTTCGTCGTATCTGTGGCCAAACAGTACCAGAACCAGGGTTTGAGTTTGCCTGACTTGATTAATGAAGGCAATTTAGGACTGATAAAGGCTGCCGAAAAGTTTGATGAAACACGTGGATTCAAGTTTATCAGCTACGCTGTATGGTGGATTCGTCAGTCTATTCTGCAAGCATTGGCAGAGCAATCGCGTATTGTTCGTCTCCCGTTGAACCAGGTAGGTTCGCTGAATAAAATCAGCAAAGCCTTCTCGAAGTTCGAACAGGAAAACGAGCGGCGTCCGTCTCCCGAGGAGTTGGCAGACGAACTGGAAATCCCTGTTGATAAAATCTCTGATACACTGAAGGTATCCGGCCGTCATATTTCGGTGGATGCGCCTTTTGTGGAAGGAGAAGACAACAGCCTGCTGGATGTGTTGGTGAACGATGATTCGCCTATGGCGGACCGTTCTCTGGTTAATGAGTCTCTTGCGAGGGAAATTGATAGAGCTCTTTCTACGTTAACCGATAGAGAAAAAGAAATCATTCAGATGTTTTTTGGTATCGGACAACAGGAAATGACATTAGAAGAAATCGGCGATAAGTTTGGCCTCACACGTGAGCGCGTTCGTCAGATTAAAGAAAAAGCAATTAGAAGACTTAGACAAAGTAATCGTAGTAAATTGCTCAAATCTTACTTGGGATAAGTAAGAAATATCAGTTTCTGAAAGAAAAAGAATTTGAGTCGCATAAGTCGCACTTTTCATTATGGAAGAATGTACTTATGCGACTTTTTATTTGATAACCGTCCGCTGTTGGTTCTATCTTAATACTATGCTGGTTATATGAAGAAGTTTATTTTAATCCTGTCTGTTTTTATTCTCCTGGGAGTGGGGTGGATGGCGTACGGGAGATGTACTGCCTCCAAAACTGCCGTACCTGCTGAAACCGAACAGCGCTTGCGTGAAAAAGCGCAGGCGGCAAAGGCTTATTGTTCGAAAAACGGATATAATACGAACTACTGCTTCCTGGTAGATTTCAGCCTGCATTCGGGAAGAAGGCGGTTCTTTGTATGGGATATGAAGGGGGGATTCTATCAAATATGCCAGTCTGTGTGCGCATGGATACGGTAAGAACAGTACGGTTTCCAAACCTGTTTTCAGCAATGTGGAAGGGAGTTACTGCTCTTCTTTGGGGAAGTATAAAGTAGGGATACGTTCGTACAGCAAGTGGGGGATCAATGTACATTACAAGTTGCATGGATTGGAAGCGACAAATGATAATGCTTTCAAGCGTACTGTTGTCCTGCATTCTTATTCTCCTATGCCTGAAACGGAAGTTTATCCGATGCATCTTCCGTTGGGCATCAGTCAGGGATGTCCTGTAATCTCCGATGAAGTGATGAAAGAGGTGGATATATTGCTCAAGGCAGCAAAGAAGCCCGTCCTGTTATGGATCTATGACTAAGAAATGCTATTTCTTCAAGATAAATAGAGGTTGTTTCCTCTTTTTTGTTACCTTTGCCACAATTAAAATTATATGATATGAAATACGTAAAAATACTATTTGCCATCGCACTTGTGTTTACCATGTGCTCCGCTTTTTCCTTGAAAAAAGACCATTCTAAACCTGTTTATGCTTTTGGAATCTCTGCTTCATTCACTGATTCAGTAGTCTATTTTACGGACATTCAGATATTGGACAGCGCAAAAGTTAGCAAGGAAGGATTCTTGGCTCATCGTGAATTATATAGTTATCAGTTGAAGAATTTCTTAGAAGATAATCAATTGCAGCAGAATAGTACTTGTATGATTTACTTCTCCGAAAACAAAAAGAAGCTGGAGAAGGAAGCAACGAAAATCCTGAATAAATATAAGCGGAGCAATAGAATAACGGTATCGCGGATTGATGGTGAAAAGTTCCGCTTTACGAAACCGGAAGAATAATAACTGATTTGTTAATATGATAAGAGATGCAGTTTGGCATCTCTTATTTTTTATCTTTGTCACGTTAAACATGAAGATATTATGAAAAATATTAAAATATTATCGCTGTTTGTATGTCTGGTAGCTTTTTTATCTGCTTGTAATAATGATGAAGATGAGAAAAGAGGGGAGCAGTTGCGTACGGTTTTGGTTTATATAGCAGGTGATAATACTCTTCGCGCTTTTGCAACAGAGGATATGGCTGAGATGATTGAAGGCATGCAGTGTGTAGACGATAAATCCTATAATTTATTGGTTTATATTGATAATAGTTCAACCCCGAAATTGGTCAGGCTGAAAAAGGACAAAAAAGGTAATGTTGTGCAAGATGTGATTGCTGCATATGAAGGACGAAATTCTGTGGATGTTTCTAATATGAAGGAAGTTATAAATACAGCGTTTTCAGAATATCCTGCTCAAAGTTATGGGATGGTTTTGTGGTCTCATGGAGAAGGTTGGCTTGAATATGAAAATCCTAAAACCCGCTGGTGGGGACAAGATACGGGCGGAAAAGATTATAGGATGAATATTTCTGATTTACGTGAGGTGTTGTCTGTTGCTCCTCGTTTAGATTTTATTCTTTTCGATGCATGTTTTATGCAATCAGTTGAAGTTCTTTATGAGTTGAAAGAGTATGCAAATTATATTATAGGTTCTCCGACAGAGATACCGGCGCCGGGCGCGCCTTACCAAAAAGTAATTCCGGCTATGCTTTCTAGCACGGCAACTGCGGTGGGAATCGGAAAGGCTTATTTTGAATTTTATGCGGATGAGAATCTTTATACCGGAGATTTGCCACGTGATTGGGAGTTGGGCGACCCTTGGACTGCAGGAGTCTCGGTTTCTGTTGTCAATACTTCCATGTTGGAGCAGTTGGCTAATAGTACTTATGAAATTATTCCGAAATATATTAAAGACAAGCAACCGATAGCTGTATCAAATATACTTTGTTATGATTGCCGGTATTCTACTAGATATTACTATGATTTTGATGGACTAATACGTTCTTTAGGCAGTGAATCTGATGAATATGCTGCTTGGAAATCTGCTTATGACGCTGCTGTTCCTTATTGGAAAACGACTCCAAATAATTATTCAAGCTATGTTGGCAGCTTTTCTATGAGTGGTGCTGCCGGACTTTCTACTTATATATTTCGTGCGTCCAATGAGAAAGCGGTGAATCCTTTTTATCGCCAGTCGTTGCAATGGTACTCCGCTGCCGGATGGAATGAAACAGGTTGGTAACTGAATTGAAGACTATATAACAATGAATACACAAAATCTTACTCCTTTGACACCGCAAAAAGACATGCAAGTTCATGGCTGGCTTTCATTTTTTCTTTTTGTTGTAGGTTTCGGTGCAGCAATAACTGTTGTTGTTTCGATTGCTAGTTTTTCCTTAGATGCTTATGATACGGGGCTAGGGGCTTTCTTTACCTACTTTATAGCATTAATTGATATTGCTTACACTTTGGGAATTGCCGGATTGGCTATTTATACTATACTAGCTTTTCTTCATAAACGTTCGAATGCGGTTTTCTTAGGGAAAAGTTATCTGGTCGTGATTTTCCTTTCCAATGTCTTACAATTGTTAGGGGGTGATTATGATGATTATGGCTTAGGAAGTCTTTCACAGATTGTACGAGCTTTGATTTTGGGGGTTATTTGGTTTGTCTATCTTTGTTTGTCAGAACAAGTTTCGGATTTGTTTCCCAAAGAAGAACGGAAAATTTTAGGCAGAGATAAGTATATAGTCGGCTCTTTAGTATTAACTCCTGTAATTCTATGGGGGATTTTATTGTTGGTTTATTTGGGTAGCGTCTCTACACCGCTGGATGTATCTTTGGAATATGGTGAGTATAGTGATGGTACTGTTGTTTTCCGTGCACCTGAAAATGCCCTTTGTGAAAAGACGGATACGCTTGATAATGTGTATCATACTTTTGCAATTGGTGATAGCATATGGGGAACCGTGATTGGGGTTTATGATACTAATACGGGTGAAGAATATTTCAAAGAGTGTGTTGAGTCATGGCGCGATGCAGAATTGGATGGTTACGATTTCTCAGTTCTTGATACACATAAAGAAGTGGTAAATGGAAGCATTATGCGTATGCAATCTGTGAAATATGAAACTCGTCCATCGTTAATCTGGCAGTTCTCTATATTGTTCAGCCCTGAAACGGGTAAGGCATGCATTGCTTCTTTGTATTCCACAGCAGAGGAAACTGAAAATATAATGAATGTTCTTATGTCTTCCGTGCGTTTTAAATAGACATATTTGAACAAGCAACTGTTTGGCTTATAACTTGAATTTAGTGTTTCCCGAAAAAAGTTTTGTTGAGTTTTGCCCTCATACCCTCATAAATATCTTGAATCCCCTTGTTCATCGTTGTTTCCTCTATGGTAGCAGGTCGTTTTATCCC
>NZ_CABUHK010000072.1 GCF_902491285.1 uncultured Bacteroides sp. | reverse complement strand
TGGGCCAAGTTTATTTAATTTTTAATTCGTCCCAATTTTAATGGGACACTAATGATTTATTTCCAACCCGGATTCTGAGGAAGTAGATTCGGGTTCAATGATATTTCGTCCAACGGAATGTTGTACAAGTAATTTTTAGCCGTAAAATTCATACTATAAGTAACTCGCTTAGCATAGGGAGTAATAAAACCATCGGCATCGAATCCTACTTGATCTTTAATAGTCTTTATCTCATCGGCAGAGTACAAATTGGGGTCCATCTTAGCACCACGACGCACACGGTTAAATACGACCTCGCCTACATTCCAACGACAAACGTCGTCCCAACGATAACCTTCGGCAAACAACTCAATGCGACGTTCGCGACGGATTTCACGAATCAAGTTAGCGTTATCACCTTTCACATTAGGATATTTAGCAATTAAATCCGGATCAGCTATCGGATCAGCTTCCAACTTAAAAGTAAATCCTACACGGGCACGAAGCTGATTGATGGTTTTATCCAATTCGGGATCTTTCCCCAACTCAGCACCAGCCTCAGCACGAATCAACAAGGCCTCAGCATAACGCATAACAGGAGCGTCAATACCACCTTTGTGATTACCCACATAATGCTCAGATGCCTTATAGAACTTACATACCGAATATCCGGTACAAGATGCAGCGTAGAAGGTTCGAGTATCCGAGTTGGGAAGAATGGAAAATATATTAGGAGCTCCACCTTTTAACATACCTCCAGTAGTACGATATAAAAAACGAGCATATTTACTACCAGATTCGGGCAAACATACTGTTTGCAACAGACGTCCGTCGCGATTCTTCATCTCAGCATTATACCCCATGTTGGGATTGTGACAACCACAAAGAGATATGGGTTTTCCTGTATTAGCACACAAATATTCTTCGAAACAGTCACGGCTCATACCCTGTTCGCTATTAGGAATACTATTAGGCACGTTGTGCCCCATATTGAGTGCGGGGTCATACTCACGCGAGAGAATTACTTCCGAATTATCATTGTAATTATCTTGTATGAAAAGATCGAAATAGCTATCGTCTGTACCCGATGCCTTATACAATTCATAACCATACCCCATCAACTCTCCAGAAGCTTTGTAAGCCTCTTCGAGGAATTTTACATCGCCCTCTACATTACGATAACGACGCCAAGTACCTTCATAAAGACAGATACGGGCTTTGAGTAATAGAGCGGCATCGCGGCTCACACGATAAACTTTAGTCTTGCGAGGTAAAAATTCAATAGCCTTATTAATGGTAGCCAAAATATTGGTCATCACTAAATCACGAGAATCACGTCCTTTATATAATTCGGGGTTATCTTTATTCAACGTAGAGTCATACCAAGGCACCTCACCAAAAAGGCACACCTTATTGAAATAATCAAAAGCTTTGAAAAATAAGATTTCTCCGGCAAATTTCTTTTTATCAATATCCGAAGCGGGAGACTTTTCATAATTCTCTAGAAAAGCATTACAACCTCTCACCGTAGACCAATCCCAGTCAGTACTACTAGTCATTACAGTGTTTTGACCAAATGTAATACTACTAGCACCAGCTGCTAAAAGGTTATCAGACTGATACTCTTGCATAATCATATTTCCAATATTCCAAGACAAAGGATCACCATGTCCCTTGATGAGTTTAGGATAATAAAGATTGCAATATTGCTCTAATGCGGCAGCATTAGAAGTCTCCCAGAAACGATCACTAGAAATTGCGTCACCCGGTTCAGTATCCAAGTAATCACATCCAGACAGTGACAAGCACAAAATGCAAATACATGAAAATATATATTTTTTCATAATACCTATCTATTTTTAAAATGTTATATTAATACCGAATGAATAACTTCTCATAAATGCATATTCTTTACCACTGTTCTCGCTAGACAAGCTATTATCAGTTATTTGATCTACAATATCAGGAGTCATAAATGGGGGCAAACCAGTCTTCTCCCACAAATTCATACCACTTACATAGATACGTACCTGCTCCATTTTCATCTTGGCCAACCAACTCTTGGGTATAGTATAGCTCAAAGTAATATCTTTCAAGCGGATATATGCCGCATTTTGTAAGTATTTAGTTTGAATCTGCTTACTACGTTTATTGCCATTAGCATTCAAACGAGGATAGTAAGCTGTAGGATTCTCATAGGTCCAAATATTATCGATATGGTATTGGGTTACACAAGAGTTATAAATACCTCTAGAGAATCCCCAAAAGATATCACTACTTGTCCACATATCGCGTTTACCCACCCCTTCGAAAATAGCACGGATATCGAAACCACGCCAACCAATACCTCCTTGCAAATTAAAACGATATCGAGGAGTAGAGTTACCTATCACCTTTTGGTCACCCGGATTAGCCAATGTACGATTACCTTGATCTATCATGCCATCACCATTTAAGTCTTTGTAACGAATATCGCCCGGATACCACTTAGAAGAAATGTATTTCTGTACATAGTTCATTTTGGCTGCTTCAAAATCGTCCATAATATAACCATCAGTCACATACCCCCAGATTTCACCCAGTTTCTGTCCTTCATAATACATACCACCAGCCAACGAACCGTTGGGGTTATCGTATTTGGTTATCTCAGCTTGGTAATCGGACAAACCTACGGTAAGCGAATAGTCCATAGGACTTCCTAACACATTCTTAATACGATCTTTCCATGTCAATTCCAACTCCCAACCAGTGGTACGCATATCAGCAATATTCTCTTTACCACCCGAAGTACCCAATACGGCAGGCAGTGTAACCGAACGTACCATATCTTTGGTATCACGTACATAGAAATCGAATGTACCCATCAAACGATTGTTGAACAATGACCAGTCCAAACCCAAGTCTTTCGTCACAACCTTCTCCCAAGTCACTACACTAGGCAAAGAAGGTATATTCAACGCATTGACCATTTTGCCATCCATCATATAGTTGGTCAACACTTTACCTGAAAGAATAGACATATAGTCATGATAGCCGTTAGTTATCTGATTACCCAAAGCACCAACAGAGGCACGAAGTTTCAAATTGTCTACTACTTTGGAAAGTGGTTCGAAGAATTTTTCTTCCGAAATACGCCAACCGATAGAAGCTGAGGGAAAGAATGCCCAACGGTCGTCTTTGGCATATTTAGAAGAGCCGTCATAACGACCATTTACCTCAAGTAGATATTTGGAACGATAATCGTAATTCAAACGAAAGAAAGCCCCCTGTACACGCCAAATGTCTGCACCTTCAGCATTGTCTTTGTAGTTGATGGCCAAGTCGGAAATAGGCAACTCGTTATCATACAAGTCAGTCATGGTATATGAGGTATTAGCATAACTCTTCTCCTCTTGGTTATAACCACCCATTACCGAAATGTTATGGACGTCATTGAACGACGTTTTATACTCGGCCCATACATTGATAGCGTGGTAAATGTTGTTCGAATTATAGTTTCTCACATAGTTTGGAGTCTCTATAATCCATTCAGGACCGCCTTCAGGAAAAGTTTGCTTAATCTCTTTACGGTGGAACTTCTGAACGGTAGAATAACGATTCCAAGAGTAATCGCCCTTAATAGAAAGTCCTTTCAATGGATGTAAATCAAAACGTCCTATGTACCATTGATCCCAAGTCTCTTTCTTGTTACGTCCGGCCAAAGCCATCTTGCCAATAACGTTATAATTACCACTATTGAGATACATACCGGCAAAATCACCGTTAGGCAAAAAGATGGAAAGTGTAGGATACATGCGATATACTTCATAATACCAAGTTTGAGCACTGCTACCACCATTATCCATATAGGGTTCATCATTCTTAATGTTACTCATGCGAGTAACAAAACTCACGTCCAGCCAATTAGTTAGTTTAGTATCGAAACTGAACGCCAAGTTGAAGCGCTTATAAGAATCATTTCCGTAGCGAAAAATACCCGACTGGTCTTTGAAACCAATAGAAGCATAGTAATTGTTACGCTCGGTTCCACCCGAAAGGCTCACATTATGTTGCTGCATGAAAGCTGACTTTTGATAGAACTCAGATAACCAATCGGTGTTGCCCACATAGGCCCATCCCGGGTTGCTAGGACTATAATTTGAATTCTGAATGCCTTCGGTATCGACCAAGATTGCAGGATTGTGTTCCGGGTCGGCAATATGTGCATCAAGTTTCTCCATAAACTTCTCGTTAAAGTAATATCCACCCGGAGTATCATACTCGTATGCCTTATTCCACATACGCGCCCATACATCCGAACGGGGCATTTCCGGTAAACGGGCCGGTGAACTCCATGAAAGGTTATTATTATAGGTCACCCGCGTTTTCTGATTACGATTTCCTTTCTTTGTAGTGACAAGCATCACACCGAAGGCAGCACGTGCACCATAAACAGCAGCGGCAGAAGCATCTTTCAACACTGACACACTCTCCACATCTTGAGGATTAATCAATGACAGGTCGGAGATTTCCACTCCATCGATCAAAATCAAAGCATTCCCGCCATTCAAAGAGGTATTTCCGCGAATATTAATCTTGGCTGCTTCGTTTGGTTGACCGCTATTGAAAGTAATATTCAGATTGGGAACCATTCCCTGCAAACCCTGAGCAATATTAGCGATAGGGCGGTTTTCAAGGATTTCACCGGAAGCAGTTGTCACGGCTCCTGTCAGATTCAGCTTTTTCTGTGTACCATATCCTACTACCACGACTTCATTCAAAGACGCCGAACTTTCTTCAAGCATTATTTTCAAAGAATTAGTTTCACCGGATACCCAGACTTTTCTTGTGCTAAAACCTATATAAGAAGCAACAAGTAAGGCACGCTTACCATCTCTTATCCGTAACGTAAATCCACCGGACAGATCTGTGGTAACACCATTGGTCGTTCCCTGTACCGTAATATTTACACCCGGCAACGGCTGTCCACTGGCATCAACCACTGTTCCTTTTACAGTATATTCTTTGATTTCTACCGGTACTTCTGCTTTCTTTTCTTCTTTTTGGGGAAGGCGGACAATAATCACTTGTCTCCCTTTTACTGTATATGTCAGTTGTTTAGGGGGTAATATTCTATTCAAAATAGACACAACCGACTCGTTTTGTGCTTTGACTGTTACTTTTTCATTTTTCTGCAAGACATCTT
Organism: uncultured Bacteroides sp.; assembly: GCF_902491285.1. Taxonomy (GTDB): domain Bacteria; phylum Bacteroidota; class Bacteroidia; order Bacteroidales; family Bacteroidaceae; genus Bacteroides. Next base: position 22,195 of record NZ_CABUHK010000072.1, on the reverse strand, counting down.
CTTTAAAGAAGAAGACATAATTACTTTTCTTTTCCAGTGTTTTAAACAGGGTTTCCAAAGAGACATTTGTCAGATTTAACGTTACATCCGTGGATTGAAGTAGCATAAACCCGTCTTCTGCCGAGATCTTTGGCAAATGGGACGTTAAAAGAATGCATAAAAGTAAAAATCGAAAACCAATATTGGTTAAATATTTACTTTTATTCCTTGTCTGAGAGTTATTTTTCATATTTTTGTATTGTTAGATTTATAACTTTGCTGAGTTATTTTTAATTCTAATGTGAACCGGATGATATTTCGCAGATATTATCCGGTTTTTTCTGTTTTATTTTAAGGTGGTATATTTTTCATTTCTTTCTTTTTAAAGGTTATACTTCATTTGAGTTTCTCAAGGCATGATGTATATTACATCCCCTCGCCTAGTTATATTTAATGGCGTAGTCAATGAGATGGCCTCCAATACTTCGTCAAGTGTACAATTCAAATCAAGACTACCATAATATTTTTCATCTTTCAAACTTCCTGATATTTCTATTTTTGTATCATAATATCTCGACAGTGATTTCAGCACATCAGAAAGTCTCTGTCCATCGAAATTCATAGCATCGTCTTTCCAACAAATATAGTTGTATACGTCCACTTCATTCACTTTTACTGCACCGTTGTCTTTTGAAAGACGTTGATTAGGGAGCAAGCGCTTTTTCTCTTTATTGTCTACTGTCACATCTACACTTCCCTGAACAAGTACCACTGCTGTCTCCGTATCTTTTACATAATCGGTTACATTGAATGATGTTCCCAGCACGGTAACTTCTAAACGATTCGTCTTCACGACAAAAGGGTGCTTAGCATCTTTACGAACGTCCAAATATACTTCTCCTTGTACATTCAACTTTCTATTCTCCGGAAAGTCCGAAGCATAAGATATGCATGAACCGGAATTAATCCACAATAAAGAACCATCCGGAAGGATTATTTTAGAACGCTTCCCATAAGGTACCATTATCTGATTCACCGATATCTTTTCTCCTCTGGAAGCAGCTACCAATTGTTCGTCCACTGTAACTGTACCGTCCTCACCTACCCGGATTTCAGCATTATTCTTGTCCAAACCAACGGCCTGTTTACCATCCAAAATAATCTGTATTTGCCCTGAATGACCTAAAGAGTCTATAATATTGGCTGTAACATCTGTAGTTTTCTGCAAATTGGATTTGGATAGAATATAATAAGTCCCCAAACAGATGAATAGTAAGGCTGCCACACTTGCCACATAAGCCATTACTCTCCGATAAGGTAATGTTTTTTTGTGAAGCTGTACCGGTTGCGAAGATTCATGTTGAAGCCTATCCATCATTCTGGCAAAACTTTGCATCTTATATTCCTCAGATACAGGTCTGCTATCTTCAACCACTTTCATATTTTGAATCACCGCAATAGCCAATTCTATCTTTTCTTCACAACCGGGATGCTGAATCTTATAGGATTTAATATCAAACCCATTATCAGAAAAACCATATCTTGCCCATTGGAAGAAATCATCATCCAACAAAAATTCTTCTATATCTCTAAATGTATATTGAGCCATTTTCTGCCTTATTTTCTATGATGACAAACGAGCAGATGAATTTATACTCATCAGGAGAAAAAAAAATCAAAAAAAAGACAGACGGGATAAGTAAAAATGAAAGAAGTATGCTATAACAAGTTACTATACAATTATATAGAAAGCACATTAATAAGAAATAAAATAGTAGCGGATGAAGATTCTTTCCTAATCTTTTCCATAGAACGGAACAATAGATTTCGGGCAGACTGGATATTAATTTTCATTATTTCTGAGATTTCTTCAAAACTCATCTCATGGATAAAGCGAAGATAGATTATTTCTTTCTGACGTCCGGTAAGTCCTTTCAATATATGATGAACCTCATCTGACAGCCCTTGGTCATGCATCCAAGACAATTGCTCATCAATTGTATAATCCAAATCAAATGCAAAGTCATAATCCGGCAATGATTGAAGTTTCGCATTACGAAGTAATTGATTATAAATCAAATTCTTTAATGCACGAAATAGGAAGGAACGTAACTTTGTATTATCTTCAAGAATTATCTTTTTCTGATAAAGTTTCAGAAACAGGTCTTGAATCAAGTCTTCTACCATCTCATTATCTCCCCCCACTCTACGACCATAAGCTAATAAATCATCAAAGCATAAACAGTACAATTGAGAAAATGCCATTTCATTTCCACCCCAAAATTGTACCCATAAATCTATTATGCGTTTCTGATCATTGAGAGTCATAAACTGAATTTAGTTCTCAAAATTAAACTTCTTAATATATTCATTCAACTAACATGGGACAATATTCGGAAAAAAAAAATAACTGTGCAAATATTAAAGAATTAATATCAGTAAACATTATATAGATTAATTGCTACATGGTTTATTTTATGGCTGATTCTAAAATAATGTAATCCACATGTAATAATAATCACCATATTTTCGAAGCAGAATTTATGGTATCCGAACCGTTCTTTGACAATACAGCATATTTTTATACCGCTGCTAGCATACTCAATTTTAATCCTAATTCTAAGAATCCTTTTGTTTTCCTATTTCTCATCAGGAACTACTCGAGAAAAGGAAATTAGAGAGAGGTGGAGGGAAAACAAATGGGGATGAGTAGGATTTACGTTATATATCAGCACTTTACGCAAGGGAAACAAAGTGCAGAGAATGTGAATTTGAGCAGAAGTTCTGTTATCAGATTGTTAATCTATTTTCCTGAATGGTAATGAGGTAGGAGAAAATAACTGATAGAAGAGTATTCGGCGACTCATCTTTCTGTCATTGCAGTGCTTATTCTTTGTAATACAATGTTTTGCATAGTGAAGATCAGTTCAACAACAGGTAACTTTGTCCATAAAAAGAGGCATATGCAAACAAGCAAATTCAAGGTGTTACTCTACCTGAAAAAGAGCAAATTGTACAAATCGAAACAAGCTCCGATAATGAAATGAGTAACATATGAGCAAACAATTGCCCAATTTAGTTACAAGTTCTCGTGCGATCCTAAGTTGTGGAACGCTCAAGAAAACAAACTGAACAGCGAGAACCAAAAGGCGATGGCAACGAATGGCAAGTTGAAACGCTTTCTTCTCTCGGTACAGTCGGCTTATAGAGAACTTTGCGAGCGTAGTGTAGTATTTACGGCATCAGGCATCAAGGAAGGAGCAGTTCCATTTCATCCTCTTTCCGTCCTCACGGCAAATCGTTAGAAGTTCCACCTTCACCACCTAACGGAACTGTCAAGACATTCATCATGCCGATAAACAGAGCCACGACATAGTCGGTGAGTGCCTCTTATGATTTGCAGCTCCCCAATAATCGAATTCGTCATCAAACTACTGCATGACATTATCAAGAATGTAGAATTAAATAATCCTTATACAAACAATAAAAAAAACTTCACCACATCCCTATTATCCTTTGCTGAGTTTGCCTATGCACATCTACTGGGATGTTCCTAAGTGGGACGCGCTACTGGGACAGTTTCTTGGTGGGACGACAGGGATAAGATCCATTCACCCTTCTTTAATCTGTCTATGCCTAATCTTTACCCTTTCCTTCAAAAAAGTCCGTTTCGCCGTTCAAATCCCTCGAAAGCTTGATATATGTATGAAAACAAATATAATATTATCTGGTAAGCCTACACTCTATTTTCCCTATTAATATCTTATTATATTTCAACTTCTTACCTGCAAAAATAGTCCGTGTCCTGCGGATTGCCCAAGGCAGCCCTATGGGCTGGTTGGCGAGCAAAAAATCATCCTCGCTACGCTCCGGTATTTTTTCCTGCCAAGCCTTGCACAATCCCGGACACGAACAACCCGGCAAGTAAGAAATCGAAATACTGGCTCCACGGAGCCGGTTATGTATAATTTTAAATGATTAAAGTATGGCTGAAATGACCGAAATGCAGGTTCACGAAGAACGAGTAATGAACCTCGTAGAAAGTAGCAGTGGTAACCCGACAATCATTCCACTCACAAAAACAAATGCGCACCGTGTAGAATCCATCCGGCGGATCGGAACGGACAAAGATGCGGTTACCTTCCATTTCCGCAAGAAAAGCAAAGGTATGTATATGTATATCCATACCTACACGGAAAACGGTGAAGAGAAGGAAGTATGTGCTTCTGACTTCAAAAACTGGGAAGTAACAGAATTCAAGTATCCCGGCTATCTGGAAAAACTGGAAGAAATCGCCGTCAATGCCTACCGATGGAACTCTCATGATCCGGAAACAAGGGCTGAAACGGACATCATGGGATATGAAAAGCAGCTTCATGAAGACCTGAAAAAAATACCGGAAGCAAAAAAACAGGATTACATCAATACTTACAAAAGTAAAATATCCGTTTTATTCCACAGCCTCTCACGCTGTGCAAACCCGATGGTGACAGGACGGGGCGGATTCAATTTCCAAAGGAATGAAAAGGCACAAAATGCCTATCAGAACAGATACGACGAATTCCTGAAATGGCGTGAGAAATTTCTGAAAACCATGCAACTGCTCACGGAAAAAGACAGGCCCGAAGAAGAAAAACGGGAGGAAACATGGCGCAGGCTGAAACGTGACATTGCAAGCAGCGCAAACACGATCCATGAGATTGATACGGGAAAAGCCAGAGGATACAACCGGGCACTCTTCGTCAGCAGCATCTTCAACAAGGTCAGCACATTTGCCGGCCATGGCGACGTGGAAATCGTACAGAAGGCAATCGACTTCATCTCCGAATATAATGCCGGCATAAAGAAGCCTGTCATCACACCACGCCACCGGTTCTTCCAGCTGGCTGAAACTGCCAGTCGCATGCGGGACAAGTTAAAGGAAACCCAAGAGCTGGAAAACAGGGAAGTTACGTTTGAAGGTGGAACCCTCGTTTGGAACTATCAGGAAAGTCGTCTGCAAATCCTCTTCAACAAAATACCGGAAGAGAGCAAACGCAGGGAACTCAAATCATCCGGTTTCCACTGGTCACCCAGAAACAGGGCATGGCAACGACAACTCAATCCGAATGCGGTGTCTGCGGCAAAGAGAATCTTAAACCTCCAAAATATCTGACCATGAAAAAAGAACATCTGAAATTTGTCATTGACTCCCGTTGTTTCCGAGGAAGCTGCGTCACATCCATGTCGGACGGCATACACTGTGACTACTACGGCAGCACACTGGAGGAACTCAAGAAACAGGAAAACAATCCTTTTCTAGTTGCGGTAACAAGAAATGCCATACACAAGAGGTCGCGTATTCATGACAAGTCATTGTGCCAACCCTTCCGTGAAATTACAGAGGAGAACTATTATAACTGTATGAACGAACTGCCTCCCGTCCGTCTGAAGCGCCATTCATTCTTTTTCGGCGAACCCTACCATGGCAGCCTGTACATGTTCTGTTTCACCATCGGAAAACGTTTTTTCCGGGGACTGCGTCCGGTCATGACACCGCAGGCCGAACTGGAGCGGCAAATAAACGAGCATTACCACAACATCACATTCAAGGGAAAAGTCACCAAAGGAAAAGCGGAGAGAATTACAAGCAAGGACAAGCAGGAGATTATCACCATTCCCTATTCATTCACCGACAAGGAAAACAGGGAACGTTTCATCTGTAACATGGTAACCGGAGGAAATGATGGTGGGGACACCTGCAAGGCCAGAAAAGACATGGCGAACATACTGCTCAGCCTGAGGAAACATCATTTTCTGTATTTCTCCGGATATGGCAGGCATGACGACATGGAAACATTGCTGGATGAAGTGGAGGAAAAGAGATACACCATAATAGCAAGCGGATGCCTCTTCCAGTTTCCTCCCTGCCGTGATTCCGTCTCATTCACCGGAACTGTCAAGGAAACCGGAGAAAACTTCTTCTACAGGATTTATGACCGGGAACTGTTCCTGCACATTATGCACAGGCTCAGAGCCGTCAAAAGAGAGAAAACACCGGCTGAAGCAAAAGCAATCCTCCTTAAATGCAAACGCTATGAATAATACGGAGCCATGGAAAAAATATGTTCCCGAAACGGTCAGCCTGTATCATGTGGACTACCGGGAGAATCTGGACGAACGCGAAGACCTGCAGGAACAGTGCATCCGGAACAATAACATGGAGAGGCTATATGAAACAGTCATGGAATGTTATGCTGAACAGGAAGCGGAAAGTCTGCTCAAAATACTCGAGGAAATCAAAGAGAAGATGGCAGAAGAGAAAAGGCAGGAAGAATTCGAGGAACACCGTGAAGAGATTACGGACCTCATCTTGAACAGGAGTGATACCGACCCGGCGGAAGAACTCATAAAAAATTCCGCCGCCGTCAACATGTACTACTCTCCCGGTGCGAAAATAGAGGAACGTATCGGAAAAGAATCCAAAGCCATGTCCTGTTACAAGGTCAGGCGCGCCCTGAAACTGAAGAAAGGACAGTTTGACACACTAATTGAAGAACTGGTGGATAATGCCACATACGGTGGTGAACTACGTATTTATTTCAATGCCGGGTTCAATGAACTTGTCACAAACGACAACGGAAAAGATTTCAGAACCATCCGTTTCCACGGGGATGTCATCGTAGCCGTCGCCAACAGTTTCAACGGTTCCGGCTACCACATCAGCCTGCCCCTGGACATTACGTTTCCATTCGTCAGGGACAGACTGTTCGTAGACTCACAGGTACGTTATTCCTATGCAACCGAAGTATGCGGAATGTGCAGGGACTGGTGCGACTCCACCAGCTGGGAAACTGAATACAAAACCGTCAGGAATACAGGCAGGAACAGACAGAAAGAAAAAACATTATCAACCAATTAAAACGGAATATCATGAAAATCATGTGCAAACAGGAGTACTACAACCAGGTAGTACAGTATGCGGAATCAATCAAGGACACTTCACTGCAGAACTGCATGGAACGTCTTGAAGCATGGGAAAAGAATCCAGACCGCCCGTGTGAGATAGAGCTCTACCACGACTGGGCCCCCTATTCGTTCGGGTTCACCCAAAGGTACCCGGACGGCAGCAGAGGGATTGTCGGAGGGCTGCTCTATCACGGTTCACCGGATGAATCGTTTGCCATACAGCTGACTCCCTTCAAAGGATGGCAGATACACACTTAAAGTTCCCGGAACATGGAAGAATGGATGCAGTATGCCAGGGACATGGCAAAAGCGGAAGAAGAGCTGGAGATCGAGCTGTGGGTGATCATCTCCTTTTACAGGACTACGGAGCAGGGTGGCAAAGTCCTGCTCTTCCGATATGACCTGCCACGGAAAGTGGCGGACAAATATGACTGGGTCGTCCGGTGGAGAAGGGCAAGACTGACCTGCCAATATCCCAAAGGGAATGTTACACATACCTACTGCCTGTATGACAGGCACAGCGGTGAAGACTATTCATTCGGCTCCTGCCTCTCCTCGCTGGCGGCAGCCAAGGCACAGGTCACCAAGATGGAACGGAGGATAAAGGAATACACCGCATGGCAAAAACAGAACAACCTCTTTTTTGACGAACAGACGGACGAAATGCTCCAAAAGGCTGTCGCCAAACTCAAAATAAAAAAAGAAAATGTACAGGAGGCAGAAAGAAGGCTGCAAAGGAAAGCCGAAAAGCACCAACGGGAAATGCGGAAATAGCAAAACGGATTACGCATTTCCATTTCTTGCCGCAAAGATAGCCGTTTGCCGGACTGAATGCGCAAGGCAGCCCTGCGGGCTGGTTGACAGGAAAAAAATCATCCTCGCTACGCTCCGGTATTTTTTTCCGTCAAGCCTTGCCGCAATCCCCGGCAAACGGACAACGCATCCAACAAGAAATAAAAATGCCCGTCTCACGACAGGCTCATGTATAACTAAAAAATGATCGGCTATGATTACAGATGAAAGAACCCGGAACAGACTGTATGCGGATACGGAAACGACACTTTTCACACTGGAAGACAAACCAGGGGCAATATTACGGATAATGGAAATCATACGGGACACCCCCGAATATGTACAACTTTCACCCCTTCTTCCGGCATACGCGGAAGAAGACCGGCAGGCAGAATGGTGGAGGAGCAAGAAACCGGACTTCCTTCTGGCGGAACTGCTGCATGTACTTCAACTATATGCACCGGAAGGATTCATACTGGGACCGATAACCGGGAGAACGCATGCTTTCGGATATACAAACCCGGAATATGAAAAAAATCTGATCTACAGGGCAGAGATCGAGCTTGACTGGGGATATGTGTACGGGAAAAAGAACGAATACAGAAAGAAGAGGAAACTTTATGAGGAAATCGCGGAAATATTCACCACGGACGGATATACGGCAGAGATGGAGAAAAAAGGAAAAGGATGCCGGATAACCAAAGGGAATACAAGGCTTTATTCACATTACGAATGGATAACCGGACAGTGTGAGGCCACACACCTGACCGGAACGCTTATCCGGTTACTCAGGGAAAGCAGGAGATTCAATCTGATTAAGTGCACCCTGCTTGATTTCATATTCAGTTTCACGCAGGAAGAGGAGCTGGAATTTTACCGGCAGCAAAACGAAACAAGCATATACTACCGGATATTCGACCTTTTCAGAAGGAAACCGTGGACTGTTACCGAAAATCTCATGACGGTGGCTTCAGAAATCAACATACCGACTCAAAAATATCCGGAAGGGCCCGACCGGGACTCCCCCGCTTACAAATATGTCCGGGAAGCCTATCAAAAACTCATAGACAAGGGATATCTGGAAGAATACACCCGAATCTGGATAAGGGAGGAGCTCCTTTGTGCAAGAGCAACCCAGGAAGGAATATCAAAAAACATATTCTATGGAACTCTGCTATAACCGTCTGCTACTCATCTTCCTGTGGCAGTACAACCACCACGGGGAAGAAGGGCTGAACCTGCGCCTTTTCGAGGAGACCTTCGGGAAGACACTGGGCAGTCATTATTACGACAAATGGATGAACTGTTTCAACCGGGACCTCCGGAACATGATCATCTATTTCAGAGGGGAGGGTGAAAACGGACAGAAGTTCTGTGACATGGTGGCCCGACAAATTGAAGTATACCGTAAAAATCGAAAACACTATGGAATTTACTGACCTTTATACAGTGGAAAGCCTGCAATGCTTCAACGGTTTCCATTACCACGGATATCGGGTAAACCAAAGTGACACGGACAAGGTAAACCGTCTCATTGCAATAATCCGGCAAGAACGGGAAAAGAATATCGGACCGGCAGCAGGTGACATTATCGAGTATACCTGCCGGAACGGTGACTGGTTTCAATCGGCACACATCGAAGAGATATGCGACGGACATTTCAAGATCTGCCTTTCCGGAAGCATCCCGTTCTGTTATGAAAGCGGGGACGGTGTCGGCTATAACGTCCATGAAGGGATATGGACTTATCCGAAGAGAGCCGCCTTAAGACCGGCAGGTATCAGGGAAAAGCTGTTCAGGACATGGGGACATGCCGGAAAATGCGCCAACGGGGAGGTATACTTCACAGCCTTCGTCCGTGCGTGGCAATATACGGAACCGGAACCCCTGTATGGCAGATATACTACCAGAAACTGGAGCAAATACCACATCAACAGGCAGCCCGACCCGGAACATGACGGCGAGTTCTTCTACATGACCGAAGGATTCACCCTATACTCACGCGAGGAACTGGACAGGCTGACCGGAATCCTTCACGGGGAACTCTTCGACGGGATATACAGCAACTCACTCGTTCTATGGGGATACCACATGAAATGGGAAATACTCACGGAACAGGAATGGAACAATACAAAAGCCGAAATACACATATCCTTTCTCGGAGAGTCCCCCGTGAAAATAATAACCAGCGATGATACCCGTACAATAACCGTCTATAAAAAGAAATAACAATGGCAAAATACGAAACCCCTCCCCCGGTCCGTCCACTTGAGAAACTGATAACGGATTTCTCCTACACAAACGGACTCGATCCCGTCAATGTATTCAACGATTTCCTGACCTATATCATCCACGGGTTTTCTCCCGGTGCTCCCCCACTGCAGAGCTGGAAGTACAAACGGCAGCAGAACATGAAATTTATGCAAATGCTCACCGGGTGGGTACGGCTCATGGCAAGCCGGATAAAGGATGATACAAGCTGGTATGACCCTTTCGGGGATTTATATATGGCACTGGTTTCCAAAAGTGCCCAGCAGTCACAGGGGCAATTCTTCACTCCGGTACATATCTGCGACCTCATGGTGCTGTGCACCCAAACGGAAGAAAAAAAGACCGGACAGAGGATGGGTGATCCGACCTGCGGAAGCGGAAGGCTGCTGCTGGCCTATCATGCACGGAATCCGGGAAACTACCCCATAGGGGAGGATATCAACCGGACCTGCTGCCTGATGACCGTATGCAATATGCTCATACACGGATGCGTAGGGGAAGTCATCTGCCATGACAGCCTGAATCCCGGAAACTTCGTGGACGGTTGGAAGGTCAATCCCATGCTTGCATGGACAGGCATACCCACGATAAAAAGAATGAACATGGAGGAATACCGGGCAGGCAGGAATCTTCCAGCATCCCCTTATATCATACGAAAAACGATGCCAGCGGGTGGCAGGAAGCGTAAGGCGGATTCCCCTCCGCCTTTACAAGCCATTTTCAAGATGTAATAACGACATAAAATATGATACCAAACACGATCATCTGCATAAAAAATGATTACATACAATATCTTATAAGCATACCACCGGTATGCCAAATTTATTTATTAACCCATTAAATACAGCAATTATGGAAGTTACAGTAATGCCGGCCGCTGCACCGGTACAGAAGCAGCAGGGATTGAACCAGGTAGTCATAAACAAGGTTCAAAAAATGATCGAAGGAAAACAGCAGGGTGTCATGGCTACAATCACCCGCCTGCTTGAAGAGGGAAAAATCGCGCAGGACTTCATCGCACCCATAGGAGTGAACCTGCGTAATGAGGACCGCCATCCGGTTATCACATTCCAGGCAGAGGAACAGGTACAGATGAACATGCCGGAAGGGAATTTCAACCTGCACGGAAATGCCATCAGCCAGATTTCCGAGAAAATGGGCATTCCGGCAAAATATCTCAGGGAGCTTTCCGCAGGAGACGCCTGGCAGAAACAGCTGTGCGCAACCATTCTCAACGAACATTCGGGATGGACGGGGCGTACACGCGTGCTCATCCGTGCGATAGGAACGGAAATCAGGGGTGTACTCTCAGACTCGTACCGGCGGCTCAACTCCGTGGACATACTAACCGCATTCATCAGGGAAGCGGCAAACAACGGAGCCGTCGTGTCCGACGCCTATATGAATGACACCAAAGTATGGTGCGAGACGATTCTTCCTACACCGGTTGAAATACCCACCCGTAAAAACGGGACGGTAATCATATTCGCGGGAGCAAGATTCAGCACATCCGATTTCGGAAACGGTTCGGTGGACATGCGCTCGTTCCTGCTCAACGGAGCTTGCCTGAACGGCATGGTACGTGAATCGGTCATGCGGCAGATTCATCTGGGAGGACGCTTGCCGGATACGCTTGCGCTCTCGCAAAGAACTTATGAACTGGACACCAAGACAACCGTATCGGCAGTCAAAGATTTGACTAAAGGGCTCTACAGCAAGGACACGATCATGCAGAAAGCCATCGAAATTCAGGGAGCGTCGGAAATAGACGTGGACTTTGACAAGGAACTTAAATCCCTGGTACAGCGTGGCGCGTTGCTGAAAAACGAAGGGCGGGAAGTCGAAAAGCTCCTGATGAACAACAACCCCGACGACGGCATAACAGGAGGGGCAACACTCTGGAAACTGGCACAAGGCATCACCGCCTTTGCACGGGAACAGGAGCCGGAACGCAGCAGGGAGCTGCATGAGATATCCGGGCAACTGATGAACCGGGTGAAAAACAACTGAAATGGAATCATAGAATGAAAAATCAACAGAACTTGCCGGACCTTCCATTGTCCGGCAAGCAACTGTAAAACAGAATCATTCACAATGGCCAAATTACCGGACTACTCAAAAATAATTAATATGCATGTGCTGATACGGATACTTTAATAAGAGTTCCTGTATCCGCTTTCTTTGTTCCAGCGCATATGCCATTCCCTCCTCAGTACACATGGCAGCTTCAAACTGTCCTTCCTGTAGTTGGTCCTTACGTATATAAGTTTTATTAAGCCAGATTTTGTCTGTTATCTTTTGGATAAAAATCACTCCTTTACCAGTAATACCCAATTGATTGTCGGGATATTTTTCAATAGGAAAAGGAACGCTGCAAATATCTCCATTATGTTTAAAAAACTCCTTGATAACCTCCCTCTTGTCCATTGAAAGGTCCCGCAATTCACGTTCCCGATAGCGGTCAAACAGGTGCGAGGTGAAGAATGCATATTCGTCATCCTTCTCACCACCACGAGCAAGTAACATATACCCCTTGCTAGTCAGATAAATCAAATAGACTTTTACATAAGGATGACAGCCATATCGCTGGAATGCTTTCCAACCGGGTGTAAAAGGAAGAACACAAAACGTAGTGTTATGGTCTACCTTATAATCCAACAGCTTGAACCATACATTCTCTTCATTCTTATGTTTAAGAAGATACCGCCGCATACCCTGGCAGTCTATCCGTTCCTTGGAACGGGGGAAAATGGAATCATGAATCTTATCATATTCCCTTGCTATCTCTTCATAGCTCATTGTTTCTACTATCATGGCAAAGTTATAGTTTTTCCATCGGTGGCATGGATGGGATTAGTTTGGTAATCTTATCATTATCCAAAACAAAATATTTGCACTGCCCTGCTTCGGTAGCTTCCGGATATCTGGGGGTACCATACTTTTTACTCAAGCAACAGAAATTCGGATTCATGCTTGTCCCATAACCAGAACGGCGAAATTTGCACAAGCGACAATTTTTAATATCAAAACCTTCCTGTAGCGCCCTAATCAATCCATAATCATATATTGACGGTTCACCGACGTAATTACAATAATCCCCGTCAATATTTAGTTCGAGAATTGCACTACGGTTTCTTCTCCCCTCATTGCATACAGGCATATCCTCATAATTGGAGACATAGGCTTTCCCGCTCCGAAAGAGCAGGAAGCGAAACAGTTGCCGTTTATCTAAAAGAACACTTTTTACAGAATCCCGTTTAAATCCATAGAATACTATTTCCTGTTCATTTTCACTGACAGGACAATCCATCAATCGCCTGATGTCATTATCCGACCGGATATGAATTTCTATTATTTTAAGGGCAGAACTCCTTTTAGCTTCCGCACACCTGTGAGTCACATAAAATTCAATAGAAACTGGCATCCTATCTTTTCGGGTACTCTTTGTCAAGAGCAAATCAGCACGGTAGTTACCCACCTGTTGTTCTTCCATACAGGTATCATAATATTCCTTCAAATCATATTTTCCCATTATTATATCATGACATCTTTCTTTTCGATAGAACGGGCATGACAGGTTACGGGAGCATTTGACCCGCAAAGTATATTCGATTCCAAAAGATTGCGAATTATCAAATTTTCTTTTCAACATCAATTTTGCCAGTTTATGAAGATAAGTTTCCGAACCGCATGATTCACCATCTTTATGGGCAAAATGATGTGCTTTCCCATTACCTAACCTGGCCGTCATTAACGCACCGCACGAGATACAATGAAAATCATGTTCTTTTCTGTACTCGGAAGATACATTATCAATATCTATGATGGAATAGTTCTCGTCATAGGCAAAATGATATCTGACAGTACACATAAAACTTATTTATTAGTAACAAAATCAATCTTACAGTCAAGTGCAGTGGCAACCTTAGCCAATATATCAAAACCCGCCGAATACCGTCCCTGTTCAATACAATACCGATTGACCACATCAATACCGTATCTGGTAGTCAATGTCTTGGTATCCATTTTCTTCCCTTCATATAATTGCCCGATACGTACCCCGGTCCGCATTCGTTCCTGTTCCCGGCCCAACTGGAAACGGATAATATGGCTATAGTTGTTTTTTACAAGGTATCTGTTAAATTCCCACACCGTGTCCATATGGACACCGTAATGTGTGTTAAATACCTCTTCCTGAGATTCAGACAATACATTGTCAAAACGTTCATTAACCAGACAGTTCAAATCCCCCGTAAAACCGATGATACAAGCATCGCCATTTTTAGCTTCAACTTTCGCCCTCCGGTGATCAATAAATCCAGCACGTGCCATACTACTTATATCGTTTTTATTGTGGCATACCCCACAGTTTAATTGAAATACAAAGTTAAAAAAAAGAACGGATAAAATTGTCGTATTCACCAATTTATTCAGGTTGCCCTATACTCTCTCTGCATCTCCCCATAAACAGTCAACCGTTCTTCCAGTTCCCCTACTTTATTAAATTCAAATTCATCCGTCTATAAATTTACACAGAAACTATTTTTTGTATCTTTGCTTCCCTTTTACAGACATTTATTGAAAGAGAAAACTTATATCAATACTCAAAATGGAAAATAATAATTCGAGCCTGTATGCACAAAAGGCCGTTGAAAGTTTCTATCTGGACCGTCCATACGGTATAAGAATTGATTACTCCAGGAAAGGTTTCGTTCTGTTCAACCGGAAACTGAACCTGCTTGGAATGGACAAATGGAACTCAATTGAGGAATTACCGCTGGAAGAATATGACAACCCGGAAGAAATACCGGTTGAAGGGGTGGATATTCAAAGAAACAGCAGTAAAGTGGACGTATTCTTCTACACGGACAAATCCAGTCCCTACCATAACGGAACACTAGATATGGAGTGTCTCAAAAAATACAACAAATATATCTACCGTTTGTCAGTACTGCTGGGCAGAACCCTATAATAAAAGAGCCGCGAGCAATATGGCATACTGTTCACGGCTCCGATAGCATGTAATCTAAGGTATATAGAAAAGTTCAAACTCCCTCTTCCGCCTTGTCAATCATGGAAGGCGGATTTCCGGCACGGGCGGAAAAGGCGGAAATCGAAAGAACAATAAAAAAGTTTTTTCCCATAATCCATTTTTCCGTTTGTGCTTTCAAACAACGCCGAAGGAAAGTCCGGCGTCTTCTTCCGCAATATTCCGATTCAAGTTATCCACATCCCGATGCATACGGCTGTAATCATTCCGACAGACCGCCAGTTCCTCAAACACGATTTGTTTAGGCAAAAGACGGTGACAATAATAGCTGCTGCCAAATGGGACACCTCCCCCTTTGTCATACTGGATGCGTTTGTCAAACATCAGCAATTGAAGCTCCCTGTCCTTGAACAGCTGGCACGGACCGACACTGTTGAGCCAAAAATTGGACATCAGCAGGGCGAACGGCTTGTCCAGTTGCAGGCAGCGTTCAAAAACATCCATTTTTCTGCTGAAAGGCGGATTAGATACAATAATATCTCAACAATCCGGCTCGTAAGCAAAAAAATCCTGTCCGGTATTTATATGCGAGTATTTTACCTGAAATCCGGCTTCCTGCAGATGAAGCACGAACTCGCTGTGGCACGTGTCAAAAGGGCACCATATAATCTTCCCCTCAGGCAGATACTTGATGATGGGAGCCACTCCGTATCCCGGAGTATATTTCTCGTCACTGCAGTTCAAGAACATCCTGCTCAATTTACTGGACACGGGCTCCTCCTTCCGTTTTCTCCGCCCCGTCATTCCTGTTATTGAAACTGAAACTCAGCTGCCAGACATCCTGCCAGTTATTTTCAAAGTACAAATCAATCGTTTGTGCCTCATTCGTACTCCTTGAAGTGTAATACAACCGGAACTTCTTCTCACTCAATAAATAGCGGTCATTGGGTTTCAGAACCGTACCGTCTTCCAGCTTCAACAATCCGTTCCCGTCAGGCTGGAAATAGCGGAGAGTATAAAGCGTTCCGGAAAAATTGCCCTCTTCAGTAATTTCCAGACGGATTTCCACCGTCTGGCCGCCGGCTATCTTGTCCGCTACGGGCATCGCCTCTACCGTGAACGGATATTCCTGCTGAATATCCAGGTCATCACTACAAGATCCAAAACAAAACAAGGAGACTGCCATGCAGCACAATATCATTATCTGATCAAGTATCTTTTTCATTTTTCGTATGGATTTAGTCATTATAAAATGTATTTCACGCCCAAGCCATATTGGGTATGGAAGTGCTTTGCGGCACTCCCCCAAAGAACACGTTCACGAAGACGCAGTAACAGGACGACCTTGTCTGAAAGATAAGTTTCCGCTTCCAGTGTCACTGCACCGCCATAAATGAACGATTCATGTTTTTTCAGGACGGCACCGTCAAAGAGCAGTCCCTTTCCACCGTTTACAGTTTCATACCCCATCAATCCCGAAGCACCGATATTCAGAAATACATTTTTCCCCGGGTCGGAAAAGAAATTGTAATAGTAGCCACCTTCCGCAGTATACTGTTTCAAAGGGATACGTGTATTACGGTAGGGATAATACCGCCGCATGATTTCAATACCCGATACCCATTTATTTCCTCCCTTAGCATAGGTAGAAACGGCAAGTCCGAAAGCGAATCCCGTATCATTACGTTCCTTCCCGCAATAAAAACCGTCAACCATATCCGCCATTAGCTGCACACCTTTCATACCCGGCAGGCAGCGTTGGGCCTGCGCCTGCCCCAAAAACAGGGCAAGCATAGCCGCAAGCAACAACACAAATTTTCCGGTCATTCTCATCGTACCTTCAATTCGTTGACGGGTTCAGCACGCACAAGGTCCTCATTATCCACCTCAAACATCTGGTGGCGTCCTCCCTGTTTCTCATACATCTCCACCACCAGTTTCTTGTCCTCCGGTATCGTAAATTTGGGTAACGCGAACACCGTACGTTCCGAGGCCTTTCCATCCACACGGGTCACATAGTTGCAGGCACGCAAAGGATAGATCACCTGTTCCTGCATGGCGGTACGTTTCACGATCTTTTTGTCGACAATCTTGAAGGTCACGAAATCCACATCAAACGGGACATTCGTCTCATTCCTTAGCTGTGTATGAAAGTACAGCAGGTCATTATGGGTATAAAGCCCCCTAAGCAGGAACTGGACCCCGAAACGTTTACAGCCGATATGTCTGACCCGTCTTTTGTCCTGCCTGTGCACGGACTTCATAATCAGGCGTACCAGACGCGGGGACTCATTGCCCAGTTCCTGCAAATAGATTTCCATGGCATTGTTCGGACGGTTCACCGTTTCACCGTCATGGATGAAATCGCACATCTCCACGTTCAGCAGGAGCGGTTCATCCGCATATCTGACATTGAACGTGTAAAAATTTCCATCTTCAGTGATCACGCTCATGTTCGTCTCATCCCGGAAATGCTTTTTAGCAGCTTTCACACGAATCACGTTCTCCGCCGCATCCGCCTTTCCGGCTATCAGATTGGTGGACCCCAGGTCCACATACTTGATCGGGGAAGGAAATATCACATGTACCGTTTTATCATAAGTGATTTCCAGCCCGTGCGGGGCTATCATCCGGCTAAAGCCGATCTTGCGGCTCAGTCCCTCAAAAAAATCCCCGCTACTCAACTGCGCACTGGCAGCCGTCACACCCGTCATCAGGGCAAAAAACATCATCAGAATCTTTTTCATATCCGATTGCATCTTGATTGGTTGGTTAATGATCGATTTTCTTTTACTGCTTTTGTGTCTCACTGTTCGGGAGAATGAAGCAACAGCCTGTGTCCTGCTTTCAGAGTGACCTTCACCGTCCGCATCTTTTTAGCGACATATCCCGACACGCCCTGTATCACTCCTTTTCCCAGGTCCGAAGCGATCTGCGCCCCGGCATCCGTAGAGATATTGATACTGCCGTTCATGGAGGTTCCCATATTTGCCGCTATCTCACGTGCCGCATCATACTCCATCGAGTTGGGGACCGGTATTCCCCGCTGGCCGTCCGCATCGTAAACCTCCAGTTCTACCGGAATAACCGTACCTTTATATTCAACCGCCTGAACAAGGACATCAAGCCGTTCACCTTCCATACGGGCTCCGCCGGTCAGGATCGTCCCCTTAGGAATAAACCGGTCATCGACCACCATCGGTTCCAGCAGGCGGATACGCAGCGCCTGACCGTCCGAAACGGTCTGTGTACCGTGTACGCAGGCAGGAATGGTATTCCTGTCGGAAGTCAGCACTTTCCCCACGGGAGTATTGAACCCTACATTCCTTTCCCCCGCAAATCCGTTTCCTGATTCCCCGTTGCTCGCGGGTTGTGACAGGGAAGACACCACCTGATGCCGGACCTGTTTTACCGGTTTGACAGCCGTCCGCTGCCTTTTATCCATTGCCGGAGAAGTCGTCGCCGCCTGTTTCCCGTTGTATCGGGCAGCCAGTTCATAGGATTTCTCCATCAGCGCCATTTTCTCTTCCATCGTAGTCTCCTGCGACGGCTTTTTCATCTGCCGTTCATGCTCCAGCTCTTCGATACGTCGGAGCAGTTCATTCCTTTCGGAGTTCTCCGCACGGGTATAAAAATTATCCAGCGTACGGTTCATGTTACGGTAGGCACCGGCAGAAGAACGGACAGTATTATGGGAACCTGTAGAGGGGTTATCCGCCTCTTCCACCGGTAATTCCGCCATGCCTTCAGGCAGGTGCACCGTATCCTTACCGGAACTGCCGAACAGCGAGGCCATCTCCTGAAATGCATTTTTACGGTACTTATCCTTTTTTTCCAACTCTTCACGCTCATAAGCGTCCACCTTGTTGCCGTCCATCCTTTGCCGTCCGGGGGAGGGAATATCCGTATTGAATCCCTTCTCTTTCTCCTCCGCCGCCCTCTCCTTCTCCGACGGCGAATAAATCAGCCATAACGAACCTGCAAAGAGCAGGCACATGGCGGGATAGACAATATACCTGGTACGCCTGCGTTTTTCCTCCGGACTCAAAGGTCTGTCAGCAGACAAGCCTAACAGTATCCTGATTTTCTGAATGTCCATAATCATAATAGTCTTTAAAGTGAATGGTTGTATTTTTCTCCGGCTTTATATCCAAAGGACGGATATGCTCAATTTTCAGTCCCCCGCCCGGTTCTCCGAAACCTAAAAGGGAAGAGAGGATCATATACAGGCAGCCTGCCATAAACAGGGCAAATGCAACGGCGATGACAGCCAACCGCTGCCCTGTCGTCAGTCTGCGGCAGTATCGGTGTATCAGGATATCCGCCTGTTTCCACGGGTATTTTCTTCTTCTCATCGGTCGGCACTCCTTAAATCCCTGTTTTCCGTAATGGTAAAATGCTCGATAATGAACCCGTTCGGATTGTCATCCGACCTGACAGCATTCTGAAGCCGGCACTCCGTCACCAGGCTGCGCTCCGTCACGTTGCTCTCACGGATGATCATCTGCCGGGCATACGTCCTCGCCTTATAGGGATAACTGTTGAAGTCGCAAGACACGCTGTCCACCTGGACAACCTGGTTGATGTTACCCGAAATCAGACGGTTGTAATACCCTTTTTCGGCAAGGTCCACATAATAATGGTAGGCACTCTTGTCGGCCAGCAGCAGAGCCCGGTGAATATTGTGCTCGATGGCGTCCTTCTGCGGCGAAAGACTGAAGAAGAGTTCATGGAAGCGCCTCACGTGCTCCCTGGCTTCCGCCGGACGGTTCTGCGAAAGGTCCTGCGAGATCGCAAGCATCAGCGACTTGCCGCCGTCCAGCACATAGATCTTTTCACGCTGCTTCTCGGCAAAGCTGTAGGAGCTCCACAACGAATAGCCGGTAATGAGCGTGCAGCAGCATACAAAGGCTGCCAGCATCAGGCGGATACGCCTGAAGCTGCTTTCAATATTGGTCAATGACTTGAATTCCATCTGTGAATCGTTTTTGATTGTTTATTTTCCACGTATACGCCCTCCGATATTACCCAGTGCCGCACCGCCGGCACCGGCAGTGAAACCACCGGCTTTAGTCGCCGTACGGTTCAGATTGCGGGAATAGTTGCCGCCACCTCCCGCCTGGACAATCCAGCCGGAAACGGTCGGAACGGTAAAATAACCGACAATCCCGATCAACATGAAAATGATGTACACGCAGTTCGAATTGTCCAGTGAATAATCGGGATTTCCCTGCAGTTCGGCAATATCGTTCTGAAGCATAAGCACCTGTATCTTGGCAAGCATGCAACTGAACAGGTCGCTGACAGGAAGCCACAGGTAGACCGATATATATCTTGTGAACCACTGCCCGAGCGTGGACTGCAAGCCGTCCCATACCGAAATGGAGAAGGCTATCGGACCCAGCACGGAAAGTACCACCAGGAAAAAGGTCCGTACCGTATCTATCAGCAACGAAGCGGCTGCAAAGAGCAATTCCAGCAGGCTGCGGAAAGCGTCACGGATACTCTTCTCCAGATTATACATGCCCACTTCCATATACATTCCCAGACGGGTGGCGGCGTCTCCCGGAGACCAGCCGAGCTCGTCCAGCTGGCGGTCAAACTCCTCATCACTGACCAGATAGGCGGTTTCGGGATTGCGCATCATGGCCTCCCTCTCCAGCCGGTCTTTCTGCGCCCTGTATTGCTGCATGTCCAGTGTCTGCCCTTCCAGCATCCTGTGGGTCCCCTGCACAATGGGACTTAAAATACTGTTCATCGTTCCCAGCACCAGTGTCGGAAACAGCAGGATACAGATACCCAGCGCAAAAGGGCGAAGCAGCGGATAGACGTCCACCGGCTCGGCACGGGCCATCGACTGCCAGACGCGGAGGGCGACATAAAACAGGGCACCCAGCCCCGCAACGCCCTTCGCCACACCCAGCATGTCCTCGCAAAGAGGCATCATCTCATTGTACAGACTCTCCAGTATCGTATGGAGGCTGGCAAAATCTATCGACAACAACACCATAGGCTACCAATATCTGGAGGTTTCATCACCATAGAGCCTCATTACGCGGTCCATGTCGTTCCTCTTCCTGGCACGCAGGTAGCTCACGGCGATATTCCTGTTCGTATAATAACTGACAAGGTTCCGGTAACGACGCATGTCACGGTAACACTCATCCACCACGTCCATGCGGTCCTTGTCCGTCATGGAGAGGGTGCTGACATCGATTACCTGCTTCAGATCCTGCAATACGCCGTTGCTCTCCTCCAGAAGTTTCGTATAGCCGGAAGCGATGGCGTCCAGTTCCCTTGCCGAGAAATTCTCATCCTTCATCATCCTGCCGAAGCCGGTGACATAGATATCCGACACGTCACCCACCATCAGGATGATTTCACGCACCTTGCGGGCGTCCCTCACCAGGTTGTTCACGGATTTAAGGGCGTCATAGTATTTTTTTGACTGCTCATAGATCTTGACCGTTTCGGAAAAGCTCTGCGCGGTGTTCGTGGCCGTCTTGGAGGTATGCGCAATATTGTCCGACATGTTGATGATACCCTGGGCCAGGTTTCCGGGATCGGTAACCACCCACTGAGCACTTGACTGTACGGTTGCCAGCAGAAACACCGTACAAACAAGGCTTGCCTTTTTCCATATGCCTCCCGTTCTCATCGTCTGTTTTCATTACGTACATAATCACCGTGAGGGGAAAAAGTCAGCACATCGGTCGCTTCATTATAGGACACGTCAATACGGTATCCGGTGTTGATGAAAAGGTTGCCGTTCTCCTCGACCAGCAGGTAGGTCCGCGGTTTCAGGACACGCGTCTTTCCGCTGCGGGAAAAGACCGTCACCTTATAGGCTCCGCCTTCCTTGTAGACCAGCACGTCAGGCTTACCCTCCACGCTGCTCCACGAACCGCAGAGTCTGTCACAGTCCGTTCCGTTTGCTTCCATACAACTTTGCAATACCATGGCGGCCATGCCGACCAGGCATACCGCCAGCCTCACCAATTGTCTGTTTCTCATAACTTCGTTCATTTAGGGGTTGATACTTGTTTTTGTTCCTCTCTTTTCCTTTCAGCCAGCCGCCGGACGGCAAGCTCCAGATTGCCGCCCAGTTCCCGCGTCAGTTCATGGAGTTCCAGCTTCTCGGATTCCTCGGTCGTGTACACGTAGGCTAAGCACCCAGCGCCTTGTCATATTTCTATGGTAGGTTTCCGAGTACTC